>CAYUVA010000024.1:0-61723 GCA_964448115.1 uncultured bacterium
ATAGACCTCGTACATCCAGATTGTACTCCTCCAATAAGCCCTGCAACTTCCTGAATTTAAGCGGTTTCTTCCGCATCTTGTCTAACATTTCCATGTTTTTGATATCCACCAAAACGATATTAAGTCTTGGTGTTAAAAGCATATTTCACTTTCAAACCTTGAACTTAATCTGTGTTCCTCTGTGCCCTCTGTGGCTTATTCTCGTAACAAGACATCCTGACTGGTCGGTAACCTTGAACTTCTTTTTTTATTGATTTATCATTACTATGAACTATGAGGGGAGGATATGTACAATGAGCTTTTGGGATTACTTCTGGACTATCGTTCCTCCGCTGGTGCTTTTAGCCGGCATCATCGTCTTCTACATCAAAAAAAAGGGGGATGAGTAGTATGGGTATAATGCTAACCACCTTTATCATCTACCTTGTCTTTCTTATAGCTGTTGGCTTGTTGACCTATAATCTTAACAAGAAGCTCGATGACTTCGTACTCGCTGGGAGAAGGCTTAAAATTTGGGTAGCGACCATCTCTGAGAAGGCAAGCTCTGAGAGCGGATGGATGATCCTGGGGATGCCTGGCAAGGGCTTCAATAACGGTCTCGGCGCCATCTGGCCTGCGCTTGCTTGCGTAATAGGCACTTTCTTCAACTGGACCGCCTTAGCCTGGCGGCTGCGCAAGTTCACCGCCCACTACAAGGCGCTTAGCCTTCCTGATTTTATCGAAGCAAGGTATCGCGATGAGAAAAGCAAGCTCTTACGCATCGTGGCAGCCATTTTACTTATCGTATTCACCACCAGTTATGTCTCTGCACAGTTCATCGCCTCGGCAAAGGCTCTGCATGTTACTTTTGAGATGGATTACTACCTGGCTTTTTTCATCGGCGTGGCAGTCATACTGTTCTACACGGTCATGGGCGGATTCTTCGCCGTGGCCTTCACCGACCTGGTACAAGGGCTGCTAATGGTATTCGCCCTGGTGCTTCTGCCGACCCTTGGAATCATACATCTGGGGGGCTGGAGTGGTATGCTCGACCAGGTGGGGAGCATCATGCCCACCCACCTCTCGGTCAAGGCAGGCAAGCATGGCTTGGAGTTGGCTACATTCATCATCGGCATGTTGGCTATCGGGCTTGGCTACCCGGGGCAGCCGCATGTGGTTACTCGATACATGGCGATTCAAGATCCCAAGAAGGTGCGTGTCGGCGGGCTTATCGCCGTAGCCTGGATCATACTGGCTGCTTATGGCGCCGTATTCATCGGCTTGAGCGCCAAAGCCATCATCACCCAGGAGATAACCGATCCGGAGCATATCTTCCCGTTGATGGCAAAGGCTCTGTTGCCGGAGTGGCTGGTGGGCATCCTTATTGCTGCTGCAATGGCTGCTATTATGTCCACTGCCGACTCGCAGCTACTTATCTGCTCCACGACATTAGTTCAGGACATCTTTCATAAGCTACTCGGCAAGGAGTTCAGCGATAAGACCATGGTGCTAGCAAGCCGGCTATTCACACTTGGAATAGGCGTTATTGCGGTGCTTTTAGCCCTGACCCAAGATCCCGATGATGAGAAGGGACTTGTGTTCTGGCTGGTACTTTATGCCTGGGGCGGACTAGCATCATCATTCGGTCCCCTATTGATTTTGAGTTGTTTCTGGAAGCGCACCACCAAGTGGGGGGCGCTTGCTGGTATGGTTATCGGCTCTGCGACTTATATCGTGTGGCAGAACATCAATGTGCTCAAGGAGCTGGTTTATGGCTTAGTGCCTGGATTTTTCGTAGCTTTTGGCGCTATAATTATCGTATCGCTTCTCACCGAGCCACCCGGGGAGATCGATCGTGAATTCGAGGAGATGCGAAAGGCGATGTAATGACGAGCCGGATACTATCAATTGCATTGTTTAGGGGCTTATGATAGTTTTCATACGCGATGCCCAGCATATCGACCAGGCTGAGATCATACATGATCATTACAGCAGTGGCAGCTCTTTTAGGCGCTGTTGCCGTCTATATTCTCGCCTCGCACAGCCGTTCTGAAGCTCTTGCCGCGCGTGCGCTACAACTTTCGGTGATTACTTTGGTTCATTTCCTGAGCATCACCGCCTTGTATTATTCTACATATAAATTCGGTCTGCTGAGCGAGGAAAAGCTCGAAGAGTGCCTTAGCAGGGGCGATTCATATAGCTACCTGTTATTTTTACCATTTTTTATACTCATTATTGTCTTTCCTTTGACTGGTTTGGGAGTAGAGGTATTCAATCTGTTTTTAATTTTTTCACTTATCGTTAGATGTATCCTTTATTGGAGGCTTTGTCTTCAGCATGTAAACCTGGAGGATATCTCGTTAAAGGACTTTCGGCTCTTGCTTTACACCTTCAGCTTTATCTGGCTGCTGGATGTGGATCTATTTTTTTTATTCAAGGCTGACAGGTTTTTTCATTTTATATCATTGCCTTTCGCATTTTTAATTATTTTAGCTGCCAGCTCATTTTATCTTAACCTGCTCGAGCATCGCAAAGTAACTCTTTACCTGGTGCTTTTTCTTTTAGGCTCTCCGGCGCTTTTCTTGATATCATTCGACAATATATTGTTCATAAAATCCGTACTGATAGTTTTTTTATTCAATATTTTCTTGTTTCACCGCCACAACCCGATGTTGAAGATAGCTACCTTTGTTATCTATCTTGGATTGGCACCCGCTGCTGTAAAAAACATGGAGATTATCTTCCTGGGATTCTTCTTGTGCGTGCTGTTTCTCGATGATATCTATAGTTTCTCGCTTGCACGCAGGATGCAACTGATTACACTTGCAGCAGTAATTGTCTATATAGTGGGTCGCATTACGTTGATGGCAGGCATAGACACCAAGCCTCTCGATATTGCGGCAGCCCATTTTATAGGCTGGTTCATCGATAGTAACTTCGGTCTTTTAGCCTTTTTTCCAATAGCCATATTCTTTACTGCCGGGATAAGCATTCTTTGGCGAAGAGATCGAGAAAATGCGATATTGATTTCCATTTTCATCCTGTTCTTCATTCTATTACAGAGCGCATTTTATGCACCGGTAACCAGCATCATCACCCCATTTTCTTTTATCATTCCGCTTTGTCCGTTGATGTTGGCTATTGCTGGGCTTGGACTAAAGTATCTGCGCAATTATTTGGGAGCTATAATTCTAGGTCTATCGGTTGTCTTGCAGGGGGTTTATTTGCTTCAGATCATCAGCGATGCTTATGATATCTCTGGTAGGCTGGCATTTTCAACCCCCGCACAGGTCTGGGAGTACCTGCTGGCACCGATGAATGAAGCCATCAGGCTATACATGCCTTCGTTCTTTGCTATCCCGCTTAGCAACTGGTCGGCAAATTTTATCTACCTTGCTATTATAGTGCTGGCTGGGCTATGGATTGCGTATAGATCATCCGATCAGGGCATATCAGGTATCGATCTCGATAGCTTCTTGATCAAGAATCTCGATGTAGTCATTGCCGGCACCACCTTTGTATTGCTTCTGATCATCGGCGGAGCATTGCTTACTGGCAGTCCCAGCGAGGTGCTTGCGCTTCCTGGCAATCGCGCTGCAACCATAACCGATGAACAGCTTGTATTGGAGACAAGCAAGGGTGAAAGCGTTAATTCGATCAGACTGGCATCAAACATGGCAAACTCGGTGGAGCTTACCCAGGGCACCCTGGTGGCAAAGATAAAGGCGCTAACCGTTGATAACAGGGAGATCATCTATCCGATCCGGGCAGGTATCGAGACCGCAGAATGGGCATACCAGCGCCCCGATGTCTCCAGGGTGATAAAACACAAGATGCCAACCGTCTTCTCAAGCAGGATAAAGGAGGATACACAATTGAAGGTTCGCTTTCTTGCAAATATCTACCTGGCAACCTTCGACCTTCCTAGAGCCGAGAAGCTTGATAAGGTGGTTATCCAAGGCTGGGGAAGCGGAGCTGATCTTCTTATCCATCGCGTGGAGATCGTAAAAGAGCCGCTCATTGAGCTGCCTCGAACCTGGCTCAGCGCGCAACAACAGCCTCTGCCAATCCGATTAACCGCCAGCCAGCCGAGCGTGGCGCTTCGTATCTCCGAGCTCTTCGGGAGGCTGAAGACAAGATACCGGCGCATACATGTAGTCAGTTACCTGGTCAACTCGAGTGATGTAAAGCAAAATGAGGTATTGGCATCGATCAAGCTGCGATACTTGCGAGGGGAAACTAGCGAATATCATCTCAGGGCAGGAAAGGATACAGCCGAAGGAAACATGGAATTCATCGAAAAACCGGACCAGATCGCTCATCGGAGGGCATCGCTGGCTTATGATCTCTTTCGATATCCAGCAGACTACAAGCAGGCAGGGGTGAACAAGTACATGGCAACCATTCCGCTGCGCACCGACTCGACACCGACATTTCTGGAGATTAGCCTACAGGATGATTTCAGCACCGGTGATTCAACAAAAAAGGCACTGGTGCTGCATAGCCTTCACCTGGGACTTTAATAACTAAAATAATATATAAAGCATTTGGAGCAGCACTTTAACTTCAAGCGTTCAATGAAGCCTTGGCTGATAGCAGGGGTTATTTTATTATTTATGCTACTTACAGCCATGTATTTTGCGCCCTTGCTTGGAGTAATGGGTCATTGCTATGCCGATCTGGGTGCTTTCGATAATGGATTAGCTTGCGATGCCCCGCTTTTTATTTGGAATCTATGGGTAACCAGCGAAGCCATAAAAAGTGGTGGGGATATACTATCTACCAGGTACATATTTTATCCCCTGGGAGCTGATCTTTCTTTGCACACGCTCAGCCTGGCGCACTGCCTGGCTGCGTTTCCCATGCTGCTTATCACATCGCCGATAATGGCTTATAATCTGCTGCTATTAAGTGGGTTCGTTCTGGCAGGATTAACCTGCTATTTGCTGGCAAGGCATCTAGGTCTTTCCACGCTCGCTGCCCTTGTGGCAGCATTTTTATTCGATTTTTCACAGTTCCACCTCATCCATGCCCAGAGTCATCTCAATATCGCCGGTGTTCAATGGTTACCGCTTTTGATCCTACTTATGTTAATTTATCTTAAAAAAGGGGGATTATGGCTGGGAACGGCTTGTGGCGCAGTATTAGGCATAAACGCGCTGACCAGTTGGTATTATGGACTATATGGCGCCATGATGGTCATCATTTCAGCGCTGTTTACGATGCGCCCATCCTGGCAGGGGATCAAGGATACGGCTTCAAGGCTTGCGATGGTTTTATTTGTGGCACTAATCCTCTTGTCCTACCCGCTCTTTGGTGTGCTCAGGGCGATTGCCGGCGGCGCCTCCCCGATTACAACCAAGGCAGAGATCAGGGATTATTCGGCGGATATCATCGCATACCTGCTTCCGTCCCCCTTGTCGCCGATGTTTAGTAAAGTATCTTCAGCGGCTTATGGCAGAATGAACGGTAACCTGGTGGAGCAGTCGGTTTACCTTGGATTGCCCCTATTGGCTTTGGCAGGCATCGCCTTGCTTAAGGGAGCGGTGGCGAAAAGAGGCTACCTTGCATTTATTGCTATCTTCTTCGGTCTGCTTTCTTTGGGACCAAAGCCGGCTTTCATGGGAAGGGATATCCCGATTTTATCGCATATCTTAGGCATACCCTATCGATTCTTGTTGGACAATCCACTCGCTGCCGGCGCCAGAGCGCCTGCCAGGATGGCGATAATAGCCTTGCTAGCATTGGCGCTGCTAGCGGGAGCCGGTATGACCTGGCTGATAAAACATAGGCAATGGATTATCCTAGGTGTGATCTGCCTTGCCCTGCTGTTGGATCATTTACCGGTTCCACTATGCCTTCAAGAGGCGCATTTTATCGAAAACGAGGCGGTTTACCAGGATGCTCAAGAAGGCTCATGGGTCGATATCCCGCTGGATCCAAACATGCGGCAATACCAGCTAAACCAGACATTTCATGGGGGCAAACTTCTGGCTGGATATCATGCACGAACCCCGCAGGCATATATCAAGCCCCTGGAGACACAGCCTATCCTGCGCTGGTTTTACAGCGGAGGCACCTTGCCGCAGCACATCTCTCTTGCAGAAGAGCTTCCCTATTTTGCCAGGCTGTTCGATATCAAGTATATCGCGGTGCATAGGAGGTTTCTGAGTGCTGATGACTTTACGGCAACGGTCGCTGCCCTGGATCAGCTTCCCTTTCTCAGGCACACCAGCCTACAAGATATGGAGATCTTTGAGCTTGGGCAACTAAAGCCGATTGAACGAAGCCGGCTTATAAGATTACGAGCCTGGGATCAGCCGGAGTTCTACGCCGACCTCAACCTGGCTTACACCTGGAGCACCGACACAGAAGCCTGGATCGGATTGATTGTAGGCAGGGATAAGCCATCGATGCTTGAGCTTTACATGCTTCCCTTGGTCGATCTCGATAAGGGCGAGCAGTATGTCAAGTTCTATTATCAAGATGGTATGTTTGCCAGCATACCACTAGGGCGCGGGTGGAAGAGATATGAGATTAAGCTGCCTGATGAGCTGCGCAATCCCGGAGCTTACATAATACGCCTGAAATTCAGTTATCTAGTCGAGCCAAGGCAGCTATGTCCCCTGAGCGAGGACAAGCGTCGCTTAAGCGTGGCAATAGCCACACCACCGCCACGATAGCCAGAACTTACCAAAAGATTTGAACAACCGATCTATTAACATTAAATATTAAGCATGGCTGTAAAACCTGGCATAAAGTATATCGGGTACTGGGGAGCGCCACCTCATGATGTGATCCGATACTACCAGCAGCGCTGTGCCCTTGAGTTCCTGGATCTCGATCTTGACCTGGGAGCGCCCCAAGCAGGCATCCTGCCCGATGTTTACTGCCAGATTATACATAATATCATCAACAATGCGTTGTACTATCGGGATTCGCTGGAGCTTATCATCGCCTCGGTCGGCGAGGAGAAGTGCGACCAGGGGCGCTTCGCTGCCCTGGTATTGAAAGACATGGGCTTCAGGATAATTGAGACCAGGATATCTACAGACGCTTCCCAGTTCGAGGTGCAAGATAATACTAACAGCCAATATCGAACATCGAAGCTTGAACCTCGAATCTCAGGCAGCGAACACCGCGAGATAACCATCAGCACCTCCAATCTCCCCTTGGGTGAGAAGGTGGATCGCATAATGGAGACGGTGATAAGACCTAATGAAAAAAAATACGAGCAGTGCGAGCCGACTTGTGGATTCTGGGGCGTTCCTCCCCATGACATGGCAATCTTGGATCTGTTCCCGCCAACTGCTCATGTCTATGGATGGACCAGGTGCGTGGAGGCGGGACGACCTGCTGATTTGGAGCTGGAGATCGATGTACCTTCGGATATTCCAATAGTTTTCTATGCCCAATCGTTCTGTGCTAAGAACCAGCTTGCCAAGTATCTCGCCGAGAAGCACCGCGGGATATACATAGACTGCCACGGCAGGGCAAACCGAAGTGTGCTTGCCAAGATAGAAGCATTTCTCAGGCTTGGATAAAGGATACGATGTTATTAGCCGATTGCGGAAGCGCCTGGGCAAAGATACTCGATACCGAGTCCAGGGGCTTCAAGATCATATCTACCCAGAGGTTGATCTCGACCAATCATAGAAGGTTCGATCTTGCCACTGGGCACACGGGTAGGCTAAGTTGCCAGCGCTATGAGAACGAGCTGGTCGCGCTTGCTTATGGCGCAAAGGCACTGGTAGCCAAGCCTGACTTCACCGTGGTAGATATAGGCGCAAGGGATACGAAACTGGTGGTCTTTAGCCATGGGCACATAGTAAGATTGGATTGGAACACAGCCTGCGCTTCCTCGACCGGCGCCACCTTGGAGATGCTCGGTAAGTACTATGATATCGACTATGATAAGCTCAAGCCGTCGCAGCGGTGGTTCCCGGTAACCTGCGGTGTGTTTGGCATGGAGCATATAATGGAGACGGTTGCACAAGGCGGGACCCCCCAGGAGGGGATTGTCAGGTTCATTCATGGCTTGGTGCGAAATGTCTGGCACTTCGCCGGGCAGCCTGCAGAGCTTTATCTATCAGGAGGTTTCTGCAAGAATCGCTGTTTTATTCTAACCTTGCGGCAGTATTGCAAGGTCAAGCTGCTAGGCAGGGGAGTCCTGCTGTGTGGCTTGAAAAAGATAGCCGGGCTATAGGCTATAATTCATATCAAAATAGGGGCTTAGGTTGATCTGAATATCGAAGACCTGGTGAACGCCGTCTGTGATAGCCTGATCGTAATCGAAATCCTCGAAGTGCTCGCAAGCTGGATTATGACACGAGAGGCAGGTAGCCTTACCAGGCATGATCAATCCCAACTGTTTGCGCTTATCCACATCCGTCATCACCTTAAGGTTGGCATAAAGGCTTCCCGCTCCATGGCACGCCTCGCACCCGACCCCCTCGAACCTGCCGTAACCGGTGGCATGACAGCCGAGACATTCTGCATTAGCACGTTGTTTTGGCTTGAGCAGGTTGAAGGCGTAGAAGTGCCTGGTCTGCTTCCATGAGCGGTAGGTGCGAAGGTGGCAGATCTTGCATAGCTTGTCTCCAACATAACGAGGGTAAGGGCTTGCGTTCTCCTGGGACAGTGAGACAGTCAGCCATAAAGCGAAAAACAGGATTGATAGCATGATAACAGGTCCTAACCTGGCTTTTTTCCTTTCGTATAAGTCAGTCTGCCTGTTCATCTGCTTTGTATTGCTGAAGGTTGTTCATAGCCTAGATGCGTATGATTAAACTTTTATTGATAAGATATTCAATCAATGCGATAATTTCAAGGGAAGTTCGATGGAGCATATCTTGACATTTGGCTATAAGCCAAATATTGTTTGTGATGTTAAGTTGATGATTAACTATCAAAAAAAGTTGGAGGGCTTGAATTGACAAGGGATGAGATACTCGAGATCATGAGAGAGATCATCTCCGAGAAGCTCAAGAAAGACAAGTCGGAGATAAAGGAAAGCTCCACCTTCAAGGATGACCTCAATGTTTACTCGCTCGATATAGTCGATCTCATAGTCGCCTTTGAGGATCGCTTCAATATCGAGATCCCGGATGCTGATGCCGAGAAGTTCGTAACCATTGGGGACGCCCTCGATTACCTGGTAAAGAAGACCTCGTAAATGGTGGCTTTCAATATATCAGGCAATATCATCTGAACAGCTATTGTTGATCAGATCTAATTCCCTACTAAGCAGAATCAACCATATCGAGTAATGGCTGAAGGTATCAGGGTTGTAGTAACCGGCATGGGGGCAATTACTCCCTTTGGCATTGGCACCGATAGACTCGCCAGTGGTATCTTGGAGGGGAAAAGCTGCGTAACCAGCATCGATAAGTTCGATGCAAGCGCTTTTTCATCGCGCATGGCTGCCCAGGTGCCGGACTTCGTTGCCGAGGAATTTATTGATGGCGCACAGATCCGCAAGATGGCACGCTTCATCCAGTTGGCTATAGCTGCCTCCAAGATTGCTCTTGGCGATAGCGGACTGATCATAGATGAAGACAAGGCTCGGCGAGTAGGGGTTTATATAGCCTCGGCAATCGGTGGATTGGACATGATCGAACAACAAAGGGATATCCTCCTTTCCAAGGGACCGCGTCGTGTCAGCCCCTTTCTAATCCCATCGGCTATCCCCAACCTGGCTGCGGGGAATGTAGCCATCGAGCTTAACGCAAAGGGACCCAATCTTTGCCATTCCACTGCCTGTGCAGCCAGTGTTCATTCCATCGGTGAAGCATATCGCGCAATTCGCAGCGGCAAGGCTGATGTGATATTCGCAGGGGGGAGCGAGGCGACGATCACACCTCTTGCGCTTGCTGGCTTCTGCTCTATGAGGGCGCTTTCCTGCCGAAACGATGAGCCACAAAAGGCTAGTCGCCCATTTGATAAGCTGCGCGATGGGTTTGTCATGGGGGAGGGAGCTGGAACGCTGGTGCTCGAGGAGTATAATCACGCCAATAAAAGAGGAGCAAACATTCTGGCAGAGATCATCGGCTATGCGGCAAACGCTGATGCATACGATATAGCAGCCCCCTGTCCAAAGGGAGAGGGAGCCTATCTGTGCATGAAAGAAGCCTTGAGCGACGCCGGTATCGAGATCGATAAGATCGACTACATCAATGCCCACGGCACCTCGACACCGCTTAATGACAAGACCGAGACCGATGCGATAAAAAGGCTATTCGGCAATAGAGCCTACCAGATACCGGCAAGCTCAACCAAGAGCATGGTTGGACATCTGCTGGGAGCTGCCGGGGCCGTGGAGACCATCGCTTCTATAATCTGCATGAATCAAGGAATTCTTCACCCCACGATAAATTATGAACATCCGGATCCGGATTGTAACCTCGACTATGTGCCCAATAAAGCAAGGGAACATAAGATCAACTACATGCTCAAGAACTCCTTTGGATTCGGGGGCACCAATGGATGCCTGGTATTAAAACGATTCGAGGCTTAGAGCCTTATGAGCAATATGCTTACTGATGACAAGCTGAATCAGCTTCAAGAGAAACTGAACTATACGTTTAAGGATATAGATTACCTCAAGGAGGCGCTGACTCACTCCTCTTATGCCAATGAGCAAAACGGGATGAACCTATCCTGCAACGAGCGCCTGGAATTCCTGGGCGATGCGGTACTCAGCTTCATCGCCAGCGAGCTTTTATTCAAGCTTTATCCTACCGAGAATGAGGGCGACCTGACCCAGCGCAGAGCCAATATAGTCTCCACGGTTGCCCTGAAAGAGAAGGCTGCCGAGCTGGATCTCGCCTCGTATCTAGTGCTCGGCAAGGGAGAGGAGATGTCCAATGGAAGGAATAAGTCTTCCATCATGGCAAACACGGTCGAGGCTGTTATTGGGGCGGTCTTTCTCGATGGCGGAAGCAGGGCGGCTCGAAGGGTCATCAAACATATCTTCAACCAGGAGTTCAAATCCCCAGCTAGGGGAGCGCCGAAAAAGGACGAGATCTCCTTGCTCTACGAACTAGTTCAGCATAAATTCGACACCGCTCCGGAGTATAAATTCCTTCCCAGCATCGGTCCCCCCCACCAGACCAAGTTCTTCGTCGCCCTTTACATAATGGGGAGTTTCATTTGCGAGGGGAGAGGCAACAGCAAGAAAGGCTCCAAGAGAGATGCAGCCAAGAAAGCGATTAGTATCCTGAATGAAATGTAGTATAATGTCGCCTATAAGATGCTGCAAAAAGGGATAAAATCAAGGCTTGGCACTTGGATTAGAAACTATACAATCATTTTGTGCCTTGCATTGGGATTCTTTGTCTTGGGTTGCAAGGAGGCGCCACAACAGGAGCCGCCTTCAGTGCAGGCGGTCGCTTTTGTCAACGGTAGCCCCATAACCGTGGATGCCTATAAAAGAAATACCAATATTCTGCTTAAGAGATACATGCTCATGTTCCCTTATACCAGCCTGGATCAACAGGACTATCAGCAGTCGGAGCAAGCCAGCCTGAACCACCTGATAAATCGGGAGCTTCTTTACCAGGAGTGCCAAAGGCTGAATCTGCCCATCACCGAGGATATGATAGAAGACAAGCTGAACCAGGTAAAAAGCAGGCTCGGCTCCGAGCAGGAGTATCAGAACTTCCTTAATGCCTCGACGATGAGCGAGGCTGATTTCATCGAGGATATCAAGCGGGATCTCGCTGTCAAGGTAATTGTTGCCAATGTCTTGCGACCCAAGATCGAGGTTACCGACCAGGAGCTTAGAGAGCTTTACGAAAAGAAGAAGAACATCCCAGCCATGGTCAGAGCCAGCCATATCGTAATCGTTGTCAAGGAGGACGAGGATGAACAGTCGCGCAAGAAGAAACGAGAGCTGATGGAGGAGATCCATAAAAAATTGATCGAAGGGGCTGATTTCGCAGAGATGGCGCGCATGTACTCACAGGATCCATCAAGAAAAAACGGAGGAGATGTCGGATATTTCGCACCCGGGGAGATGGTTAAGCCATTCGAGCAGGTCGCTTACTCTCTTAATGTCGGTGAGACCTCCGATGTATTCGAGACAAGATATGGATACCATATACTAAAGGTTACCGACCGGAAAGAGCCTAGAACCGCCACATTTGATGAGCTGAAAAAGTCCCTCGAGGAGCAGATAAAAAACCGAAAGGTTAACCAGCTTCTAGCCCAGACCATCGATCGCCTGCGTGCAAGCGCCCAGATAAAAGTGCACAAGGACTTGGCTTCACTGGTCAATAAGCAAGCACAACAGCAGCAAAGCCCCCAAGAAGGCTCGATAGATCCCTATTAGTTGTCATCCCCTTGGTGATCGAATGCAAATTAATGCAGGGAAAAAGGCGAGTTGCTGGTGTTTTTTATAAATGAACTTGACTTTTTTGTCTAAAAAGCAGTATGGTTTACTAGGTAGTAAACATGGATTATCAAAAGAAGATCACAGATGCCTTTAGTTGAAAGGAGCAAATCGATATGAGGAAATCAAGAATAAAGCTTACTTTGTTGGTAGCGATATTAGTGATTGCAACCCATGCCTACGGACAAAATGGTTCCAACAACCTCGGCTTCAGCGGAACCTTTTCGCTTTTAACTTACGATAACCTCAAGCAAGGTGAATTCGCCGGCGGGCTTTATTTTGATAACTATGACAGGACATTTGTATCTGACATTAGCGCTGACATATCCAACCTCGCATTGTATGGCGCTTATGGCATCACCGATGATGCAGAGCTGGCGCTAAGAGTGCCGTATTCCTGGCTTAATATCGATGATGACTACAAGGATCACAGCTTGGGGGATGTGGTTCTCGGCGGCAAGTACCGCTTCATTTACCATGAAGATAGCGATCTCGGCGCAGGTGGTATGCTCTTTGTCAAGTTCGGCACCGGCGATGAGGAGAAGATATATGCCACTGGCGAGACCGACTTCGGCGCTAGGTTCTTCTTGACCAAGGGGATGGGGAATCTAGGCTTCACATTGAACGCTGGTTACACGGTCATCGGCGAGCCAGAGGATTATGATTATGATGATGAGATCAACTATGGCGGCGGAATAACCCTTAAATTGAGCGATCATTTGACCTTCATCACCGAGCTTACCGGCTCTACAGCCATCTCGGAGGGCATGGAGAACGACCCCCTGGATATAACCATCGGCGCCAGGCTGCACACCGAAAAGAGCCTGGTGGTCGGACTAGGTGCCCGCTATGCTTTGTCCGAAGATATTGACCATTGCCCAATCGGCGGAGTGCTGAACATAGGCTATTATCCCTGGGTACCGACACCGACTCCGCTACCGGAGAACCACGCTCCAACTGTGAGCCTCTCGGCTGATAAGACCAGCATCATCGCCGGCAACACGGTTACCATAAATGCCACGGCTAGCGACCCCGATGGCGACACCCTTTACTACAAGTGGTACATCGCCGATGTAGCACAGGCAAGTCGAGGTTCCACTTTCCTGTTCGATAAGACCGATACCGGCATCCATGTAGTTCGTTGCACGGTTGATGATGGTCGCGGTGGTATGGCTTCGGATTCGGTCCTTATGACCGTGCTCCCCAAGGTGGTCATCCCCAAGATAAAGCTCGAATTCAAGACCGAGCACTTCGAGTTCGATAATGCAACCTTAAGCGAGGAATACAAGGAATATTTGCGCAAGTTCGCCGAGGCGATGATGACCGACTATAGGGATATGGATGTCCTCATCGAGGGATATACATGCCCGATCGGCACCGAGGCATACAACCTGGCGCTGGGACAAAGGCGCGCGGATGCGGTCAAGGACTACCTCATCTCCCTTGGAGTTGATGAATCCAGAATTCATACGCTATCACACGGCGAGGATCCCCAGTACCTGATCGTCCCTTACGGCAGCAGATCAGAACTCGCTCCCAACCGAAGAGCCACTGTAAAGCGCACCGAACAAGACTAATAAGGTGAGCTGTTAATACAACCAATCAAGTCTGCAAAGACCTTGATTGAAGGAGCAATAGAATAACTTAACATAAGAATGTGCAAGGATGGCTACCTCGGCTGAATATTGGATCTCATTGGCAAAGTACGACCTTGCCACCGCTATAGCTATGTTAGATTCGGAAAGATTTTTATATGTGTTCTTCTGCTGTCAACAGGCTGTGGAGAAGATGCTCAAGTCCATAATCGCGGATAGAGAGAAAAAGTTACCCCCAAGAAGCCATAATCTTTTATCGCTTGCTAAAAGAGCAAAGATTGATATTAACGAACGAAATAAGGTTTTCTTTCAGATGTTATCCAGCTTTTATATTCAGACCCGCTATCCTGAGGAAACAGCAGATTTGTGGCAAAAGGCTGATAAGTTCAATGCTCGTGAGGTTTTGAAACAGACAAAGGAGTTTATTGATTGGTTAAGCTCGACCAAAAATTAGAGGAGCGTGCCCTTGAAGCAGTCGCGGTCGTTGCTCGGTTCGGAACCGTTGTGCGCGCTTATATCTTCGGTTCCCAAGTTGATGGGAGAGCAGATGAATACAGCGATGTCGATGTAGGAATTTTCGTTGACGGGATTGAAAACTGGAGCTTTGAACACAGGGTTGAAGTGGCGATAAAGGTGTATAATGAGGTCGGCGATGATATGGAGGTGCACTTCTTTCCGGCTTGGAAAGTAGATAAATTTGACCCTGCAGGTTTTGCTGCTTGGGTGATGGAACATGGTGTGCGGATATTCTGATTGAGAGGGATTTAATGCGATCTCATCCTCGTCTTGGCTTAGTTGTACTATATATGCTTTTGATCCCTACCTTAACCTCTTACCAGGCAGAGGCAATCGAATCATTGGTTCGGATCTATCCGCTAAACGATGGGCAAGCCAGGGCACTAGCCTCAATGAACCTCGATATCGCCTCATTCAAGCGGGATAGATGGGTCGATGTTATAG
Organism: uncultured bacterium; assembly: GCA_964448115.1. Lineage (GTDB taxonomy): Bacteria > CAYUVA01 > CAYUVA01 > CAYUVA01 > CAYUVA01 > CAYUVA01. Next base: position 14,926 of record CAYUVA010000024.1, read on the forward strand.
TTGATGAGCAAGAGCTGGTGATGCTTGAAAGCTTTGGATACATCAGCAAGGTCCTGGTTGAGGATATGGATGGCGAGTTTGCCCGCCGCTTCGGTGATAAGGATGAGCTGGGCGCTTATCATACCTACCAGGAGATGATCGATGAGATGAACGCCCTAGCTGCAACCTATCCGGACCTCGTCCAGGTCGTTGCCATCGGCGAGACCTGCCAAGGGAGAACTATCTGGGCAGCAAAGGTCTCCGACAATGTAACCATCGATGAAGGGGAGCCGAATGTCCTGTGCATCGGCAATCACCACGCCAGGGAGATGGTTACCCCGGAGATACCGCTGCATTACCTCAACTGGCTGCTCGACAACTATGGGACCGATGCGGAGGCGACCTTCATCGTTGATAACCGCATGGTCTGGATAGTGCCCTGCGGCAATCCTGATGGGCACATCTATGTCGAGGAAGGGCATTCCAGTTGGCGCAAGAACCGAAGGCTCAACAGCGACGGCAGCCGCGGCGTGGACTTGAACCGCAACTTTGGCTACATGTGGGGCTATGATGACCAGGGAAGCTCGCCGATCCCCAGCAGCGATACATTTCGCGGTACAGCGCCCTTCTCGGAGCCGGAGGCGGTTGCTGTAAAAAACCTCGCTGAATCAAGGCATATAGTAACCTCGATCAACTACCATAGCTACGGGGAACAGATCCTGATTCCCCCCGGCTATGCCAGCGGCGTCTATCCGCCGGAGCCTTATTACTCTACCTTGATGGATCTGGCTTCGCAGATGGCAGCGCAGAACGGATACGAGTACGGGATCGCCTGGGATATCATGTATCTCTCTAACGGAAGGCACGATGACTGGCTCGTTTTCGATACCACCAACAAGCAGAGAACCTTTGCCCTGGAGCCAGAGGTGGGCAACGAGTTCTGGCCACCGGAAAGCCAGATAGAGCCGATCTGCCAGGAGAACCTGTTCGGCAATATCCTTATGTCCAAGATGGGTGGACCCCTCATCTCCTTCCTGGAATACGAGATCATCGATATCGAGGGTGATAATGACCGCAGGGTGGATCCCGGCGAGAGCGTTCAGATGAAGATCACAGCGAACAATCGCGGTTTGGGTACTGCAAACAACCCCCAGCTTACACTGCTTAGCGAGAGCGAGTATGTCGAGATAGACAACAACACCACCTGGTTCTTTGCCATTCCGTTTCTCGGCAAGGGGAGCACCCAGCAGCCTTATGTCTCATTCACGGTCAGCCCGCAGGCACCGCTGGGCACGATTATCGAATTCGCCTGTGTGATCACATGCCCCGGCTTAGATCCCTTCATCAAGACGGTGAATGTCGAGGTTACAGACCTCGGCTACCGGCAGATCTACGCATGGAATTTAGATCAGGTGCCGAGCGGGTGGAGCAGCCTTGGTACCCAATGGCAGTTCGGCGAGCCTCTCGGTGGCGGCGGGGAGTTCAACGGGTACCCCGACCCTCCCTCAGCCTATAGCGGCGATAATGTCTATGCTACCAACCTGGCTGGCGACTATGCTCCCAATAGCATTAGCTGGTTGACCACTGAGTCCCTGGACCTGCGCGGGGTTAGCGACCTGGAGCTTAGGTATCGAAGATGGCTCAATGTCGAGGGCGGGGGCAATGATACTGCAATAATCGAGGCATTCAACGGCATTGCCTGGGAGGAGGTCTGGCGCAGCAGCCTCCAGATAACCGAGAACCAGTGGAACCTGATTACGCACAGGCTGCCTGCATCGCTTCAGAATAAGCAGGGAGTAAAACTTCGCTTCAAGCTGACCACCAACGCGACCAAGCAGTACAGCGGCTGGAACATGGATGATATAGCCATTGTCGGCTTGGCGCCACCCTCAGCCAACACGCCCACGCCGACCTTTACGCCGACCAGCACGGGCACTGCGAGCATTAATACCGCTACACCCTCCCCCACCATAGATCCCAGTATCACGCACACGCCGCTTGCATCCCTTACCCCCAGCCCTACCCCCTCCACGCAGCCAACATACACACACACCCCAACCAGCACTCCTTACACGCAGCCCACTCCACCAGCCATTTTGCTAGCTGGCTATTGGGATACACGGCTAAGCTCAACATGGGGCGGCAAATTGATTATCATTGCTTATGTTCAAGTCGGTACTTATGATATCGAACAGGTCAGGCTCTATTACGGCGGCGCGCCACTCGATATCACGCTCAACGATGAGGGGCTTATGGGAGACATCGCTGCCGGTGATAACATTTACACCGTCGCTTACCCGATGATCCCAGCAGGGACGCCCCAGCTATGCCTGCTCATCGAGTTTTTAGCACGTGATGCTATCGGGCTGTACAGCCCGCGCTTCCCTTTCTTAACCTGCCCAGATTAGAGCCGGCTGGCTTTCAGCTTCGCATAAATCCAAAGCAATCTCGGAATCACCAGCGGATTGAACATGATGCTGTTGGTCAGGAAACACTCGTAGGTGCAGTAACAGCTACCATTATCTATCTTAGCCCTGATTTTACTAGCTTTCTCGCTGAACCACAGCCTCTTGAAATCATAATCGACATCGCGCAGATTCCCCATCGAATCGGGCAGCAGCTCGCAGGGATAAAGCCTTCCAGTGGAGTCGAGCACCGCGGAAAGACGGGCAGCATAACAGGGCAGGATGCGCTTCTGCTCCCTGGCGGTTTGGATGATCACCTGGTTGCGAACCATCTTCATCGCATTTACCAGGTCAGCAAATACAAATCCCTTATAACCCGGCAGTGCCTCCTTCAACACCAGACCATCGAGCTTGGAACAGATTTCCGAGTATTTGTCCATATCCACCAACCCTGCCCCGGCATCCCTTGGCTCACCCCGCACTAGTAGATGGTTTATCGCATCCGGCTTCAGGTCATTTACCAGGTAGTCGAGCAGCTCATCGAGGTCATCTTGATTATATGCCGAGATGGTTACCGCTACATTCAAGGTGAAGTTCGAGTGCGCCCTCTTGAGCTTCTTAAGCTCGTTGAAGGTTGCAACCGCCTTGTCGAACAAGCCGGTTACTCCTCGTATCCGATCATGCTTGTAGCCAACTCCATCGATCGAGATATCCAAGCCGAAGTCGAGTCCGGGGTGGCGGGATAGAATCCTCTGAACCGATGAGACAATGCCGGCTGTATTCATTCCGTTGGAGGGAATGCCCAGGTTGGCTATGTGATTATTGGCAACGAAGATATCGACTATCTCCGGGAGATCTTCTCGAAGGAATGGATCTCCACCGGTGAGCAGTAGAAACAGGATATCATCCATCGAAGCTGAGATCTTTCTGATCTCATCGATGGTCAGCTCATCGGCAACCAATCCTCGCTCCCCGAGCAAACAATGACGGCAATGAGCATTGCAGTTCCTGGTTACGAAAAATACGAAGTATAAAGGGAGGCTATCTTTCTTGGCAATTATGCGCCTTGCGTGCTTCAGGTATCTAAGGAGGCTCCCCGTCATCAAGGGGTTATGTATCACATCATCGAGGCTATTTCACCTCGATGGGAGCTTCTTTTTGCTTTTGCTCCATGTCCGGCTGGCGCAAGAAGCCGACATAGGGGATGGAGGTCTCCTTGTAGTCTGGATGGTCGGTCTTCACAATCACCTCTCCCTGGAAGCGGTTGCGGTCGATCTTCTCTTCGGGCACCTTATCCTCGATGACTAGATCGATGACCCACTTTGCGCCCCCGAGCTCTTCCCTGACATTGGTCTTACAGATGCCACCATTATCGGTAACTTCGAGCACCTTGAACGGCTTATCCCTTCTGTTCTCCAGTGTGATGGTTACCATCTGCTTTTCACCATTCTCAAAGGGTCTGAAGAAGACGCGTTTGGGCACGATCAGGATATCACCCTCGATCTCGCCGTAGAAATAGATATCTATTTTGGGCTGTTTTGTGTTATTTGTCTGAATTTTGATATTGCCTCGAATAGAACCTATCGGGGGCGTCTCCTTGAACTCGACCCTCAGTAGCTGCCCTTTTTTGCCCTCTCTTTTATCTTTTTTCCAATTAAATAGGAAGATATCCGGCTGCGCGCTAACTCCAGTAATCTCCAACCGTTCTTCTTCATCCTCTCCATAAATGAAGATCTCCTTTGTGGGCAGTTCCTCTCGGTTGATCTTATGGTAAAGCAACCGTCTCGGCTCAGCCTTTACCGCCACCAGGATATTGGCTTTTATGGTCAGCGTCACCTTGGGGGTTTGGGGATCGTTGGAGATGACGGTTACAGTCTTGGACCTCTCGCCCTCGAAGCGGTTGGTATCGAAGGTTACCGTGATCTCGCCATGCTGTCCAGGGGCGATCTCCTTGTTGGAGGTCATTACTGCTGTGCATCCACAGGAGGCGTTAACACTGTTTATTATCAAGGTATCATCGCCGTCGTTATAAACCTTAAATACATGGGTAACCTTTTTGCCTTGATAAACATCACCGAAGTGAAAGACCTTCTCTGAGAACCTGATCTTCGGCTTCTTGCCGTCTTGTGATGCGGGTTGTTCCTGTGCGTAGGTACCTGCCAGTGCAAACACAAGGAGTACAATTAACACAGCCAGGATGCTTGTTGTTTTCTTCATTATTAGCCTCCCATAATTATTTCATCTCGACCTGGTTTGTAATTTGCAATACATGTTTAATCAACAATCTTATCATTTATTAGTTCCCAGATATTTTTTCAAGTAAACCATCCTGCTCTGAAGGATGGAAAGCCTCTGCCATGCCTTGCATCCATCATTCCATGACTTGAAGGTGAGGGAAGGAGCATGGAAGCTGCTGGCGACCTTGGGTTACAACGAATTCCAGCAGGTATCGACCGCTGGCGGCTGGGGCAGGTATGGTCAATCCCATAACATAAGCACCTCCATCGAACCCTAGAATGATTCCTGTCGGGATCGAGGCATAATAGACCTCAACCACCAGATCGGATATAGGAGTTAGGCTCTCATCGGTGATAAGCAGCAGCATACTTAGCTCCCCGCCGCCCGCACCTATTGCGGTATCGAGGTGCCCCCCGCAGGGAAACAACATTCGGGGAGTGGCAGTAGGGGTAACCGTAGGCGTGAATGTGGCAGTGGGAGGCGGTGCGGTAGGCGTCCCCGGGATAGTGGTAGTCGGGCTTGGGGTGCAGGTAATAGTGCTGGTGGGAGTCCCTGTCGATGTAGCCGCTGGCGTGGACGTAGCTGTGTAGGTGGCTGTGGTGGTTGGAGTCGGCTGCGGCAAGGTCCAGATGTTATAAGAAAGCTGGATGCAATTACGATTCAAAGCCGTATCGCAGGCACTGAAAGAGATGTTTACATTGGCATCGGCAGGAAAAGGATATCCAACCGCAGAGATGACATGATAAAGCCCCCCATAGCTGCCTACAGAGTAGGGGATCGAACCATGATTTACAATAAGCTGGATGCTTGACTCATCGATTAGCGAGCAATCATCGGTAAGCCAGATATTTACCCGTTCACCTGTGGAAACATCCCATGCCCCTGGCGCCGGAGACAGCTTTATGATTCGCGGAGGCATGACATCTGGTATCATAATCCTTGTGATCTCGCTTAACAATCCCTGATTACCCCCATTACAGGCGCCACCACGATCCGGTGCATGATCCTCCAAGGCAACTGCATAGAAGATGTTATCATCGGCTGGCAAGCGGGGATCATTGAAGATCCTTGAATCACCGCAACTGTAGAACGATAGGGTGTCTCGGGTAGCACCTCGAAATATATCGTAGCTTATCGGCATCCCCGGCTGATCCCAGGCGGGATTGAGCCAAAGCGTTGCTGAGCATCCCGCTGATCCCTGGCAAGACATGATACCAGCGGAGCGGATCCACGAGGGCGGTCTTGCATCGATGTTGACATCATCAAGAAAGGTCTTGCATCCTGGATCACTAAAGCCAGGGGATATGAAGAAAAGACGACTGTATTCACCGAATTCCTCATCGCTGAGCAGATTTACCAGCTCACCTTGATCGTCCTTTATCATGATATACAAGATCGGTTCACTATCAGAGCCTTCCATCATGTAAAATCGGCACTCCAGCCACTCATCCATCCTGTCTATATCGCTGCATCGCCACTGGATGCCATCATAGACAGCGTAACTATGAGGGCAGATATCTGGTAGGATCCCGATCATCCTTTGCTCGCCCTTGCGGTTCTCGATGCCTGCCAGGAAGGCATTCGAACTTGTCGAGTCGCGCATGTAGAAATAGCTGCTTTCATGCTGAGGAAGCGCAAACACCTTGTGTATTGCCTGCATCGGCTCATCGAATACCAGGCAGCGCTCCCCTGAATGCCTATCCTCATCGGTTACCTGCGGGAACCTATAATCAGACTTTGGCAAGGGAACTTCCCAGTTGCCAAGATCCCCCTCAAAGTCATCGCTTATCGGTATCTCGAAGCGCACCGTGGCTTGGGGATGATTCTTGACATCCTCCATGTTTCCCGCATTGTCTATGGCTAACGAGTAGAAGTCATAAGTGCCCGCGCCGCCGAGAACTACCGCATTCACCAAGAGGCTTTCTCCACTCGATTCTGCCGGATACGAGCGCCAGGTATCCTCCCCCCGGCGGCGATAAAACAGCCTTATTACCTTTATTCCAGCGTAGTCATCGCATGCCTCGAAATCGATGGGCAACAGGCGACTGGCAGTAATGTTAAGGTCTATTAGCACACTGCTAGCTGGCGGTGCATTGTCCTGGATCGAAAATACCGTATTAGACCAGGGCGAGACCCTTGAATTCAAGAACCTGGAGCGCACCCGGTAGTAGTATGGTATCCCCACCTGAAGGTCGGCGAACTCGAAGCTAGTATCCTCGGTTGTCAGCGTTCCAAGCGGATCGCCGAACGAGGCGTTTAAATCATATTGGACTTCATAGTACTTCAGCGGATAGCCCGACTCATCAGACCACCCGATCAGGTTGCTTCTCCCCTTGGTAAATAAAGGTTCCGGATAGATCTCTGGCACGCCCAGGCTGAAAAGCGTCCTGGTGGGGGTCGCTGTCGGAGTCGATGGCAGCGGCGCGCTAGGTGGCAGGGTAGCGGTGGGGAGCATGCTAGGAGTGCTGCTCGGAGTCGAGGTACAGGTTGCGGAGGGGAGTTGGGTAGCCGTGCCCGTCGGCGTATGCGTGCTTGTGCCGGTTGGAGAAACGGTCGCTGTAAATGTCGGAACTTGCGTGTGGGTCGCAGTCGGTGTGCTGGTGGGAGAGTATGTGGCCGTGTGGGTAAAGGTGGCGCTTGGGGTCATCGTCGGGGTCCGAGTCGGAGTGTAAACTATAAGCTCGCAATCATCGGAATGAAGCCCAATAATATTACCAAGACGAGGGATTACCGAGTACCTATAGGTCTCGCCGATCTCGATGCTACCGTCGATGTAAATCGTATCCTCGGTGGCTGCGATCAGGCGATAGAAGCCCTGCCTTAAATCATCGGAGCGGAAAATCAAAAAATCGACCAGAGCAAGGTTATAATCCCAGTTGATGCTAGCGCCTGAGGTGGGTAAGTAGGTCGCCATCACAGCGCTAACCCGATGCAGGCTCACATTCATATCAAGGTAGGTCTCATTCAAATATGCGACATCTAAGGGCACTTTTCCTGATATATTGGCGCAATAAATGTCGCTGCCGATGTGCAGGGTGAAGTTATCATCCGGCTGCGCGCTGTCAAAGGCTGCAAAATCGACCAGGATAAAAGGCTTGCCAGCATAGACCCTGTATCCGCGATCAGAGCCAAGCCCAGGCTGGTAGCTATCCTCGGTGATTATCGATTCCAGGCTATTGTTCAGCAGGCATTGATAAAAGACGGCGCCCTGGGGCGGAACCTCATCATCAGGGAATATAAGCTGCCCGATTGCCCTGCCAGGAATGACGCTGTTGAGATCGCCTGCGGTAATGCAAAAGCCCTGGCTATCCAAGCCCTGGACGAGAAGCACCAGGGGAAGGATCAATGCTAGAAGGTATCTACGGTACAACATCCCTTGAATGCCATATATTTAGCACCAATTGCCGACCATTTCCAATCGTTGCCCCCAAGATAGACGAACTCGCCACCAATAGATCAGGATAAGCGATGATATCCTTTTGCTTTCCACGCTTTCCCGAGCATTACCTATTCCGCCCCCGCCAACGGGGCTTTAGGGGGACTGCCCCGAAGGCGGGTATCTTCAAAGCGCCTGTTAAAAGATCAATTTATCGTGCTATATTCCTGACATTAGGCTATTTTATGAAGATAATTGACTAAATAGGGCATATAAACCACCCCTTCAAGCCAATATTCATAGGGGTAAAATTTGAGGATCCAAGTGCCACTGCCATTTTTAAAAACTAGATCGCTCAAATAAAAGCTTTGTCAAAAAAAGAATTAATGTTCCATGTGGAACATTTGACTTAAGTCTTTGATTTTTTAGGTGGATTTTCTCCAAATCTACATCAACAGACTCAAGTTTAAATGCCCAAAACAAGGGGTGCTAATTGATCTATTTAGATTAACTCGTTGAGATTAAAGAATAATTTTTTTTTAAAATTCATTCGAGGATCCTTATGCCTCCAATCTTGCCCCTTAAAAACCGTGCCAAAATGGCACGCAGAAGGGATAACTCATTGATATAATTGAAGTTTTGTAATGATTAATAATAAATGATATAGCTTATAACTCGAAGTTCTGGGGGTGCCGCCCCCAAAATCCTGCCACACCCGCCGCAGAGATTATAGTTTATCCCAAACTTGGCTCTACAAACTCGGGACCAAAACCCAAGGCGATGGAAAAAATGCTAGGCTATGAAGACCTCTCAGACTAGGTTACATCATAGCCAAAAGAACCTAAGGTGCTTAAGTAACGATATTTTATCGCCTTTTCATTCAGCACTTGGTACTAAAGGTAGGACACGCCCTTCGTGTCATTCTGGCACCCTAGATCTTAAACCGAGAATCCAGGTTGTTATATTGATCTAATAAAAGTCGAGTGCTAGGATTTGCTTATGAATAATAGCAGAAACAGATCTATATTATACTGGATTATCATGGCTACAATGTTTGCCTGTGCAATCCCCTCCATAAGCGCAGAGCTGCTTAATATAGATAGGTATCCCTATTTATCGAGTTTAATCGAATATCAGGCGGATAAGCATGGCATTCAAGCAAAGCTCAACTTCGGCGAGGGGTCGTTTCGTACCTATAATTACTATAAAGACGAGGTGATAATCCTGCTCGGTGGTGGCGGTTTCTTGCCCTATAACGCTTATGAGTCGTATAAGCTCAACTACGGCTCTATGGATATGCAGGGTGATCTGAAGGTCAGCCTGAGAGCAGCCTCCCGGTATCGCATAGATTACCTGTTCACCTATTTTACCACCCAAGGCATTGCCACCAGGCTCGATCCCTTGACCGGCAATTGGGTGAAGCTGGAAGATATGGAGCTTAGGCTCAAGGCTATTAGCCACAACGCGGTCTTCAAGTACGATCTGCTCAACTATCGCCGCGGTGACATCTTTCAGCCTTACATCGGCATCGGGTGGGGAGTCTTCGTAGTAAAGGAAAAAGGGGAAACACCTGTGCTGAGTTATAAGGAACGAGTATATAACTACATCCTTGCGCTAGGAACGCTGGTGAACTTCACTGACAGCATAGTCGCCTCGCTGGAGACGCGCTACAACCTGGCGCCGGGCAGCGCCGGCAAACAAGGCACCAGCCATTTTTATAAGGAGCGAGACATGGGTGGCATATCGATAAGCCTTACCATCGGTTATCGCATAGACCTCGAACCAAGCAGGTTCAAAAGCGGGGGCTTTGGGGAGCTATAAAAAATGAGAATGACAAGGTTACTGCCCGCATTCAGCCTGGTTGCGATGTTGATCATGCTCGGCTGCTCTGGCTATTATAGCCCTTACAACGACAAGGACAACGAGTGGGAGCCTTACGAGGATCTGAACGATTACAATACCACCGCCCTGGCCGGTGAGGCTCTATTCTGCAAGTACGAGAAGGATACCATCTACTTTTTTGTGCGCATTTATGACCAACAGGGTAGAATGCTCAAGAGGCTGAACAGGTATAACTTCGATGTACTCGACACCATCCAGGGACAGCTAAGCGGCGATTTCAACTTTGAGACCAGCGAGATGGGCATTCCACTGTCGGTTGGCTTCTGCCTCGATTTTTCTGGCTCCATGACCGAGAGCCTGGCCCACCTGAAGAGGGCATGCCATGACTTCATTGATAACATGACCAGGTGGGATAGGGGCGCGGTAATAAAGTTCTCCGGTTCCTATGACATCGTGCAGGTCTTCACCGGCAACCTTGAGCTGCTACGCGAGGCGGTGGATGCAATTTATTATGTGCAAGGAGGGACAGCTTTTTACGATGCGACCTACAATACGCTCACCCTTATCGAGCCGGAGCTTAATAAAAAAGCGGTTATCGCCTTTACGGACGGGCTGGATAACCGATCTACCTATGCTGACTTCAACAAGGTCGTTCAGATGGCAAATTTCATCGAGACCCCCATCTACACCATCGGCTTAGGTGATGAGATCGATCAGGATATGCTTTATCGGATGGCACAAGAGACCGGCGGCGAATACCACTATAGCCCTGGTCCGGAAGATCTCCGGGAGATATATCAAGAGCTCTCCGCTACCATTCATGGTGGTTTTGCCTATGCCTTCGAGTGGTATGCGCCTGGCGCACAGATAGGGGACTCGATAACCCTCGATGTTTACTATCGCTGCGCAGCAGGAATGCTTAGCACCACTATCTACCACCGGTTGGAGCAAGAGTAATAATAGTTGATAAGACACGCAACTTCGGGTATTACAATCACCTATACCATCGCTTTGTAAATCGTTTATGCGAGGTGCTAAAGGATCATGACCGATAACCTGCAAGGACTAAAACGAACCCACTATTGCGGGGAGCTTGATGCTTCCTGTATCGGCAAAAAAGTTACCCTCATGGGCTGGGTCAACAAGGTGCGCAACCTGGGGGGACTTATATTTATAGATATCCGCGACCGTGAGGGTATCGCCCAGCTTGCCATTGGCGCTGATGCTCCCCAAGAGCTAATCAAGAACGCCGAGTCCCTCCACGGAGAGTATGTGATCGCTGCCTCTGGAACTGTAAGAAAACGCCCTGATGATATGATCAATCCCCAGATGAAGACCGGCCAGGTCGAGGTCAGCCTGGAAAAACTGGTCATATACAGCCCCAGCGATCCGCTCCCTTTCCAGTTCCATACCCTGGATAGCGTATCCGAGGAGCTTAGGCTCAGGCATCGTTACCTTGAGCTTCGCCACCCTGCCCGAATGCAGCGCATCCTCTTGCGCCACAAGGCTGCCCAGGCGACGCGAAGATACCTGAGCGATAAGGGCTTCATCGAGGTCGAGACCCCCTTTTTGACCAAGAGCACCCCCGAAGGCGCCAGGGATTACCTGACCCCATCGCGCGTCTTTCCGGGCAAATTCTATGCCCTCCCCCAGTCCCCACAGATCTTCAAGCAACTGCTGATGATCGCCGGCTTCGACCGCTACTTCCAGATCGTAAAGTGCTTTCGCGATGAGGATATGCGAGCTGATCGCCAGCCGGAGTTCACCCAGATCGACATCGAGATGTCCTTCGTTACTCCTGAGGATATCTACCATGAGATGGAGGGCTTGATCTGCGCTATCTTCGAGGAGTGCATCGGTGTCAAGCTAAGTTTGCCATTCCCCCGCATCAGTTACGATGAGGCGATGAGGCGCTTCGGCATCGATAGGCCGGATATGCGCTTCGGCATGGAGCTTGTAGATGCCAGCGAGCTGTTCAACGCTACCGAATTTCGTATCATCAGGGATGTGCTGGAGGCTGGCGGAGTTGTCAAGGGTATCAAGGTACCTGGCGGCGCATCGCTCAGCCGCAAGCGTATTGCTGCCCTGGAGAATGCAGCCAAAGGACACGGTGCCGGCGGGCTTTTGCCACTGAAATATGCTGGTGGCGAGCTGAGCGGTCCAATGGCTAGACATCTGACCCCTGGCGCAAAGGATAGGCTGCTGGAAGCATTCGCTGCCAGGGACGGGGACCTGATACTGCTTTGCGCCGATGTGCCCAAGCGATGCAACACGGTGCTCGGTAACCTGAGGATAATGCTCGCCGAAGGGCTTGGACTCATCGATAATTCACGCTTCGAGCCGCTCTGGGTGGTCGATTTCCCCGTCTTTGAGTGGAACGAAAACGAAAATCGCTGGAACTCTGCTCACCATCCATTCACCATGCCGATACCGGGGCATTTGGATCTCCTGGAGAGCGATCCCGGGGCAGCCCGCGCTATGGCTTATGACCTGGTGATCAATGGCAGCGAGGTGGCTGGCGGTTCGATTCGTATCAACCGGGCAGACATACAGCAACAAGTCTTTCGGGCGCTCAAGATAAGCGACCAGGAGGCGCAGGAACGATTCGGCTTTTTCCTGGAAGCGCTCAAATATGGCACCCCTCCGCATGGCGGCATTGCCTTTGGCTTCGATCGGCTGGTGATGATGCTGGCTGGTGCCGAGTCGATTCGCGATGTGATCCCGTTTCCCAAGACCCTGCGGGCTTACTGCCCGCTTACCGATGCGCCGAGCGAGGTCTCCGATAAACAGCTCGCCGAGCTGGGCATCGCACTGAGGGAAAAAGATTCGGAATGAATCAATGGATGCCTTTGTAGTCAGGGGATTAGCTGGGGAGCTTGGAGAGAGACTCACCGGTGCTAAACTACGAGGGGCTGGCCAATCCTCGGCAACCAGCTTCTGGCTAAGGCTATATGCCGACCAGGAGCATTACCTTGTAATCGATATCTCGCCGGGGCAACCCTTCATACTGCTTCAAGCTGAGCCGCCGCCAAGCTACGGCAAGCGCGCGGTGCTCATAGAATACATCGACACCAGGCTTAGAAGCTCGAAGATAAGCGACATCTCATCGATAAGGATGGAGAGGATCCTGCAGATCGCCCTTGATAAGCTCCAGTTGGATGGCAGTAAGCTAAGATACCGATTGCACATCGAGATTATGGGGCGCAACTCGAACGCTATCCTTGAATCAGGGGGCATAATCATTGATGCATTCAAACGTTTCAGCCTGGCTCAAGGCTCAAGTCGGCTGCTTCTCCCCAAGGCGCCCTGGCAGCCACCGCCGCTGGGACAGGGGATATACTTGCATCAAGTAAATCCGAAGATCCTTGCCCGAATTATGCAGGAAGCCCCCCAAGACAAGCCGCCCTGGAAGGCGCTGTTTGAGAACATCAGTGGAATCTCCCCTCGCATGGCTAAAGAGGCGATCCAAAGAGCCGATGATGCCGCAAGCAATAGAGCGCAACCAGGATGGATACAAGCGATGAACAATTACCTTCAACAACTGGCTCAGGTGTATCAAGACAAGGCGTTCAAGCCATGTATATACCAGGAGGGAGAAAAGGGGGAATCCAGGTTCTGTTTGAGCCTTTGCCACATGCTGAGTCTCAAGCCGATAAGCGAGCCGAGCTTGTTTATCCAAGGAATGCAGGAGCTTCAGCGCCTGAGCGCCCAGGTACGAGCGCGCAAGCACCTGGAAGCGAGGCTCAATCGCACCATACAAGCCGCCATCAAGAACACGCAAAAGCTGATCAATGAGCTGGAAAAAGAGATCGCCAGGTATGAGAACCACCAGCTTTATCGCAAGTACGGTGAGCTTCTGCTTATAAATAAGTCGAGGCTCAAAGAGGCAAAGGAGATAGCCGTCGTAGAGGATATCTATCAAGATAACAAGACCATGGAGATTCCACTGGAGCCTAATACCAGTATAACCGGAAATGCGAACCGTTATTTTAATCTCTCAAGAAAATTTGCCAGGGGACTAAAAATAAAAAAGGAGCAGCTTACCGCCAGGCAGGATGAGCTGGACTTTTTAAGCCAGGTAATGGAGAAGCTGAAGAAAGCCTACAGCACCGAGCAGCTTCAGCGCATCGCCCAGATCCTCTCCGAGCGAGGCTATACGGTACATAAAGGAAGCAAACATGCCAGTGAGCGAGGAAAGAGGTCTGCTCTTCCATTTCATCGCTTCATCTCCTCGGAGAGCTTCGAGATACTGGTCGGCAAGAGCGCAAGGGATAACGAGGAGCTGCTTTCCAGGTATGCCTCTGTCGAGGACTTCTGGCTGCATGTCAAGGATGCCGGCGGTTCTTTCGTGATCGTGCGCAATCCCCAGCGATTAGCCGATCTGCCCCAGAACACCAAGCTCGAGGCTGCTCACCTGGCAGTCAGGTACAGCTCAATACACGGCAAGGTCTCCAACGCAGAGGTGCTATGCACCAAAAAGAAGTATCTACGAAAGGTGAAGGGCACATCTGGGTTGGTCAACTATAGCAACGAGCAGGTGATCAGCATCAGCTTATCTTGATAAGTATAGTTATAATTATTTAATCTTTAATATTTGAGCGATCTTTTTGACAATATCCTCACTATTAATCATAGGCTTAAAATAGTATTCGGTTAACTGTTTATTGAATTGTTCCCTCTGCTGCTCGGTGAAGTCCTGCTCAATAATCACCAAGCAGCGAATATCCATGTTTTCTCTTTTCGTGTTCAACCGGCTTAATACATCCAGTGCCCTTTTTTTCTCTGCCTTGCAATCGAGCAACACCAGGTTAGGCGCCTCGATACTTAAAACATCATCCAGCTCTACATCACTGCCATAAACAGTCAGCTTGTGGGCTAGTGCTCGTGCCCACCCGGCGGTCTTTTTATCATCGGTCAGTGCCGTAAGCTGCCAACCGCTATCCAGGTAGTCCTTAAATGATTGTCTTAGCGATTCCACATCCACCTGGTTGATTATGGCGCCATCGACTCCCTCGAAGAAGACCAACTGTCCGCTTGGCTTCTCAATGCTCAGGAAAATGGGGACCTGATAGCCCTGCCTTTTCTGTGCCAGCTCATTCATTATGGCAATGGCATCCACCGAGGGTAATAGAAGGCTAAGACAGACGAAGTCGAGCTGAGCATAAGCCAGCTTGAGTATTGCCTCGCTGCCGTTGTCTGCGGTCAATGAAACCATGCCGGCTTGGTTGAACATCGCTACAAGCTGCTCAGCGGAGATAGCGCTCGGATAGGCGAGCAAGGCGACCTTTCCACTTAGCATCCTCCTGGCTTCAGCAGGATCTCCATTACCGGTCAAGCTGCTGACCATGGTTGGCTGTTTGGAGGTCTCCAGTATGTTAAACATTCTGAAAAGATCCCCCTCCCAGCTTAAGGCATGAATATCTTCAGGAAGGCTGATATTGTTGGTTTCACCGTTGTATAGCGCAATGATAGGCACTGCGAAACGCCTCCAGGGATTAAAAATGGATGGGTCGATAGCCGCATTTGAGATCGGCAGCTCCAATAATATAGCCTCCGGGAGGTGATTCATGCTCCAGGCTGGTGGGGGCTGTTCATGCTTTAAGTGTATGAATTTAATTCCCTTTTGCTGCACTATCTTCTGTAGCCGATCGCTATTTTCGTGATTCAACCCGACCGCAAGAACATACCTGTCTGGCGCTTCGGTAAAGACATCCTCAGGCTGTGGCAGCTCAAGGCGACAGGTAGAGCCTTCGCCACAAGTGCCGGTTATCTCGATGCTGCCACCATGTTTCTGTGCATATTCCTTAACCAGGCTCAGACCGATGCCAGCACCTCCATGTCGCCGGGCGTAGCTTCTCTCCGCCTGCCAGAACGGCTCGAAGAGGTATGCCCTGTCTTGTTCCCTAAACCCGATCCCCTCGTCTTTGACCTCGATCACATATAGGTTCTGTTTGGCATCCTGGTTACGGCTTAGCTTACAATGCACCCAGACATTTCCCTCATCGAGCGAGAACTTCACTGCATTATCCATAAGATGCAGCAGGATCTTCTTGAGTGCCTGCCGATCGGCATAGATATTTTGCGCATTCGGTTCGACTTGTATCTCGATATTGACCCTTTTGCTGGCTGCCATGGGGGATATCAACTGCATTACTGCCTCCAGGGATTCGGCGATGGGATGGCGCTCAGGGGTCAGTACCGCTTCCCCGTGCTGCAAAGAGGAAAGCTCTAGTATATCTGAAATAAGCTGATCTAGTTGCGTTACCCGCGAGATGATCACCTCTAGAAAAAAGTTCCTCTGCTGGTCGGTAAGCTTATCGAAGTCGTTGGACAGCGCCTCGGCATAACCTTTTATTGTTGAGATCGGATTTTTCAGCTCATGATGCATATTTGCCAGTATCTCGCTGGCAAGCTGCTTGCTTTTTTCTGCCTCGAAGATCGCTTTATGCAGCTCTTTAAGGCGCTCCAAGTCCTTAATGACCAAGGCAGCCTGCCCAGCCACTAGCTTTAGGATCTCGATTAGCTCATAATCGAGCGGACTTATGGTAACAAGCACCATGCATCCCAACCTAGCCTCAAAAGTGCCCAAAGCAAGCTGGCTATAGTAACGAAGATGAAGGCTATCCATCCAATCTCCCTTCTCATAACCACCTTGCTTTAACTCATCAACCAGATTGAGGTTGAACACGGACTCCTCTTCGAGATGCCTTTCAAGTACATGTAGTCTGATATCTTCGCTTATGCCCTGAAGCACTGCTGGCGGGATATCTTGGTTTTTTGCATCCGCAGCCCTGAGATTCAACTGCCCATCACCCTCGTCAAGCTCCCAAAGGCACGCAAGCTGGATCGGGTAGGACCAGACAACCGCTTGCGAGATATTTTGAAAAATGGTCTCCTTGCCATGGCTTTCAAGCAGGCTGTGGCTTATTACATTAAGGTCGCGCAGGTTCTCGGTCAGCTCTTTTTGGGCATTGAGCATATATGCGTTCTCCAGTGCGAATGCGACGGTTACGCAGAAGCTGCTGATGTTCTCCATCATGCCTTGCGGCAGATCTTGCCTGGAGGCTGAAAGGACGATAGCCAGCGCGCCCCATCCGTTCTCTCTGGCTGATACCGGAAACAAGATCATATCTCGACCAGATGGCAATGAGGGCAAGGAAAAAAGTGAACTGTCGGCGATCTCCTCCGAGGTAAGCCTTCTAGGCGCAATGCTCCTCGTCCACTCCCAAAATCCCTCGAAAGGCTCTGCTATCTGTAAATCCTCGTTTTGATTTGATTCAATTGCCTTATTGTCTTTATGCTTTGTCCAGAAGGCTGGACATGTAATCCCGGAGCCTTGATGATTCTTCACGATGAAGTAGAGCGCATCGCACCTGCCTCCAATAAACGATGCTATCTGTTCAAGGGTATAAGCCAATGTCTGTTTCAGTTCATAAGGTCGATTGACCGAATCTGTTATGCGCTGATGGATCTCAGCGGTTCTGGTCGCCTCTTGGTTTGCCTTGCGTAGCAGCTTCTCCTCTCGGGAGAACTGGACGAAGTTCAGGATCACGGCAAATGCGAGGATGATAGCCAATAGACCCATTATTCCCCAGTAGATTGCGATAATCCGAGACCTGAGCAGTCCGGACATGGTCATTTTCAGCACCCACCGGTTATCGCCTACTTTTATTATCAACTTCTCCACCTCAGCCCCCGGCGCCTCCAGCCAGCCTATATGATGAGGGCTGATCCACTTGCCGCCGCTGTCCTCTATCCAATAAATATCCCGGTCTGATAGTACCGGGGCGATGAATTCCTCGAAGAGATCGGCAATATCGAATATGGCAAGTAGATAGTCGAAGCGATCATTGTCGCACTCAAGTGGTGATAACACCAAAAAACCGACCCTTCCCGGTTGGATCAGAAGAGGTTCAGAGACAACGAATTCATTATTAGTGCCTTCATTAAGCAGTTTTACAAGTTTATCCAACTCGGCATCCATGCCCATTGCATGGTAGAGGTTGTTTCCAGGTGGATAGGTAAAGATCCCCTCAAGCGTATGGTTCAATAGTGTAATGCTTCGATAGCCAGTGGTCCTGCTGCAAAGCATCTCGGAGTACTGATTAAACATGTTTTTATTCAGTCCATCCTTTTGCGCCTGGAGTAGATTGCCTAAAAATAGGATACCGCTGATCCTTTGGTGGATATAGTTCTCGATGCCGAAGATCATCTGCCGTTTCAATTGGGTTACCCTGTGTTGACGCTCCAGCTTCTCGAAGTCTTTGATGATAAAATATAGGGAAATAAGCAGTAAAATAAGTATAAGGAATATAAAAATTCGCACCAGGTCGATTCGTCTAATCTTCTTACCTGGCGAGCTCTGCCTCATAACCATCCCTCAAATTCGGTCATTATCAAGCTTACTTTTATTATTATAGCATCTACGGCAGATTATAAAAAAGCTGTTGCTGACATTATCGAGACCAAGTCTCAATTGGAAAGGTAATGATTGCAATGGAAGGCGCTTGCTGCTATATTGCCTGCGAATGTTCATATTACAAAACAAGGGGGCTTGAAGGATGCGAGTGCTCGTAACCGGGGGAGCTGGCTTCATTGGATCCCACCTGTGCGATCGACTTCTTGCCGAGGGTCATCAGGTCATCGCCGTGGACAACCTAATCACTGGCAATATCGACAACATCGCACATATAAAGGATGATAACTTCGAGTTTATCAAGTACGATGTAACCAATTATATCTATATCAAGGGCCAACTTGACTATATCCTTCATTTTGCCAGCCCGGCTAGCCCGATCGATTACCTGCAGCTACCGATCCAGACCCTCAAGGTTGGCTCCTTGGGCACCCATAAAGCACTCGGCCTGGCAAAGTCCAAGAGGGCAAGATTCCTGCTCGCATCCACCTCGGAGTGCTATGGCGATCCGCTGGTGCATCCACAGGATGAAACCTATTGGGGTAATGTAAATCCTGTGGGGCCAAGGGGCGTCTATGACGAAGCCAAACGTTTCGCAGAGGCTATGGTTATGGCATATCATCGAACCCATGGAGTTGATACCCGCATCGCCAGGATCTTCAACACCTTCGGACCTCGAATGCGCATCAACGACGGCAGAGTGGTTCCGACATTCATCTCGCAAGCGCTAAAAGGCGAACCGCTCACCGTCTTCGGTGATGGCTCACAGACGCGCAGCTTTTGCTATATCAGCGACCTGGTGGAGGGGATCTATCGATTGATGATGTCGAACTACCATGATCCGATCAACCTGGGCAACCCGATGGAGATGAGCATCCTCCAGTTCGCTCATAAGATCAAACAGATAACCAAAAGCCCAAGCGAGATCGTGTTCAAGCCTCTCCCCGTGGATGATCCCAGGACTCGTCAACCAAACATCGAGCGCGCTAAGCGCATACTCGGCTGGGAGCCAAAGATTGACCTGGTCGAGGGCTTGGATAAGACCATCGAGTACTTCAAACAGGTGCTCGAACAAGATAATCGCAAGTCTGGGCAAGATCAGCCATGAGCTTGAACAGCAACCAAGGACAATCCCCGCATCAGGCAGATGATCACGCCTTACACATAGGGAACCTGACCAAGCGTTTCGGCAAGGTTACGGCAGTTGATCGACTCGACCTTACGGTAAATTGGGGTGAGTTCTTCGGCTTTCTAGGTCCAAACGGCGCAGGTAAGACTACCACCATCAAGCTGATCACTGGATTGCTTGCTGCTGATGAGGGTCGCATCCTGGTCGGTGGGCACGATATACAAAAGGAAGCGGAGGATGCCAAGGCGATCCTCGGATATGTACCTGACAAGCCCTATCTTTACGAGAAGCTCACTGCGCGGGAATTCTTGCGCTTCGAGGCGGGATTGTTCGGCATGCAAGGGGCTGAAGTGGAGGAGCGCATCGAGTCGCTGCTGAGCCTGTTTGAGCTTTCCGACTGGGGTGATGACCTTCTGGAGAGCTTTTCTCACGGCATGAGGCAGAAGGTGCTGATGTCCGGCGCCTTCATCCATAAGCCAAGGCTGTTCGTGGTCGATGAGCCGATGGTCGGCCTGGACCCAAAGGGCGCAAGGCTGGTGAAAAAGGTGCTCACCGGCTTATGCGAACAGGGAATGACAATCTTCATCAGCACGCATTCGTTGGAGGTCGCAGAACAGCTTTGCTCGCGCATAGCAATAATCATGGAGGGACGCATACTGGCCATGGGCAGCAAGGAGGAGCTTCAACAGATGGCAAAGACAGGGAATGCCCGCCTTGAGGAGATATTCCTACAACTGACCGGCGGTCAAGACATCAGCCACCTGCTCAAGCACTTCACCTGGTGAGAGATTGATCAAGGTTTCCAGCTACAGAGCCATAGCAGCAGGTTTGCTCCTGGGGGTGATAATTCTTGCTGGATGCGAGATCTGGTTGCGAATCGCTTCCGTTTGATACCTGGGATCAATGCCCATCTTGACTCATCATTCTTCTTCATAGTTAAAAATTAGGTTATGTATAAGAATCTATGATATGTTTATGAAGTAACTAAAACGCTTGTTCAGAAGGTAAAAGGGGATGAATGATGGCAAAAACCAGGCATCTTGATGACTCTCCACTGCTTGACTCTAGTCTTGTCCCCCAAGAAATGCTGCCATTGCTTATTCCGCTATTATTCTGCCTTGCGATCTATCTTTTAACCGTAAACTCGAACATACCGCTGATCGATGGCAGCGAGTTCATCATCGCCTCGTGGAGTCTCGGCATTCCGCATCCATCCACCTATCCATTGTTTGTAATCCCCTCACGCATCCTTGCCATGCTCCCCTTTGGCAATATCGCCTATAAGGTCTGTCTTTTCAGCGCATTTCTCAATTGCCTGGCATTGATTATGCTTTATTTCCTCCTTCGATTCGAGGTTAGAGATCCCATCATCGCCGCTGTGGGCATGATAACTCTAGCCTTTAGCGAGGCTTTCTGGTCCGCCGGCATCAGCGCAGAGGTCTATTCGCTGCATATACTTCTATTATTCGCTTGCTTATACGCCCTTACACACGCTGCCCGTAAACATGCGAATACAAGGTACCTTTATGCCTTCGCCTTTTTTCTTGGCTTATCTATGGCTAATCATCACCAGACCCTGCTGTTTTTACCCGCTTACGGAATACTATTCTTAGGAGCCATTCGGCAAGGCAATACGATCAAAAGGCTGCTGGTGATGTTCATGTTGTTTAT
Source organism: uncultured bacterium (assembly GCA_964448115.1). Lineage (GTDB taxonomy): Bacteria > CAYUVA01 > CAYUVA01 > CAYUVA01 > CAYUVA01 > CAYUVA01. The sequence goes on from CAYUVA010000024.1 coordinate 35,982, forward strand.
CTTAGGAACCTCTGTTTACATTTATTTACCCCTTCGAAGCACCAGGCAGCCAGCATTGGACAGGGGGGATCCGCAGAATTACTCGGCTTTTTGCCAGGTCATGCTGAAAAGGGCTGCCTCATCGGGAAAAGATATCACGGTCAACAAACCAGATAACTTCAAGATACATCTAGATCGCCTAAAGGATGTGTTTCCCAGGCAGTTTGCCATAATCGTTCCCATAATAGCTTTAGTTGGGCTTGTATGGCTGTTCAACATTTGGCCACTGAAGGCTTTCGGTTACTTGCTTTTAATCGCCGTTTCCACCACATTATCCATGCTTGCGTTTTATAGCAGGGAGCCTGGGATCGCTTACATGATCGATCCATTTTACCTTCCGCTTTACGCACTGATTGTTATCTTGTTTTGCTTCGGATTCTCATTCTTTACCAGCTACATTCACTGGTTCACCAGCGGCAAGGCAGAGAGCGCAGCCAGGGTGATCATCCTTGCCTCGTTGTTGTTGATAATCTTGCTTCATGGCTTGAGCCAGTTGAAGCTGCTAGATAGAAGCGAGGCTCATGTCGCTTATGGTTGGGCAAAGAACGTGCTGGATTCAGCACCCTTCAATGCTGTCTTGGTCTGCGCGGTCGATGAATACTTCCCACTGGCTTATCTTCAGTACATTGAAAAGCGTAGAGTCGATGTACTCAATGCACATGTAGCCAGCCTCTATAATCATCCCAGGGACTGGCTTGCCAGGTTCCCCGATGACGGAAGGCTTTGCTACCCGGTTCAAGGCTCAGCGCCGAGAGACCCAGCGCAGATCGAACAGCTTGTTCGACTCGGATTGACCTCTGCCTTATGGAGTCTCACCGATACCAGGAAGCTGTATCTCACCAGGGCTAATTCTAGGATAATCCCCGCCGGCTGGTTCTTAGGGATCAGGGGGCTAATTTACAAGGTTACCTCGTCTGCGTTTGAGGGCACGATAGACCTGGGGGTTAATTACCGCTTTTGGAAGAATGCAGATCTAAAGGGGCTTACTTATGACAAGTATCGGCTAAGCGAAGCTGAGCTAAACTTTCAGCGCTGCTATACATCCGCAGCCAATAATCTCGGATACCTGTTGCTGAAATCGGGGAGAGTGCAGAGGGCGCTCGCTATGTTCAGGCTCACATTGCGCCTGGATCCCCATAATAGGATAGCCCTGGAGCATCTAAGCGCAATGGATGATAGAAACTCCCTCCCTTAACCTCTCGGCATAGATGTTAGGATCTCGTCTCCCTCGCTTATGCCGGACTCGACCACAGCCCACTTATGATCCCTGGCTTTTATCTTTAGGGGGATCTTTTTGCTCCCCAGGGCTGTCTTCTTATATACGAAAAGATCACCTTCCTTACCGAATATTGCTTCTGTAGGGATCGCAAGACAATCCTTGAATGTTTCCTCCACCAGGATGACAGAGGCACTCATCCCCGGCTTAAGTCCCCCATGCTGGCGATCCAGTTGCACTTGTATCTCGAAGACCTTGCTCTCTGCCGTGTAGTCATCCGAGATGAAGCCCGCTCCAACGGCTTCCTTCCGCTCAATAGCCAGCGGTCCTATATGATGCACGGTGCCAAGTAGCTCAAGACCCTCCAACGCCTCGACCTTGATCTCAACCCTCATACCAACCTTCACATGCGATATCAATGACTCTGCGACCTGGGTAACCAGGTGCATTCGATTCAAGTCCGGGATGAAACCTAGGGTTTGGCTATGCCAGATGCCGGTACCCTCCTTGATCTTCTCTCCACGCCAGGTTGAAGCATGCATGAACAGCCCGTCCTTTGGTGCATAACATATTGTGTTGTTCAGATCCTCACCGAGATCATAGAGGCGAAACTTACCGGTCTCGAAGCGCTGCCGGGCTATCTGAACCTCAAGCTCGGCTAACCCAAGCCGGGCATCATACTCGGTCTTTACCCTCTCAAGTGCTATCTCCTTGAGCTTCATATCAAGCTCCCTGGTTTGCAGCTCCTCCTTTGCCTTTAGGTATTCATCCTCGGATATCAGTTTATTGGCCAAGAATTCCTTCTTCTGCTCGAGATCATGTTTTGCTATCTCCCATTTTACCTTGGCGAACTCGTATCGTGCTTTGGCTTCCTCCAGCTCCCTTTTCAGTTTATAGATCCTAGCCTCCACGTCCTGGAGCACCCTTTTCAGCCAATTTTCCCACTCCTTCACGCTGATCTTAGCCTTCTCGTACTCTTGTTCCAGTTCCCTTGCATCCAGCCATACAATCGGTTCTCCCTTGGATACCCTGGTTCCTTCTGGAACAAGCCTGGTTATCTTGGTTCTGCTTATACCAGCGATGATCGGGACTTCTTCCAGGGATCGAAATACCCCGACCTCGTGAATACCCAAAGTTATGTCCTTTTTGCTTACAATGTAGGTCTCTTCGGGCAACTGAGCGCTTTTCTGTGCACGCTCGTTCTGGAAGCTGCAACAAGATAGCGAACAGGCGATCATAACTGCAAGGCATAGGGCTTTTTTTGCATAAAGATCACTCATCTTCAGATGGCGTAGCTTCTTGCATCTCAAAAGGATTTACCAGGGCGACCACATCCCCCTCTTTTAGCCCGGATAATATCTGCCGGTGATATAGATTGCACTTTCCCAGCTCGACGGCTCGCCTGCTAAATCCCCCATTATTTCTTAGAAATACATAGTGCCTGTCTTTATCTCCAAAGACAGCCTCTTGGGGGACGATGAGCGCCTGCTCGAGGTGATCGATATGTATGATTGCCTTGCCGGTTAGACCCGGTCTCAGCTTCTCGTTATGCCCATTTATCTCGATGAAGACATCGAATTTCCTGCGCCCGGTGAACTTTCTCTCCTGTCCCCAGCCGAGATCCTGCCCCGTATCCTGTGCCAGGGTGGAGATGCTCCTCACGGTGCCACTCAGATTAAGATCCGGGTAGGCATCAACTGTTATATAAGCGCTCATTCCCTCCTTTATCCGTGAGATATCGACCTCATCGACCTTGACCAGAAGCTCCATCTTATCCAGGTCCGGCACCTCCAGGAACGGATGTCCTCGCCAGATCTCGTCCCCGACCGCCACCTTCTCCATCTTGCCTCCCTTCCATATCTTGCGATATACGACTATGCCTGACTTGGGGGCTTTAATAACCGCCTTTTCAAGGTTCTCCTTGGCGGTCTCATATTCCTGCTGGTTTTTTTCCACCTCGATCTGAGCCTTCTTGACATCAGCCTCCTTGAGTTGCTTGTCTGTCTTGACCTGGTTTTGAACCTTTTGCAGGTTTATCCTTGCGTTTTCATGGTCAAGCACCGCGGAGCGATACTGAAGTTCGGCATCCTCCAGCTTCCTTCTCGGCGCCAGGTTAGCCTCCACCATCCGCTTCGCCCTCTCCAGTTCCTTTTTCTGTTCCTCCATTCTTACCTTCTTGTATTCCAGGTTGGCTTGGGCTTCCTTTAACCTCAGCTCGTTGAGCTTGTTCTGCAACTCAGCCTCCTTGATCGCCTTTTCGAGGTCTTTCTGCGCCAGCTTCAGGTTAGCCTCCGCTCGCTCCAGCCTCTTTTTCTCCTCGTAGGTCTCCAGCCAGGCGATAGGCTCACCCTCACAGACAACCTTCCCTTCCGGCACCAGCTTGGCTATCTTGGCGCCCCACATATCGGCAGAGATATTGGTTGTCTTGGCAGCCTTGACCTCGCCGATGAAGGTCATGTCTATAGCCAGTTGATCAATGCGAGCCACCGCGGTGGGGATCTCGTTCGAGTTCTGCACGTTGCAGCAAGATAGCAGCAGGCAGCAAGCCACAAATAACCCATATAATCTCATTGCCTTGTATTATCTATATCGACAAGTTGCGATTCGGTTCCCATTACATAATCGAGCTGTGCCTTTGCGACCTCGTAATCCATGACCGCACTTATGTAGTTGGAGCGCGCCTGGAGGTAGTCATCCTGCGCCTTGAGCAGGTCGATGTTTCGTATCAAGCCCTCCTGGTAGCTTTTATTCGCCAGCTCCAGCCCGTATTTCGCCTGCTGCATCGCCTTATCAAGGATGCTTATATTAGCCTCCAGCCGCTCTAGCTTCTCAGCTATGGAGATCGCTTCTTGGGTTAGCTCGAGTTTATAGTGCTCGATCTCGTTCTCCAGCTTTTTTAGCCTGAGACGAGCCTGGTAATATTGCTCGTGGTAGTAATTGTATCCAAAGGTATATTCGAATCCAACGGTGGCGCTCCATTCGGGGTAATCGATCTTGATCGCCTCCTCGATCGCCTCTTGGTTGTTGGTATAAGCGCCTTTTATAACCAAATCCAATTCGGGGAGGCGAGCATTGGAGTAATACCTCATATCCAGCTGGGCAGCAAAGCGCTGCAAGTAAAGCATCTTAAGCTCCAGCCTGTTGGCTAGCGTTTGGGAGAGTATCTCATCCAGCTTCACCTCGATCGGCTCATAATCGACCTTCTGGGTTAGCTTTATTTCTTGATTTACATCAAGCTCCAATTTGAGCAGCAATTGTCTCAGGTCTCCCCTTAAGCTCTGCCTCAGGTTGACCAGGTGGTTTTCCTTTGTATAAAGCTGGTTTTCCGCCTGGAGGACATCTATATGAGCCACCAAGCCCTCGTTGTATTTCATCTGGGTCGCCTTGAGGTGTTCCTTTGCCTGCTGGAGACCGAACTCGGCGACCTTTACCAGCTCTGTGCTTTTCAGCACCCGGTAATAGGCAGCCACGATCTCATAGAGCAGGGATTGTGCATAGCGCTTGAGGCTCATCATGGCGATCCGCTCATCATAGCCAGCGCCGACCAGATCAGCGGTCGCTATGCTGATGCCCATCCCCTTCATGAGGTGTTGGGTTAGCTCAATATCGAACACGGATGTATATTTATCGGTTCCCGGTGGCGTATCCTCGGTAATCGCAGTGGAATAGCCGCTGGCGCCAATGGAGAATGAACCTCCAGTCTCCAGGTCGCGACTTATGGTAGCTTCGATGCCTAGGGTGCTGTACCGGTTTACGGATGGCTCGCCGTCGGTGGTTTCCTTGAGCATGATGCCCGAAACCTCGCTCCCTATGTTCAGTTGAAAGGTGAAGGGATCCTTGGCTATGCGGCGAGCGCTTTGAGCAATCATCTGATCCAGGCGATAGTTCCTCAAGAGGTAGTTGTTTTTCATACCCAGTTTGAGGGCATCCTGCAGGGTCAACCCGGTCCTGCCAAGATCGGAACAGGCACCTGGATCTTGCCCCAAAACCAATGAGCTGCAAGATGCCAACAAAATGACAATAATAGCCAAATGTCCAGTTTTTGTTTCCATCCAGTTGCATACTGGTATCCTGTGCGTAAATCTGCGATTCATAAGGAGGGTCCTATGTTATGCCTGCGGCATCTATAATCCATGCTTTTCTTTCAGATCGAGGATCTCTTTGCGCAGCAAGGCTGCCTCCTGACTATCGGGATTAACCTTGGATAAAAGCTCTTCGTAAAGCTCCATGGCTTTGTTGTACAGTCCTTTTCTCTGCAGGATCATCGCCTTGAGTTTCTTTGCCTTGATTTGCCATTCCAACTGCGGCTTTTCCTTGATAACATAATCGACTTTTTCTATGGCTTCATCATGCCTTGCTTGTTCCATGAGTACCCTTGCATAATTGAGAGCTACCTGGGTGCGTTCATCCATGTCTTGAATGCGGTTTATCGAGTCGTACAGGGCGGCAAATATGGGCTTTGCTTCATCGTACTTGCCTTCATCGATGAGGATCTTCGATGTGCGAAGCTGTGCCTCTAAGGCGAACTGCGAGTTGGGGTAGTTCTTCTGTATCTCACGGTAGATAGCCTTGGCAGCATCTATATTCCCCAGCGACTCCTGTATGAGTCCCTTGTGGAACTTGGCTTGCACCAATTTTTCATTATTAAGATATACATGTATGAAACGATCATACAACTGATAGGCATCCATCAGTTTATTATCTCTGTAACTGCGATTGGCTCTGGACAACATGATATCCATCTCCTCGTAGGTCATCCTTGGCTGTGCATCGGTGGTCTGAAGCTGCCGTGCAGAACCAGAGCCAGCCACCCTCGAACCTTCCCGATCCCTGCCGAGACCAGGGAGCTTTGGCCACAGCAGAACCGATGTCATCCCCACCAGGAATATCCCGATCATAGTAAATAGTATGTACCTGAGCTTCAGGTTAACCTGGGATTCATCTTTTTTGGTCCTTTTACGTTGTTCAGGAACCTTGAAACGCCCTTTGCTGTGTGGAGCTTGCGTTCTTATCTCATCCAGGGAGAAATCATCGATGCTCGCCTTTTCCTCCTGGCTGGATATCTCCGCAGGATTGCTCTCCTTTCCTAGCAACTGGTACAGTTGGTTATTTATGTAAGTATCGTTCGGTCGAAGGGATATGAGCCTTCTAAATGCTAATACCGCGCCGATGAAGTTGTTGTTCAATACATGCAGCTTGGCAAGTCTCAATAAAAGCGAAAAATTATATGGATCCTGCGCCACCTCCTTTTCCAAGTCCTCGATTGAGGGCGTCTTCTCGTCATATATGCGATAGTTCTTGATGGCGCTGAAGCGCTGGATCTTGCGGTGAGCATCCTTGTTGTTTGGATCTAAAGATACGGCTAGATGATAATGCCACAGAGCCTCGCCGATGCAGTTGCGATTCTTGTTATATATCTCATCCCCGCGTTGGTTATGGATCCGAGAAAAGGTGGTGTTTATCTCATCCTGCACCTGCTGGGGATCCTTCAAGAAACGAATAAATGTCTGCTTGCCAAACAGCGTGGACTTGTATTCCTTGCAGATATTCTCCAGGTCGGCAATCGCCTCATCCGCGGACTGATAGCGGTTGCTTACCTCCTTGGTGAGCATCTTGTTCACCAGTTCGCAAAGCTCCAACGGGATGGTCCAGTCTATATCCAGCAGGCTTTTGGGGCTTTTTTGCACGATCTTCATCATGGTAGAGGCAATGGTCGATTCCTCGTAGGGGTGCTCACCGGCGAGCATCTCGTAAAGGATGACTCCGAGTGCGAAAAGGTCGCTGCGGGCATCTATATTCCCCAAGATGACCTGCTCCGGCGACATGTAGGAAGGGGTGCCCACCAGGTGCCCGGTCTGGGTCAACACGGTCAGGTTCTCCGCCTTCAGGATGCCGAAATCGGTGAGCTTTATCTCCCCCTCATTAGAGATCATTATATTGGACGGCTTGACATCGCGGTGGATCACACCCATCTTGTGGGAGTAGGATAATCCCCTAAGTATCTCGTTAGCTATATATGCAGCCAGCAGCCAGGGTAGCTTGCGATGGATTGACAGGAACTTCTCCAGGTTCATCCCATCGATGTACTCAAGCGCTATATAATAGTATCCTTTGTACAAGCCTCCATCCACTGCCTTGACTATGTTGGGATGGTTCATCACCCGATTGATCTTGATCTCACGGGTGAAGCGCTCCTTGTATTGTATATTGCTCGCCACCGAGCGAGGAAGTATCTTGAGCGCCACTAGCTGACCGCTGTCAAGGTCTCTAGCCTGATACATCTCGGACATAGCGGTCTTGGCTATGACGCCGATGATCTCGAATTTTTTAAACTCCTTAGCCATAAACCTGCGGGTATATAGAATACTAAGAATGCAATAACTACTATACTACAATGCCTTATTATTTGAAATAACTTGAAGCTATGGCTCCGCTGTAGAGGGAGGCATTTATCATTCGTGCCACCGGGGCGCATTTCACCATGAATAAAAAGAAGATAGGTGCTTCGACTCCCCACAAGGTCTCCAGGTTTCCCTGCCCCTTGGCAATTATCAGATCCGCCCCCTGGAAGTGTCGCCTGAAGTCGGCTGAGCATTCGGGTAGATAACATCCAGGGACATCGCTGCCGGTTGTTATGACGGGCACTAACTCATCTAGCTCGACTTCAACGGCATCCTGGTAGGTCGCATCGTTTAGCACCGCGCTCCCTCGCACCGCGTAGGTTACCCTCCCCTCGGGGAGCTGCTCGATCAAAACCTTGTCAAAGACGATCTCGCCAGCATTATCGCCGATGAAAAGGATATTCTCGGCACTCTGCGCAAGTTTGACAATCAAGGGACGCAGATCGATCTCGATGATCTGGTGCAGTATGTTATCGACCAACCCTATTATATCTATATCATCCCCTTGGCGGGGAACGCCGAAGTCTATGATGTTACCTGCCATGGATATTGCAAGAGCAGTAAATAGTGGCTCTGAACTATCATCGACCAGGCTCCTTAGCCTATCGTAAACACTGAGCGCCTTACGGTTGCTTCGATGTTTGATCTCATCAAAGGGATCAGCAGTTTCGGTCATGTGAGCCATGGTTCTGTAGATTAACCTCCCGAACAGCGGGGGTGGCAGCTCAAAGCTCAACTGGCTGATCTCATCGAGGATCCTGGCTATTATCTTATCAGCCTCAGCCGGTTGGATCTCCAGACGCTCAAGTGTATTGATCGTCTGTTTTATTAGGCAGGGAATGCAGTCATAAGCTAGTTTCATAAGAAAACTGAAGGATCGGTCGCTAAATGATTCAGGCTGAGCTTACAGTTGTCTGCCGAAGTGCTTCTTCAGTTGCTCCAGTCGTTGCAGGAATTCCTCTTCGGTAGGTTCCTTTTCTGGTTCTTTCTGTGCTGCTGCCACTGGTTCCACCCGTACTGGTTTTGCCTTGGGAGGCATCTTTTTCTTTTTCTTTTTCTTTTTCTTTACCGCTTTTCGTATCTCTGGGGGGACCGGCACCTGCACATCCTTGATGCTCAATCCAATGCGCCGACGCTGTTGATCCAAGGAGATGACCTTGACCTGGATGACATCGCCGACATGGAACATGGTGGCTGGATCCTCGACAAAGCCCCGTGAAAGCTCGGAGACATGCACCAGACCATCCTGGTTTACGCCTATATCTACAAAGACACCGAAATTAGTAACATTAGTTACCTGACCGGTCAGGGTCATTCCTTCTCTCAAGTCCTTGATGGCTCTAACTTCCTCGGTGAACTTCTTGCGCACCTTATCGCTTCTGGGATCTTTATCCGGTTCACGAAGCTGCTCCACGATGGCTTGCAGTGTCTCGATTCCTATCTTCTCGCCCACAAAAGCCTGAAGGTCGAGGCTATCGAGCTTTTCAGCATTTGCGATAAGCTCGGCAGTATCCAGATCCGAAGATTCAGCCATCCTTCTGACCACCTGGTAGTGATCCGGGTGTATCATCAGTGCATCCAGGGGATTGGAGCCATTTTTCACCCTGAGGAATCCGGCTGCGAACCTTCCCTTTTTGGATCCGATCTTTCTTATTTTATATATTTGTTTCAGCGTCTTGAAGCTGCCGAAGCGGATGCGAGATCTTACGATCTCCTTGCCGCCAGAGATTCCCAAGCCAGCGATATAAGATAGCATGTATGGCGAGTCGGTATTGACATCTGCGCCCACCCGGTTGACGCAGGATTCGACCACTTGGTCCAGGGCGTGCTTGAGCCTGTTCTGGTCAACATCATGCTGGTATTGTCCTACGCCGACATGCCTGGCTTCCATCTTGACGAACTCCCGCAGAGGATCGATCAGCCTCCGGGCAACGCTGATCGCTCCGCGCACGGTGGTTTCTAGCCGTGGAAACTCGTCCCGGGCAGCCTTCGAGGAGGCGTAAATATTAAGCCCGGTATCGTTAATCATGTAAAGATCCAGCTTATTGGAGAACTCCTTCTCCGAGATATCAACCATCAATTGATCCATGTCGCGATTGGAGCCTCCGCTGGCGATGGCTACTGCCTCGATGTCATATTTCTTAATAAAATCGACTATATCGGCTTTTAGCTTATCGATCTCCTTATCATCGGCTCTCAGATAAATGGAGATATAATCTAAAAAGATCCCGTCAGGATCCACCGCGGCGAGCCTGTATGAATTTCTTGAGCTGCTGTTTATGCCTAGCACTTTTTTGCCCTTGATGGGCGCGGTCATCAGGATATCATGCAGGTTCTTGGTGAAAACAGCGATAGCCTCACGGTCAGCCCGTTCCTTTAACGCCGCTCTAAGTTCCAGGTCTATTGCTGGGTAGATCAGCTTTCGGTAGGTATCCAGGATGATGACCTGTAGGAACTGTTTGGCTTGCCCATCTACATCATGGAGATATTTATCCATTATGAAGCTCAGGATCTCCTTTTCGCTGCCCTTGAAGGAGATCTTCAAAAATCCATCCTTTTCTCCTCTCCTGATGGCTAGTATCCTATGGGATGGGATCTCGCTTATCTTCTCGGAGAAATTGTAGTAATCCTGGTACTTGCTGGGCACATCTGATTTTGAGTCAACCGGGCTGGTTACCACAAGACCTTCCTGGAAGAAGTGCTCTCTAATAAACTCCCTTACTTCCATATCCTCAGCGAGGCGTTCAGCAACAATATGGGCAGCTCCGCTAAGAGCCTCCTTGATGTTTGCTACCCCGGTGCTTCTCTTGATGAATGGCTTAGCCAGGTCTTCGAGCTGCGTGTTTGCGTCCTTTTGCTTGAATAGCTTGTCAGCCAGACCCTCCAGCCCCTTTTCTTTTGCCTTTGCCACCTGGTTATGAGGTTTGGGCTTGTAGGGGACGAAGATATCCTCCAGCTCCACCTTTTCGTAGGTGTCCATGATCCGTTTTCTTAGCTCTTCGGTAAGCTTTCCCTGGGCATCTATGGCGCTCATGACAGCCAGCTTGCGATCCTCAAGCTCATGCAGCTCAGCCTTGCGATCTCTTATCTCCCTGATCGTCCATTCATCAGTATCACCGATAAGGTCCTTACCATAATGAGCCAGGTATGGAATCGGATAGCCTTTATCCAACAGCTCGACAATGTTCTTGAGCTTTTCCTCCTCGATCTCGAATTCTTCTTTCAGTCTGTTAATGATCCTTTCTTTCTCCATTCTAATTACGAACCCCTAGGCTTAAACTATTATTATCGAACACATTGAGACATGATTGAAACCATGGCACATTTCGCCATTTTACCTTTGGGCAACACCCCCTTGTTTCGTATGTATGGCAGCCTTATGGCTTCCATTTCAAGCACGATCTCCTTTATATCAAAATGGCTCGTTGCATCAAGCCGAAGCAGTAACATAATAAAAAACGATTTGCTTTTCAAGCATATTCGTGATATAAAAGTATGTCTAATGAAAACTCCTCCCAGATGGAAAGGAGATCCAAAAAACATGGCTAGTTTCAACATCGGAGACAAGGTAATATACCCCAACCAAGGCATCGCTGAGATTAAGGATATAAAGGAAGGGAACCTCAAAGGCACCTCCACAAAGTATTACATCCTAAAAACGCTAGGCAAAAATATGGAAGTCATGGTGCCGGTTAAAAACGCAGAGAAGATCGGCATCCGTTTCCTTATAACACCAGACAAGGTCAACAAGGTTTACGATATACTAAAAGAAAAGGGGAACAATCCACCAGTCCAGTGGCATCATCGCTATAACAACAATATAAAGCGACTGCAGAGCGGCTCCATCTTCGAGACAGCTCAGGTGGTAAGGGAGCTTGCCAGCATACAGCGAAAAAAGAGCCTGGCAGTAAAGGAAAGCCGTATGATGGATAATGCCATGAAGCTGCTCATCTCGGAGATCGCCACGGTCAATAATGTAGATGAACAAAAGATAGAGCAGGTGGTCCGCTCGCTTTTAGCTCTTGAATCTACTCAGAAGGTAAACGCCTAGCTATATCGCTCCTCGCCGGCTTGGTATCACTCAGGCAAAGTGATAGAAGTATAAAAATTACCGCTAATCCCAGGTAATTGTCATTGAATGCCCTGGCGAAGAGGAAAAAGACCAGAGTCGATACTCCCACGCTGAATAACATCAGCGACAAGGAGGGATTTTTATAAAGCAGGTAAAGCAAAAACCCCCCTAGCGGCACCCATAACAGCACATGCAGATACCAAAGCGAGAATCCCTGGTTTCTGCTCGCTACCGAGCCTAAAAGCAAAGGAATATTGGATAGCCCATATCCTGGCATCCCACCAAGCGGGATGTTGATGGAACTAAGCCCGATATTGGAAAAGATGGTATCATCCCAAAAAGCCTCGCCATCCCATACCGCAAAGGGTATTACCATGCAGGCGATCACCATGATGAATGCTAATAGCGAACCTCTCAGTCTCAGATATGCCTTGGCTGGATCCATGGCTCCAGTGTTGTTACAGCGGGCTGCATAGATGATAAAAAACGGTGCCTGGACTACCAGGAACTGCTTGGTGGTTACCGCAAGTGCTAGCAATATGAATGCTAACACAAACCGACCCTTTTGTATGAGCGCTATGAAGCCCAATAAATAAGCAAGAATGAGAACATCGTTGCGACCAGAGATCATGCTGTTATAGAAAAATGGCATGAAACTTATGCATGAAAGCAGTGCTCTAGCTGTTGAATCCCTTGCCACCAATCGATAAGTAAGCAGCACCAGCATTACATAAGCCAGCAAATAAAAGATCCGTTGATCATAGAATCCCAGGATATGCTTGAATACTAGATATACCGGCATGGGAGCTATGAAGGCAGCCGGGAAGTATGGGATATGGTAGATGCAGGGATAGTAACCGTACTTCTGCCAGAAGGGTGTATAGATATATTTCTCGCACTCGGTACCGAAGTAATCCTTGGTATAAGGGTTCTCGCCGCTAAGCAACATATTCATGGCAGCCTCTATCTGCAGCACGCCTCCATCATGCGCCACCGAGAAGTCCCCCCAGCTTCTCCTTGCCATGTCGTTGAATATAGGAAAAGCGATGGCTATCACCAGCATGGCTATGAATATCGTGTTCTTGTAGCGATCTCTATTGGAGGCAAAATGCTTGTGCAAAGAAGGAATCGCCGATAGGTTTGCCTTGGATGCGAAAAGATCGCATAGAATATATAACAGAAGCAGAAGCACACCCATGATGGCAAATAGCGTGCCTATGGGATTATCAAAGGTTGGATATTTTATCGAGATAAGCTCCCTGGAACTCAACCCCGTCTTGATGAATAGCCGGTTGATCATGTCATGGTAGGTCGTATTTATGCTCACCGACAAGGGGTAAAGGTACATAAGGGCAAGTATTGCGGTATCAATAGCTATTATTGACCCTCGATCAACACTGTTTCCGTGCATGGATATATACTATCATCAAAATGATTCATCTTCATCAGAAAAACTCTTGATATTTCTATTGCATAGCGCTAATATCCTGCCCAGTTTGGACAAAAAAGCAATGTTTGCGGTAACTACAGGCTGACAGATGCTTGGAATCGCAAAGCATCGGATCGCTAAGCCAGCCCCCGCGAAGGCGGAGGTGCTGCCTGACCGGCAGCTTAATCCCACTATACTCCGTCCCTCAGACCATGTGATGAGCATAATGCCATCGCACAGTCCCTAGTAAACGATCTTCTTTTTTTAACCGATCAAAACCTATAAATGGAGAGAATAGAATGATCGATCTATTCACCCAGCAACCTGAATGCAAGAAACTACATAACAATCCCTCAATCAATGAACTTCGCAAGATGGCTGAGTTCGAGGAGAGAACCACCGAGTTTGGAAGCGCTAGCTACAATTCGATAGTCATGTCTCGCTCGGCAAAGTTCACCCAGTATGACATGGATGGCTTCACTCCCGAACACCAAAAGATCATCGACCAAGTGCTCGAGTATGTGAAAAAGTTCCCCATGATCCAGCTCGATAGGGTAATGTGCCAGCATCCAGCTATGAGGATCAAGGCTCGCTACTTCGTAACCCGCCGCTTTGCCCGCATCCCGTTCATGTGGGGACAATCCCTGCTTGAAGGGGATGCCAGCCAAACCCCGGATATGATCACCTTCCATGTCCCGGAATGGCATCAACGAATGGTCTTGCTGGATGCGTCCCGGAACATCACCTTTGTCCTGGGCACCGACTACATGGGCGAGATAAAGAAATCCTTTCTGAGGATGGGGATGTGGATCGCCAAACAAAAGGGTCTGCTTGGACTACACGCCGGCAGTAAGCTGATCAACATCAAGGATGATAATGGCAGGATGACCGCAAAGGGTGCCTTGTTCTTCGGGCTTTCTGGAACCGGCAAGACAACCCTGACCTGCCACCACCACCGACTGGAGGGAGGCGAGGGAGTGAGCATCCGCCAGGATGATGTGGTCTTCATGAATACCGATGGATACTGTTATGGCACCGAGCAGAACTTTTATATCAAGACAGAGGGTTTGGAAAAGCAAGGACAACCAGTGCTTTACTCGGCGACGGTAACTCCCCGAGCTGCCCTGGAGAATATCTATGTAACCCCAGATGGCAAGGTCGATTTCTTGAACTATGAGATCAGCAAGAATGGAAGAGCCATGGTGCATAGAGCCGACATGGCTTATACAGATGATGAGATCGACCTGGAAAAGGCGCACCTGATTTTCTACATCACAAGGCACTTCGACATAGTTCCCCCAGTCATCAAGCTCACCCCGGAACAAGGGGCAGCGTTTTTTATGCTCGGTGAATCGATCGAGACCGCGGCTGGCGACCCAACCAAAGCCGGCAAGGCTGTGAGAGTTGTGGGCACAAATCCCTTTATCGTAGGAGATCCTGCCGAGGAGGGAAACTGGATGCAGAGATTCCTAAAGGAAAATCCTGATATCGAGTGCTTCATACTCAACACAGGATATGTCGGCGGCGAGGGGAATCAGAAGATCACCATCTACGATTCGACCGAGATCATCAAGCAGATCGCCCTTGGCAAGGTAACCTGGAAGAAAGACCCCGAATGGGGATACCTGGTGCCGGAACATATCCCCAATGTCGATGTGCAGCGACTAGATCCCAGAAGATATTACACAAAAGAGGAATACCAACAGCGCACTGAGAAACTGCGACAGGATCGCAGAGCCTACCTGAGAAAGTTTGACAATCTCAATCCGCAGATAATCGAGTCGGTCTGAATAAACTTATATCTCAATAAGTCCAGACAGATTGATGCTAGATAACAACTAGCCGGTGTGGTGTTGCCTAAAAAATTAAAAATAAATGACGGCGCCTTAGGACTTAATACACCTCCAGTACAAGGCTCTGCCGTTCTTGATATCATTGCCAATCAGAGTCATGAATACCAATGTTATCTTGACCTTTTCCTCGTTGCCTTAGCCATCTTTTTTCTAGCAGCCTCGGCTTTCTTTTTTCTTCTTACGCTGGGTTTCTCATAGTGTTCCCGGCGCTTTATCTCGGAGATGATGCCTGCTTCTTCAACCCGCCTTTTGAATCTCTTCAGGGCTACCTCTAAAGGCTCATCCTTTTCTACGGTAACTTCAACCATTAAGTCATGTACACCTCCTATCTACCGATTTTTCATTTCAACTCGCTGCCGTTTCCAATTGGCAGCCATGCATAAGGAACCAAGATTCGCTTCTCATCAAGGCACTTTTACCCTAAAGGATCTTGCATATATCCCTAACACTATACTAATAACACATTAATAAAATTTAGTCAAACACAAAGTGTAATCCTTTTATCGAGAATTTTCCTTCTTATCCAGGAAAATTCAATCGGTATCTTGAGATCGTTCAAGAAAAGTATTATTTTATCTATAAAGGGTTATCCCTTTATCCTGAGTGTATGTTAAAAAAAGAGGACGACAGGGCGTGCATTCTTATAGTAGATGACACCAAGGACCATCTCGATCTGCTGCACCGTATCTTAAAAAAAGAGTATCGTGTTCTCTGCACCCAGGATGGAAAAGAGGCGCTGGAGGTTCTCAAGCCCGAGAAACCCAACCTGATCCTGATGGATATTATGATGCCAGAGCTTGATGGAATGGAAACCCTCAAGATCATCAAACAAGACGCCTCGATAAGACATATACCGGTGATCATGCTCTCTGCCAGGGGAGATATAAGTTCCCGAGTAAAGTGCCTGGAGATCGGTGCGGTGGATTTTATATGCAAGCCGTTTGACGCAAGAGAAGTCAGAGCCAGGGTAGCTGCCCAGATCAGGCAATTCGATGACCAGTACTATGCAAATCCGCTCACCGGCTTGCCTGGTAATGTGGTAATCGAACATGAGATCAACCGCTGGATCGAGCAGGGAAAGATATTTGCCTTCTGCTATATCGACATGGATAACTTCAAGGCTTATAACGATTACTATGGATTCGACGCCGGGGACAAGCTTATACTGTTTCTAAAGACCATTCTTCTCGAAGCAAAACATCAAGTCGGAAATACTTATGATTTTGTGGGGCATGTGGGAGGGGATGACTTCGTTTACATTACAGATTTCAAGAAGGTAGATAGGCTCTGCAAATACATAATAAAACAGTTCGATCAACAGGTGGAGGAGTACTATCACCCGGATGACAGAAAAAAAGGTTACATAGAGACGCTAAATAGACAAAGAAAGATAGAGAGATACCCTTTCATCTCCCTTTCAATAGCGGTAAGCACCAACAACTACCGTCCAATCAAGGATCACCGCGAAGTCTCCAAGGTCATCTCCGAGGTGAAGATCAAGCTGAAAAGCACCGAGGGGAGCAATTATGAGATCGATCGCAGAAAAACAGGTGATTAAACATTAAGTACATTTAGAACCGTTATGACCGATATAAACCAGGATCCTCACCCCGCTGATAAACATTACTTCTGGAAGAAAAACCGCCTGGTTCACCAGAGAGACAGAGACCTCTACTACCAGGATGCGATCAGCCTTTTGGAAGATCTACTTGAACGATACGATCAGATACTAGCACAGGATGAGGGAAGAAAAGACCTGATGGAGTTCGTTGATCGCATCATCGAGGCTTTTGAGCTGGCACTGGAACACGCTCAGATGGCAAAGGGCGGCTGCTTCCATGAGATTCCCGGGGTGATCGAACCGGTGGAGCTTGTCTATGTCGATTATCTCAAGACCCTCTATTCAAGCATCAAGAACATAAAGAGCTATTTTAGACATGGCGAGCTGCTAAGAAAACTGGAAAAGAGCGAGAAAAGCCTGCCAGCCAACCTTCGCCGGTACCTTGCAAAAAACAAAGAATTAGATGAAGAACTGGTAAAATTGAGCCTGCAAGCACTGAAGGACCGCATCGAGCTTTTCGATGGCGCAATAAGGCTGGAGAAGCTATAGGGATTAAAACTTCCCATAATCTAAATCCCCACCCATTAACACAATAAATCTTCTTACGGTTTTTGTTAATTACTTGGAATCTTTCTGATATACTAAGTAAGATGGAAAATCGTAGAAATACAGAAACAGATAATAAATTAGACTCCCAACGAACTAAGAAATATAACAGCATAAAGTTCATCCTATCCCTTGTCCGATATACCTTGACCATCATGTTCATCCTGTTGGTGCTAAAGTCTGGGGCTGCTGTCGGCATGGTCAATCTTGGATGGTTGCTGTTCGATAATCGATACCTCGTATTGCTCGCTTATATTGCCATTCTCGCCATATCGGAGTTCATCGTTTTCCTCCCTTTATCCTATTACAGTGACTATCTGCTCGAGATCGAGTACGGACTTAGCAATCTGACCAGGGCTGGATGGCTATGGAGGAAGCTGAAGGAGACCGCTGTTTCGTTGGTGATCATCGCCCCTTTCTCTGTGGTGCTTTATTTTTTTCTGCGCAAGTTCCACAACGATTGGTGGATTCCGGTCGCAGCCATCTATTTCGTGTTCACCGTTGTATTGAATCGTATCTTTCCTACGCTCATCTTTCCCCTATTTTACAGGGTAACGCCTATCCAGGATCACCAGCTCGCCGAACAGATCAAGGCTCTTTGCGATAAGGAGGGCGTGGATATCGAGGGTGTTTACTCGTTCAACCTAAGCTCGAGCACTCGTCGAGCCAATGCAGCCCTGGTCGGCTGGGGAAAGAAGCGTCGCATCATTATCTCAGATACACTGCTTGAGAAGTTCGAGCATGAGGAGATACTATCGGTTCTGGCACACGAACTGGGACACTATGTGGGAAGACACACAGCAAAGTTGACCGTAATAAGCGGCATCTTTATCGTCATGGCCATGTTCTTCTGTGCCTATCTGCATAAAAGAACAATCAGCTTCTTCGGTTTCCAATCGGTCGATGAACTCGCCTCGATTCCACTTATGGCTCTATACCTACTGTTATTCAGCATCCTGGTCATGCCATTTCAAAATGCTGTCTCAAGGGCAATGGAGCGATGGTCGGATCGTTATGCATTGAAACAGGGACCCGCTGCCTGGCATTTTATCTCAGCGATGGAGAAACTGATGGAGCTGAACCTGGAGGTATCAAGCCCCAATCCGCTGATTGTCCTGATATTCTACAGCCACCCTCCGATCTCACAGCGGATCGAAATGGCGAGACGCTTTGACAATAAAAAAACACAGGAAGTGCCATAATGACCCTATAAGAAGGGTATCTTGAGCAGAGAAAAAAACACTCCCAGGTACTATCTATTTCCCTCATTAGGGAGCCTGTTATTTATCATTATGCTATTGATGGGGCTTTCCTCGATACAGAGCTATGATTTATTCTGGCATCTGGCTACAGGTGAATTTATAGTTAATAATTGGGCAATCCCCGACAGCGATCCCTTCAGCTTCACCATGCAGGGTGAACCTTGGATAGCACACGAATGGCTTAGCGATCTGATCTTCTATGTTGTTTATAGCTTAGATCGAGTAGATTACTCGGGGATCATACTGCTAAAGGGATTGATCATAGCATTAACCTATCGCCTGCTGTTTGCTGGAATAAGAAAACGATTAGGCGCTCTTATGTCATTTATTGTGGTGTTCTGGTCAGCGGTATTGGGGTATGAGGTCTGGTCGGAGCGACCGCAGATCTTTTCCTTGCTATTGTTCGTTGTCCTTTTGCGCATGCTTGATGGAGATGATCGCCTCGGCAATAAAAAGTTGTTGTGGGTGCCATTGTTAATGGCATTGTGGGCGAACTTGCATGGTGGTTGGATATACGGTGCCATGCTGGTGGTTTTTTATGTGCTCTGCGAATCATGGAGGGTGTTCTCCCAAAAAAGCAATAATTCCGTATTGAACAGGCTGAGACATCCTGGCGTTTTGCTTTTTGGATGTGGTATCGCCACTATGATAAGTCCTTATGGTATAAGAAATACCTTATATCCGCTGCAATACTTGGGGGAGACTGCACACAAGCTTTACCTTACCGAGTGGTGGTCGCCATCTTTCCCTGAGGAATGGGCATTGCTTATCTCCATGATCGGCATATTTGTAATACTTTCTTTCAGGCGCTACAAGGGGGGGCTATTCCCCTTTATTATTTTATTAGCCAGCCTAATGTTGACTCTCGACTCGATCAGGCATATAGGTATCCTCGGCTTGTGCCTCGCCTGGTGGTTGTCGAGGGTAATCAAGGGATTCGGCTCTGCATCGCCGAAAGCAAGGCTCACGGCACGAATAACCAAGATGCTTGATAATATCGAAAGAAATGAATCTGCGCTGAGATCCGGCTTCTGGGAGACGATTTGTATATTGATTGTGATCCTTTGCTATGTATTCTCTTGTCCGCTAAAGGGGATTATGTTGCCAGGTGGCATTGAAAGAGGGCTTGTTCCCGAGGATGGGATAAGATTTATAAATGAGCAACTGGAGCCAGAAGCTCGTATCCTCAATTTCTATGCTTGGGGCGGCGAGATCATCTGGATGACCGAGCACAAGGTCTTCATCGATGGCAGAGCGGACCTATACTCGGATAAGTTATTGCCCAATTATATGCGGATTATGGGAGTACACCAGGGCTGGGAGGAGCTTCTCGATGATTACGAGGTTACACATATCTTCATTCCCAAAGAGTGCACCCTATCCGATGTGCTTGGATATCATCCGAGTTGGAGGATAATCTATGCCGGTGAACACTCCATCTTGTATGCTCGAGCTGATCCAGGTCCAATGAATGGATCCCTGATGGGCGAGAATTAGCTATTTGCAGGCTGTGAAGGAAAGAGCAAGTCAAACTCCTCTTCCACCTGGGCAATGGCGCGGAGCTTCTCTCGCAGGTACTTTTCAATATCCTTTAGCTCATTTGAATTACCAGGCAGGTCGGTTATCTTGCCAGCAGCCATAATATCATGTCCCCCGCCCCTTCCCATATTCTCAGCCAGGCTGGCAGCCAACTCACCTGCGTTGTATTGGCGGGACTTGGTGCGCAGCGAGAAGTACATAGTCCCCTGATAGTAACCGGTGGATAGTATGATCGAAATATCGCTCATCGGATAGAAAAAGTCCGCGACCTGGGGCACCACATCAGGACTGGATACCTCAGGTAGATGCAATGCCAACAAGCTCCCCGCCTTCAATCCGCTGTCCAAAGCCATGTCAAGGAAACGATAGTAACCTAATGGTATAGGCGGATTCTCTATCTCGAAGAGGGTGCGCCAATCGACCTGCTTGGCAAGATCTCGAAATGCTAACTCGGCAGCATCGATCTGATCGAACTGCCTAATATCAGACTTGACCGCATAGAATATAGCTGTCGCCAGGCGGCGGCTGATCGGAACCTCGAGCATCCTGAAGTACTCCATGACGATCAGGGCTGTAGCCTCGATATCCTCGCGAATATCCTGTATTGAGATACCTTCCATTGATTGGATTATTGGATGATGGTCGATAACTATATCAACGCCGAGGTTTTCTGGCAAAAGGACATTGCCTCGTTTTGGCTGGCAATCGATCAGAATAAAACAATCATAGTCTTTGTAGGAAATGAGCGCTGAATGTTTGAGTGGGATATCCAGTAAGCGCACCAACGCCTGGTTCTCCGCCCTTCCGATCACGCCACTGTAGGTTATAGTGCAGCTTTTACCGAGGACGCGATCGATGAGCATTGTCAAGCCAAAGCCGGAGGCTATTGCATCAGGATCCGGATTGTCGTGCAGTATGATAAGTGGACTATATTTCGTTGAGATAAGATCCATTATCTCATTAACGAGGTGCCTCATTTATCGCTGCCGATTCATTGCTGATAAGGCTCGAAGCTCCCCGAGGAGGAACCGCATAACAGCCAGGCTTCAGGCAGAGCATCCCCATCAAAGACATATTCGCTTATTGTACAGTGCCACTTATCCATCTTTGACCCCATTTAGATGAAAGTTTTGTTTTTTTATCTGATAATTTATTTATAATGTTTCTAGACCAGATTGTAATAGCTAAAAAAATAAGGTCAAGGAAAAAATTAAAAAAAATAACAGTGCTAAAGGAACTAATGTTTCATAGGGGTTTGCCAATGGCGTTTCTTATGTCGGAACTAAAGTCTGTCAAAGTGCAAGTCCGCGATGAAAAGCGATCTTTTCATAGATAGCTACAACTATATCGCATCAGGTCAATCGTAGTTTGCATAAATAATGCGATTGTTCAAGGTGTCCGAGATGTAAACTCTCCCTCCTGGACAGACAGCTATACCCATCGGGTAATTTAGCGGCTTGAAGGAGGTCTGCTCCATGTAAAAACTATCCAACTTGTTGCCGTCAGGCGTATAACGAAAGATCTGTTTGCCAGGAGGGTCGGTAACTAATATATTCCCGTCCGGCGCAATATCGATGTATGGCTCCCGAAAGATATCCCCCTGCCACAGATCAACCTGCCAGTGCATGAGGTACTTGCCATTGGAATCGAAGACCTGGATACGATGGTTCCAGGTATCGCAAACATAGATTCGACCGTCACTTCCTATGGTTATGCCTATAGGCTCCTGGAACTGTCCCGCTCCATCCCCCCTGGTTCCCCATTTAGCGATTAGATTTCCCCGGGTATCATACTTGTGGATGCTGCAATTACCGCTCTCAACGATGTAAAGATTGTCATCCTTATCGGTCTCGACTGCCCTAGGTGCATAGAGATCCTTGATGCTAAGTATATGCTCTCCCTTTGCATCGAACTTCTGCACTCTATAGTTCCAAGTATCGGCGACATAAATATTGCCTTTGCTATCAACACAGATCCCACAGGGATCGTTGAATTTACCAGGCATATCCCCTTTGCCGCCCCAGGCATTGAGCAGCCGATTTTCGCTATCAAATATATAGACCATGTTATTCCTGAAATCGGAGACATAGAGCTTTCCATCTTCTCCGCAGTCTATATCGCGGGGCTGATTAAGCTCCATCTGATCAAGCGTCTTCCCTTTGGGTATCTCCTCCATGACCGCATAGGCAGAATAGTTAACTTCAATGGTCTTAAAGCGGTCCATGTTCATGCTGATCAGGTAGTCTCGCTCTATATTTGCTACCTCATCCGGTGGATTTTTAATTAACGCCTTGATGATCCTCTTGGAGAGGGGCTTGATTTTTTTAAACACCAGGATCTTGGGGTGATCATAAGTAGTAAACGACTCCTCGGCAAAGTCATCATTAAGCTCAATACCGAATAACGCTGGGTAGCGGGTAAATACCCTAACAAGGTCAAAACCCAAGGCTCCACTGAAAAGCAGCCTGTAATAGTTGCATGAGACCCAGTAGTGATCCGGATACTTCATCAAGCCGCCATAGAGCCTTTTAGTCGCCAAGGTTATGTAATCTGCCTCATTTATCTTGCTCGCTAGCAGGTCAAGGTCTCGATCATCGATTATTTCGTCGTTTATGAAGCGCTCCTTGATCACAGCGCTCAGGTCCGCATAGTCGGAACGGTAGCGCAAACTGGTAACTATGTTCATTCTGTGGGGTGGCTCCCCAGCGATGTTCATCGGAATAGGATCGTCCCAGGGTGATTCACCCAGCACCACAGACCCTGGCGGTACATTCTCTCTGAACCACCTGGTTGCCTCTATTCGAGAGTTCGGCTGCAAATAGATGGTAAAGAAGGAAGCGGTATAGAGAATCTGCATGAAAATCCCCAATCCATAAGACCATCGTAACCATTTGATTGATACCCCCGTCTGCTGGCATAGACGATGCAGGTGATAAAACATGAGACCTGCAAAGATGCATAAAAAGGGGACCATGGGCAGCATATAGCGAACGAACTTTACCTGCCAGGAACCGACAATTAAAAAATATGGTATCGCATAAGCTAAAAGTATTGCCTCCTCCTCGCGCCTAAAAAAGGCAGACTTGTTCATAATAAATAAAAAGCCTAAAAATCCGAGGATACCTGCTCCGTACCCCATTCCCCATTTAATCAACATCTGCGTCTGGTAGATATAAGGGGATGTGCCCCTAAAGACCATGGTGTAGCTAGGAATGTACTCCCCAATCACCACCTTACCCTCGTAGTCCATTGCCTTGCGAAATTCCTCGAAATCGAGGTATGTATAAGGGGCAGCAATGAAGGAGACCGCCACTGCCACAACGAGAAGCACTACCAGGCGCTGTAACTTGCGCCAGCGAAAGATATCCTTCATTCGGCGCAAGGTCAGGATGTGCATCACGAAAACGGGGAGAATTAGGACTATGCCGCTTGTCTTGGTGGCAAGGGTTAATCCAACGAAAATACCAGTTAGGATATAGTTCTTCCATTCAGGCTTAAACCTGGTCTGTACCGCATAATAAAGCGCAGCCATAGTCATACAGACTAAAAAATTATCCACCGTGCCGTAGTGCGATGATTGAATATTGAGCACGGCAAGTCCCATCATGGCAGCAGCGATTAGTCCTGAATCCCTGTTACCTATCCGGGATGTGATTAGATAAACCAGCAAAACGGTAAATAGTGCCGCCATTGCTGAGGTGAAACGAAGAACAAGTACTTGGTAGTTGATGTTGACAAAGATACTAATTAAGGAAAGAAGCAACTTGTTTACATAAACCGGAAAAGCACCATAAACGAAGAAATGAGGATTAAGATCACCGAGGCTTACCCGGTCAACCTGGGTCATTACATTGCGCTCATCAGAGTGAAAGTAGCTACCATGATCCCAGTTTAGGTTGTAAAGGCGCAAGAAAGCTGAAATGATAAGAATCACAATCAATATCAGGGTCCTTTTATCCCTGAGCCTGGTCTTCAACCGCTTGATATTCATAATGTTCCCTGCAAAGCCTGTTTATCTCTGAACATCGGGATTATAGGTTAAAAAATAAGCTAAAATCAAATAAAATTAAATGGAGCTTGTCAAGCTATTGACACAAAATACGATTTCAGATATTATCCTACCAAGAATATTCAAAACAAACCAGTATCACATGTATGGAGAATTACATAATGAAAAAGATATTCATGGCATCAATGATACTCTTGTTATGCACTAATGCTTGGGGCTACGATCGCATCGAGATCAACCCGAATTTCCTCGGCTCACTTTGCTTTGTTGAAGATGGCATGACTCAGCCCTTCTTCGTAGCCGGCAAGGATGCCTACATGCTTTTGAGAGAAGGTGTCGATTACCGAGCTTATCTGCAAAAAGCCAAATCGCATGGATTCAACACATTCCGCATCTTCCTGATGGCTTTCTGGTGGCAGGAGATGGATATGGGGCAACCGATGCCGTGGAACAGGGAAACTATGCCTAATACAGAGGGGAGCTACTCGCCCTACTGGTGGGAGAACTACGATAGCGAATTCTGGGCTAGAGCAAACCAGGTGCTCAGCTTCATGGAGCAGGAGGGGCTGGTGGCAGTACTTGTACTGCTCGACTGGGGCTCGATAAGCAACCTCAACTGCCTGGCGCCGGGAATGAATGAGGGCAAGCCCTTTTTGCTCGATCACCACAATCCGAACATCCCTGCTGAAAAGAAGGATCAGCTCGAATCCTATATCTCAACGGTTATGCGCAACCTGGGACACCATAAAAATATCATCTTCGAGATAGGCAACTCTATACACCAAGCCTTTGTCTGCCGTAGCTGCAATATCTGTGCTCGTGGATTCGAACAGGCGCCGGTGCCGAACCAGAACAGCTTCATCCGTTGGCTGGATAGAGTAGCTGGATTGATCCAGGGATCCCCAGACTACCAGGATCAGCTCATCACAAACACCTTGATCAGCGGATACTGGATGACCGAATGCGGGGGATGGAGCGATATAATACTGGAACTTCTGCGCCAGGATCGCCCATGGTTGCGATTGCTAGCGACTCATTCCAACCGCAGCGGATTCTGGTACTACGATAATACTTACAACCATGCAGCTCGCATAATGAGTGAGGTCGATGGCATCGCTCCCATCATGGACACAGAGCCGAATTGCTATGGAGCGATTACCCAGCCGATGCGAAGGGATAGCGATGTGGAGCACTTTCGTATTTATGCCTGGGTGGCGTACATGTCAGGGCTAATGCCATTTTATCACTCTGAGGTAGGCATCTTTGCCGAGAATCGCGATTTCTTCGGCACTGAGCTTGAGGATTCGGGCGCCGAAGGTTTTAGGTATTTCAACAACTTCTGGCTCGATGAAAAGGGCAAGCCGAGGCTCGATTTCTGGAAGCTCAAGCCGGATACACAAGCTATGAACCTGGAGACCGAGCAGGGGGAGCTAAACTTGACCGCATTCTCGATGAGCAGCCTGGATGAGCAGGTCATCTATATCTTGAACAATGCGCCCCCAATGAGCGCAAACTTCGAGAATATCGAGGCGCCACGGGAGTTCTGCCAGCTAGCGGATCATGCCCCGGAGATGTGCGATCAGCCAAAGGGGAATTATGGGCGCAACGGACAGGAGAAATCTTATGCCAGGGGACCGAACGATCCCTGGGATCATCGCGATGGGATAATGCCGCCACCAGCACAAGTCAGCGACAATAGCCTCATCAGGATAGAGAAAATGCTAAGCGCCGAAAGGTATGCGCTCTCAGGTAGAT
>CAYUVA010000025.1:0-60683 GCA_964448115.1 uncultured bacterium
TGTTGGAGGGGGTGAATGTTGGGGTAGTCGAAGGGGTAGCTGTCGGCAAAGATGTCTCGGTTGGGGATGGTGTATTGGTCGGTGTTACAGATGCGGTCATCGTAGGCGTGGGGCTAGGAGAGCGAGTGGCTGTACCAGTGGGAATCATGGTCATAGTCAAGGTTGGAGTAATGGTTAAGGTGTTGGTCGGACTGGTAGTCGGAGTCATTGATAGCGTGCTGGTTGGGGTAAAGCTGGGTGTGAAGGTTGGCGTAAAGGTACTTGTGCTCGTGGGATTGGTTGTGGGGCTGGATGTATAAGTTGCGCTAGGGGTTAGACTGGGAGTGCGGCTGGGAGTTGCCGTATCGGTTGGGATCATGGTTGCTGTGTTGGTAGGCAACTGGGTTGGTGTGCCGGTTGGGGTGGCGGTTCTTGTGTTCGTTGGTGTGCGAGTCGGGGTAGGCGTCCTGGTCGGCGTAGGTGCAGGCTTGATCCTGAAGTCATACTGCTCCTCGGTCATCTCGTTGCCGTTCTGATCGCTCGAATTGACAATCACCACCACGATCTCATTGTAATCAAAGGGTTGCGGGGGTAGATAAGCCAGGTTGTAGTCGTAAATATTCCCCCCGATTTGAGGGGTTACATTCAGGTATTGCACCAGCATCTCGGTCGAGTTGATATCGACCCCGACTCCATCATCGGCGATATGCAACGTAATCAGCGGCTGCCGCTCCACGCCCCTATCGCCGGGGGCTGGATCTTGCCCGTAAACATAAGGTGGCTGGTAATCATGGGTAGGTGTCCTGGTCGGCGTGTTGGTCGGTGTTGCAGTGGGCGTGCGACTGGGCGTTACCGTCGCAGTGTCTGTCGGGGTAAAGGTGGCGGTGGGGCTGGGGGTTGGCGAGGGACCTATGGCATAAAAGATATTATCTGTCGCCCCTATGTATATATCGCCGCTGTTACTTATAGCTGGCGAACACCACTGAATAGAGCCATCCAGTGGATAGCTCCAGCGAACGCTTCCATCCGAGTTTAAACAATACACCTTGTCCGAGGCGCTTATGACCGAGTCGTTGACATCGACTATCGCCGAAGAGGTGAAGGCTGCGCCGGTTACATAGCTCCAACGAATGCTTCCGTCAGAATTGAGCGCCAGCAACTTCTTATCCGAGGTACCTATATAGATGTTGCCTGATTGGGATATCGCCGGCGAGGAATCATACTGGCTGAAGGTATATCGACTCCACAGCAATCCACCTGTCGAATCGAATGACATGACGCCGTTGGGGATGTTGTCTCCGATGTAGATATTGCCATCATCCCCGATACTCGGCGAGGATTGTAGAAAATTGCCCCCATAAGACCAGTACAGAGTGCCATCAGCATTGAGTGAATAAAGCTTGCTCGTGTAAGCGGTAAAGATCACCCTGCCTGAGTCATCGATCGCCGGCGAGCTTCGCACCTGGTTGGCGCTGGCATAGCTCCAAAGCAATGTTCCGTCTTCATTAAGCGCAAACAGCCTCCCGCTCTCTGCGCCGAAGTATATGCAAAAGTTGACATCGCCGCTCAGGGCGGGGCTGGAGTATCCGCACGAGGTATGTACATTATAGCTCCAGTTGAGATTCCCATCTGCAGATATGGAGTAAAAATAATTATCATTGCTTCCGATATAGATATTTCCAAGGCTATCGATGCATGGCGCTGCCTGGCTGCCGGCACCGATATCATGAGTCCACCGCAAAGAACCATCGCTGTTTAGGCAATAGAGCCATCCGTCATTGCAAGCAAAGTATATCTCCCCTTCAGAGCCTATGACCGGCGAGGAGTAAATGGCGCCTCCGCAAGTAAAGCTCCATTTAAGCTCCACACCTTTAGCAAAGAGATAGGGGTATCTCCCCTGGTGCTGGTGATTGCCCAAAAAACTGCGCCACTGGTGTTCATTAGCCGCTGCCGGGTCATAATATAAAAGGAAAGCCAAGATCATAAATATACGACATAACGATAAAAGAAGCACTCTTTTTGTTGTTCCAGGGATCATCAATTTTCTAAAATACGCCCCTTGCATATTTCTTCGTACATTATAGCGGATCTTTGAACCATTTGCTCATAGGGTTCGTCCTGTAATGTAGCTCCGAGTCAAGAAAATAGCTGATACAATTACCACCGATAAGACAACCATACACCGTAGAACATCGTTTTTAGCCATCTTTTTATCCTTTGTTAATCACAACCTGTCTGTAAATGTACATTTTCCAAGAACATTACTCAATACTACTTAAACATCCATTGGCAATACAGGAGTTATGGATAATAAATTATTTATCTTTTAATTCGGTAGAACTTAGGTAATTTTCGACTACTGAATAGACAGAACTATTGATTATCACCCCCTACTTTAATCTTGACATTTGCAGATAGAAGATGTATATTACTTACAGTCTCAAAATATTAAGGAAGTTGTTATAAAAGGGCAACTAGTATGGATGGATGGTGTTCCTTCTCTTTTAGTACCAAGATAGCTATTCCTTTGCTTGTATTAATATTCCTGTTGTTTACTCAACCAACTACGGTGGCATCAGAGCAGTCAAATGATACTCTCCAAGTGGATATTAACCTAAGTGTTCAGCTTTCGAGCGTTGATATCATTGACGAAGACATCCTGACTACCCCATATTATTACTACTCTTATGCCAGCTATGTTCCAGATACCCCATCCTGGTTTAACGAGGGCGCTGCTGAGGGGTCTAGGGATGGCGACTTTGCTTATGTAAATTATGGCTATGAGTGCCCGGATTACCTGACTGCCAAAGGTTTCTATTTCAGCGAGTTGAACCGGAATATAAGGGAGGTCTGGATGGGGGTCTATAGCGAGGAGCGCCCTTTGGAGGGCATCTATGCCGGGCTGGCAAACAACAAGTCAAGCAGGATCTGGGATTTCCACAACTCCCAATTTGACTGGGTTTTCTTTGACATCACTGGGGAAACCGAATGGAACCTCGATGAATTGAATTCGCTGGATCTGTACTATTGGAGTATCTGCGAGTATCCGCTCAACTGCGAGTGCCTGGTGCAGGCATTCAAGGTTGAGGTTTATGTGGATCCATTCTCCAATCCACGGTGCTTTTGATTATCATACGCCAGGCAGGATTCGAACCTGCGACCTACGGATTAGAAGTCCGTTGCTCTATCCAACTGAGCTACTGGCGCAGATATAAGATCTTACAGGTTAGCTAATGCTATTGGATCCAGGGTTTATAACAACCTGAACTAATCTTTCGATCTTTTCAATTATTAAATAACAAGTTTGCACCGAAATCTTTTATAGCACTTTTTTGCTGTTCATCCAAGTATGCAAGCAAGCATGCAAACCTGATTAAAGAAATGCCTTCTATTTGCCCTACTTGGCATATCTACATGCAGAAATTCCGTTTTCAATCGCCTTGTAGAGTAAAATTTCACGCTCGTGAATCATGGTGCTTTTTTCATCATGGCTACGATTGTGCTAATATTCTTTGATGATAATAATCGTGAACATGGTGAGCTGAATGACACAGAAAATAAAAGCACAAGATGGGGTTCTAACTCCCCAGATGAGCAAGATCCTCCAGGAGGAAGAAGTAACTGAGGAAGCATTGTTGGAGCGAGTCGCTGCCGGCAGGATCGTAATTCCATGCAATGTGAACCACCAGCCTGCCCAGCCCAAAGGGATCGGAGAAGGGTTGACTGTGAAGATCAATTGCAATCTCGGCGCCTCGGAGGATCGCTGCGACATAGACCTGGAACTAAGTAAATTAGACATCGCCCTCCAGGCGGGCACCGATACAGTGATGGATTTATCAACCGGCGGCGATATTGACCTAATGCGCCGTGAAATCCTGGCACGCTGTCCGGTTCCGCTAGGTACGGTCCCGATATACCAAGCTTGCGTGGGACTGCTACGCTCCGGCAAAACCATTGCTGATATGTCAGTTGACCATCTTTTCGAGGTCATCGAGCAACACGCTGATGATGGAGTTGATTTCATCACCGTGCACTGCGGTGTAACCAGGCGGGCATTAGAGCGGCTACGCAGTGAGGGAAGGGTAATGAACATAGTCTCCAGGGGGGGAGCTTTCCTGGCAAACTGGATGCTTTGCAATAATAAGGAGAACCCGCTGTATGAGCACTTTGACAGGCTGCTCGATATCTGTCGCAGATACGATGTTACGCTCAGCCTAGGCGATGGGCTTCGTCCCGGCTGCATTGCCGATGCCTCGGATCGCTGCCAGTTCGAGGAGCACCTCACATTAGGCGAACTGACCGAGAGAGCCTGGGATGCTGGGGTGCAGGTCATGATCGAGGGACCGGGGCATGTCCCGCTGCATCAGATCGAGGCGAATATGGTGATGGAAAAGCGAATATGCCATGGGGCGCCATTCTATGTATTAGGACCGCTGGTTACTGATATCGCCCCCGGCTATGATCATATCACTGCTGCTATCGGCGGAGCGCTAGCTGCCTGGTATGGAGCTGATTTTCTCTGCTATGTAACTCCTGCCGAGCATCTAAGGCTTCCGGATCTCGATGATGTGAAGGAAGGCGTCATCGCCAGCAAGATCGCTGCCCACGCTGCGGACATTGCAAGGGGAAACAAGGCAGCATGGCAGCGAGACCTCCAGATGTCTCAAGCACGCAGGAACCTCGACTGGAAAAAGCAGATCGAGCTATCGCTGGATCCAGAGAAGGCTCGCCGAATGCGCAGCCAGACTGCACTCAAAGATGAGAAGGTCTGCTCAATGTGCTCGCAGTATTGTGCTATCGATATCGTAAACCAGAGCTTCGATTGCAGGGCATTCAAGCCAAGAGGAAGGAAGATAAAAAAGGAGAAGGGCTGATGAGATCTATTTATATTTTTCTGATGGTCGCCCTTGCATTTCTATTACCCGTAAATGCATTCTCTTTGGACTGGGTGTGGCAGAACCCGCTGCCCCAGGGGCACAATATCTACGAGATAAAGAACTACGGGCTGGGGAATGCTTATGCTGTAGGCGAGGGAGGGATGATACTTCGCTACGAGAACCTCAACTGGGTGCAGGTCGAGCCGGTAACATACATGGATCTATACGGCATTGATGGAATAACGCCCTATGATCTTTGGATCGTCGGGCAAAAGGGCACCATCCTGCACGGCGACGGCACGCATTGGACTACCTATCCATCGATGACCGATTACACCCTGTATGGAGTGAGCATCCTTGATGGTGGACATATCTGGAGCGTCGGCGAGTATGGCACCATCTTGTTCTATAACGGGATGAACTGGAGTCATCAGCGCAGCGTTGACACCAACGATCTAATGGATGTAAAGGCACAAAGCCCCAGCGAGATCTGGGCGGTAGGGAAAAACGGCATAATCATCAAGCTGCTCGGCTCCAACTGGACGAGGATACCATCCGGCACCAGCAAGGACCTGTACGATATCGATGCCAACAGCGACGGCAGCCTTTGGGCGGTCGGCATGGGGGGCACTGTATTGCGTTACAACGGCGTTTCCTGGGAGTCGGTCGATACCGGCTCACTTGCCACCATGCATTCGGTGAGCGCCTATGATCCTAACAACATCGTCATAGCAGGGAGCTTCGGCTCCATTCTGCACTATAACGGAACCTCGTGGTCATCGATAGACACTGGCACCGACCTGTTGCTACAGGCGGTCTCGGCAGGGGATGAAAGCGATATCTGGGTAGGTGGGGTTCACGGTATAATGTACAACTATAACGGTCTGAAGTGGACTTTGAAAAGCAGCGGCGACCCGACTAACCTGGAGAGCCTCGATTATGCAGCCGGGGGGCTTGCCTTTGCAGTCGGCGAGAACGGCACCATCCTGCGCAGTCAAGGTTCAAGCTGGACAAAAGAGGCATATCCTGGCTACGAGTGGCTTTATGATATAGAGATCTTCGATCAGAGCCACGCCTGGGGTGTGGGCATCGGCGGAGAAATCGCTGTTTACAATGGAATTAGTTGGACTAAAGAGACAGCGCCGACCAATCGGGCGCTTCATGCCATCAAGGCATTTGCTCCCAATGCAGCCTGCGCAGTCGGTGAGGATGGTGTGATCCTCTTGTATAACGGCAGCCAATGGGCTTTTGCCACCTCGCCGACCAACCAGAGGCTTCACGATATAGACGGAATAAGCCCTACTGACTTTTGGATAGTGGGTAAAGCAGGGACTATTCTGCACTTCAACGGCTCAGCATTTACCCTGATCCCATCGCCGACCACTTATGACATCAACTCCATCTCGGTTGCACAATCGGGCAAGGCGTGGGCAGTCGGCTGGTTCGGCACAATCTTGCATTATGACGGGCATGCCTGGCAGCTTTATGGCAGTGGCAGCGAGCTATTGTTCACCAGTGTTAGCATGATCGATGAGACCAATGTCTGGATGTGCGGAAACGATGGAAGGATATTCAATTTTAACGGAAGCTCCTGGAAGGAGAGCAAGTCTGCCACCAGCAAGAACCTCACCAATGTATGCACCAATATCAATCAAGATGTCTTCGTCTGCGGTAAAGGAGGAACTATTTTGTATAAACAGGGCTACACGCCGACGCCAACCAATACGCCTGGCGGACCGACTCCGACTCCATCGCCAACGCCAACCGCCACTAAACCGGGAGATCCGACTGCCACGCCAACGCCGACACGCGACTCGCCAATAATTATGTGCGGAGGCTATATGTGGCTCTCCCCAAAGGTGCTACAGATAACAGCCTACATCATCGATGCACAGGGTCCCTATGACATCCGCAGCGTGGATATCCTTTATGATATGAACCCTACCGGCTTTAGGCTTTTCGATGATGGGCTGCACGGCGATGGAGCAGCCGTCGATGGGCTGTATGGTCTCATTTTATCCCTGGGCAAGGGAGAAGCCCCGACAGGCAAGGGAGTCTCAGCCCTGCTCCAGTTCAAGGCAGAGGATCAATCCGGTCACGCTGGCGCTATCTGGCCATACCTAACCGTGAAATGAACCGATCACATCACGCAAAGACGCAAAGATAAAGGAAGGAAGGAAAAAGGACGCCAAGAGACAAGTACGAAAAGGACACAACCAAAGGATTCTTTTCCTCTTAGTGCCTTTGTGTCTTGGTGGTTGAATAACTTAGCGATATCAGGCTATTCCTTATAACCCATGCCAACTGACTCGCAGCAGTTCGAAGGTTCATTAAAAAACAAAGGGATAATCATCTACTGGATTGGCTTGTTAGCGCTGGTCATTGCCATCTATCTGCCAAACCTTGATTCATATTTTTTAGCCGGCGATTTCACACACCTGCACTATCGAAACCTAAGCGAGGTCATCCGCCAGTTCATCGAGGTCAGGCGCGACCCGGAGCTACTTTTAAGCGAATATCGACCCCTGACCGAGCTGTTTTACTACATGCAGATAAGGCTGTTTTACAACCAGCCTATCGGCTATCACCTGGTCAGCCTGCTGCTGCACATAATCTCCGCCTTGCTTTTCTATAGAGTTTTACAAGCCCTCACCAGCGATGTGAGGATAGCCATGCTCGCTACATTGCTATGGAGCCTGCATCCAGCAATAGTCGATATTGTCAGTTGGATCTGCGTGCAGGGGGATCAGCTATGCGCCATATTTTATTTACTTAGCCTTCTGTATTTCATCCGTTTTTATCGCGGGCAGGGAATTGGGCAGCTCTTGGCATCGCTAGGCTTTATGCTGCTTAGCATTCTGTCCAAGGAGATGGGGCTGACCATTCCGTTCATGGTGGCTGCCTACCTGCTGTTTACGGATCCGAGAAATTGGGGCTTGAAGCGATTGGCTTCGATAAGGTTTTATATTAGCATATCCCCCTATTTCGCCTTGTTTATTCTCTACTGGGTGCTGCGCATGGAGGTCTTCGGCGGTGCTGGCGGGTATCCATTGAAGCTGGGGGCTTATATCCTGCAAAATCTATATAAATACTGGGAATGGTTCTTCAGCCTAGGACCTATTCCAGCCATCATCTATGAGCAGGCGCTGATACACTGGATCCTGTTTATCGTTCCATTCATTTTAGTATTGTTGTTGTTGCCGCCAACAGGCTTTGGCTTAAGATTGAGATACATCCATGATACGCAAACCACGAACCTGGTAAAGTTTTTCTATGGCTGGATCTTTGTGGCGCTGATTCCGGTTTATACTATTATCAAGAACACGAATAATTACATCCCATTGATGGGCTTTATAAGCCTAGTGTCGATATTCATGGTTAGGTTTTTCGATAGTAAGCGTGGAAGTTTGCGAGGTGCATTGCGAGTCTTGGCTGTGTTTCTATGCGTTTTGTTGGCGGTGCACTATTTCAGGCTCAGCGCTGGCAGGGTGCGCGATTTCGTGGAGGCTGCCACCATCTCGCAAAGCATCATAGAGCAAAGCAAACAGATCCTTCCAAGGCGGCTCCCCGAAGGGATGCAGCTCGGATATATCGGCTTGCCCAACCATCATCGCGAGGTCTTTGTGATGGGGATCGGCATCAATGGCGCCATCAAGCTGGAGTACCCAGGCAGCAACGCTAATGCCAGAAGGCTTACAGTGGTGCAAGAGCTGGAGGTCTTCGGGTTTGAGCCTGGCAAACCGACCATGTTCTTTCAATATAAGAATTGCAAGCTCATTAAAAGGGATGATCTGAGGGATAAATTCCATAACCACGAATTAAAAGTTCCACAGGGCTTGAAATATGATCACCTAGCTTGGGATCGCGCTGCCCTTGAGAGAGAGTTTAATAGATATAAGGTTGATGGAGATACCGCGCAATTGCTCACCGGATTGGTGCACCTATTGCCTGGTCAGGGATTTCCCGAACTTGGAGAGCCGATAGATCCGGCTGCCACCTTGGAGTTTGCCAACAGAGATAGCCCTATTCCAGCCTCCTTTGAGCAGCTTGATGTCCTTACCTCCTCGATCCAATTTCCTTTCCTTCTTCTCTCAAGCCTCAAGCCTCAAGCCTCAAGCCTCAATAAGAGGTGGCTGCGTTTTCAGGATATGATGGTGCCCTGGTCGCCAATCATCGTGCTCGAATCGCCTGAGCTTGACCTGGATCCTTCTGGTTTGAAGCTGGTAGTTAATGCAAAAGCAATATCAAGAGCAAACTATGGCAGATTCATAGTGGTTTGGAATACAACCGATGATGAAAAGTGGGATACTGCCCGCATGGTCAGCGGTAGATACAAACACGATGGAAGGTTATACCGGCTTGAGATATCTATCGGTGCACATATACTTGGGGGCTTTGGGGGTACGGTTCATAGGCTTAGGCTCATACCCTCTGATAAGACAGATATAGTCGATATAGAGCGCCTTAAGATCCTATATGCAAAGCCTGGTGAAGGATCGCCTAATGGAGCTCAAACTATAAGAATAGAGCCAGCCATGCAGTTTACTCACTGATCAGACAGATCGCAATAGCTATGGTATTCCTATACTCCCCCTCCATTTCATTCCTGCGCCCTGGATTTCAAGCCGAGAATCTGGGATCTATCTTAGGTTAAGACTCCCAACTTTTTTGCCCCGAATCGGGATGCACACTCAACCGTATCGTAGCTGCTTGGATTGCCTCCTATTCGCTGACTCTCAATTGTGGCGATACTCCCTGATTATGTGCACAATCCTCAGCCAGTAGGGTCAACAGCGCAGAGATAGGCGAAAAAGTACCCTCTATGTTCATCACCATCATATAAAGATTATCACCTGGCGCAATATCCCCGTTCTGCCCGTTGTCATACAACTTCAAGCCGGTCGGCATATCCTGGTATAGCACCTCAAGCTCGTTGATATCATCATCTGGGCAATATGCTGCCATTATAAGCTGCCCCCCGGCGCTATGAAGCCGAGTGCTCCAGTAACCGAATAGCATTATACTAGGTGCTATCGCGTCCTGCTTAGAGGAGACTGGATTTGACCAGCCGCTCATCGCTCCCACCGAGTTCTTGGCTCTGACCCTATAATAGTATGTCTTGCCGTGTTCCAAGCCGCTAAACTCGTAGCCGGTGCTGTTGATCCAATCACTGGTGGCAACGACCTCGCTGAAGGTGTTTTCCAGGGCGCACTCGCAAAGGTAATATTCTGCACCCGAAGCTGACTCATCGCTCCAGGAAACTCGGTTCATATAACCGGCTGTGCAGGGTGGTTCTTCATTCATGGTCGGCTTGTTGGGGCGATCCGGGGTTGGAGTCGGACTGTGCGATGGATTGGCTGTCGGTGTATCGGTGAAGGTCGGCGTGTGGGTAGGGTCGCCAGGATTGGTATTGGTCGGCGTTGCTGTCGGCGTGGGGGACGGACCCGGCTGGGTCGCTGTCGGGGTCATTGTCGGCGTATTTACTGGAGTTGGGGTCTCTGGGGGCCAGGATTCAGCCTTGTAGCCATAGACATACCAGTCATCGATGTTCCAGCCGCTGTCCGGCGATGGAAATATGCCTCCATCGTAGGTCAGGCGCAGCTTGAAGCGAACCGCAAAACGACCATCGGCAACCTCGGAGATATCATAAGCCATCTCCTTCCACTCTTGCATGGTCTCACCCGATGAGTTCCAAAGCTCAATCCAGTTAAATCCATCGTTAGAGACCTTGAGCGAGGTTACTGCATCACCACCGAACAATCCACCAGTCGTATTCACCCACTGGTAGTATCTCAGTTGAGTACCTACGCTCTGTGAGCAGTTGATAAATGGCGATATCAATGTGCAATCGGTCGGCGAATTGTAATTACCATCCTGGGTTAGATCCGTGCCCCAGACCTTGCCTCCATCGCCAGTATGATCCTCGTTTGGATCAGGCTCTCCGCCGAAGATACCACCGCCTCCAAGTCCCTGCGGGACTGCGCGCTCCCATTGACCATCACCCTCTTCTCGCCAGCCCTTATCGAAGTTCATATTGTCATAGAAGCAGACCAGCAGCTTAAGTGTCTTGAACAGGTAGTAATTGCCCTCGTTATCGTCAATCAATATGTTTCCCGCCTCATCGGTGGCAACGATCTCGTAATAGTACATCGTGTCACCTTGGAGATCCTCCACCGTGAAGGCGTGTTCTGGAGTTAGCGTGTTATCATTAGCGGTTTGAGGTAGCTCTCCAGGCTTGGTGCCATAGTGTATCTCGATAGTGGTAGGCTCGTTGGTCTCGATGATTATCTCGCACCAGGTATCGGTTCGATCGCCAAGATCGGTGGCAAGCACCTGCGGCGCGGTACAATCGCAGATCGCCTGGTCTATCTTCTCGATGTTATGACCACCCATGCCGTCGTCTTCGTCTATATAGATCACCTCGATCGTATCGCCCTCGGCTACCAGCAGCTTGTTATCGTGGGGAGGCGTATCGGTAACCTCTATGGTTCCTTTCAGGACGCCGCTATCAGGCGCAACCTCGCTTAGGGTTACCTTCTGTCCGCTTGGCTCCGAGTCGCTCATAATATCGAGATCATAAGTCCCCACTCCCTTGAGATCGTAATCGGATAGGGTAACCTCTATTGTATCAGAGCAGTTGTACTTGCTGCGATCCATGTTGATGATCCCCGCCTGGAAGCCTATATCGCCGGTAACAACCAGTGCGAATGGCTGCGGTCCCTGGGGCACGGCAGCTCCCTTGACCTTGATGGTGTAAAGCCCGACCGTTGGGTTGTTGATTTGAACGCACTCTACATTATTTGCGTTCTCGAAGCTTCCCCCAGGCACTGACTGACCGCCAGAGTAATTATTCCCCTTATACGAGGTCATGCCATGTATCACCTCTAGATCTAGGTTATTCACCAGCTTAGTCTTCGCTGATGGAGTCCCCGGATAATCGTTCCAGACCAGGGAGACCTCTAATTTCTGCTCGGTGCTGATGATAGCGACATTATAGACGATCTCCTCGCCAGTGCTTATGCCATCGAGATTATCGTCAATATAAAGATCGCGGGTATCATCCTGGAAGTACAGAACATCATCGAGCAGCACCCTTCCCCAGCCCTGTCCATTGGATGGGATAGAGCCATCGGTGTAGCTGCCGGTCATGTTCACCCCGGAGTTGATAAGACAAGCCTTTACCAGGGCGCCGGACGGATTGAAGGCGTTACCAGGCTCCGCCCAGCCTAGCGGATAGAAGCCGTCGGCAAAGTACTGCCTGACCAAGGCTGCTGCACCTGCGACGCCTGGGGTTGCCATGCTGGTGCCGCTCATGCTGGTCTCCGAGCAGTTGAATGTGCTAGGACTGCCATCATTTGCAGCCGACATGATGCTTGAGCCAGGCATGGTTACATCCGGCTTCAGCCTGCCATCCGGGGTAGGTCCGTGGCTAGAGAAGCTAGCCATGTCATTAGCGCTGCTACCCCCCTCGGTCGCCCCCACGCAGACAACATCCTTGGAGGCACCAGGAGAACGAAGGGATGATGATCCTGGTCCCTCGTTGCCGGCGGCGAAGATTGCCAGGAAGTCCGGGTAATCCCAGTGGAACTGATCGGTCTCCTGGCACATGACCAGGTACTGCCCTCCGCTTCTGGGATCGCCCCAGCTATTGGAGTGCAGCCGGGCACCCTCCTGATAAACATTGTTATAGGCTGTGTACATGGAAGGAGGGATAGAGAGATCGCCTGGAATGCCGTAGTCCTCGATGATCAGCTTGGCGCCAGGGGCGATGCCATCGCCGGAGTCGTGCTGGATCGGATTAGCAAAGTTATCGCCAGCAACCGTGCCTGCCGTATGGGTGCCGTGCCCTACGCCATCCCAGTCATTGCGGCTATTGCGGTCGTGGTAAGCAACTATCTTGCGCTGGTCATAATTGGGAATCTCGCCAGGCATGCCCTCTGAGCCATCATAGAAATAGCACATGTCTGCATCGCAGCCGGTATCCAGGACGGCGACGATCTCACCTTCGCCATGTATTCCCTGGTCGTAGATTGGGGTTGCACCACCGCCGGCGATGCCGCTCTGGCAGATCCAGTAGGTATTATTATTGCATAGCTCGTACTTGGGGAAACGCTCGATCCAGGAGACCTCGCTAAGGCGGCTTATGGCTGAAAGCCTCTCTCGCTTGTCATCGCCAGATATGGTAACTCCCACCAGGTCAAAGTATCGGCTCTGCCAGGTCTGAGCCTCGCTGCCGGCTATCTCTTTGATGCGAGCTGCCAGGTCATCCAGCTCGACATCCTTGTATACCTTGATTAGCAGCTTAAGCTGTTGTTTAGACTCCATAAGCTCCCAAAGGTCGGTATTGACCTTGAAGTAGGGCTGGAATATGCCGATCCAGCGCACTTCAGGAATCCTAGCGATCGCCTTTGTAGTTGCCTTGTCCATGCGCACCAGGTAGGCATTATCCGGGATATACTCGTTGAGCTTTACCCCCAGGGCTTCCACCTTGTCCTTCCAGGGCTTCAACGGGGTATCGCTGAACTGAATAATATACAGCCCAACTTCTTCCTTGCTATAGCCATCGAGCCGAAAATCGTTGGGGATCTCCTTCAGATAGTCATCATTGGTATTGAAGGACATCGCTACCAGATGAATGGTCTTGCTGGGGAATATATCGCACCAGCCGCTAGCGATAGAAAAAGCCAAAACAAGAGCAAACACCAAAGCTAGAGCTAGAGTGTTATTGATCTTATTCATTATTTACCCCTGATATTTTGAGATTCATACCCTATCTATTTATAGACTGTTATATATTATACCTAAACTCAAAAGGTTGGGCAAATGGCTTTGCTAGCTATGAAAATCTGGGATTATCAATCAAGAGCCACTTTCACGAATATTTTTTAGTGTTCTCATCATTGATCTTTGAACAATAAAAAAGTAAGCATATTTTAAGATTCAACCCTAGTAACCCTATATAGCTTGAAGATCCTGTCATTCCCGCGCAGGCGGGAATTCAGAATGTCGCTACTTCGTGGCTCTGAATAATTATAACGGAAGCATCTTGCTTGCATTTCTGTTATTCGGACCTGGTTGGGATATCGCCCCTTTGGGGCAAGGACTGGCTTCTCATTCATTCCCGGCGGATCATACGGGAATGTATATGTTAATCCTTGCACCACATTCACACCTAGAATATATTAGGCTGTATCTGATGATATTCCCAACCTTGCAAAAGCGATTCGATCTCCTATAATAAGCTCCCGTTTTAATGTTATTGGATAATTGATCATGGACGAACTGCTAGAGATACTCAAAGAAATACAAGAAGAAGCACCTAGACGGCTGGATGCCGTCAACTCTCTTGGAGAGCTTCAGGAGCTCAAGGCTCTATACCTTGGACGCAAGCGAGGTAAGATAAACGAGGTTCAAAAGGGGATCGGTAAACTATCGGTCGATCAGAAAAGGATAATCGGCGCCAAACTCAACGAGGTAAAGCAACAACTGGAGCAGCTCTTCGTTAAAAAGGAAAGGCAACTCAAGGAACTTGCTGCTCGAGCCAAGCAAAGAGAGACCGATATAACGCTGCCTGGGGATGCATTTGCAATTGGGAGCTTGCACCCGGTAACAAAGGCGATGGACCATATCGTTGATATCTTCGTTCGCATGGGCTTCAAGGTCGCTTACGGTCCCGAGGTGGAGACCGATTACTACAACTTCGTGGCGCTGAATACTCCAAAGGATCATCCGGCAAGGGATCTTCAGGATACATTCTATATCAGCGATGATATAGTGCTTCGTACCCATACTTCACCAATGCAGATAAGGGTCATGGAAAAAATAAAGCCACCATTGGCTTATGTTTTTCCTGGCTTCGTATTTCGCCGCGACTCGGATGTATCCCATACCCCGATGTTCTCGCAAGTTGAGGGACTTATGGTTGCGGAACAGGTAACCTTTTCACACCTAAAGGGAGTACTGAGTGAGTTTGCCAGGCTATACTTTGGTCAAGATGTAAAAACACGTTTCAGACCGCATTACTTTCCCTTTACTGAACCTAGCGCGGAGATGGATGTCTCCTGTGTGATCTGCAAGGGCAAGGGATGCCGGGTCTGCAAAGGCAGCGGCTGGCTGGAGATACTTGGAGCAGGCATGGTCGATCCCAATGTCTTCGATTATGTGTCTTACGATAATGAGCAATATACGGGATTCGCTTTTGGGATGGGCGTAGAGCGCATCGCCATGCTTAAGTATAATGTCGATGACCTGAGACTATTTTATCGAAATGACTTAAGATTCCTGGGGCAATTTTCGCTATGAAGATAGACTATCAATGGCTCAAAGAGTTTGTTTCGTTCGATCTTAATCCAAAAGAACTCGCTGAGCTTCTAACCATCAAAGGAACAGAGGTCGAGAGAATAGAGCTCAGTGCACATAATGATACCGTATTTTCCCTTGAATTAACCCCAAATCGTCCGGACTGCATGAGCCATCTCGGCATCGCTCGCGAGGTAGCTGCTATACTAGGTAAAAATATTGCCTTTGAGGTGCCACAGGTTTTCGAGTCCAATGAGTGCACTGATTCCATTATCAAGGTGGAGATCCTCGATGCGGATCTATGTTCCCGTTATTGCGCTAGGGTGATTCGTGATGTAAATATCAAACCATCTCCGTCTTGGATGCAAAGACGGCTGGAGAACTGTGGCATCAGGGCGATCAATAATGTCGTTGATTGCACAAATTATGTGCTGCTTGAGATGGGGCATCCGCTGCACGCCTTTGACCTGGCAAATCTGAGTAATAACACCATCAGAGTAAGACCCGCCACCAAGGGCGAAAAGATTACAACTATAGATGGTATTCAGCACAAACTTGAACCTGAGATGCTGGTGATCACCGATGCTGTCAAGCCTGTTGCCGTTGCTGGAGTGATGGGTGGCTTGGAGAGCGAGGTTACCGAGAACACTGTTGATATCGTGCTGGAGAGTGCTTACTTCGATCCGGTCAGCATTCGTCGCACCTCTAAGAACCTGGGAATGCGCACCGAGTCCTCCATGCGCTTCGAGAGGGGAGCTGATATCGCAAACGCTCCCCTCGCCTGTGATAGAGCGGCAGCATTGATCGCTGAGCTAGGCAATGGACAGGTGGCAAGGGGTATAATAGATATATTTCCTAAGCCAGAAATTCTCGATTTGCCTAGGATACCAATCCGATTATCCAGAGTACAAAGATTGCTAGGGATAAAGCTGGACGGAGAATCGGTGCGCCGGATCTTGGAAGGACTAAACATTAGGATCATCGAAGAAACCGAGGATGGCTTTATAGCCGTACCCCCTAGCTACCGCCTGCATGACCTTATGCGCGAGGCAGATCTCATAGAGGAGATTGCTAGGATCTACGGATACGATCGCATCGGTGAGCAGATGCCAGCATTTATCAAGTGTCCCGAACCTACAGACAGAATGCTGGAGATAATGGATGAAATAAAAAACTTGCTTCCCAAACTGGGCTTGAACGAGGTGATCACCTATCACTTCAGCAGCTCAGAGCTTGCTGCCAAGTTGAAGATGGAAAGCTCTGATGATGAGGGGAGCTGGGTCAAGGTGCTCAATCCGCTGGTTAGCCAGCAGGATGTTATGCGCCGAACGCTGCTTGTAGAGCTTCTCAATACGGCTGCAATCAACGACTCGGTCGGTATAAAGGACCTGGCTATCTTCGAATTAGGTGCTCGCTTTTCTGGCAAACAGGTCGATGAATTGCCTGAAGAGGCACAGACCTTGGCTATTCTGCTCGCTGGCAGCACCTTTGAGCGAATCGGTTGGAGGCAAAAGGCGGTTAATTACGACTTCTACTACCTCAAGGGCATACTTGAGACCATTTTTAACAGACTTGGATATAGGAATATAAACTGGCGAGCGATGGAGAAGGAATTCTTGAATGAGTCTCTGCAAGCCAGCGTTCATGCTGGAGATCGGATGGTCGGCTACCTAGGTGAGATTTCACTTGATATCCTTGAGAGCTTGCATCTCGAACCGCCAATTGTAGTTGCAGAAGTCTATCTTGATCGGCTGGCGGAAATACCTCCAATAATACAGTCTGCCGCTGCGTTGCCACGATTTCCTTTTGTAAGCCGCGACCTGGCAATCATCGTTCCTGAGAACATCGTTTATGAGACGGTACATGATCATATATTGAAGTCCGGTGCGCCTTATATCAGTTCGCTTACGCTTTATGACATCTATCGCGGCAAGCAAATACCGCTCGGCTACACAAGTTTTGCCTTTAGCCTTCGCTTCTTGGCACAAGACCGCACCCTCACCGATGATGAGGTTGACGAGTTGATCTCCAAGATCCTTGCCCAGCTTGCAAAACTTGGTATATCGATAAGAGATCGCTAGTATAGACTTGATAAGCAGTCTTGTTGTAGATACATATCATAATAATAATCAGGAGCGTTAGATGCTTGAAGATCTTGATAAACTGACCCAATCGATACACAAACTGGTTGATTATGCGAAGTCCCTCAAAGAGGAGAACAAGAGATTGCTTGGTCGTTTGACTGGTCGTGAAAATGAGATAGAGGAACTCAAGGTCAAATTGAGCAATAAAGAAGAGGAGATCAAGCTGGCTCTCGAGGACCTGGAGGCTATGTCTGCATATAAGGAAAAGGTCGAGAAATTCGAGGCTAGCAACGCCGAGGCACGAAAACAGATCCATGAGCTTATAAAGGAGATGGATTCACTTATAGGCGGATCGAGTAATGACGGATGAACATGATAAGCTCTTCCAGGAAAAACTGGAGGTCAATATCCTGGGCAGGCGATATATCCTATCTAGCGATGAAGAATGCAGCATTCAACAACTAAAGGAGATCGCTGATTATACGGTCAAGAGGGTAGAGGAGTTCAAGGAGATGATCTCCCCTCGGGACGATTTGAAGATCCTTGTTCTAACTGCATTAAACCTGGCAGACGAGCTTCTAAAACTGAGGAGTGCCTCTGGTTTATCGCAAAAGCGGATCCAAGAACTCATTCGAAAGTGCGAGCGAGATCTAATGCTTTTGACTACTGATGGGGAATAAACATTATCTGAAAAGTGATTAAATTATTCGATCATCAAACTCAATTGAGGTCTAAGTCATTGAAAACATTGCTATATTTGATGATTACCCCATTATTTCGACAAACTTGACATTGCTGTAAAAAATATTTTATTTTTATGTACCATTATATTATAATCGCAAATGGGCAGGTTGCATTGAGACATAAGGGTATGAGATTTAACTGTACAGGTAGGCTACAAACGAGAGAGAGATCAGAGCCGATCGATCAATAAGGGATTTTGATCTTGCAAAATGTCAAAGAGTCGGTA
Source organism: uncultured bacterium (assembly GCA_964448115.1). Classification (GTDB taxonomy): domain Bacteria; phylum CAYUVA01; class CAYUVA01; order CAYUVA01; family CAYUVA01; genus CAYUVA01. Next base: position 18,210 of record CAYUVA010000025.1, read on the forward strand.
TAATAATAATTAATCCCAATAAAAAAGGAGATTAAAGATGGTACAGGTCTATGGAAATTTCATTGAGTCGGCTGGTATATGCGACAGACTCGTTAACCAACTAATAAGCAAACCGAAGAACTTCGTTTTTTATGGTAACTATGGAATGGGAAAGACCGAAGCCCTGAAGGGTATAAAGGTGGCTTTGAAGGAGAGTAGGTCAAAGGATGTTGCCTTCTTTCCCATTTCGGTGGATCTTGGATATGTCAAGGATCTTCGGGATTTTCTGGTCAAAATTGCAGAGAGCCTTTTCCTGGAGATCGTTGAATATATCAATCCAGATCTTCGCCTAAAGATCACAGAGATCGATAAGGCGATCAAAGGCAGGAAAAATGGCTTCGAGTTCGCTGACAAGGAATTATCCGAGCTTCTTCTGGTACTGCTTGATCTGGCAAACAGCCTTCGACCCCAGAAAACCTCTTTCTCGATCGAGTATGTGATCCCCTCACTCAGGCAGGCGGTTCTTGATGTTACTAAAAAGGTGATCCCCGCATGTATGCAACATAAGGAGAACACCAAGAGCGGTCGCTATCAGGCGGTTTTCCTTATGGATAACCTGCATGTAGTATGGAATCTCAAGGAGATCTTCAATTCTCCGCAGGTTTTCAGCGAGCTTTTCCAGGTTGACCAAGATAAGTTATGGGACGATTCCTTTAGCTTTGTCGGTGCCTTGAATGTCCCTAGCTTCAAGTGGTTACTAGCCACCTCAGTCGTTAACCGCATGGGATTCGAGAACCTGGCGCCAGAAAGCCTTTTACTAGACCGCAGTGGCGTTAAAGAGATGGCTAAAAGGCTCTTGCTTGAAACTGGCGCTAAGGGAGAAAAGATCGATGACACGCTAGGTAAAGATGACCTATTGGATAAGCTGTATAATGTATGCGGAGGTTATCCATACCTTCTGAAGCGTATTTTGGTCAACCTGAAAAAGAAGGATCTGGATAATCTTTCTGAGATCATAGATGATTTCATGGAAGATACCGAGCAGGGCAAAGAGATTCTTGACAGCGTCATGGGGATGCACGGTGTTGTCAATAAGGAGATCTATTATGAGATTCTGGTTCAATTCGTAGAGTCTCACCCCTTTTATGAAGGATTGCGTCCCAACGATTACCTGCTGGTAAAGCTGGAACAGAGACTACAGGAAGCCTTGCAGGATCAGGTCGAGTTGGTCGGTTCGAGTTCCCAGATTAAACCGTTGGAGGATCTGGCATTCTGTGGTTTTCTAAGGCGATTCCGCGTACAACAGGAGTACAAGTACTGCTATAGACTCTCCTCAGACTACCTTGCCAACATTATCTCCAAGAACTTCGAGGTTCCCCAACCTCCCCAGATTACCCAAGAGTTGTCCTACTTCATCACCGAACAAGAGGAAAAGCTGTTTACTCAACGGAATATCGGAATGGTATTCGATAAGATGATGTCGATGACAGAGTCCTTCAAGATTGGATGGGGTGAGGAACCGGTTCTTCCCAATCCCTATGTCTTCTTGACCCTGACCAATGAGATCATCGAGTACTTCCGTGGACTACCATCAAGTCCCTTCCAGGTCTATATCATCAAGGGTGAAAGAGGCGTAGGAAAGAAGCTATGCGCCAGAGTGCTGCATGACCTTATTAGACCAAAGAAGCCAATTCGCTACTTCCAGTACCACAAGGACAATCCTGAACTTACCCCTATGTCTTTATCCTACGAGAGGCGTGCTGATGAGGGAAATCCGTCCATCGTCTTATTCCCCGAGGAAACGGAGCAACCCTTCCCGCCATCGAGATCCCTTGAGCTTGATCTACTCGAGGCGGTTAACTTTGGCTCAAGCGAAAAACTCAAGTTGAAAAAGAGTGAAGATGATCAGGCTCTGCTGTTTATTATAGTCGAGGATTATCCTTTTATTCTCGATAAGGATAAGCAACCGATAAAGTTCATCAACAAGGATGTTCTATCACAGTCAGCCTTGGTTCATATTCCACCTTTGAGACAAAGACCCTGGGATGTGATCCCGATTTTCTCCTTCTGGCTTAAGAAGTACGGCTTGGAGAAGCACCGAATGACCAAGGATCTAATAGACAGCTTGCTCTATACTGCCACATGGATGGGCATCATAGAGGGCAGTCAGTACCATAATGTAGATCTACTGAAGAGAATTGCTCAGGATATCACAAGCTCTTCTGTTCTCTCCGAGAAATTCATGCTCTCTTACGGAACCCTGAAGTACATCTATCCTGCAAAGACCTTGAATCACCTCTTCGGGCTGCGCACCCCCATTAACGATGAGAATCTTCAGATAGTCCTGCCGATAATAATGCCTTTAAGCAAAATCAACAAGGTTAAACATATCACCGAGGCTCTATATAAGATTGTGAAGGAAATCAAAGCCAAGCACCAAAAGAAGTATCCTGACCAGAAGATACGCGAGGATCTGGTTTCTGGTCTCATCGGTTATATGACCATCTATGAGCTGGATCACCAGGACGAGAAAGAACCTGAATGGGTACCATTAGGCTATATAACTTCTGGTTTCGGGCTTAAGCGTGGCAGCCATGGCATCCTGCTTTTAGGCAAGGAACAGATCTTCCAAAGAGAGAAGCTCATAACTCTCAAGGAAGTCAGTAAGTATAGCTTCTATAAGCTTGCCAAGCAGATCAAGGATAAGTGCTTAGCCATAGTCGGTGATGATCTGGAGACCTTCAGATTAGCGGTTAACAGGATCATGTTCACCTGGGCATGGGAATTCCGCACTCGAATCTCGGAGTCTGGAAGAAAGAAAAGAGTAAAGAAGCAGGATAAGGAATAGGCATCGCTTAAGCGATATAACTATCAAACCTCATAATCCGCCAGTAGCTGGCGGCATCTTGATAAATCGTCTTTTATTTGCGCGATAAGCTCCTCCCTAGATGCAAAGGAGCGTTCACCGCGCAAAAAATCCATGAATTCGACAGTCAGGTAGTTATGGTATATATCAAGGGAGAAATCGAATATGTGGCTCTCAACCAGGATTCCGCTCCCATCAAATGTTGGTCTGGTGCCGACATAGCTAGCTGCCCTGAAGGGGCGGTCAAATATACGAACCATAGTTGCATATACACCGAAGCTGGGGACTAATATATCCTCTGGTCGGATATTGGCAGTCGGCACACCGTATTTTGTACCCCGTCTCTCTCCGGAGATCACCAGACCGCTTATCGAATACGGGCGATCCAATAGCCTGGCAGCGCTTCTTACATCACCCTGCTTGATCAGATTCCTGATCCTGGTACTTGAGACTATCTCATCATCCAGCCTGTAAAAATCGACCACCTCAACCTCTACCCCCATCTTTCCAGCAATATCCTTAAGTGTATCTACATTACCGCTGCGAAACTGCCCGAAGCGGTAGTTCTTGCCCACGATGATCTTGGAGGGATTGATGCGTGCAACCAGGATGTTTTTTACGAACTGCTCTGGATCCAAGGCAGCGAACCGGGGAGTGAAGTTGATGCATAGAAAAACATCCACCCCCTCTTTTTCGATCAACCTAACCTTGTCTTGCAGCTTGGTGAGACTCTCTAATACTCGGTCTGTCTTGATGATGCGAAGGGGATGAGGGTGGAATGTTACCACAGCGCTTTTAACGCCCCTGGCTTTTGATTGCTCAATGACCCTGGAGATCAACGCTTTGTGTCCTAGGTGCACACCATCGAAATTGCCGAGGGTTATGACCGCGCCATCTAATGTACAATCGAGAGATTCTAGTCCGAAGTAGGTCTTCATCCGCTTGATCATATTACTGATAGGAGCAGTCCTCCTGGTAAACCACCACTCCGTAGTCCTCAGTGCCATTGACATAGATCACCTTTTCAAGGATCAAATCAGCGTTGGAACCTTCAATGCTCTTGTAAATCTCGATAGCATGTTCACCAAGGGGGAGTTGATATGAAAAAATACCCGCCGATTGTGATGATGGAGGTAGCTCAATAAGGAAAGCATCATCGAAATAGACATTAAGATAACATTCGCTTTGATTGTTAATAAAAAGCTCACTAATGCCGTTGTCATCGGAGTTTACATCCCAATAATTACAGGAAAGGATCATGGTAGTGTATGCAGCGAGCGCAACCAACAAAGCACCCATCTTTTTTACATTGCTAACCATAATGTATAGTCGGTCATTTAACCTACAAGATCATCCTCTTCAAGTCAAGATTAATGAAGATCCCATCAACTTGTAATCACGCAACTGGCATTCTATTCAAGAATTCCACTAAATCAGGAGGTAATGGTACAGCCTTGCCAGATTTATCTATTATGGTCAGAACAGCAAGCCCATCCGAGACAAGTTCTCTGCGTTGATTGTGTATGGTAAATGCCAAGGTGAAGCTCTTGTTTCCTCGTTTTGCAAGGCGATGTTCGATAGTCAATTCATCACCGAAACATGCCTCCTTGCGATAGTTTATCTCGATTCGAACAAGCATATACATCATCCCTTTCTTAAGGCTTTCCTCCATTACCATCTGGTGATCCATTAAAAGATCCACTCGCGCTTTTTCGAGATAGTTTAGATAAATCGCATTATTAACATGCCTAAAAGCATCCAGCTCGTAGCTTCTAACCTTGATCTTGGTGATGTTGTTAACCTTCATTTTCTCTATTCCACTGCTCGATCTAGTCAATATTATCGGTTGAGGATTTGTTATTTCCCAGATTACCTACTGTAATAATCGTATAATCCACATCCTTGAGTTGCTGCATAGTTATAGCGGATACTTCATTAGCGCTCACCCGGTCAATCCTCTGGAGAAGTTTTAACCAGAAATCGTATCCCAGCCCCAGTGTTTCCCAGGTTGCATAGGTGATTGCCAGGAAGCGGCTGTCATCCAGGTTTCTCTTTAGCTTGCCTATCAACCTCAGTCGGGCATCCTCAACCTCCTTCGAGGTTGGCGGCTCGGTAACCAATTTTTCCAGTTCCCCTAGGGTAAGCTGCCTTGCTTTCTGAAGGTTCTCCCCCCGACAACCTAAGAAAATATGGAAAATCCCGAAATCCTCATAAGTATGGTAGCGAGCAGCAATATGATAAGCGAGACCATGGTCTTCACGGATGCTCCACAGCCTAGGTTTCTCAGCATTATTCAGGATCTCCACCAAAACCAGCATTGCAGGATATTGAGATGCCTTATAACCGAACGTCTTACAGCCTATGTGCAACCAGGCTAATTCTTTATCCTTGGGTATATCCATGTCCTTTGAACTGAACCGGGGTACCTGCAAAGTCCGGGTTGTTTTACCCCCTTGTTGTCCCTCTGGAAGCGCAGTCCAGATACGATGGATAGAATTGCTCATGGACTCTATGTCAAAATCGCCGACCACCGCAATAGCACTGCCAGATGCTTTGAAATAACTCTCATAGTGATTAGCAAGGTCTTGGGATGAAATGGTTTTAACCTGATCTTCATAACCGATTATCGGATTACCATAGGGACTATTCGGCAGAAGGTTCTGGAAAAACAGGTCATTAGAGTGAAGATAGAGGTCATCTTTCCTGCCGATTAACTCAGAGATCAAAGCATCCTTTTCAATCTTAACCTCATTTGTTGAGAAAGTCGGATCAAGCAACAGCTCTGACCAGAGGCTGAAAGCCTCATCAAAAGCATCGCTGGTGGCTTTCAAGGTGAAGCTCGAATTCTCTCTGGAGGTGTCCGAGTCGACCTGCACGCCAAGCGCATCGAATCTCTCAGCAACCTTTTGTGCAGAGAGCTTGTCTGTCTCGTTAAGCAGCATATTATTTAAAAAGTTGCTCATGCCGGCTTTACCCGGTGGATCATCAACTGATCCGTACCTGGCAGCTAGTGCGCAACTTATGATCCCACAGCCTGGTTTAGGTTGGAGCACTATCCTTAAACCATTGGGGAGTACAAAATGCTTAAATCCTGAATTATCATCATTATTAGATCTGTTATTGTGGTGGTTTATTGAGGGATTCTCTTTGGGTATCACCTGGGTAAATATCGCTTTTTGGGGCAATAAACACTCATTTACTGCCTTTGTTATCTCTTCAGGGGTAACCGTTAGGATCATTTTCTCGTAATCCTTGTAAATATCGAGTGCGTCATACTGTGCAAAACCTGCTATTTCATCGCAGCGATCGTAGAACCTTTCCTTGCTGAAGGACCATCTTGCGATTGCTTTATTTTTTACTTTTTTTAGCTCCTTTAGTGATACTGGTTTGCTGGCCAATATCTCAAACTGCCTGTCAAGCTCCTTTTTAAGGACATTGAGATCGGTCGGCTCAACATCACCGCTGAGCACAAAGATGCTCGCATTACCGATTAAAGGATAGAAATCGACCTCAATATCAGGTACCAGTCGTAATTGTCTAACCAAACGCTTGTATAGTCGGCTGCTCTCTCCATCAGCCATGATGATAGAGGCTAGTAGTAGTGGGAAATAGCTTGAGTCCCTCAGTCCGGGGCACCTGAAGCCATAGCGGAAATAGGCTCTGTTAACCTCCATGGAAGCCTCTGCAAATAAGCACTTAGGTTGCTTTTCAACTGGCGGTATCTGGGGAACCTGGTTCTTCATGCTTGAGCCAACCGTCTCATAGAGCTGTCGCACCACCCCAATAACATCCTTTTCCTTTATGTCGCCGACTATGGTGAGGATCATATTTGAGGGCACATAATAGGTATAGAAGTATTCGAGTATCCTTTCTCTGCTTATCTTTGAGATTACCTCTTCGTAGCCTATAACCGGATGAGCATAAGGGTGTTGCCAAAAGGCGATCTCAAAGAAAAGCCGCTCGCAGACATCGGAAGGCTCATCATTGTACATGGAGATCTCCTCTAACACCACCTTGCGTTCCTTTTCCAGCTCATCAGGCGGGAAGGTACTATTCAGTATCATGTCAGCATGTATCTCAAGAGCCTCCTTCCAGAAGCTGGAGATTGCGAATAGCTCGAAGTGCGTGGCGCAGTTATGCGTGTAGGCGTTGAAGTAACCTCCACAACGCATGGCATCAGCGTTCAATTGATCAGCGGTTCGGTGGGTAGTTCCCTTGAAAAGCAGGTGCTCAATGAAATGCGATACTCCAGCTACATCGTCTGACTCATTGCCGGAGCCTACAGATATGCTCATGTTGATAGCGACCAACTCAGCAGAGTGATCCGGCTGAATAAGAACCCTTAGTCCGTTTTGTAGTCTATATTCAACGATATCTCTAACCAATTGTTCAGCACTCGCCCTGAAAACCGATACCAGAATGCAGGTCATCAAGCAACCGCCAAGTAGCAGATTTTTCATATTACAATAATCCTTTTCTCAAGACTTCCCTTCCATTTTCCATAGATGAAAGCTGAATACCAGATCAAGTCATAAAGATGATCATAATAAGAGGTTGCTGAAAAAAAACCTCCAATAAGCCCAAGTAATGCCCTGCGCACCGCCGAGTATGATTTCCAGTCGATCCAGATTCGTTTGTTATATGTCTTGTAAAGATGAATCGACATCAGCTCAGCGGTTCCATAACCATACTGGAAGCCCTGATTATAAAGCGCAGTAGTCGTGGTTCGGTGCTTGTGATAAACTACCGCATCAGGGATATATTTCAAGGATAGACCGGCAGCCTGCAAGCGCCAGCAGAGATCCGCATCGCCCGAGATGGCTAAAGAATCGTCAAACAACCCGACCTTGGAGAAAACATCTGCTTGGAAAGCTACATTGGCAGTTACGAAAAAAGGCTTTGAATAGGGCATATTCATGTACATGAACCTTTGTCTCAATATCCCTTTATTATCAATATACCTTTCCACTGGATTGGTGATATCATAAGGGAGGATCTCTCCTCCGCAGGCGGCGACTCCGTTATCTTCGAATCCGACAAGCAAACTCTCAAGCCAGTCCGCACGCGGATAACAGTCAGAGTCCGTGAAGGCTACATATCGGTATCGATCATCCAACTGTAAGATGCCTGCATTCCTGGCTGCATAAGCTCCTTTTTTAGTCTCGATTATAACTCTGACCCCCATCCTAGCAGCGAGCAAAGCCGTGTCATCCTCTGAGTCATTATCTACCACAATGATATCTGCCGGCTTTAGCTCCAATGTTTGGGAAAGCAATCCCTCAATGGTGCCTTTTATTGTCTCCGAGGCATTATAAGCGGGAACAATAATTGCGACTCTATTTATCATGGTCAATGGGATCTCAATGTCGAGGTCTTCCTGGATCTGTTCTTAAATGCAAAGAAGATGCCGATCATTGCAACCGCCGGCAAGGCAATAGCAAGATCTAGAAGCACTCGAAATGGTTTGCAAAAGAGCAATAATGAAAGTCTCAGAATTCGCTTATTGGGTGTAAAATAAGCCGCCTTATTAGTATCTTTAATCTCCAAATAATGTCGAGGTCTTCCAAGTATCCCTAGGGTTCTATAGAACAGATGATCTCCTGCATCTGAAGAGCTGAGAGGAAGGATAAAAGCCTCGATGGCATCATCTCTCATCGCCTTAGCTAGTTTAGTCAGCCTTGAATATTTTGAGCTACCGTAAATATCTGGATCTATAATCTCAACATCGGCTGGCAAATTATCAAGGTTCTCCCTCTCACTGCTGGTCATCAATACATGCACTGTACAATCGGAGCCAAGAGGACTCTTGTTCAGTATCTCGATCAGCCTATTAAAATCGTGTTCCGGGTAAGTAAAGGGGATATAAATTTTGCCAGAAAGAATGCCAAAAGAGATATCCTCGATATCTCCACTCAATCGTTTCTTATCGATGCCTCTTAATTTGGCAAATTCGATTATCGCTGCCTGGCAATCTGATAAAAAGATAATAAATGTTAGTATGAGCTGTACCAAAGAAGGTCTGATTGCTATATCGTGGTGGGCAGACTTGATAAACTGGGAGAACATTATAACTAGAACCTTTTGTAGTCCACCGGCTCTGTTCTTCCAGGTGGCTTTAGCTGCGCCGGCATGGTATCTTCGGCTCATGCTTATAAGTGTCCCCACTTTATCACTTCGCTGATGTAAGGCTATTGCGTTTGGATTGTAGGCAAGCCTGTATCCATAAGCCCGAATTCTGAAGGCGATATCTACATCCTCCGCATTAGTGGCAAACTGTGGATCGAAACCAGCGACCTTTTCTAGTATGCTCTTGCGGTATGCACTGGCTCCCCCGAATATGAATGGAACATCATCTAACTGCTCTAAGCCCCATGTTTGCGCATCATAGTGCCAGGCTCTCCAGCGGTCTGCAATGGTTTTCAATTCCCCCTCCACGAGCCTCCCTCCTACACCGGCTATGCAAACGGCATCGAAACTCTCGACAAGATTCTCAATGTAGTCGTTCTTAGGATAGGCATCAGAATCGACAAAGACAATTATCTCACCTAAAGCAGACTCGATTATACTGTTTCGAGCGGCGGCGACTCCAAGATTTCGCTCATGCCGTATCAGCTTGATATCTTCGTTGTCCCCTGTATCAATGGTAATCCTTGGCTTGGAGCCGTCATCGACTATTATTATCTGGGTCGGCGGATATGATTGCTCTGCAAGAGCCTCTAAGATCCTGCTGATATGCCTTTGACAGTTAAAGCAAGGGATTCCAACCGTAACCTGTATCCTGGTATCAATCATCGCAGCATGTTTTATTTTAGCTTTTATTACGCTCTTGTCCATTTTTTTAATATTCAGAATTCCCTGCAAGGGCAAATCTCATAAAGGAAATTGCCTTTGATCAAGCCAGAGAGATTAGGTAGGGGCAGTTTGCCTTGTGCTGCCAATCTGATATACTTTCTCTGCTTGGACAAACATGTTGAAACAGAGGTTGACAAATGGCTGATATCAAGAAACTAATCGATGTACTGTTCGACCACTCCCTGAAGATCAAAGAAGGCGAATGGCTGTTAATTGAGGGTACCGGTACCTGTGCGCTCCCCTTGATGGAAGAGTTGATGCATGAAGCCCACAAGCGCGGGGTGAGACCATTTTATCGCATCAGCGATGGTCGTCTCAACGAGGTCTATATAAGAAGCGCTGATGAGGAGATGCTCAAGACCGATCAACAAGCCCAATTGACATTGATGGAAAAGATAGACTGTTGGATTGGCATTCGCGGTATCGAGAACATCTATGCGCTGAAGAATGTGGATGAAAAGAGCCTCCTGCTTTATAATCAGATGATCACCGAACCGGTGCATCTTAATGTGAGGACAAAGAAACGCTGGGTGCTTCTCAATTATCCTTCTCCTTCGTTAGCTCAATCGACAAAAATGACTACTCGTGAGTATGAGGAGCTTTGGCTCAAGTCAAGCGCTCTCAATTATTCAAGGCTTAGAGAGCTTGCGGCGCCTTTAGAGGAGCTATTCGAGAAGACCGATCAGGTGCATATAAAAAGTAGCCGCATGGACTTCAAGCTTAGCATTAGCGGAATGCCTTATGAGCTTTGCGTGGGTGAGAAGAATATCCCTGATGGCGAGATTTTTACTGCTCCCGTGCTTGATACTCCAAGCGGCGAGTACTTCTGCCAGGCGACCAATTTCCACTCCGGAAATGAATGGTCTGGGATCCGCTTCAAGTTCGAGAAGGGCAAGGTGGTGGAGATCGACTGCGAGACCGGCAATGTAAACAAGCTAAGAAGGCTTATCTTCGACACGCCAGGCGCACAATACATCGGCGAGTTCGCCCTCGGTTTCAATCCATATATTCGCAATCCCTCAGCGGACGGGCTTTTCACCGAAAAGGTCGCCGGCTCATTCCATACGGCATTGGGCAACAGCTACGAAGACTGCGGAAATGGCAACAAATCACCCATTCACTGGGATATAGTAAATATTCTGACTCCAGAGTTCGGCGGAGGGGAGATATACTTCGATGGAGTCCTCATCCAAAAAGATGGTAAGTTTGTCCTCCCTGAACTTGAGGTATTGAACCCTGATAAGCTAGTTGTCGAGCTTGAGAAATAAGCTAATCCCTTAATATAAAAGAATATTTTTAATCGATGAGCTACCAGGTCATAGCCAGAAAGTATCGCCCCCAGACCTTTGAGGAGGTCATCGGGCAAGAGCATGTAACCCGAACCCTTCTGAACTCGATAAAGCATGACCGTATTGCTCACGCTTTCTTATTTTCTGGACCTCGTGGCTGCGGGAAGACGACCGTGGCTCGCATCTTGGCAAAATCCCTGACTTGCGAGACCGGCATAGTTCCAGTTCCATGCAACAAGTGCAAGGCTTGTCTGTCAATTATAAATTCCAGCTCATTGGATGTGCTTGAGATAGATGGTGCCTCGCATCGAGGGATAGATGAGATCCGCGACCTCCAGGAGAACGCTCGCTATGCACCGGCTGTGCTAAGGTTCAAGATCTTTATCATCGATGAGGTGCACATGTTAACCAGGGAGGCTTTCAATGCCCTATTGAAGCTGGTCGAGGAGCCGCCAAGATACCTCAAGTTCATGCTAGCCACCACCGAGCCGCACAAGGTGCCGGTAACTATACTATCCAGGTGCCAACGCTACGATTTTCACCTGGTTAGCATCAATGAAATACTGGGTCTGCTAAAAAAGATAGCGGCAGCCGAAAAAGTGCACATCTCTGAAAAGAGCTTGCGCTTGATCGCCAGACTCGCTGAGGGAAGCGTGCGGGATGCCGAATCACTGCTCGAACAAGTGATCTCCTTCTGCGGAGACCAGGTCAATGACCAGGATGTTAACCTGATCGCTAATCGTATCAGCTTCGAGGTGATCAAGAAGATCGCCCAGGAGATCATCAAAGGCGAGGTGCCGAACCTGCTTTTAGATTACAACCAACTCATGGACGCAGGCGCTGATCCCTATAATCTTGGCAAGGAGCTAAGTGAGCTTTTTAGAGATATTATGGTCTTGAAAGAGGTCGGCGAATCCGAGGAGATCTATACATACTCGGCATCGCAGTTAAAGGAACTGATGGAATTATCCAAAGGTGTTGATAAGCGAACAGCTTTGCAGCAGTTTCATATCATATCCGAGATAGCCGAGGAGCTGAAAAGGTCATCATTCCCCCGCATATTGCTTGAGGTAACCCTGGTCAAAGCTGCTGAGGTTGTAAGGTTGGTGCCTATAGAATCTTTAATAAAAACCGTTTCCAAAGGTGAACCTTTACATATAGGAAATCAAATAGAAATAACAAGAAGCAGCCAAAGTTCTGCAACTAGGAACAATCCGTCCCCCTTGGCAGCATCGGATCAAGCAAAGGAAAAACGACCGAAAAAACAGGTAGAGAAGCAAAGAACTAATGATACACTACAGGTCAGCGACCAAGAGAAGGAAGCCTTTGAGTCTGGGAGCCTGGAGGGGAAATGGATCATCTTGAATGATGTGTTAAAAAGGGTTGCACCAGACTTGAAGGCATCTTTAGCTTATGCCATACCAGTCAGGATGGAAGGCAATAGTCTAATCATGGGATTCAAGGAAAGCGATCAGGATAGGATCGCAGCGCGGCTTGTAAAGAATGAGAAGAGCCAGGATATGATACTGAAGTCATTGCAAGCGATTACCGGCGATGATTGGAAACTAGAGTTTAAGACACTACCGAATGATTACACTGCCTTATCAGCTCACGAGCGTAGCGATGCGCAGCTTGAAGCCAAGATTAAAAGCCTAATGAGAGTTGCAGAGGAAAATCCAGTAGTTATAGAGCTTAAAAGGCGATTTGATAGCAAGATCCTCAAGGTCAAGCCGCTGCTTGAAGCTGCTGAGCAAAGTTACGAACCTCCAGAAAATGGGGATTGATGGACTGACTAGCAGAGATTTGGATCTGCTTTCTGCCAATTAACTCCCAAGTAATTCGATGAATGAATCATTGCCTTTATATGTTGGTTTTAAATGGGTTGTTCCTTGAAAATCGTAATGCCTGGAATATAATCTACTGCGATGTTGATGATTTTATATGAAAACTTAAGAAAAAAAATGGAGCTGATGGATGATTAAGCTGCAAACTAGGATAACCAAAACAGAACCTGGCGTACTAATTACCAGGGGCGTGAATCAAGCTGAGTTGATAAAATATGTGCCTTTTATCGATGCAGTCTATCTTTTGCTCAAGGGTGAATTCCCTGATGCCCCCACCTCCAGAGCGCTAAATGCCATTTCTTTTGCTATGGCATATACTAGTTTGACACCATCCTATGATGAAGAGGAGGAATATGAAGTCGAAGAAATGGAAGAAGATTTCGATGATATGGAAGAAGATGATACAGAATTTGAACTAAGCGGCGATTCTTTAATCAGCTTCTTAGAAGACTATCCACGCGACACTTTCCTGCCGATGATAACAATGGCTGGAGTAGAGCAGTTAATTACAGAAAAGGCGAAATTAAAAAGAACAACAATACTAAAAAAGATACCTGATGCTGCCTTTGAATATATCCAAATTATGGATAAAATGCCAGAAATAAGGCAGTGCTTATTGGATGATAAGATAGTGATGGAAGATCCTAAAAAAATAAGTGAAACACAAAAAAAATTACAAGGTATATTGAATAATTTACAAATATTCAGTGATTGTTTTTATGTTCTGGGCTTTGAACCATTAGAAGCTGCTTGCTTCGTATCTATTGTAAATATGCCCGCTCAAATTAGTCGTTTTATTGATTCTTTACCTGTCGCAGATCCCAAAAAGGTCTATGAGCCAAACTCTTATAGCGAATTGCTATGCCAATTCATAACCGGTGAGGAACCTTTCTCACCTGGAGATACAAGAATGCTCGAAGCGTTAGTGGTTGCTTGTTTAGACCATGGAAAGACCGCTCCCTCTGTTGTAGCAGCCATGAACGCAGCCAGCGTAAGAGCAAAGGAACCAGACTGCCTTAATCAAGGACTTCGATGTATTACCCAATTACATGGGGGAGCGGGTCAAAGCACAGCTATAATGCTGCAAGAGATCATGGAGCAAATTAAGGTTGAGGATGATGCAACCAAGATCACAGATGAACAACTATCAAAGGCTGCTACTGAGTATATCAAATCAAGCAAGAAAAGGCTGCCCGGCTGGGGACATAGACTGCATAAAAAAGGCGATCCTCGAGCAAAGGCGCTCTTTGAGCTTGCGGATAGCCTATCGATACCTGATAATAATAGGAGATTGGCAAAGATTATTACCCAAGTATTTAAACAAGAAAAGGGCAAAGAGCTTCCATTGAATGTCGATGGCGCAATAGGTGCAATCGTAAGTGACCTGGAGCTTGAACCTTATGTGGCTTTTGCTGTTTTTACAGTAGGCAGACTAGCGGGTATATCAGCACATATGCTCGAGGAGTTAACCTATCCCCCTATGCGAAGTATAATAGCTGAGTATGAGTATGTGGGAGCGGAACAAGTTGAGATTCCCAAGAGATACTTAAAAAATAAGGAGTTAAACAAGGATGGCTGAACATAGGATACTCTGGCTTCCTGGAGATGGAGTTGGTCCAGAGATTAGCACCGCTGCTCGTTTGGTGCTCGAAGCAGTTGAACTAGATGCAGAATACATTAACGGTGATATTGGATGGCACTTTTGGTGCACGGAGGGTGATGCACTCCCGGCTCGAACCATCGAGCAGTTTAGGGACATCGGCGTAGCCTTTTTCGGCGCTATTACCTCCAAGGGCAAGGCAGCCTACGATGAACTTGCACCAGAGTTAAAAGGCAAAGGACTAAAGTATGTAAGCCCTATAGTCAGGATGCGACAGGTCTTCAATCTATATAAATGTATTCGCCCCTGCAGGTCATTTCCTGGCAATCCGCTGAACTACCTTGACAACATAGACCTGGTAGTCTTCAGGGAGAATACACAGGGCTTATATGCCGGTATTGAGTTTGATGGTGCTGCTCAAGACGAGCTAACCAAGGAGTTCATTCGCTTGATCAAGTCACATCCCAAGGGCGCTGCCTACAATAATGTTGATCCGGCTACTATAACCGCCTCGGTTCGCCTGTTCGACGCTGCCTCCTGTAATCGTATCATCAGGGCTGGCTTCGAGTGGGCAAAAAAGCATGGCAAATCGAAGGTAACAGTCGTGGAAAAGCCTAATGTAGTAAGAAAGACAAGCGGACAGATGGTCGCTGAAGCCGAGAAGGTTGCCGCTGATTTCCCTGATATCTACCTTGAGCACACAAATATAGATGCTCAGTGCATGTGGCTGATCAAGAATCCACTAGATTATGGTGTTTTAGTCTCCAGTAACATGTTCGGGGATATATTGAGCGATCTTTGCGCACAACTAGTCGGTGGATTGGGATTTGCCTATAGTGGAAATATAGGTGATGAATACGCTGTCTTCGAGCCTACCGCTGGCTCAGCACCCAAATATGAGGGTCAGTGGCGCATGAATCCGATCGCAGCAATACTGGCAGCAAAGTTCATGCTCGAACATATAGGAGAGATGGAGAAGGCGGATGCGATTGAAAAAGCGGTCGCTCGTGTAATAGCTCAACGACAGGTGATGACTTATGACATGCAACGCAGCATCAAGCCATCGCCGATACTTCAGAAACTTCGCTCCTTTGCTAGAAATGTCCCCGAGGGTGATATCGGCGCCTACCGCGAGGCGCTGGCAACCTTGGATAACATACTATCCGAGGTAGAACAGGATTGGAATGAAGATCTCAAGAAACCGGCAAAGACGATTGACATGACAGTCGCAATCCTTCAGGCACTCGATGAACTCGGATATGCAGACAAGGCAAAGATACGATCCCTAGATATCGAGAGCAGCTTCAAGGAGCAGATCGCTCTTAATTCTACGCTCAGATACCTGGAAAACCTATAATGTCGTGTAGTCCAATGGTTTGTGGGCTTTTATCCCTATTCTTAGCATTTTTATGAGTTGTTCTCATATCCAAGGAGTTTCTAGTATTCATTAGATTTGATAATTATGCACTCGTCTGTTATTAAGGCAATCGATTAGTAACAAGAAAGGAAAGTAGTGATGAGAAAATTCATTGTACTATCAGTCATTTGCGTGGTTCTTCTGATGGTTGTATCGGTCGTAGCCTCTACTGAACAAATAAGATTGAGAAACAGAACCATATCCGAATTCTCATTTAAGCTCGATAAACTAGGCATTACACATTACCCCTGTCATCTAATAATGAAGGTCAATCGACCTTTAGAGCTGCATGAGATTAAGCAACTGGAGGACTCGGGGATTAGATTTCACGATTACATTCCCAAAAACGGTTGGTATGTTACCGTATCTTCGGATGCTACGATAAAGCAGTTATCCAGTCATACTCTTATTGAAGGCTTTGCGGTCATATTACCTGGTGACAAACTGAGTCCCTTTCTCCGCAATCAGGGTGTGCCCTTTTGGGCTAGAACCGGTGATGATACCTTTATCTTCAGCCTGACTTTTTATAGTGATGTATCCCTTGAAAATGCAACTTCAATAGTCGAGGACCATGGTGGTGAATTGACCCTCTGGGAGACTTATGACATCGCACAGCGCCTTGAGGCATCGTTATCCTTGGATTCTATATCAGCCCTCGCTCAGGTCGATGATGTTTACTATATCGAGGAAGCACCTCGTCCAATCGAGTTACACAATCGTCGGGCAGCTTTAATTGCCGGTGTAACCGCGGTACAAAGTCCCCCCTATAATCTGACAGGCGAGGGAGTAACCGTAGGTGTTCTCGATGGCGGAACAGCTTGTGCACATACAGATTTTGCGGATCGACTTATCATTGGGGATGATATAGGGTACTCAGATCACCCGACCCATATTTGCGGCACCATTGGCGGAGATGGCTCGGGTAATAATTCAGCCAAGGGTATGGCTACGGAGTGTCAACTGGTCTCCTTTGGCACCAGCCCTTTTGCAGGTAAGCTAAGAAGGGCGTCCAGGGATTACAATGTTACCATTGCGAATAACTCCTGGGGATTGTCCGATGGATGGAGCGGCTACTACGGCAGTTGGACTTGGATGGGTACTTCCGGGTTTGGCTGGTATTCATCCTTGAGTCGCGAGGCTGACAAGGCAATAATCGATTATAATATGTTTGTGGTCTTCTCAGCGGGGAATGATGGCGGGGAATGGACCTCAGGCGAATATTACATACCCGGTCAACCGGGCACCTATTCAACACCGCATCCCCCGGATGGTCCCTATCATTCGATAGGCTCCTATGCCTGTGCAAAAAATGTCATCTCCGTCGGGGCGGTTGATGATAACTCATATATGACTACTTTTTCCTCCAGCGGTCCTTGCGATGACGGGAGAGTCAAGCCGGATGTTGTAGAGAATGGAACCGATCTATTCTCCACTATTTGCCCCAACAACTACGGGAGGGCGACAGGAACCTCGATGTCCGGACCTGTTGTCTGTGGCATAGCAGCATTATATACGCAAGCATATATGCTGAAGAACAATGGTGATATGCCTAGTTCATCATTACTAAAGGCACTGACTATCTGGTCAGCTGCCCAGCAGCCACCGACAGTGAATCACCTAGGTCCCAACTATCGATCAGGATTTGGAGTACCCAAGGCTATTAAGGGAGTTGACCTTATATTTAATGACTATAACGAGAGCTTCAATAACCGACATTACTTCTACGAGGACTGGATAAACCAGGCTAGCGGCGAGGTTCATGAGTATTACATGTACCAGCCTAACGATGACTACAGGATCAATGTAGTATTGTATTGGCATGATGCGCCAGGAGCGATGACATCTACCCAGGCGCTTCGCAATGACCTGGACCTGGAATTGATAAGCCCCAAAGGGTATCCATACTACCCCTTTATCAATGATAAGTACTTTGTCGATGCGCCTCCGAGATATGGTGTAAACAATACAGATAACATCGAACAATGTGTTATCGGAGCTCCGGATGTCGGCGTCTGGACTATAAAGGTAAAGGGAACGAGTCTGAATGCACCGCCTCAGAAATATTCGCTAGTCTGCATAAATCCCATGGCTCGCACCCCAACGCCCACCGAACCGCCCATAACGCCCTACCCGACCATCACACCTACTTACACCCCAACTGCGACTCCAACGCAGTATTTCGGTGATACCTATCTGTCATGGGCTGGCGATCCTGAACTGAATGTTACCTATACAGTATTTTTAGGCACCGATTATATGTGTCCAGTAAACCCAATCGCAATAAATATAAAAGAAACCTATGTCCACGCTGGCAGGCTGGCAGAAAATACTACCTACTACTGGCGGGTTATGGTTAGAAGCGATGAAGACAAGTGGTCTGACAGTCAAGTTCCCTGGCATTTTACTACCGGTGATCGACCTTATAGAACTGACACTCCTACGCCGACAGCTACTATAACTCCCATACCACCGGATATAGCCATAGCGGGCTATATGGACACCTACTTGGACAGCAGTGGTGGTAATCTTAGTGTATTGGCACTGGTGCAAAACGAGGAGGGGATTCCAGTTGATAAAGTCGAGATACTTTATCAGGGAGTGCCGACTGGATTGGAGCTTTTCCCGCAGTCGCAGCATGCAACCCAAAAGCAGGATAAGGGTATTCAAAGCACTGTTTTTACATTATACACCTACATTCCACCTGGTGCCGCGCCTATCTCTATACCTTTGGAGTTACTGGCAACTGATGAGCTGGGGGGGAATGGAGACCTCTGGCCGTACCTAGTTGTTGATGATGGAGGATCTTCTACCAGCTCGGAAAAGAAAGAGCTACCGAATTATATCCATAGGGAAAGGGAAAAAGATTCAACCGAACGCCCCAAGGATAGGTGGCCCCTGCCTCCCTCGAATCCATGGCCAGCCAGGGGAGCAGTAAATGTCAATCCAAACTAATCGAAGGCTTTTTGTTCATCGATTTTCCTTCAGGGTTTGATCTATCTCCTCTAGCAGCTTATCTGTAGCCATCCTAAACGACTCATTGTCTTGCGGCGCCATTTCCTTTGCCTTAAGGAGCATCTGGCGAGCGGTGTTTAGCCAACCAAGCGAATAATATGCTCTTGCAAGGGTGTCTAGATATAGATGAATATCATCAGGCTTTTGGTCAACCGCTCTTTGCGCCATATCGAGCGCTTCTTGGAGGTTATGGGATCTTTCTATGTATATCATAGCTAGATTGTTTAAGGCTGGGGCATAGGAATCGTTGATCTGTAGCGCTCGCTGGTAGAACTTTGCAGCATCCTTTAATTTACGCTGCCTATAGTAGATATTTCCTAGATTAGCATAAGCCTCGAAGAAATCAGGTTTAAGTTCCACGGCAATTCGATAATGCTTAGCTGCTTCATCAAGCCTCCCCTGGTGCTCGAGTGCAATACCGATCCGATTATGCTCCTGGGGAGTATTCGCAATCCCCTCGAGGGGATCATCCTTGTTTCTAATCATATCCTGTATCAGCAATGACAGGCAACCAGTGCAGTGGAAAATGATTATTACACACAAAAGAAGGATCAACCTATTGCTTTTCATGGCTCGTCTCATCCCCCATCATTACCCATCCCTGCACGGTAAGCGCGAGTACTACACCGATCATATTATTGCTTAAAAAGCGGCTGAAGAATCCAAATGTCAAGATAAATAACCCGCAATAAAATAACATATTTGAGATGCGATTGTCCTTCAACTGCCTTGAGATCAATAATATAAGCAAAGGAACGCAAAATATTATCTGAAGGATCTTCAGGATGGTTGCGGAGTCTTTTGGGGAAAGCAATCCCCAGTTGACCAGCAAGCTACCCAAGTTATAAGCTCTATCTGGCTTTATCGGATAACTATCAGCTCCTCCGCTGGCGTTGAAGCTATAGATATCGTCCCAAAGCGCACCTGGGTCCCAGACCACAAACGGCAAGTAGATGATAACCAAGATGAATAAGCCTATTATTATTGGAACAATTCGAGCTTGCAGCCTGGAGAGTATCTTGGCAATACTCAAGGAAGGAAAGAGCTGTAGAGAAAAAATCGCATAAAATGGAAGCATTAGCCAGCAATACTGTTTTATGCCCAAAGCTATGGCAAATAAACACACCGAAGGTAGCCATTTATTTATTGAGGCAAAATAGAAAGCGATAAACAGAATGCTCACTGCAAGGATATCATTTCTCCCCTCTGTGATGAAACCAGCAAGCCAGGGATTCAATGCAAATAACATGACTCCGAGTCTGCGCTTTAGATCCGATCTTGCTGATCTATAAACGAAAAGGCAACCGAGTCCGAGAAAGAATAAATAAACAAATCTTTGATCATAAAATCCCAACAGAGCCTGAAATGAAAAATAAAATGGGATACTAATATAGATGGTTGCCGGCAGATAAGGGAAATGCAACAAGGCTGGGTTTGAATAGTAACCATAGTTCCTCCATATATCCGGGTTGCTATCCAAGGACATTGCCATTGGAGTTTTCGTGTAATCTTCACTATAGGGATTCTTTCCATCAAGCAGATAGTAAATGGCTAACTCGGTCTGTATAACGCCTCCATCGTGTGCCAGCATGAAGCTGAAAAGGCGCGAGCGCATGATACAGGAGCCCAAGGTCGGAATAACGATGACCAATGTGATGATCGAGATCAGGCTAATCCAAAACAGCCTTGAAAAATCCGTGTCTTTCTTGATGATTAAAGTAGCACCTAAAAAGACTAAAAAGAAAAGGATGCTTAGAACAACAATAGACCACTTTATCGGTTCCGGGGCGAAGCGTTCCTTGAACTTGTCCCAGAAATCGCTTTGATATGAAGAGCCTTGATGCTTGGCATATAGATAATGCTGAAATAAAGGTGCAGTATTGTGAATATTCTCTAGCAACAGGATGAATAGGAAAATAGCTATAAGTAATCTTTTATTCACCGGGTAACCATCCAGTGCGTAACGATCATCCTATAATATTATCGTTACTAATCCTGTTTTTTATCTTCCTCTTGTTTGGCGCTATCCAGTTTTTTTGTTTGTGTTTCTGAGTGATCCTCGTTATTAGCCTTCTTAAACTCCTTCAATCCTTTGCCGAGCGCTTTTCCTATGTCGGGCAGCTTTCCTGGCCCAAATATGATCAGGATGATCACTAGAATTATGATAAGCTCCCAGGGACCTATATTAAACATTGTTTTCTTCCTCCGAAGTTATCTGCGTTAAAGGGTGCCATAAAAGCGATACCTGCACCTTCAGCCCTTTTTTCCAAAGACTCTCCTGGGCAGGCATTATAAAATAGCAGTTTGCAGAGGCAAGGGTTCTTAGCACACCGGAGCCGTGTGGTCCGGCTCTTTTAACCTTTAGTATTCCATCTTCGTACCATAGTCTGCCGCGGTTTATTTCAGTCCTTTCGGTCTTTTTTTGTATATCCTCGGCTAGTGTTGCCCATAGTTTAAGCTCAGTTTTCGGCTTTGCACCCATCATCTTGTAAATCAACGGCTTTACATACATCTCAAAGCAGATCATGCAAGAAACAGGGAATCCAGGCAGAGCAAAGACCGGCGTCCCGTGAAGAAATCCGAAGCTCATCGGCTTGCCCGGTTTCTGCATGATGCGCCAGAAGCGCTCCTGGTAGCCGAGCTCTGCCAGCACCTCCTTCACAAGGTCATATTTCCCCATTGAAATGCCACCGGTGGTGAGCAGTATGTCCTGTTTTATCCCTTGCATTATCTTATCCTGCAGGGCATCCTTTTTATCTGGCGCAATGCCGAGGTCAACCGCCTCCAGTCCATAATATTTTGCCTGGTTGATCAAGGTATAGTTATTTGCGTTGTAGATCTGTCCCGGCTTGAGCGTTTCACCGACATCCCTAAGCTCATCACCGGTAGCCAAGATGGCGATTGAAGGCTTCCTGGAGACCCTGACCCTCGACTTGTTTATCGAGGCGAAAATGCCGGCATGAGGAGGTGTTATTATCTCGCCTTTGCGGATAATAGGGTACCCTTTTTCAAGGTCCTCGCCTGCATATCGAATATTTCGTCCGACTTCAACCGCTTTGAAAATCTGCACGCGGTTTCCATTGAGCCGGGTATCCTCGACCATGACCACCGCATCGACACCATCCGGTATAGGAGCACCGGTCATGATACTAACCGCTTGAGTTTTGTTCACCTTCAGAGAAGGTTCATCCCCAGCGGTAAGCTCACCTATTACTTCCAGCTCGACTGGATCGCTCTGATCAGCACCCTTTATGTCATCAGCGATCACTCCATATCCATCTACCGCTGAGCTGCTGAAGGGTGGCATGTCTCGTGGAGAAAAAACATCCTCTGCGCATATTCGTCCAACGCAGTTTGTGATTGGGACTTCATCAGCGGGCAGTTGATTAGCACTGGCCAGAATGATCTCAAGCGCTTCATCTATGGTGATATCAAGTAAACTCATAGCCATTTTTCAACTTTTTTCGGTTCTCATTATACAATACATGATCTATTTTATTTAATGTTCCCTGGACATTCAAATTCATTTAGTTTGCCAATACAATCTCTAAAGCAGACAAGATACCATTTGCCTAGGTTACTTCCTTAAAAATATAACGGCAATTTCACGGGTCATAATTTTCATGCCTAAACTGTTATTTGGATCAAGATGGTTATGAGGCTTTATACGAAGATTATCCCCAGCGGTGGCATCTTGCAGATAGCTTTTTTAAGGCTTTGGAGGGAAATGTTTGTGTGTAACTAAGGATAGGATGGTTGTTACTTTTTATAATGCTCCCAATGCAGGCATTTTAAGGCTTCATTATGAGGGTTTGCCTGTGTCTTAAGGCTTGAGAATTTAGGGAAAAAGCGATAATTAGGAGTATGAAAGGGATGAAAGGAAATGACTCTGGATAAGATTATACAATTCAAACCGATAGGCATCATACATACCCCCTTCAAGGAGCCGGTAAATGTGCCGATCCAACCATCAGCCGGCAAAGGTATCAAGGGTACTGTAACCGTCGATGAAAGGCTCACTGAGGGATTGCAGGATCTGGAGGGATTCTCATATATCTACTTGATATATTACCTCCATCTAAGCCAGGGATATTCGCTAAAGGTGAAGCCGTTTCTGGATGATACTCCTCGTGGACTATTCGCTACCAGGGCACCGCGAAGACCCAATCCGATCGGTCTTTCCATTGTCAAGCTAATAAAGGTGCAAGGAAATGTGTTGCATATCGAGGATATCGATATAGTAGATAACACGCCCCTGTTGGACATCAAGCCATATAGTCCGCAGTTCGATCATCGCAATAGCAAAAGATGCGGATGGCTACGGGGAAAGGATGAAGAAGCAAAAAAGAAGCTATCCGATGATCGTTTCACAGGTTCAAAGGATCATTTAGCTGACTCGGCTATGGACTCATAGATGCGATCTCTCAGCGTGGAGATACTCATCGGAACAAGAATCGGCAAAAGCGGTAACATCAATCGAGTCTCCCTTACCAGTCCAAAGCAAAGGTTAATCAAGAAAAAGGGAATAACTACTATAAAGAGCCTGCGCAATACCCCTGGCTGGTGCTTGAATCCGAAAAAGGGCAAAAAAAGCATGATGTTGAAAAATAAAAACAAGAATAAATAGGTACCCGGATGGGTTAGATTCTCCCAAAGGGTGAAGAACTTGTAATAAAGCTCCCTTGAACCGTATAATAACCTCACCCCGATGAAGGTACTTATGCCGATGATCCCATAGAGCAAGGTGTCTATTATAACCTGGCTGTTACTCTTTTTGCCGAAGTTCACCAGGAAGTAAATCGGGACTAATACAAGCACCGTCTCCCGCATTAGCACACCCAAGACGATCAGTTGCCCCAGGTTTACATAGCGGTTCTCCATAATGAAGTTAAGCCCCTGAATTATCACCCATAGAGCCATAATGTCTCCCGGCGCCATGGTATAGCCGAAGTAGGTTATGGGTATTACAGCAGCAGTGTAAAGAACACCTATATAGCAATACTCTGGCTCAAAAAAATAACCCAAGAGTTGATACAAGGCATAAAGCGATAAGAAGGTGAACAAGAGCCTTAAAACAAAGTACACCCTGGTTAGGCTCAAGTTTAGTAGTTTATGTAAAACCTCGGCGAAGAAAAATGGCAAGGCTCGATATTGCAAAGGCGCCGGCGCTTCGCTGTTGATCACTGCCTGATGAACCTTATAACGAGCATTCTCCTGGGGCATATCCACGATGAAAAAATGAATCATGGAGAGTATAGCAGAGAGTGCAAGACATAATGTTACAAGGATGATCTTATCGAATAACTTCACAGCTACAACTCCACAAATCCGACTCCCTGCTACCCTTATCGGTTCGTTGCCAGTCTAGTTGCCCTAAGCACGACTTATAGGCGGTTCACTTCATTTTCGTTGGATATATAAGGTAGTAACGAACAGCGCAAGAATCAGGATCCCTGGTCGCCGGTTACCTGGTACCTAAGCAGCATCTCTATGATCTTCTCATTGTGTTTTGCAATCCTGTCCAGAGCATCCTTTGTCGATTGCACATGGCTCTCGTTTTTCGCTTTGAGAAGAATTTGTGCTACCTCCTCCTGCTCCAACCTGAGCCTTAGGATAGTCTTCTCGAACTCCTCGATGAATTGATTAAGCTCCTCAGCCAACTTAGCCTGCTCGTGCCCTGGTGGGATGCTAATGCGGCTGGTCAGGTCCTTCCTGAAGGTTTGATACAACTGCTCTTCAATATCATTTATTGGAGCTAAAAGGCGACCGGTCAAAAACCAAGAAATGCCAAAAGAACCGATCAATGCAAAGATAACGCACAGGAAAAATAATGATAGCTTGCTTTTAAGAAATATAATCTGGTTCTCATCTTGTCCAGATACTCCTTTGTTTACCAGGCTGTTAAGCTCTGGATAAAAAGCTATGATAAGCAACACAACGCAGAAGATGAAAAGCACACTGGTGGATAGTATGATAAATCTTATCGGTCTTTCTGTTCTTGAACTCGATATCGGTTGAGATTCCTTTGGCATTTCCCTCTCCGTTTATTGATTAAGGGATCCCTTGCCATTTCAACAATACAACTATAAATGCATTTGGAGATCTATGTCAAGTCTTTTTTTAAGATCTGATTACAGAAAGGCATAGTGATCGTTGAGCTTATGCTTCTGGCACTGTTGCAGGGAGCCTTGCGTGATTTTATCCTCTATGGCTTATTCCCTTCACCATACCCCCAAAGCCAGCCATCACGGGCTATGATATACAAAATACCCTCTGCATAAGCCACTCCACGGGGATATGCAGACTCCATTGTCGCGTAAAGCCAGCAATCGCCTTGAACTGTATCATAAGCATGAATGTTTGCTCCCGTATCGCTGGTGAAAAGCAGCAACCCATTATTATCTAGGGTGATATCGAAAGCTCCCTGAACAGGCAGTTCAAACATCTCAAGGACTGTTGTGCTTGTGGGATCGATCCGATATAGCCTGGAATCAACGTTGTCGCAGCAGTACAGGTTTCCAGAAAAATAAGCCAGTCCGATCGGGATACTCGCTGGCGATGTTATGATACTGAGTGTCTGCCCGTTTGCCGGGTCAAGCTCAATCAGGCGCCGGTTCAGGCTTTCGGATGCCCAGAGATCTCTGCCATCCCAGCAGATGCCCTCCAATGCTCCGATATTGGGGTATATAGTCTGGAGGATCTGACCATCGCTTGGCTGCAAGCGGTGAATTGCTCTTGTATATCTATCCGATGCCCAAAGATACCTGCCGTCATAATCCATGCCGCCGGGATCTAACAAGCCTATGTAGGCGATCCTGTAAAAGCCTTCCTTGAGATCGCCGTTGGGGTCGTAGGGATTGTTCCACTCTCGACTCCCGCAGGCGGCAATAATAATCAAGGCGAGCAGGAATATCGCCGATATAACTATAGAGCGTGCAAGAGCCAGATCAACTTACCTCCACAGAGCAAGGGTCGCTAGGCTCGCCTTGTTCATCAATAGGAGCCTTCAGGTAGGCATAAACCGCGAAGCTGTAAGTTCCCGGTGGATCACGAGGATTTAAGGTGAAAAGCCAGTAACAGATCTCTTCAACCTGTGTCCAATCAGTGGCTTCAAAGATGACTGTGTTTCCATTGGGATATGTTACCAGCGCCCGATATCCCAGGTACTCATCCAGCACCTCGGCTGGGATGGGAACGCCATTACTGAAGGTGATTACCGCATCCCACTGTAACACAACATGTCGGTTTTCGGGATCATATTCACAAACTAGGTTCTGAACCTTAGCGGGCGGTGGCATTGGCGTCGGGGTGCTGGTCGCTGTGGGGGTCCAGGTAGCGGTTGGCGTATTGGTCGGGGTCGGTGTATCTGTCGGGGTGATACCCCCGAAGCGAAGCCTTGCGGTGGCGGTCGCCGTGGGAGTGGCGCCAGCCGGATATACCGCAGCCAGGCTCGCATCTCCTGCCCATTGGCTGCAAGCGAACAGGTTGATATAGCCCTCGGCATCAGTATCCATCACGATATCTCGCTGCTGTTGCGGGCAGCAATAGCCACCTGGTGCGTTCCATATATAGCCGACATCGCCGCTGATGCTAAGGCCAATAGGCGCGGAGGGCGCTGGCGTTCCACGTAAATAAAGCCTTAAGGTTACCACACCATCCTGGCAGCCACCAGGAAGCTCATAAGGGATCTGTACCCACTCGATGCGCGTGGGATTAGTTCTTTGCTCCACACTAACCGTAAAATCGACACCAAAGACCGCCTGGCTGCTATCGCGAACATCTATTCCGAGTTGATAGCTGGCGATCCCTTGGCTCCCATAATCTGCTGGCGACCTAAAGGCAGCTTGTCGAAGGGTGGCTACTGAATAGGGTACTAGCGGTGAGGATAACAACCAATTGCCTTTGGATAGTGGGCTTTGGATACCCAAGGTTTGTACGTTTGGTGATGCATTATTCAAAGAAAGCCGGGATCGAGATGTCCTCGGGCGATGATCCCGCAATGCTAACATATATCTACTGCCAGCGCCGTGATAACCATCCTCCCACTGGACTGGCTCAATGCCGAGCATCCATTCGCCCTCCTGTCCGCCAGGGATGATAAAGCCGTTGTTGTCAGATTCATACATGACATACAAAGTATCCACCGTATCAAGATCATCGGTTACCAGCATCTCAATGCGCCAGGCATGGGGTAGGGATGAATACTTGAATAGATCGACCCTGCCAGCGGATAGGTTGACCGGGTATTCATTCCCCTGATCATCATAGAACACGACCTGGAGGATACGTGGGGGCGAGTTATCAGGACCATTACTGCCCTTATTATCCCTTTGATCAGCAGCATAAAAGCCATATCCGATAAGCCCCATACCGATTACATATAAGTAGGGCTTGGACAGCAGGCACTTTTTCTTAGGCTTGGACTTTTTTATTGGCGCAATGGTCGATACAGGAGTAACCGGTTTTGGTGAAACTGGTGAGGGCGTGGCTGGTATCGGCGTAGCAGTGGGTATTTCGCTTGGCAGCGCAGTTGCTCGAGTTGGGGCAGGGGTGATCGCTTGCAGCGGAGATGGTGATGATGTAGCACTTGACTTTTCAACTTCCAGAGGCTCTACAGCCTCCCCGGTAAGCACCTTGTACTCGTTGGCAGCCAGGGCAGCCCTCTCATCCATGCCGAGAGCTACATAGCACTGATATAATCGCTGATATGCCTCGATGAGCGATATTCTGTAATTCAGTCCAGGTATAGCCGCCTCTAGGTGCTCAGCCGCCTCAGCATACTTGCCATCATCCATAGCATTTCTCGCCAGCACCAGTCGACTGGTCGGCGACGGCTCATCCAACTGGGCAAAGACAAAATCGATTATTATTATGCTTATAACAACACCGATTAAAATAATCATTGATTTATAACTTATTTTTTTCATTTTATAATTATCTAGAAGTTATTTATTTCTAGCCTTATTGATCCATTGAGATGTGGTTATAACATTATCAACATTTTCGTATATTTTTCTTATTGCCTTAAAATCATTAATATTATAGTAATAAATCATATCTTGGATAAGATCTTCAATAATATTAATTGAAAAAAGTGCATATTTTGTCTCTATTAAAGGACTTTCAGTAACATCAGATTGATAATGACCATCAGTTCGAGAATATAATTTTAAAAGTTCTAATGTTTCTTTAATTTTAAGAATGAGGAGTTTCAATTCATTTATTTTCAATTGTGTTTTGGAATATAAATAATCAACACAATAAAATATTTTATTAATATCTTTTAGCTTGCTTCTATTATTAATGAAGGTTAAAAGGTATATTAACCATAAACTAATATTATTAGGTATTCTTTGAATATTATCTAATATAAAACATATATGAAAATAACTCTCAAGATCATTAGGAATTATATTTACAACCCTTTCTTGGTCAATAACATTTTGTAAAAGATATGATAAATTATCCTTAATATCATTAATTAAATGATGTTGAAAATCTAAAATGTTATTTTTTGCATTAATGTAATCCCAGAGTTCTAAGAGAGTATCATCTTCTTTTAGAATGATATCTTTTCCTAATACTCTATATACATTTACCCTCCAAGCCGGTTCGAAAGTATATTTACTATTATTTAATATCCACTCACTGGTTAAAAAAGCATATTTATTAGGTGAACCAGATAGCAGAATAAAAAAAATAGTATTTTTCATCCTATTTTTTCTATCTAATAGTTTACCTTTTTTAAAATTAAAATAAAATTCATCTGATGCTGCATTCACATATTGAAATTCAATATTCTTCTCGTCTTGGTAGATCTTAACAATAAAATCAGGTTGCCTAGAGAGTCCACCTTTACGAAGAAACCATAGAAATTTATCACCTCCTGATTTATAGACCTTAACTTTTTTATCTGGATATAATTTTTTCATTTTTTTATCTAACCATTCTAAAGCCTCCAATTCAAATATCGCTTTTCTTTTCATATCCCTACGATATTCAAGATATGTCCTTGATTTTATATCGCTGGACTGAGCATAGACTGTTTTTGCATCCTGTTTCATCACAAATCATAAAATCCTCATCTGAAATCCTTTTATTTTAATGACCGTATCTTGTCCTATCTGTGGATTTATCTCGTAGCCGATACAGTTCCTCTTTAGGTCAATGGCTGAAATCATAGTTTTTCCTGAACCGAGGAAGGGATCAAGTACTGTTTCACCGATGAAACAGTAAGCTTTGATGAGTCTATAAGGCAATTCATAAGGAAACGGCGCTACATGATCTCTTTTATCGCCGCTGCCTTGCGGTTTCATGAGCCATACATCGCTTTTCTTGAGGCTGAGCCAAAATTCCTTTTCCAACTTGGATTGTTCCTTCTGTTCTGCGCTCAGATGAGCATATTTATTAAATCCCTTAACATCCGGCTTGTTAAATTCAAGTATAAATTCGTGCATATTATTTATCAGTATTCCACCTGGATAAGGATAGGTGCCAAAATGAGCCCTTACTCCGTTTGTCTTATGCCATACAATATCTCTTTTAAAAATAAAGCCTATCTTTTCACATAAATCGATAGTTTTACCTACTAGATTCAAAGACCTGAAGCCATTGCTGTCATCTCTAAGCGGAAGGTTCATTATATTTATAAACAGTTTTCTTCCCGGCTGAAGCACTCGAAAAGATTCACTCCATACCTCTTTAATACAATCAAACCATTCATCTATGTCATGAATATCCCCTAGATCCCCTTCTATAGGTGCTTTCGAGTACATTTTGGCATTGAAATAAGGGGGGGATGTAATTATCAAATGCACGCTGTTATCCCCCAAAGCATCCATCTTCATTGAGTTATCAATAAATATTTTGTAAGAATACTCTCCAATGAATATATTATTCTCTTTAGTTATTTGGGTATTTTTTATTCTCGAATTGACATTTATTTTTTTTTCATATTTTTTCAAATCATCAAGCTTAAACCTTATCTGACCACTTGGTGAGGTTATAGATTTGATTATGTGCCTTTTCGCAAGCTGATGTATCTCTTCAACCGTTATCCCAAGATATTTTGATGCTTCGATAGCTGAAAGATAGCTTCTGTCAACGTAATCCCTGGTACCCATCTTAATTTGAGTTTACTACATCCTTTGTGCAAATCAAAGCGCTAGTTTTCGCTTTTAATTATGTTAGAACGGGTGGCCGATGGAGATGTACCAGGCGCCGAAGGGAAGATGCCCATCCTCGATCTTCCAGGCAAAATCGAAACGAACAGGACCGATCGGCGTAATGTACATCAACGCAAAACCGGTGCTGCACTTGAAGTCGCTAAGCCTCCATTGACTCCCCTCAGGCCAGATATTACCCGAATCGAAGAATAGTGCCCCCCATAAGCCACCAAGAATATCATAGCGATACTCGAAGTTGAAAATCGCCATCGAATCCCCGCCGATGGTATAGGTCTTGGTTATCTCATTCCCCTCATCATCTGTATAGCTATAGGTGGTGTTGGGACCTATATCCTTGGCAGAATATCCCCGAAGCACTGTAGAGCCGGGCTGTATCTTGAACTTCTCGCTCAATGGGAGATTGAAGGCTCTTCCCATCCTGTAGCCGAAAGCCAAAACATCATTACCCCACGGGGAGTAGTATGATGTTTGCAGCATCAACTTAGCGAAATCTGTCTCCGAACCCAAAATCCTGTCCGCCTGCTCGAAGCTGATGGCAAAGACCCTTCCCTTGGTCGGATTAAATGGATTATAGCGCCGATCATATAGAAAGGTAGGGATAAGGCTGGAGATCTTGATGTCCTGAAGCTCACCAGGATAAGTTGCCTCGAAATCTGGTTCGATTTTTAGGAACTTCTGGCTTCGATAGCGGTACTCAAGTATTCCCTTCATATATTCACCGAACCTCTTATTTATATTTAGGGAGCTTCCCAGCTCGCTCAGCTTATAATGTTTTTCGTCTCTGTTAATATAAAATAGTTTCAGTTCCGAGTCGAAGGGGTTATTCCCAAGATAAGGCTCCTGGAACATAAATTGGTACTTGGTCTCCAATTGCGAATAGCTGTAGGTGAAGCTGATAGTTCGGTCGTAGCCGCCCAGGTTGGCGTGAGAGACGGTGAGGAACCCGCGATAGCCCTCCTCGCTGTCCCAGCCGCCGCCGAACTCCAGGCTCCCCGAATTTTTTTCCTTGACCTCGACCACAAAGTCTATGATCTGCGGCTCGCGCTGGTTCTTTATCGGGTAGATGGACACGGTCTTGAAGATGCCCAATGAAAGTAGCCTTTGCTGGGAGTGAAGTACCTTGGAGAGATCATAAGGCTCCCCCTCCCTTATCTCCAATTCTCGGTATATGATCTTTCTTTGGGTAAGATTGAAGCCACGAATGATGATCTTACCAAAGTAGTATTTTTGCCCAGCGGTTACTCGATATGTTACATCAGCCTTTGAGCGATCCTCGCTGAAGGTTACCTGCGTATCAATAATGGCGTCCTTGTAGCCATTGGTTATATATTTGCTGAAGATGTTGTTCTCATCCTCTCTTATCGTATTGTAGTTAAGCGGCATCCCCGGCTTGAGCTGCGTCTTGATCACCTTTTTTAGCTTCAAGACCACATCAGGGACTATCTGCACACTCTCGACAATGGTTTGTACACCCTCATCGATCTGAATTGAAAGATTTGCGATCCTTTCCTGTTCATCGATCTTGACCTTTCCAATAGTTACCTTTGAGTCGAGGAAACCCTGGTTTAGGTAGAAATTGTGCAGATTATTCACATCCTCCTCAAGGGTCTTTTGGTTGTAGAATCGGTTTATGCCGAACAATCCCTTGCCGCTGAGGATAAGATCATCGAGTGTATCATCGCTTATTTTTTTATTCCCTATAAGTTCGACCTCTTTAACCTTTATGCGATTCAACTCCAAAGGTCGGAAGGTGATGTCGAAGAAGTTTGCATTATCCTTCTCATACCGATATTGCACTCTTGGATTGTAATAATGATACCTGATGAGATATTCCCTCAAGGCAAATGCGCTGTCATCGAAGTCCTCCTCCTGTAGCCTAATATTATCGAAGAAGGTTATGGCATCCAGTGGATTATCATCCAGCACCCTCCATCTCCACTTGTCATCATACTTCACCAGCCCACTATCGCCTCCGGAGGCTTTTAGTTTTATTAAGACCATATTTGTGTTGGAATCATAGAACACATCCTTATATTCAAGGCGCACTAAGCGAAACTTCTTTTTCAATTGAAAATACATGCGAAATCCGTTAGCAATTTTTCCCCCAGCGTTTCTTAAAAGATAGTTGCTCCTTTCGATATCCCTCAGCAAGCTTTTTTTCGAGTATCTTTCCCCCTGACGGCGCTTGAACTTGCGGAGCAGGAAATTCTTTGTGTATCGAGTGGGATTTTCTATGTCAAAATCCTCGATGCGGGCTTGCGCTCCTGTATGGATCACAAGGGTAACCGAGACACCTTTGCTCTCAGGGTGCATCAGAATTTGGGGAGTAATCTCGCACCTGAAGTAGCCCGCCTCGGCGAAAAGTGCCTTCAGGTCGGCGATGGTCCTGTCCAGCCGCTCATTGGAGAACTCATCGCCTCGCTTCACCAGACATCGTCTAAGAATATCCGAATAGCGAACTCCAGAGCGATCCAGCAATGGAAGGGGCAGGATCGAATATGCGCCGTTGATATTAAATTTCGTAACCATCCATTTCTTCTCGAGGTCATATATCAGGCGCACGCCACCCTCAACCTCCTCGGCAAGCACGGTTACATCCCGGTAGATTCCAAGATAGTAGATCATCTGGATCGACTGCCGGATACCGTAAGGGTCGTAGATATCCCCCAATCCGACCGAGATGGCATGATTCACCGGCTTGCGCTCAAAGGGAACATCACAGCGGATCTGAAGATCGACTACCTCCTTGCCGATGAATTGAGAGCCATTCTGGGCACCCACAATCCCAACGGAGAATACGCAGAATTGCAGGATCACACACGAGAAAAATATAATAGCCAGCCAACGACCATCTATGGTGATAAGGTTCATCTTTGATATTAATAACTAATACCGTGATACCAACGTATCGTGAAGTTGTCCTTGCATGAGCTATCGTATTTCTTCGTGCTTTAGTGCCTTTGTGGCTAACAAACCTCTCACATCTAATGCCTAACCCTTTGACTATTATTTATGGCGACCATGCAGGATTGGTGTTGTTTCCCTTGTTGAAGGTCAGCCTTCTGATGCCTCCGGAGGTTATGGAGATGATGTAAATATTGTACTTGCCATCTCGATTCGATTGCACAGCCAGGTGATGTCCATCCGGCGCCCAGGTGGGGGACTCATAGGAGCCTTTGCCGTCGGTAATAACCCGAACATTATGCCCCTGAATGTCCATCAGGCAGACATCGGAGACTGCTCCACGCTGGGAAACGAAGGCTATAAGATCACCCTTGGGAGACCAGATCGGGCTATCATTGTTGAAGCTATCGAAGGTAAGTCGCCTGAGGTTCATCCCCTCTGCATCCATTACATATATCTGCTGCCTGCCGGAGCGATCCGAGCAAAACACGATCTCCCTTCCATTGGGCGACCAGGAGGGGGAGATGTCTATCTGGGGATGATAGGTAAGGCGCTTAAGCCCCTTGCCCTCAATGTCCGCCTTGTAGATCTCAGAGTTGCCGTCCTTGCTCAGGGTAAAGATGATCTCAGTGCCGTTGGGCGAGATGGCTGGAGCAACATTCAGCCCCGGATATGAGATCAGCCGCTTGGACTGGTTGGTCTTAAGATTATACGACAAGATGTCCGGCTTGCCGTACTTATATGAAGTGAAGACTATGATGGAGCCATCAGGCGACCAGTCCGGTGTGAGCGCATACGAGGCATCGAAGGTGAGCTGGCGGGGATTGAAACCATCATAGTCCATCAGGTACAGCTCCTTGTTGCCTGTTATATCCGAGATATAGACTATCTTGGTATGTGCAATGCCGGGCAGCCCGGTGAACTGCTCCACGATATCATCGGCGAAAACATGCACCGCCTTGCGCCAGTAATCCTTCTCTATGCTATAGGTCTTGCTTAGCATCAGCTTACCCTGCTTGGCATCATAGATCTGACCCCGAAGTGTCATCGATTCCGATTTCAGATCCACCCCAGCCAATACTAGAGCCTGGTAGCCGACCAGATACCACTTTGAGAAATCAGGCTCCGCCTTACCGACCAGCACCCCGGCAAAATCCTCCGAGTAGCGGGTCAGGTCAACCACATCGAACAAGCCGGATATGTCGAGATCGTTATGCAGAACCTTCCTAGCCTTATCGATGGTATCAGATACAACTGTGCCGTTGGAGTCGAGCACTGCGTATCCGATATCGATCTTCTTTACCTCGGTGGAGGTGATGCCGATGAAGAACTCGCGGCTTTGTGAAAAAGAAGGGGAAGTGATGCTGCATAAGGATATTGCAATAACAAGAGCTACAATATTATATTTAGCATAAGCGTCTTGTCCCATTATACCCGTTTATACGGTCGAGTAAGCAGCCTATCAAACCTCTCTATTGCAGTCAAGCAATCCTCGGTATGCCTTGCACTAAGCCATCATTAACTGATTTGTATGCTCCATCTGTCCTGGCTTGTTTAGAAGAAGCCTTGTTCCTCTTCTTCATCGATCGGGATCAATGAATCAGCCCATTCCATGTAGTCCTCAAGGATCTCATCGTGATCAAAGCAAAGCTTATCCGGAAAATCAGGCGGGAAGAAGAGCTTTACCGTTTTAGCGTCATCTGCTGCCTTCGGTTCTCCAGTTGCCTCAGCGATATAGACAACGGAGACATTATGTTGCCTGTCATCGCGCCCAGGATCCGAGTAAACCCCCAGGATATCGATCAATTGTACATCCAGCGAGGTTTCTTCCCAAGCCTCTCTTATTGCTGCATCCTCGGTGGTCTCGCCGTAATCGACATATCCCCCGGGAAGCGCCCAGCCTTGTGGATAGTTCTTGCGTTCGATGAGGACTATGCCTCGGAACTGATCATCTTGGAAGAGGTTGATGATAATATCAACGGTCAATCCTGGCGAGCGATGGATGCCTGTATCCTTACCACAGTGAGGACAGGTAATCTTTTTATCCATGTTAATCCTTTCATCTATAAGATGTTATCTAGTGGACTTATTGAGCGATTCGATCCTGTCCTTTGCCACTCTGGCGAAGTGGGTGGTGGGGAATCGGTTTATCACCTCTTCATAGGTCTGCTTGGCTTCGGGAAACATCTTTAGTTTCTCCTGGCTCATCGCTATCTTCATCAGGGCATCGGGGATCTTATCTCCATTGGGGTAGTTTTGCACTACCTTCTCGAATTCCTCTATCGCTTTATCATATTTACTCTGCGAGAAGTAGCACTCGCCGATCCAAAGCTGTGCATTGTCTGCCAGCTCCGAGTTGGGGAATTCCTTTACTAGCTGCGTAAAGCCCATTATGGCAAGCTCGTACTGCTTCTTGGAGAAGTCGCTGTATGCATTCTGGTACAGTTCTTCAGGATCAACCGAAAGGCTGGTCATAGCGCCACTAGGCTCACCCGAGGGCTTTTTGCCGGAGATTAGTATCTCCAGTTGATTGGTCTGCGAGGTCATCTTCTGGGAGATGTTAGCCAGGTGGTAGGAGATC
Organism: uncultured bacterium; assembly: GCA_964448115.1. Lineage (GTDB taxonomy): Bacteria > CAYUVA01 > CAYUVA01 > CAYUVA01 > CAYUVA01 > CAYUVA01. Next base: position 53,740 of record CAYUVA010000025.1, read on the forward strand.
TCACCAACCCTTCCTTCAAGCATGGAGATGACACTTACCAGCTCGTCCATCTTCATCAAGATATCAGCTTGGTTTCTTTTAATGGTATCCAGGCTATCCTTGAAGGTATCCAGCTTTTGCATGGCCTGTTGTTCGCTCTTTAGCGCTTTGGGATCGTTTATTGCCTTTTCTATGTTATCAACCTTGCTCTCAAGGCGCATCATGTCCTTGCTAGTCGCGCAACCAGCGATGAAATAAGCACATACAATCAGCGAAAGTAAAAACACTAGCTGTTTGTATCTCATTTTATGCCTCCTGTTTATGGGTAATAATACGATGAATGATCTTGGTGTTCCAGCAATACGAGATCTTTTCCATAGGCATTCTTGCGATAGACATCATCGTTTTATTTATTCAACAATCCAGGATTATTTTAGTTCAGGCTAAATGGCAAACTTCTAACGCTAAGATTACAGGTACTTTTCAGCCAAGGGATGTCTAATAATCTTGATCCATCAATCCGAGCACGAACTCGCAGCGACGGTTCCTTGCCCAGGCTGCCCCGTTGTGTCCAGGATCTACCGGTCTCTCCTCGCCCCAACTAATGGTGTTAATGCGATCCTCTTCCACGCCAAGAGCGACCAGGTAGTCCTTTGCAGCCTGTGCTCTTTTTGCACCTAAAGCCATGTTATAGGCATTACTTCCCCTCTCGTCGCAGTGCCCCTCGATGGTTACCGATACAGCAGGATGATCCTTGAGCCATTGTGCGTTCTGAAAGAGGATGTCCCTGGCTTTAGAGGTCAAGCTATACCTGTCGAACTCGAAGTGGATTACCTTGACAACGCCTGCTTTCTGGAATTCTTTGATCGTTTCCTCGGTGATAACCGGTTCAGGCTCTGGCTCCGGAGTCGCCGGTATGACCGGCGTGTATTGGTAAACCTCGGTCGGCTCCGGGGTTGGCTCCGGCGTTTGAATAGCTGCTACGGGTGGCTTCTCCTTATGGCAGCCGACTCCGCTTGAAAGAACCAGGGCTACGGTCAAGGCGATGCAAAGCAACCTGATAACATTTCTATCCATAATCTTTCCCCTTTTTAGGTTGTAAACATACCACAATTTATTGTTTAATGCACAAATGGTAGCACAATATTTAGTATATGCAAGGGGGAAATCGAAGCATCACTGTAATTTTGATGGTATTCGATCTAAAATAGGATGAGGTTACAATGGCTAGATCGAAGTTGCTAAAATATATTTTGGAGGCGTTAGGGCTGCTGGTTCTATTCACCGCCATCTTCGCAGGATCAATCTATGCCTACCTTAGACTTTCCACTCGGGGAGAGATTATTGAGGTTCCAAATTTGGTCGGCAAAAGCGTCGAGGATGCGCTTAAGGAGCTGAACCAGCTTAATCTACAGCTTGCCTTATCCAGCGAGGACTACAGTAATACCATACCAAGGGGCAGGATCATCTCACAAGTGCCTGAGCCATCAGATAAGGTAAAAAAGGGTCGAACTATCAATATTACCATATCAAGGGGGATAAAGCAGATCCTTTTGCCCGACCTGTCAGGCAAAGAAAAAGCTGAGGGATTGGCAACCCTGCAAGCCCTGGATCTGGAGATGGGAAATACGGTTGAGGTTTACAGCGACCGTTATGATGATGGGCTGGTGATTGCCACTGATCCTCCAAAGGGGACAGCGGTAGATGAGGGGGATAAGATCTCGCTGCTGGTAAGCAAAGGAAGATCTCCATACTATATGCCCATGCCTGATTTAATCGGTGAAACAGCACAAAATGCAATAGATTTGCTTTTATCAAAGGATATCATGATAAGCCGGATCGATTATGAGCTAAGAGCCGGATTGAACGAGGGCATCGTTATCGGTCAAGCCCCCAAGCCAGGTAGTCGCATCCTGGCAAAAGATAACGCTAAACTGACATTGACCTCGTTTCCAGGTGATAATGGCGAGCCATCTGAGTTGTATAAGATCTTCGAGTACCCAGCTCCCACTGGCAAAAAAAGCTCAAAAATCTCGGTTGTAATGATTCACCATCTCAAGCCAGATGCTGTCTATAGCCAGGCGTGTAAGCCGGGGGATATCATATATGTACCGGTCAGGGTACAGACAGGGGCAAAGGTGCAGATACTGGTTGACGAGAAGATAGTCTATAAATATACATTTCAGTAGGTTCATACTTGATGAGCAAGGAGAAACGAATGATACAGATAGCCCCCTCCATACTTTCGGCTGACTTCTCCAAACTATTGGCTGAGATAAAAGAGACTGAGGCTGGCGGGGCCGACCTAATACATGTCGATGTGATGGACGGACACTTCGTGCCAAATATCACCATAGGTGCAGTGGTAGTAAGGTCCCTCTATGGCAAGACAAGGGCGCCGCTCGATGTGCACCTGATGATAAGCGACCCCGATCGCTATATCCCTGATTTCGTTGTAAGGGATACGAATTCAGGTAAGATTCTTCATGCGCCCAAGTACTTCACGGTTCATATCGAGACCTGCAATCACCTCCATCGCACTATCCAGGTAATCCGCCAGAATGGAGCCAAGCCAGGCATCGTGCTCAATCCGCATACGCCGCTTTCCTCGATGCAGCAGATACTGCCGGAGATAGAGTTGGTGCTACTTATGTCGGTAAATCCTGGGTTCGGCGGACAGGAGTATATTGAATTCATGACCGATAAACTGAAGGCAGCCAGGAGGATGATTGATGATAGCGGATATGATATACTCCTCCAGGTTGATGGCGGCGTAGATATAGAGAATATCTGCAAGATAGCTGCTACTGGTGTTGATATAATCGTCGCCGGCAGCGCAATCTTCGGAACAAACAAAGATGGGAAAAAAGATCCCAGAGAAAATACAAAAAAATTAAAAGAACTGGCAAACAGCATCACAATATAGAAAAAACTATAAAAATTAACAAAGGAGGCAATAAAATGCCGATGATTAAAAAGGCATTGATAAGTGTCAGCAATAAGGAAGGATTGGAGGATTTCGCCAAGAAACTCCAAGAATTGGGAATAAGCATAATCTCCACGGGAAATACCGCAAGGGCGATACGCAAATCCGGGGTCGAGGCAATAGATATCTCCGATGTAACCGGCTTTCCTGAGATACTAGATGGTAGGGTCAAGACGCTTCATCCTAAGGTACATGCTGGATTGCTTGCCGTACGATCCAATAAAGATCATACCGAGACGCTAAAGAGGATGGAGATCGAGCCAATCGATATGGTAGTGGTCAACCTCTATCCCTTTGAGAAGACCATCCAAAAGCCGAATGTTACCCTTGAGAAGGCGATAGAGAACATCGACATCGGCGGTCCGTCGATGATCCGCTCGGCTGCTAAAAACTTCAACGATGTAGTGGTGATTGTGGATCCAAATGACTATGAGCTTATCATCGAGGAGCTAAAACGATCAGGTGGTGAAGTATCGCTTGAGACACGCTTCTCACTGGCGGTGAAGGCATTCAAGCATACCAGCGAATATGACGGTGTGATAGCCAATTACCTTAAGATGCGGGAGAGAGAGGGGTTCTCTGCAGGCTCAACGCTCTTCACCGATGAACAGGGTAACTTCAAGGAGAGCATCGGGGTCAAGTGGAACAAGCTGTATGATGTGCGCTATGGTGAGAATCCGCATCAGAAAGCTGCGGTCTATAAGGAGATGGTGCGAAGCAGCTCATCGATCCTCGATGCGCAGGTTCTGAGTGGTAAAGAGTTGTCGTTCAACAATCTGCTGGATCTGCAGGCAGCCTGGAGCATGGCAATTGATTTCAAGGAGCCGGCGGCAGCGATAATCAAGCACAACAATCCCTGCGGACTGGCAACCAACAAGGAACTGAGCAGGGCGTACGAGGATGCGCTGGAATGCGATCCGGTCTCAGCGTATGGCTGCGTGATAGCAGTGAACCGTCGAGTTGATATGGAGGTAGCGAGGCTGATCGACGAGACAGCTTTCGTGGAAGCAATGATCGCGCCAGGGTACTTCGAGGATGCGCTGGAGCTTCTGAAAAAAAAGAAAAACCGGCGCATAGTAGATATGGTGAAACTGCCTGATGAGAATGAGAAGCCGAAGTACGAAATGCGCTTTGTAGTAGGTGGTATGCTGGTACAAGAGGTGGATGAGATGGAAATAAATCCTGCTACCTTCGAGATCGTAACCGAGAAGAAGCCGAGCGATAATCAGCTATTATCCATGGCATTTGCGATGAAAGCCTGCAAATGGATCAAGTCGAACGCAATAGTACTGGTGCAGGGTACAAGAACGGTGGGCATAGGGGCAGGACAGATGAGCCGAGTAGATTCGACCGAGCTAGCGATCAAGAAAGCCGGTGATAGAGTGCATGGAAGCGTACTAGGCTCGGACGCCTTCTTCCCTTTCCGGGACAGCATCGATCTGATCGCCAAGCAGGGCGTAAGTGCAGTAGTGCAGCCAGGAGGCTCGAAGCGTGACGAAGAGGTTATCGAGGCATGCAACGAATACGGAATCGCTATGGCATTTACGAGACATCGACATTTTAGGCACTGAGAAAGACTATTAGATGAGATTATTGAGAGCAGTTTGGCATGCGGTTGATGAAAGCATTTAACAAATGGTTGAGCCTTGGTGTAGAAGTTGAGATTGCCTTTAGGATATCGAGATGAGTTATGCGAGCCATCTGCATGCCAGCAGCTATATTAGCAACAATGGAGAGACCAAGAACCCGGATTCCTAGCGCTGTAGCCATTATCACCTCTGGGACGGTTGACATGCCAACGATATCAGCACCTATCAGGGAGAGCATACGAACCTCGGCTGGAGTTTCATAGCTCGGTCCCGGCATGGCTGCATAAACACCAGAAGTAACCTCGATACCAAGCTGCTCAGCAATGCTATAAAATAGTTCTCTCAAATGTTGATCATAGGCACCGGTCATATCTACCAATCTACTCTGAACTGGCAACTTCAGATGGCGAAGAGGATTAACCCCCATCATATTTATATGATCGACTATGACCACGATATCACCAGCAACCAGCGAATCGTTGATCGCTCCTGATGCATTGCAGACTACCAGTGTTTCAATCCCCAGAGCGTGCATTAGGCGTACAGAGTATGTAACCTGATCGATATCGAATCCCTCGTAATAGTGCAATCTACCCCTCTGGATAATCACCTTCAGACCGCCTATGTTGCCCACCTCAAAGTAGCCGCCATGTCCTGGTACTGAACATGGTTCCATGGCTTGTAGCTGCGAGAACTTAAATGTTGCATCGATATTCTCCAAAGGGAGAACATCGCTCTGACCGGAGCCGAGGATAACCCCCAATTCGGGCTTGCCAGATATTCTGGAGCGAAATAGCTTTACATCCTTATCGATTCTATCATCGCTTTTCATAGTTAATACTGATATCTACTTTATTGCTAATGATCAAGCCTTTAATATTAGTGAGCAATGCAATAATATTACAAGCAGGATGTCCAATCACATTAAAGCTACAGCTCTTATATTCCTCATCACCCTGGCGGTTTACTCGTATTGCCTGATCCCTGGAGCAATGTGGGGCGATGGAGCTGATCTAGCCCTCAGTTGTAAATTCTTGATACCAGCCCACTCAACTGGGTATCCTTGGTATATAATGCTCGGATACCTTTTGGGATTGCTTCCCTTTGGTGATATTGCTTATCGAGTTGGCTTACTTAGTGCGTTTTTCGCTTCCATCGCCTCGGCATTATTCTTCCAGCTCCTATGCCGTGAGACCAGTTGGGGCATAACTCCCTGGTTGGGAGCGCTGTTACTAGCCGGGAATCCTATCTTCTGGATGCAGGCGATTCGCCAGGAGGTATATACCTTAAACTCCCTGCTGCTGATAATTTTAATTTATATACTTCGATGGGGCAGGTATTCGCCGGCGACCTGGGTTCTTATCGGAGGATTTCTCTACGGATTAGCCTTGAGTCACCATGTATCGATCTTGTTATCTTTTCCCTTTATTCTCTATCTGTATCTTCGTCGTCGAGCCATGTTTTTCGCCTATCTGCTGTTTTTTACAGCCGCAGTTGCGGGCTTTTGCACCCACCTATTCACTATCATAAGAGCTAGCAGCATCGAGTGCATGAGCTTCCGGGAACTGGATAGCCTGGCAGCGATCCTGCGCCATATTAGTGGCATCGGCTTTAGCGGAAATGTCTTGGGATCTACTTGGGATCGAGGCATCATGCAAGGCATCCTGGACTATCTAGGCATCGCGGTGAATAACCTGACCGTTTTCGGGGTAGGCTGCCTGCTGGTAGGGATGATAGCCATGGTCAAGCAGAGGCAATGGTTTTATGTGATCCTTTTCGTGCCTTACGCTTTGGCTGCCATGTTTTACAGGGTAATCGACTTCTATGAGTTCTACACGCCGTCCTATATCGCAGGCATATTGATAATCGCAAAGGGCGCTGAGGAGCTTGCAGCAAAGTTTAGCGATCATCCGAGTGTGAAACCTGCGATGATTATCGGGATTATTTTGCTAATGATATCGCTATTCTCACTTATGAATTACATTGATCTATGGGATGCTGAAAAGCCGGTTATCAACTATCGCTGGTATGATGAGCCTGCTATATCGACGCGCCAGGCATTGGATGAGCTACCCCCGCATAGCCTGCTTTTCGTCAACTGGCAGTACGGGATGCCTGTTTACTATGCTATGTTCGTTGAACACAGAGGCATAATTGATTGCAATAATATAGTGATGCTGAATGACCTGCACAGAGAGAAAGCGATTCCGATTATTGAAGCGAACTACGGGGAATACAAGCTCTACAGCATGCTAGAGGATCTACCAGTTCCCGATGGTTTCAGGATAGAAACCAATAATCCCCCCTATCGCATCGAAACACGATAGTCTTTATTGTAACTGTTTAGCAACTGGAAGTGATCTTTCATTTTCCGCTTGATAAGGAATTTT
>CAYUVA010000026.1:0-3334 GCA_964448115.1 uncultured bacterium
TTAAAGCGAATAATAGATTATATATATATCTTTTTTTTCTCTGTAGTGGTATAATGATATATATTTCTCTTATAGGGTTATGGATATTTTGCGCTATTATATTATCGTTATGTATAATTAAAAATCAATTTAAATTACCTTTATATAGTTATTTATTATGTGTTTTTTATTTTACTTTACCGCTAATAATAATCTTATATTATAATTTAATCACTGGAGAAACTCAGATGTTCATTCAGAGAATAATATCAAACTTCTCAAATATTGAAAATTATTTTACATATTTATCAAAATTAAGTACTGTAGTTATGATGATGTTAATTTGTTTTTCATCATCAACGGTATATGCTGATATTTGTAACTTTAAATATAATTTATTTAGCTTTAATATAATATCTATTATTATCTTTATGATAATTATAATGATATGCTTAAATAAGGTATTGCATTACCTTATAAAAAAGAATGGTGATAAAATTTACATGAATATAACTATATTTCTTGTAACATATTTTATTTTTGTATTTTTATACGATAAGCCTGAGCATCACCATTTTTGGGCTATAACTCCTATTCTACCTTTTATTAAAATGCTTATATGGAAGGGTATATCGCGAAATAAAAAGAAAATAAAAATAATAATTATAGTTATTTTGGTAAGCGGGTTTTTTATCGATTATTCAAAAGTATTATCATTAAAAAACATCAGATATTTTCCATTAAATCATAAAGCATATGGTATTATGGTTGATAAATTAATTACTGAAAATAAAAATAAACTTATAATATTTAGTGATCAAGAAATAGGTAATATCGAATATTATTCAAAGTATAAAATAAAACCCATATATGTAGAGTTTTTTATATTAGGAGATGATAATATGCTAAATCAATTAACAACATTAATAAAAGCATTTCCTGATTATTATTATTTTATAACCAAAGTTCCTGAAAAAAATAAAAAATTACATTTTATGGAACTAGACTATTATCTAAGATTAAATAAAAATTTCCTAGAAGCATGTAAAAGAAACGGATTCGAGAAAGTTATTACCTGGGAGATGCCATGGAATGACCCCGATTTCTCATATAGAATATACGAGTTGCGACCTATATCATATCCTTAAAAAATCAAACCACATTTCGCTTTATGCATAACGGCTCAAACCTTAACCCTCCAGCCTCCTTTCATGGAACTTTTTTATAAATTCCAAGTTATAAAGCCCTAAAGTAGGATAAAATGGATTTTGAGGGCATGGAAAAGGCAAATCAAAACGATACTTGGAGAATTAGATTATGATCGAGGTGCAGAATCTGACCAAGAAATACGGTGAGACCATCGCGGTGGATAATATCAACTTCTCGGTCAACAAGGGAGAAATAGTCGGCTTTTTAGGTCCAAACGGGGCAGGAAAGACGACTACAATGCGGATTATCACCTGCTATCTCCCTTGCGATGCGGGAACAGCGAAGGTCGGTGGATTCGATATCCACCAGCATCCCATCGAGGTTAGGCGGCGAATCGGATACCTTCCAGAAAACGCTCCCTTGTACAAGGATATGGGGGTTATCGAGTATCTAAGATTCATCGCTGAGATAAGGGGACTTGAAAGCACCCTAGCCAGGCAGCGAATGGACGAGATGATCGAGACCTGCGGACTTAAGGAGGTTCTGCATAAAGATGTCGGCGAGCTATCCAAGGGATATAGACAAAGGCTCGGGCTTGCCCAAACCCTGATCCACGATCCCCAGATATTGATCCTGGACGAGCCGACATCGGGCTTGGACCCCAACCAGATCATCGAGATACGCAACCTGATCAAGAAGATCGGCAAGGAAAAGACGGTCATCTTGAGCACACACATCCTTCCCGAGGTATCAGCAACTTGTGATCGCACTATAATCATCAACCGCGGCAAGATCACGGCGGAGGGAACTACCGAAGACCTGGCTGCAATGATAGAAGGAAAAGATATCTACTGGGTATGCATCAAGGGACAACGCAACCAGGTCAAGGAATCGTTGCAGCAAATAAAGGGAGTTGAATCGGTAAAAATCACCGATGTCGATGAGAATGAGTATGTGAGATATCGACTCGAATGCTCCCGAAATATGGATCTTGGCGAGGAAATATTCAAACTAGTGGTCGCAAATCAATGGATGATGAATGAGCTGTCCAAGGAACAGATATCCCTCGAGGAAGCCTTTGTCAAGCTCACCACCAGTGCCGAGTCACCAACCAGCTAAGGAGGCAATGATGGATATACAAAGCAAATCATCAAGCCAGTTAACTCTCAAGCCGGTCTCAAGCTGGCATAATATAAAGGTTATCTTCAAGCGTGAGTTTAAGAGTTACTTCAATTCGCCCATCGCTTATATCTTCATTATCGCTTTTTTAGTTACCGCCAATTGGCTCTTCTTCAAGCCGTTTTTCCTGATTAACCAGGCATCTATGCGCCAGTTCTTCCTCAATCTGCCCTGGCTTTTCTTGTTCTTTGTGCCAGCCATAACCATGCGGATGTGGTCCGAGGAGATGAAGCTAGGCACTCTGGAGATGCTTATGACCCAACCTGTTCGAGACTCTGAGATAGTCATCGGCAAGTTTTTGGGGAGCTTTGCGCTGTTGAGCACCACCATCGCGCTCACCTTGACCATCCCGATGACCGTCTCCTGGCTGGGTAACCCGGATCCGGGACCGATAATTGGAGGCTACCTGGGAGCAATATTGATGGGAGCTGCCTACATCGCCATCGGTCTATTCGTATCCAGCATGACCGAGAATCAGATCGTGGCTTTTATTATTGCCATAACATTGATATTTGGGCTACTAATAATCGGCGAGGACTTCGTGCTCATGGCTTTGCCTATCTGGATAGCGCCATTTTGCGATTATATTAGCCTGGGCACCCACTTCGATAGCATAGGCAGGGGAGTAATCGATACCAGGGATTTGGTTTACTATGCTTCGGTTATCGGTTTATTCCTGTGGCTCAACTTGAGAACCTTAGCCTCCAGGAGATGGAGCTGATTCAAGGAGGGTATCAATAGATGAGCGATAATTCATCAAATCGTGTAAATAAGGGGCTTAGTTGGGGAGTCGATTCTGCAATATCCATTGCATTAGTCATCGGCATCGTCTTCTTGATCAATGTCATCGCCTCGCGCCTGTTTGCTCGCTGGGATCTGACCGAGGCTAAGATATACACCATATCGGATGCTTCCAAGGAGATAGTAGGTAGGATGGATGATATCGTAAATATCAAGTGCTATTTCTCGGAGAAGCTTCCTCCACAGGTGATGAACATAAAGGAGCAGATTCGCGACCTTCTCGATG
>CAYUVA010000026.1:3344-60246 GCA_964448115.1 uncultured bacterium
AAGGCATACTCGCATGGCAACCTGCGTGTAAAGTGGATAGATCCGGACAAGCTAGAAGAAAAGGATAAGCAGACGCTCAAATTCATGGGCATCCCGCAGATCCCGTTGCAGGTGATAGAAAAGGATAAGCGCCAGGTGATGAAGGCTTATATGGGTATAGCGATAAATTACGGAGACAGGAAAGAGGTGCTTCCCCTGGTGGCACGCATCGATACATTGGAGTACGATATCTCCTCGGCAATACTCAAGGTTTTAATGAAACAGCCTAAGACCATCGGTATCCTGCAGGGCAAAGAGGCAAGGGACTTTTGGGATATGGAGGAATGCGGGTTCATCCGCGAGGAGATGGAAAAGGTCTATAATGTGCGCAAGATCGATCTCGATACGGAGCGCCCCATTCCACAAGATATCTCCACGCTACTGTTGCCTGCACCCAAGGAGCTGACCGAAAAGCAGCTTTATTATATAGATCAATTCATCATGAAAGGTGGCGAGGTCATCTTCCTGGTCGATACCATGCGTCTTAAAAAGGGAACCCTGCAACCACAGGATTATGACACCGGGCTGCTAGCCATGCTCGAACACTACGGCGCCAGGGTCAATAACGACCTGATTAAGGAGTATGACCGGCGAGCGATGTCAATGGCTTCCTTCTCAACCGGTCGTTTCATGAGCTACACGGTGCCTTATGGTTTCTGGCTCAAGGCGTCTCGTGGATTATTCAATGACGAGATCCCGGCGGTCAGCCAACTGGAATCGCTGGTATTCCCCTGGACGAGCAGCATAGAGGCGGTCGAACAACTGCCCGAGGGTGTAGAGGCTGTGGAGCTGGTTAAAACCTCACCCCATGCGGTAACCGTAACCTCGCCATACAATTTGACACCCACCATGGGCGGCGATAATCAGGATAGGAACAAAATGGGTGAATACACCACCGCTTTGTTGCTGAAGGGAAAATTTCAAAGCTACTTCAAGGACAAGGAATTACCCATCAAGCAGGACGATCAGGATAAAAGCAAGACCGAATTTCTAGCTCAAGCCAATGAGCCATCGAAGCTCGTAATAATCGGTAACTCACGGTTCATCACCTTGAACCAGGCTCAAAGGCACCAGGAAAACATCCCCTTTTTCCTTAATATCATCGATTATGTAACCATGGGTGAGGATCTTATCGGTATCCGCTCTCGCGGCTTCACCGACAAGCCCCTCGAGGAGGTTTCGGAGGCGAAACGAGGCACGATCAAGTTTCTCAATAACTTTGGCGTAGCCATCCTGGTGGTTGTATTCGGGCTTGGCAGGCACTATGTAAAAAGAAGAAGGAAGGCTTATGCCGAGATTATGCTAAGAGGAGCTAAATAGATAAGACGGGGGTATCTCATGATGAAACGAAACCTTATTCTGTTGGTAATATTCATTATCCTGGCTAGCATTGTTTACTTCATGGAATTTGCACCGCAACCCAAACGGGCTGCTGTCGAGGAGACGAACTTCTTTGTTGGGTTCAATAGCGACAAGGTGGCTCGCATAGAGATAAAAAGCCTTTTCAGAACCAACATCCTTCAAAGGGATGGAGACAAGTGGCTAGTTGGCGAGGAGAGCAACCTTCCTACCCAAAAAGAGGAGGAAGGTGATAAGGCAGATACCGAGCCGACCCCGACACCTACCCCAGAGATGTTCCTGGCTGATATTGAGCAAGTGGAGAAGCTCCTTGATACGGTAGCAGAGCTACCAAAGGGGGAGCTTGTATCCAAGAATAGGGATAAACACCAGCAATTCGAGCTTACCGGCTTCAAGGGCACGGAAGTAATCCTGTACGATGAGCATGAAAAGCCGCTGGCGCACTTCAATATCGGCAAGAACGGTCCCGATTTCCTGAGCACCTATGTAAAAAAGGCTGGTAGCGATAATGTTTACCTGGTTCAGGGCTATATAAAGCATATCTTCGATAAGGGTGGATTGGATGGCTGGCGCGATAAGACCATCTTCGATTTCGATCAGGCGAAGCTGGCTAGCCTGACCATCGAGGATTACATCATACCAACTCCACCCCCAAAGGATGAGAAAAAGGGAGAAAAGAAGCCCCCCAAGCTCTCCGATAAGCCAGTGAACACAACCACGATAATACGCCAGAACGATAGCTGGAGTATCGCCGAGCAAGCTGACTTGAACCTCGATATTGCAAAGATCGAGCAGACGGTGAAGACCCTTGCCAGCCTGAAAGCGCAGGGATTTGCCCGCAAGCCAGATGCGGAGCATTATGATTTCTCCAAACCACAATATGTCTTCATCGCACAAATGGATGATGGCACCGAGCATCGATTGCTGGTCGGGGGCGATCGCAGGGGGTACCAGTTCTTCGTAAAAAAACAGGGCGACGAGCAGATCCTGACCATAAATAAGCATGTCATGGAGCAGCTCACCCGCAAGGCTGAGGATTATGTCCTCGCTAGCGCTGGTGAGCCTGCATCAAAGCCAGAGTAAACGACACTAATATAAATACCCAAGATAAAAGGCTTAAGTATAAGCCGAGCATGAAGGTCATCGGTTGATATCGATGCTCTATCAGATGCTCGCCAGGGGGGACAATCATACCCTGAAATGCGCCCTGTGCAATAAAAACAGGGGCTTTTTTGCCATCTACATAAGCGTTCCAACCCTCGAAGCTGCAAACGCTTATGAGCAGTCCAAAAGGCTTATCCGCATCTGATTCGAGCAGGCTGCCATGTGCCAAGTGCTGTAATAACCGTATGGTAGGCTGGCGACTGGCGGTTGGAGGCTTAGGATCCAGGGCTTTATCATAAACCTTTTCCAGCGCTGAATGGTGCCGGATTGGAGCTAGATATAAAACCTTCTTCGCAGCATGAGGCTCAACTTTGATGATATCAAGTGCCTCAGCTTGTGAGGAGATGAAATCATAAGCTCCATAAGGCTTGAAACGCTCAAAATAATCGATGTTCAGGTAGATCTTCACCTCGCCGTCGAACACCAGCCTGTACCCGGGGAGGCTCATAGGCGCAAAATTCGGCGGATGCAACACATACTTACAGTTTATTACATCGACAAGCGGCGAGTTAAAGGCATTAAGCGTGATCTGCCGAAGGGCAGGAAGCAGCTTGGGATCCAGCAGTGATGGGTCAACCAGAGCCAGGTATTGCTCCTGCCAGTACGGCGTTAACGCATCATTCCCCCGCACATCCTCGATGCCGTAAAGCATGGTAAGGTGCGGTGGATAGACGAAGTGCAGGGGGAATATACGAAACGGCTCTGGATCTGCCACCAGGAATTGAGCCGAGGCGGGTGTCTTGGAGAGCAATCGAGCATCGCAATAAGGGTTTAGCCTTTCTCCGAAAATGTATAGATCGCCAAACACGACCAGGAGCAGTAATATTATTATTACAGGCTTGAAGAAAGATTTATCTTTGGATCTTATGATAACCGTGGCTGTTAATAAAAGGAGCGTTAGCATGAAAAAGGCTGCCGATATATATATATGCTGTTGAATATAGTCCACCATTCGATTAGAGATGCCTTGTGCGGAGTATCGATGAAATAACCTTAGCACATAAAGGTAAGCTCCAATAAAAATTGCGCCTACAATGAGCAACCTCGATAGCCAGCTTATCGATCTATGTCTGTAGCTGAGCGCATGATCCATCCCGTAAGCAGCCAAGACGATCAATGCAAAGCCAGCAGTAAGCCCCATCCTGAAGTTGTATGACATGCGGTAAAGGGAGATGGACTGGGTTACCTGGAAAGCTCCCGGCAACCCGAATACTATAGCAATGGAAACCGCCAATACAGCTATGATGGCAGGTTTGTTTTTCTTGCCCGGCTGATTCAGGATGCCCCATGATGCGAATACGAGCACCGCGATCCCTACATATAGACTCCCTATCTCCAGGGAATTGAACTCGGCATAATAAAAATTGCCATCAGCATCGCTGCCAAAGAACTTAGGTACCAGGTATGCCACAGCCAGCTCCAGCGGAAAATACTTCCAGGTAACCACCGCCTCGCTTCTCACCATGTATGCGGTGCTCTTATAAAGGTATTCAAGGAAAGGCAAAACCTGTAATGATGATAATAAAGCTCCTGTGATAACAGAACCAACAAACAAAATTAGCTTTTGGGGAATTTCCCCAATTATGCCAGCCCTGTCGGCGTTGAATAAACCTTGAAAGATAACATACACAAACAGGGCAGTAATTATGTGCATGGTGGTCTCTGCATGACCAATAACGATATTTAGGGCAACAGCTAATGACAATAATAAAGAAGAGAGCAACCTTCCCCTGATGATGAGTTTATCACCTAAGAGAAACAAAAGCGGGGTATAACAAGCTACCTTGCTGTGGGGATGCCCCAGCCATAGTATCAAGAATCCACTATAGCACCAGGCAAGTGAGGATATGCTAGAAGCCGCAAAGCTGATGCCCCAATATCGACAGAAGACAAACATGAATATGCCAGCTAGAAATGTGTGTATAAAAGCGCTTAGATTGGGCATTAGAAGATCGTCGAAGCAAAATAGGAGCCAATTAAGGGGATAGAATATTCCGCTTTGCAAAACACCTACAAAAGGGCTGCCGCAGAAATTGTAGGGATTCCATAGTGGGATGATCCCGCTGCTTAAGCTCTTGGCTGCAAAGTGTCGCCAGGGAAGAAACTCCAAAACCTCGTCGAACAAGATAAGGTTGATCTCCTGCCCCGGCAAAGGTTGCTGATGATAGCGCCAGGGATAATAGACCTTAAGGATATCGAGCGGCAAGATAACCTTGTCTGAGATAATAGCCTGGTGAAAAAAGATCAATTCAGAGATTATAATAATTATGGCGATGGCTAGAAGTTCGCGAAAACTAGTGCCGTTGGCTCTAGGAGGCATACTCTCCTTTGAAGTTATTGAGTCAACCATGCGGTCATTTTCAGCTTGTGCCATTTTATGAAGTTTACAGCCTAAGTGGGAGTGGATCAACGAATGTATAATTCAACATTTGGTTGCATCCTGAAATAGCATTTGATCTTAATTTCATTATTGCTATTATGCTATCTCGCCATGCAGATGATGCATTGCGTTATGGTATTATGAAAGAGAATTTTATCATCGCCATTGACGGTCCTTCTGGCAGCGGCAAGAGCACGGTGGCAAGGCTGCTTGCCCAGCGGCTGGGCATAACCTATCTGGATACCGGCGCCATGTATAGAGCAGCAGCCCTATACTACAAGCGGTTGGGGATCAGCCTCGATGATGAGGATAACATAAAAGAAAGGCTGGATGATCTAAAGATCAGTTTCCAGTTCAGCAATGATGGCGGCAAAATACTGCTTTGCAAGGAGGATGTAACCGAAGCGATACGGAGTCCAGAGATGGGAAAAGCAGCCTCGGATATATCGAAGCTGCCATCAGTGCGAAAAAGGCTCGTTGAGCTGCAAAGAAAAATAGGAGAAAAAAGGAGCCTGGTCGCCGAGGGAAGAGATATCGGTAGCTGCGTGTTCCCTGACGCTCCCTTCAAATTTTTCCTTGACGCAGATCCAAAGATTAGAGCCAAACGAAGATATGATGAGCTTAGACAAAAGGGCTTCGGGGTGAACCTTAAGGATATATACAACCAGCAAACGCAAAGAGACCAAAACGATGCAACCAGAGAGCACTCTCCATTGATCAAGATGCCAGATGCAGTTACCATAGATTCTTCTGAAATGACCATAGATGAGGTGGTTGAAAAAATGTTGGACATTATTAAAAATGTCCTGTATAATGCAAAGGTTGATTACATGAAATCGAGTAAGCCAGGGAACACAAGCCCCTGAGCAAATAAATACCCGTAGGAGGTTTTAACAAGGTGGTCGAAGAGAAAAATAACAACCATAACACTCAACAAGAGGAGGTTGGAAAGAAGCAGCAGACACCCATGGACAAAAAATCGCTGATCGCCGAAAAGGCAAGAGAAGCAACCAGGCAGGTCTTCGATATCCCCGAAGAAGGGGAATCAATGGATGACTTCATGTCCCAGATCGAAAACCAAGGGCTGGATGATATCGGCGAAGGACAGATACTCACCGGCACAGTGATACAAGTAACCGAGAACGAGGTGCTGGTCGATGTCGGCTTGAAGTCTGAAGGGGTCATCTCCATTAGAGAATTCCAACCTTTGCTGGATACCGAGGGCATCAAGGTCGGAGACAAGGTAGATGTCCTTTTGGAGAGCACCGAGGATAAAGAGGGACTCATTCACCTCTCCAAGGAAAAAGCTGACAAGATCAAGCTCTGGGACAAGCTATCCGAGGTATTCAACAACTCAGAGATCGTTAGCGGCAGGGTATTGCAAAGAATAAAGGGCGGATTGACAGTTGATATAGGCGTTAGAGCATTCCTGCCCGGCTCCCAGATCGACCTGAGACCAGTCAAAAACCTCGATGACCTGGTGGGTAAGACCATCGATGTTAAGATAATCAAGCTCAACAAGTTCAGGGGCAACATTGTCGTCTCCAGAAGAGTGGTGCTAGAAGAGCAATATCACCAGATGCGAGAGGAGACGCTATCCAAACTGAAACCAGGAAACATCATAGAGGGTATTGTCAAGAATATAACGGAATATGGTGCCTTCATAGACCTGGGCGGCGTGGATGGTCTGTTGCATATTACCGACATGTCCTGGGGAAGGATCTCCAAGCCGTCTGACCTGTTCTATATCGGACAACAAGTCGATGTCATGGTGCTCAACTATGATCCTGAAAGGGAGAGGGTCTCCCTTGGTTACAAGCAGAAAACCGAGGATCCCTGGCTCAAGGTCGAGGAAAAATATCCTATCGGCTCAATAGTAAAAGGAAAGGTCATTAGTGTTGCTGAATATGGCGCCTTCGTAGAGCTAGAAGAAGGAGTCGAAGGACTTATACATGTCTCGGAGATGTCATGGGTGAAAAGAGTCCGCGAGGCAAGCGCCATGGTAAACGAGGGCGACCTGGTCGAGGCGAGGGTCCTCGATATCGACCCGGAAAATAGAAGAATCTCCTTGAGCATGAAAAAAACCGAGCCTAATCCTTGGGACCTAATGGAACAAAAATACCCGATCGGCACCAGAGTAAAAGGTAGGGTGAGGAATATAACCAACTTCGGCGTGTTCGTTGAGATAGAAGAGGGCATTGACGGGCTGATACATATCTCGGATCTCTCTTATACCGAACGAGTCAGACACCCATCGGATATGCTAAAGGAAGATGAGGAAGTTGAGGCGGTTGTTCACGAGATTGATGCACAAAACCAGAGGATCTCCCTGAGCCTCAAACATGCAATGGGAGACCCTTGGGACGCTGTCGAGGCAAAGTATAAGGTCGGAATGGAGGTCAAAGGCAAGGTTACAAGGCTGACCGACTTCGGAGTCTTCGTGGAGCTTGAAAAGGGAATCGAAGGATTAGTGCATATCTCTGAGCTGGATACAAAAAGAGTAAAAACTCCAAAAGATGTCCTTAATCCAGGAGATGAAAAGGTCTTCAGGATAATCAAGGTAGATCCGCTGGGAAAAAAGATCGGCTTGAGCCTCAAGGCGATGCTGGAAGAACCTTCTGATCTGCCAAGAGCCGATGAAGACCTCGATGTGGTTAAGAAATACCTTGATGACAGCGATGAGGGGTTCGGCACCGGCATAGATCTGAGCGTCTATACTGATGAGGATCCATCTAGCAGCGACGAACAAGACAAGGAAGATGTGCAGGACGCCGAAGATGAACGGAGCGATGAGCAGCGATCCCCTGAAGAGCAGGACAATAATATAGACGAGGAAGAGAAATAAGGCTTACCTTATATAAAGTTTATTGATGCCCTTCTTCTATCGATGACAAATACAGTGAGGTTTTGTATCTCGAGTTGTAGATCTTACTCTCTCGGATAGTGAATCTTACCTTTTCCAGGACTTCCCGGACACAACCAGGTCAAGCCATTTGCCTTTTAAGGTGAATGGTGTTATAAATAAGTAGCTTGGGGCGGCTGAAATATGTGTCTGTCCACCTTGAGTGCGAACATATAGGTTCATCCCTCAAGAGAAATGATGGTTACATAGATCGCTAAGAAACCCAAGTATCATTAAAGCACAGATAGCGAGGTGTAAATCATGCCTGAGTTCAAGTGGAAGGGTATTGACCCGCAGGGTGCAGAGCAGAGCGGGGTTGTCGAGGCTCCTAATGCCGAGGCGGTAAGAGCGCTGCTCAAAAGACAGAATATAGAGCCTGTGCAGGTCAAAAAGAAGGCGGGAGACATTGCTATCCCGCTGATTGGAAATCGGGTCAAAGACCGCGATATAGTCGTTTTCACCCGCATGTTCTCCACCATGATCGATGCGGGCTTGCCGCTTGTTCAGTGCCTGGATATCCTGAGCCAACAGACGGAGAGTAAACCGCTGGCTAAGGCGATCAAGGACATCAAGCGCAATGTCGAGTCCGGGGCAACCTACGCGGACTCATTGCGCAAGCACCCGAAGATCTTCGATGAACTCTACTGCAACATGGTCGAAGCTGGGGAAACCGGCGGTATCCTGGATACCATCCTGAACCGACTGGCTGCCTACATGGAAAAGGCGATCACCTTGAAGCGCCAGATAAAGACCGCAATGGTCTATCCTACCATGGTGGTTATCTTCGCTGGCATTATCGTTACCGTCTTGATGACCTTCGTTCTACCGACCTTTGCCAAGGTCTTCACCGAATTGGGCACCACCCTACCATTGCCTACGCAGATAGTTATAAATATCAGTTTGTTCATGAAGAACTATTTCGTGTACATCTTTGCTGGAGTATTCGGCGTCATCTTTGCAGTAAGATCGTTCATTCGCACCGAACGAGGAAGATACTTATGGGACAAGATGATGCTCAGCCTTCCAGTATTCGGTCCACTTCTTCGCAAGGTTGCGGTAGCCAAGTTCACTCGCACGCTATCGACTCTTCTCGGCTCCGGCGTTCCTATCCTGGATGGGCTGGAGATCACCGCTAAGACAGCAGGGAACAAGGTTATCGAGGAAGCGGTAATGACTACCAGGGTTAGCATCGCGGAGGGAAAAACGATCAATGAGCCACTGGCTGAAACAGAAGTCTTCCCGCCGATGGTCGTGCAGATGATCGCAGTCGGTGAATCGACCGGTTCGTTGGACACCATGCTGGAGAAGATCGCCGACTTCTACGATGAAGAGGTCGATATCGCCGTATCCGGACTGACCGCCATGCTCGAACCTTTAATCATAGCCGTTCTGGGTGTGATTATCGGCGGGATCGTTATTTCAATGTACCTGCCAATGTTTAAGCTGATCGGAGAGCTTTCAGGACAGCACTAGACATTAAGATCGATCGGAGTTTAACACCATGGCCGTGTTAGTAGAGCCATATTATCCCAGTCTCACCGATGTTCGAAGAGCTTCATCGAGAAAGTATAACTATGCTATGAGCCAGGCAGGATGGAACAGTAGTTGTCAATGAAGACATAGTGTCTTTGCTTTTCGGATGATAGCCAATTATAAAAGGAGATCTCCTGTTCCGATTTCGCACTGGAGGCAAGCTTATCATACAATCCCATTGCTTTACTGCACAGCTCCAGCATCTTTTTCAGGGTATTATGTTCCAACTCGGATAGCTTGTAACCATGCTGCAAGGTCTCCTCGACATCCCCAAAGACAGGTTTGCTCGACTCTACCGCCTCGATGTTCCTTTGGCTTGGCCAGCTACCTGCCTCTATGATCCTGGCATGTATCTTCTGCAGGATGTCTATATGGCTCTCTATTTCAGTGATTATCGGCTTTATCACCGCCAGGCGAAATCTACTGGAGACCTGTTTTGACTGTTTCATTAGGTATTCAAGAAACTCGTGCTCCTGGTTTATTGCCTTGTTCAGGTCGGTTATTGCTTTCTCTGGTCTATCATTCATCGAAGGCTCCTTTGCATTCATAATTCCATGTTTACGATGTTATGATATATCGAGAATCGATATTGATCAAACATCCAAACCGGGATTGGATAGACAATTTCCTTGCGATTTTTTTTGATCTTTTCTATTGATTAAAGTAAAATAGCTATCTTGAGAATAGAGACTAAAATGGATGGAATTATACGAGCTTTCGTAAAGAAGGGAGAATCGGAATGAGATCCTCTACGATCATATTCATAATATCGGTGTGCCTCATGGCTGGGTTTTCTATTGCGCTTGTTCGTGTCTTGTATGCCCAGGATAGTGTTAGCTATGGCGGCGTAACCTACAAGCTACCGGCTGCAAAGGAAAAGATCCCGATACCAGAATCGATCCCCAAGAGCCATACGGTTGTCAAGGGAGATACCTTATGGGATCTGGCTGCTAGATACCTTGCTGATCCCTACCTCTGGCCGGTGATCTGGATGGAGAACATGCAAGAGGTGACTAATCCACATCTGATATATCCGGGACAGGTGCTCAAGATGCCTGAGCCAAAGATTATGCTCGGAGAAAAGGAGCCTAAGCCGATTGACCAAGCAGAGCGCGAGGTCTCCGAGGAAGCACCTAGCCTAGCATCATTACTAGGTGAACCTGAAGAACCTGCCCAGGAGACGCCACAACCAATGCCCGAAGAGCCATCACCGGTTGAAACACCAAAGAAAGAGGAAGTTAAGAAACCAAAGCCCTTACTTACCACAGTACAGGTACTCGAGGGTGGTTTCGTCTCCAACAAAGTACCACCTCATTTCAGGATTACAGACATGGATCTAGCAACCGTTGCCTGGCATGAGCATTTCCCTGTACCCCGCTCCCCAGAGGATAGAGGGTATGAATCCTCTGCGATCAATCCACAGGCAGGCACCATATACTTCAATGCACGCAGAACCCAGGTAAAAGTCGGCGATAGATTCCTAGTATATAATGTTGAAAATGAGGTGATCCATCCGCTAACAAAGGAGAGAGTGGGCAGGTATTTCTTCTACAAGGGTATCGCTGAAACGCTTTGTGTGCTAGAGAGAATAGCAATAGCATATATGATCGATTTTTCTAGCCCTGTTGAAAAGGGTGATATACTCATCCCCTACCAGGAATATGCCAGCCCCTTGACACCCGATCCTTATGTCAAGGACTTTTGTCCATCCGAGGCTATCGGAAGAGGCATCCCGGGGGTAATAATAGGCTCAAAGAACCCTACGGGCGTGATCGATGCACTCCCCACGGTCAGCAAGAACGAATTTATATATATAGACAAGGGATACAAGGAGGGAATATCTCCGGGAGATATCTTTGTGATAACCAATGAGGGACACGCCAGGGAGGCAAAGGGGATACCATTTAGGGAGAACCTCCCCGGCGAGGAGACCCCACCTCGTGCCCTTGGAGAAGCGGTAGTTATTAGGTGCACGGAGAATGTATCCACCGCATATATAACCAGGCTCGGCGGGGTCGCCTTCTCTGGATTCACCGGCTATTTTTATATAGTGAGATAGCTGGCAAGTATTTTAGTGGAAATGTACCCGTGGCTTAAGGAGCTTGGCATAGATCTTGATCTCCAGGCGCTGACCACATACCAGATATATTATCGATGCCTCACGGACTTTCTATGGCAGCGAAGCCCAAGAAAGATCGACTGCGGTAGCGAGAACCTGGCAAAGGTTTATCCGGGGATCGATTACCTGATCGCCTACTGGGCGGCGAGGTATTGTGGTATAGTCCAGGCTCCCTAAGACGCAAAGAACGCAATAAGGAAAAAATATGTATAACCGAGCCGTGAGCGTAAGCGAGCGCTCAATAATAGGCTTTAGGCTTTAGACTTTAGACTTTAGGAAAGAATGAAATAAAGAGGATCAGGCAAAGACGCAAAGACGGAAGATCCCAAATAGACCTCTTCAGAGGTCTTCATCCATCTTCCAGCCCAGACTTCAGTCTGGGCTGGCAAACACATACCACTCCCTACCAGTCGTGGCTCGGATTGGACGCACACTTTCTTTGCCCTGACAAGTCGAGAGAATATGTCGCTGCTCGATAAGTAGGTTGAAAGTCAGTTCTTTTAGCCTTATTATAGGTCTGAAATAAACTTAAAGGAGACTGCTATGGCAGGTATCATCATCCTAATAATCATAGTTTTGGTGGCTGCTTATCTGGTCGGCATCTTCAACAAGATCGTGCGCTTGAAGAACCGCATCCCTAACGCCTGGTCGCAGGTCGAGGTACAACTGAAGAAAAGGCTCGACTTGGTGCCAAACCTGGTCGAGGTGGTCAAGGGCTATGCGAGCCACGAGAAGGAGACCCTGACCAAGGTAACCGAGGCTCGCTCAGCAATACAGCGCGCCGGCGGAGATCCCAAGGCTCAGGGCGAGGCGCACAATATGCTCACCGGCGCACTAAAAACACTATTCGCCGTTGCTGAGGCTTATCCGGATCTTAAAGCCAATCAGAACTTCCTTGCCCTGCAAGAGGAGCTTTCGGCGATTGAGAACAAGATAGCCTACGCACGCCAGTTCTACAATGATACCCTGTATCATTATAACAACAGCATCCAGACCTTTCCCGGCATAATTGTCGCTCGCCTCATGGGATACCAGGAAAACAGCGAATACTTTGACTTCGATCTCTCCGAGGCAGCACCACCGAAGGTATCCTTCTAAGGCAGCGTAGCCGCATTCAAATTACACACCCCGCTTCAAGAGTCCTTAGACTTTAGACTTTAGACTTTAGGAAGGAAGGGGATTATACATCTTTGTCATTACCTTGAAAGTAGGGGCGAACCCATGTGTTCGTCCTTCAATGGGCAGTGTTTGCCCGTCTTTGGGCAGACACACGGGTCTGCCCCTACTTTCATGCGCAGAGGTGAAGCTAAGCCTAATTATGATTCCCGTCCCCTTTCTTGTCTTTCCCGCGCAGGCGAGAATCCAGGAGAGACACACGAGAAAATAGCTTCAAACTGGATCAATTCTTACCGGCTTTAGGAGGCAGAACTCCAAGTTCACTATCTACCCTCAAACATGTATAATCCCTCATAAAACTGGGAATATATGTCTAATTCATGGGGGACAATTAAGGAGTTTACCGCTCATCATCACAGAGAGATAACCCTTGTTATATTTCTCCTATGCCTATGGTTTTTAACCTGGAATGTTTACAGCGACATCGACTTCGGGGATAGCGGAGAGCTAATCACTAGCTCGTATTTTCTTGGCATCGCACATCCGCCAGGATACCCTTTATATACCATAGCCGCCAGGTTTTTCAGCTTTATACCACTTGGAAACATTGCCTACCGCTGCAATCTGCTATCCGCATTTTCGATCTGGCTAAGCTCCCTGTTTGGATATTTGCTGTTGCTGAGGCTGGCTGGAAGCGAGGGCTATTGGCATCGGATTATGACACTTTTGTTCCCATTAGGTGTATGTTTGACTGGCGGGTTTTTGATGATTGCGCTTACCGCAGAGGTCTATGCCCTCAATATGCTTGTGATCTCACTTTGTATATATGCTGCTGCTGGATTTATATTAATCAAGAGCAATCGTTGGTTGTATTTTTTATTTTTTCTTTTAGGGCTTGGCAGTGGGGTTCATCATACGCTCATTTTGCTGCTTCTAGGGTTTGCGCCCTTGTTACTCTTTCCTTACGCCTCCCCCCTTAAGCATCGATTCTATTTTCCCAAGCGATTATTGCTTGTATTGCTTGTGTTTTCGCTAGGAGCATCGGTCTATCTGTATCTTCCTGTAAGGGCATCCAGGGATCCAATGATCAATTGGGGCGATGCAAAGCGCTTAGACAGCTTCATCTATCACACTAGCAGGGCGCAATACGGGAAGCTCGACCTCTATCAAAGAAGCATTCCTCGAACCTACATCCAGTTGAGATCGATCCTGGAACAATTAACCAGCGACCTCTGTTGGTTTATCGTATTTTTAGGCTTTATCGGACTCATTCCCACTGGAAGCAAGTGGCTGCGGTGGCTGCGCAGGAGTAAGCTAAACTCCTTGGATGATAATGTTAATTGGATCCGAGCGCTAATTATGATTTTATTTTTACTATTATTTATTGGAATAATATTTTTAATCAATTTCAATCCAGAGGGTTATGACTTTTTTTTGGTAAGATATTTTCTTATTCCCTTACAGTATTTCCTATTGTTGGGTGTCTTTTTATTTCTTTTATCGATCGCTAGAATTATAGCTAAACTAAGCATACGAACCGATCTTCTCATTATGTTTTTAGCGGTGATGGCGGTGGTTGCCATAAGCATAATCGTTTCATCGATAAATGGTATAAAATCGACCTTTTATCCTCCCTGCGGTGAGTTTACGCCTAGCTATTACGGCAAGTACCTCATGCAAAGCATAAAGCAGGGGGATATACTCCTCGCTGCCGATGATATCGATCTATTTACCTTAGTCTATCTTCTGCTTGTGGAGGGATATGGCAAGAATATCAGGTTTTACGATATCTCCGGGATGATGTTATCCAATTTCACTACTCCGTATTATAAGGCGAGCTCTCGATTCGACCTGCATCACAGCTTGCAAGAGCGGATCGATAAGCTGCTACATGCAAATGATGATTCCAAGATTTTTATCACTTGGCGTTTCCCGCCCAACCTGGCGACTGATGGGATCAATTTCAAGCTGGCAGGGAAGAGGGAAGGCGAATCGAGGGATAGCTTGCCGCCTCTGCCCCAGCCTTGTCCAGGCGGGTATGGCGAGCATTATCTTTATAACAATGCCCTCATGCGCCTTTATTTCAAGAGATTTCTGTACCATGACCGTCGCGGGGAAGTGGAGCTTGCTGAGGCTGCCTTGGCTTGTGCCGAAAAGGTCGGGAAGGATGATCCCGATTTTTACACTTTCATGGGCTATCGTCTTTTTGCACAGGGCAGACATGATCGCGCCATAGAATGCCTGCAACAGGCAATCAATGCTTACCCGGCAAGCCTGGAGGCTAATTGTCTCATCTACCAGGTGTATAAGGCGTTGAATCGAATCGATGATGCACTCAAGGCGAAGCGTCGCTGCTTGGAGTTACAGGATAAGCTTCAATGGTGAGCCATAAAGGAGGATCTCATAAAAACAAGGTTATTTTTCTGACAGGCTTGTCCTTTTTCTCTTTCCTGATGGATCTGGCAGCCTTTCACCTGTCATATCTGGCAAGCCATATTTTAAGCCAAGCAGCGAATAGTGCAGAACTGGCAGGCTCTGAAATACAATCCCGTCCTGCACTGATAGGCTCAAGTAGCCTTCTTGAATACCTGGTCTATATTATTTTGTTTGCAGTATCGATGGTGCTCTCTGGCATATATCGCAATCCGTTGAGCGCTAGCGAGAACTTCCAAGCCAAGGCTGCAATGAAGGGAGTATCGCTGTATGGTGCTTTGTTGATACTGCTAAACCTTTTTCGCTATCATGCTAGTTGGTCTGGGCTTATCGCGCTGTGTGGATTCCTGCTCATAGCTGTTCCGCTGGATAAGCTCATCATCGATGATATCAAGCGGTTGGCTCTCAAGAAAAATGTGGGTCGCATTTTTGTGGCTGTCTGCGAGAGCCTGCCAAGGCTCTGCCAGGCAATCGACAGCCATAAGCAGGGGGTCTATGCGGTGAAGGCATGTTTCATCGAGCAACCGGTAGTCAAAATCTCCGCCTCCTACCCGGTTCTGCCCCTGGAAGGGCTCAAGCATTGGCTCGAACATAATAGGGTGGACCTGGTCTGCCTGCCCTGGAATGTCTCTGATAATATAAGGGGTATAGCCCTTGAGGCATGTAAAAGCGCTGGGTTACCGCTAAAAAGGCTTTATGAAGCCAAGAAGGTAAATATCGGGGACTCGCTGGTGCACCATATCTTGGGCGAGACGCTCTGGAGCAATGCGGGTGAGCCAGCGAAATGGAAGCTATTGGTCAAAAGAAGTATTGATCTGCTGATCTCAAGTATCGCCCTGGTGGTTACAGCTCCGTTATTTATCATGATCTCTGTGGCTATTGCCTTGGAAAGCAGGGGTGGCGTATTTTTCCTGCAGGAGCGGGTAACCAAAGGTGGGCGGCGCTTTAAGATGATAAAATTCCGCTCCATGTACCCTGATGCCCAGCAACGGTTTGAGAGTTTGAGGATGAAGAGCGATGTCTCCGAGCCATTGTTCAAGCTGCGCAAAGATCCCCGTGTTACCAGGGTGGGCAGGCTATTAAGAAGGTTCAGCCTCGATGAGCTTCCCCAGTTGATAAATGTCTTTCTCGGTGATATTAGCTTAGTTGGTCCACGCCCCGGCTTGCCCGAAGAGGTTGAGAGATACCTTCCTTGGCAGCAAAGGAGACTACAGGTCAAGGGGGGCTTGACCGGTCTTTGGCAGGTGAGCGGTCGCAGCGATCTCGATTTCGAGGAGATGGTGCTGCTCGATCTTTACTATATCGAGCACTTCAGCCTGCTGCTTGACTTCGAGATAATCGTGGAGACCGCACCGACTATCCTTACAGGAAGGGGTGCATACTGACTTGGAGATGATCATCTCCATATAAAATGATGCTGCGCAATAGAGATAACATGAAGGTGCTCATGCTCAATCCCCCCTTCTTTCCTCGTTTCTCCAGGGAGCAGCGTTCCCCGGCAGTAACTAAGAGCGGCACCCTATACTACCCGATGTGGCTCGCTTATGCGACCGGTGTCCTGGAGTCGAACGGCTACCTCACAGCGCTGCTCGATGCGCCAGCAGAGGAGCTTGAGGCGAGGCAGGTGCTCGATTTGGTCTGCAAGTTCAAGCCCCGCCTTGTAGTGATGACAACCAGCACGCCCAGCATATACAGCGACTTGGCGCTGGTTACTTCGATAAAAGACAAGCTCCCTGAGACTTTCCTAAGCGTGGTCGGTCCTCATGTCTCCGCGCTCCCCGAAGAAGCACTCACCCTGTGCCCCAAGCTCGATGCGGTCGCTATCGGTGAATACGACTACACGATACTGGACCTGGCAAATCACCTGCGCGATGATGTAGAGCATTACTATATACCCGGCTTGGCTTCACGGATGGATGAGGAGATACGAATAAACGACCGCCGCGACCTGATCATGGATCTCGATTCCATACCATTCGTATCCAAGACCTATGCCAGGCACCTGAAGATAGACAATTACTTCTATGCGATCACTCGCCATCCAGAGATAGCCATCGTGAGCGGTAGAGGCTGCCCGCATCACTGCAATTACTGCGTGTATCCACAGACTATGCATGGCAGACTGTACCGCTTCCGATCCCCTGAAAACCTGGTCGAGGAGCTTAAGTTTATCAAAGCCACCTTTCCTCAAATAAAAGAGGTGTTCTTCGAGGATGATACGCTTACGGTTGATAAAAAGCGCTGTCAGCAGATCTGTGAGTTGATGCTCAACGAGAAGCTCAAAATCACCTGGACCGCTAACAGCAGGGCGGATGTTGACCTTGAGACCCTCAAGCTGATGAAAGAGGCTGGTTGTCGCCTGCTCTGTGTGGGAGTCGAAAGCGGAGACCAGGAGATCCTCAACAACATAAACAAAGGGCTGCAACTGGAAAGGATAGAGCAATTCTTCGATGATGCAAGGAAAGCCGGCATAATGATCCACGGGTGCTTCATGGCAGGTAATCGCGGCGAGACCAGGCAGACCCTGAGAAAGACGCTGAACTTCGCTTTGAGGCTTAAACCAGATACGGCTCAATTCTTTCCATTGATGGTCTATCCGGGCACCAGGGCATACAAGTGGGCACAGGAAAATGGCTTCATAGGCACCAAGGATTTCTCCAAGTGGGTAACCGAGGATGGCTTGCACAATTGCGTGATCGAAACCCCTGAATTGAGCGCCCGTCAACTAGTTCGTTTCTGCGATCATGCGCGCAGGCGATTTTATCTTCGTCCTGGATACATGCTTCACAAGGGATTGCAATCACTAAGAAGCAAAGACGAGCTTGCTCGAAACATTCGCAGTGCTAAGCGCCTGTTCAAGCACCTGCTCGGTATTGGTGGTGCTGGTTGAACTATCTAGCTAGCTTTTTTATAGATGATCTGCGGTTTGGCGCCCTGGGTGATAACCTCCTGGTTGATGATGCATTCCTTGATGTTCTTGTTGGCGGGTAGTTCGTACATCAGGTCGAGCATCAGGTTTTCTAGTATGGAACGCAAGCCCCTGGCTCCGGATTTCTTGGACATGGAGAGCCTAGCGATGCTGCGATACGCACCCTCTGTGAAGCAAAGATCGATCCCCTCCATCTCGAATAGCTTCTGATACTGCTTGACCAGCGCATTCTTTGGGGAGGTGAGTATGGTAACCAGGTCATCCTCGCCCAGGTCATCAAGGGTCGCCACCACGGGGAATCTGCCGATGAATTCGGGGATGAGTCCGAACTTGAGTAGGTCATCGGTGGTTACATGGGTGAGCACTTCCCCGTAGCTGAGTTGATTTTTCGACTGTATGTCAGCGCCGAACCCGAGGCTCTTTTTTCGGATCCTGGAGGTTATCAATGGCTCTATGCCAGAAAATGAGCCGCCAGCGATAAATAGTATATTCCTGGTCTCCACCGGTATGGTCTCCTGCTGGGGATGTTTCCTGCCCCCCTTGGGTGGTACATTTGCAATATAGCCCTCAACGATCTTGAGCAGCGCTTGCTGAACTCC
Organism: uncultured bacterium; assembly: GCA_964448115.1. Classification (GTDB taxonomy): domain Bacteria; phylum CAYUVA01; class CAYUVA01; order CAYUVA01; family CAYUVA01; genus CAYUVA01. The sequence continues at coordinate 21,918 of CAYUVA010000026.1, forward strand.
CTCGCCGGAGACATCCCTGGTGATGCTCATATTCTCGCCCTTGCGCGCTATTTTATCTATCTCATCGATGTAGATTATGCCGATTTCCGCCCTGGGGATATCGAACTGAGCGGCATAAAGCAGCTTGAGGATTATGTTCTCCACATCCTCGCCCACATAGCCAGCCTCGGTGAGGGTAGTAGCATCTGCAATGGCAAAGGGGACATCGAGGATGCGCGCCAATGTCTGGGCTAGCAGCGTCTTGCCGACTCCCGTGGGACCCATAAGCAGGATGTTGCTCTTGTCAAGCTCCACATCATCTATATTTCCGTTATGCTGGATGCGCTTATAGTGATTATAGACCGCAACGCTCAGTATCTTTTTCGCTCTCTCCTGCCCGACCACGTATTCATCGAGCTTGTTTTTTATGTCATGTGGTTTGGGGAGTCTGCCCATAGGTAGATCCAGTGGGGCGCTTTTTTCCTCCATCACCATGACCTCGTGGCACATATCCACGCAGAAATTGCATATATGAACGCCGTGTCCGGGGAACAGCTTTCGTACTTCCAGGTGGCTTCTTCCACAGAAGGAGCAATATATCATCCTGTCGTTTTGTCTCATCTATGTCTTTCCTTGGCTTTTTGTATGTTCCTGTAACTTAGAACCAGATACTTTAATAATAGTTCCCAGAGGCTTTTTCAAATCGTTACTTCATTTTTTTATAAGCCAGAATAAACAGCGCATAACCTTTCGTAAAGCGAAGAAGCAGATCAAATGCTGCGATCGCACGACTCAGCGGGTAAATAGCACTGTACAACTTGAATAGCTTCTCATAGCGTTGCATCTCCTGCTCGGAGCCGATGGTTATTGCTCCATCTCGCCTGGCTTCCAAAGATTTACTCCTTCTTGACTTGTGTACATAGAATAGGTTGATGGCTGTCTCAATCGCCTCGGTGAAGAAGCGGGAATAGGAGATACTCATATATACCTCGAAGCCAGCCTTGATAAGCATCCCCTTTAGTTTCTCCTCAGAATAGCCCTCACGCAGGTGTCCATACTTATCTAAGGTCAATCCGAGCTTCGGCTTGAGTTTGTTAAGTACAAGCCCCTTGGCACTTCTCGGGGTAGAGATGATGAGCCAACCGCCGGGCTTGATGATGCGATGCAGCTCCGCTAACCCATAAGCATCATCCTCGATATGCTCCAAGAAATCGAGCGAAACCGCGCCATCCAGACTCTGATCAGCAAAAGGGAAGCGGTTCGGCTCCACCTGGACAACATTCTTCTCCACCAGCTTGAGCGTCTCAGTCAGGTTAGCGATATCGAGGTCGCAATGCGCCCATTCACCGCCTTGGCTCTTCATCAGGTAGGATATAACTCCCTTGGCGCAGCCGAGATCAAGGTAAACTCCATCATCCTCAACCGGCAAGTGTTGCTCGATTAGTTTCCACTTCTGCTTTTTCTTGAGGCTCTTATTAAAAAGCCTCAGCGGCCAGGGCGTCTTCTCGTCCATATCGCAAATGTTATCAGCTAATCCGTATTCAAGGCAAATGCTAAGGCAGCATAGCCGCAACCAATAACCCCTGTCATCCCGAGTTCCTCATTGGCTTGCGCCAGTGGGTAACTCGAGAAGAGGGCAAGCATTATATAACTCAATGGTCGCAGTCGTTTACCTGTGATATTATGCAATAGTGGCAGCCATGAAAGATTTGCTCGAAAAAAAGGTACCTGCATTACCTGAGTTACCTGGAGTGTATCAGTTCAAAGATGCCATGGGGAATATTATCTATGTTGGAAAGGCAAAATCTCTAAGGCATCGGGTGCGCTCCTACTTCGGCTCACTGCCCAATGGTTATCCCAAGCTCTATAAACTTGTCGAAGAGATTGCAGACCTCGACTACATCGTTACCGAGAACGAGCTAGAGGCGATAATCCTCGAATCAAACCTGATTAAGCATCTTAAACCCAAGTACAATGTAGATATTAAGGATGACAAGAACTTTCCTTATCTCAAGATAGACCGCAGCATCCCATTCCCCCGCCTTCAGATCGTCAGGAAGGTGCTTGCGGATTCGAGCCTATATTTCGGTCCCTTTGTGCCAGCTAAGGCGCTGCGAGGTACGCTTTCATTGCTACAGAAGCATTTTCCGCTGCGGGTTTGTAAACGCGATCTGAGCAAGATCCATCAACGACCTTGTCTTAACTTCCAGATAAATAAATGCCTTGCTCCATGCGTCAGGAATATAGATCAGCAGCGATATGAGGAGCTTCTTAGGAATGTCATACTCTTCCTATCCGGCAAGAAGGATATACTGGTCGATGGGTTGAGAGACAAGATGCGAAGGCTGGCTGATGAACTAAGGTTTGAGGAGGCAGCCCTGATCAGAGATCAGATACAGGCAATCGAGTTGATCATGGAACGACAGGAGATGATCTCGGTGAAGCTGGAGAACCAGGATATCATAGCCAGTGAGCTGGAGAATAACCGCGCAGTAGTCCAGGTCTTCCATGTAAGGCAAGGCAAACTTATCGGGAGATCCATACATGTAATAAAAGATACCCAAGGACAACCAGAGGTCGAGATTCTGAGTGATTTCATTAAACAATTTTATGCCTCGGATACCCTAATTCCTCCAGAGATCCTGCTTCAGCAGGAGGTGGAGGATCAGGAGCTACTAAGCGAATGGCTCAGCCGAAAAAGAGGCTCCAAGGTGAGGATGCATGTGCCTCAGCGCGGCAGGAAAGCTAAGCTTCTCGACCTGGTTAGCGAGAATATCAAGGAGGCGCTGCGTTTGCATATTCTGCAGGATGAAAGAAACATGCAACAACAATCGATGCTTGCCCGGATATTCGGCTTGGAAAAACCGCCAGGGAGGATAGAATGCTTCGATATCTCGACGCTGGCGGGAAGCTATTCCGTAGGCTCAATGGTCGTGTGGAAACAGGGGAAATTAGTGCCCTCGGAGTATCGCCGCTTCAAGATTGAGACCGTCCAGGGGGTCGATGACTACAAGATGATGTCCGAGGTGGTCAAGCGCAGGTTTACCGGTTCGCTGGCAGATAAAACCCCGATACCGGACCTGATATTACTAGATGGCGGTAAAGGACAATTGAATGTTGCAGTAAGGGCACTTTGCGATAACAACATCGATAATATAAAGCTCGCTGCAATCGCCAAGGGGGAAGATAATGATCTTATCTATCTGCCGGGGAGAAAAAATCCACTGAACCTCAGGAAAGATAATCCGGCACTGTCGTTGCTACAGAAAATAAGGGATGAATCTCATAGGTTCGCCATCGAATACAACCGTAGCCTGCGTAAGAAGGCTACCACCCGCTCCATTCTTGATGAGATTCCCGGGCTTGGTCCCACTATAAAGAAAAGACTACTGAACCAACTCGGCAGCCTTAAGGCGATAAGGGAGGCTGATCCGCAAGCCCTGGCACAGATAAAAGGTGTAAGCAGAAAACTAGCCCAAACCATATATGATTTCTTCAGAGCAATTCACCAAGAACCGCTTGAATAGATGGCAACCATAGGGTAAGTTTAATCAAGATAACTAAAGGAGATAAAAAAAATGAGCCAAATCAAGATCGAAAAACCGACAAAGGAAAAATTAAAAGAGCTAGGAGTTGAAAACTGGTGCCCCTGGCAGTGCGAACCATCAACCTTCGACTGGGAATATGCCGATACCGAGATAGCCTATATTATCGAGGGGAGCGTAGATGTTGAGACAGACCAGGGCATGGTTAGCATCGCAGCAGGAGACCTGGTAACCTTCCCGGCAGGGCTAAAGTGCGTTTGGCATGTGAAAAAGCCAATCAGAAAGGTCTATACCTTCCAGTGATAAATACCTATCGTTAACATGCGTTTGCTCCCATGCAACAAGATAAGTTCGGGCATTGCGATTATTTTGCTCATATTACTGGGATCAACCTTATCCTCTAATGCAGAGCGCATAACTATAAGAAGCACTACCCAGGGGAAATCATTTGAGGTAGAATACAGGCTCATCAATGGAAAAAAGTTTATCAAGCTCGATGATATCACTGACTTTTTATCCTTATCCTACGAGAAATACCCCTTCTCTAACCGAGTGCACCTTAGCGGTGAGAACATAAGGATTGTCATCCTCCCCAATGAGACCATTGCGATAAGTGGACAAGATGTCATTCACCTGCCGGATCCTTTTGTATTGATAGATGGCAATCTGTATGTAACCATGGATACAATGAAAAGGATCACGCAAAGCTCACCAAGGCAGTATAAGTTGGATTATCTTAAACAAAACCAAGAGCCTAACATGAACGAAAAAGTCCCTCCCCATGGGCTAGAGCCTGGAGACAAGTTTTTTCGAGAGCCAACTGCCGGTGTCCGAGTGATCGCAATCGATGCAGGTCATTCACATACTAATCCAGGAATCCTCGCTGCTGATGGCTCAAGGGAGAATGAAATAAACTATCAGCTAGCAATACTGTTAAAGGAAGTATTAGTAAACAGATACGGATTCCTGGTCGAGTTAATAGGCGAAAAAGATAATGAACTTAACCAACTACAACGAATTGAAGCTGCCAATCGACTCAAGGCAGATGTTTATATCAGCATCCACCAAGCCTTCAGATGCCCTCAATCACGCAACTTGTACATATATTATTACCAAGATGAGACCGGGCGCTCTCAAGACCTTTCGCCATGGGAGCAAAGCTCCCTTGAATACAAAGAGAGCAGCCGACTCTTGGCTTATAGCATTGCCGAAGCACTTGAATACAGCGAATTGAGCAGGGAAACCAAAGTACAGGGAAGGCAGCTTATCATCCTGGAAGGACTAGCCATGCCAGGAGTAGTTGTCGAGCTTCTCTGCTTGAATCAACCAGATGACCTAAAATTGATAAAAGACAAAACGAAACTTCAGCATCTTGCTGAGATACTTGCTAATGGCATTTACAGCTTCAGAAAGGACTTCGAGGAGCTGATGCGCGTCCAAGACAGGTAGGCAATGACAAAAGAAAAGGAGATAAAGGTCGGTTGCATATTGATTCCCTTCATAGTCTTCGTGTTTGTTTTAAGCCTGGTCGTGTCATTATGGATCTTCGGCTTCTTTGAGAAAGGAGCCAAGGAAATGGTAGTGAACATCGAGAAAAAACTGGCTGAATTGAGCCCGGCTCGCCAGAAGGTCGCCATCTTTTTGATTGATGAGAATGAAATGATCTTAAGGGCAGAAGCCATGACCATACCAGAGGAACCTAGAATTACAGAGTCTATTCGCAGAATATGCGAACTTTTAATACCAGATAATAAAAATAGCGCACTTAAAAGCCCCATCTCACCGGGTACAGAGCTACTCAACTGCTTTGTCGATGATCGAGAAAACCTTTATCTCTACTTTGAGAAACCGCTATTCGAGCCTTCAGAAGCGGACATACAATGTGAGATCTTAGCCAGGGATGCGCTGCTAGCAACCATGTTTGCCAACTTTCGCGATCTCAAGAACATCCAGTTGATATTTGACCAACCACCCATGGGGCATCTTAAGTGGGAATTGAAGTTTACACCAAAGGTAGTGGAAAAAATAATCAAGGATAACATCTCTGGGGGGTTCAATGAGGAAGGATAACCGAGATAATAACCAGATCCGTAAAGTGAAAATAACAAAAGACTACCTTTTTAATCCTGAAGGCTCTGCCTTGATCGAGATTGGTAATACGCGAGTAATCTGCGCTGCTACCCTCGAAGAGGGAGTGCCATCTTTTTGCGAGAACGAACAACAAGGGTGGATCACAGCCGAATACGGTATGCTCCCCCGCTCTACTGATCAAAGAATGAGAAGGGAGGCTTCAAGTGGAAAACAGGGCGGACGCACCATGGAGATACAAAGACTCATTGGGAGAGCGCTAAGAGCCGCCGTTGACCTGGAGCAGCTTTATGGATGGACTATCAAGATAGACTGCGATGTTATCGATGCCGATGGAGGAACAAGGTGCGCATCGATCAGCGGAGCCTTTGTTGCACTGATTGGCGCCCTGAAGGTGCTCAGCTATCGAATGGAGACAAACTTCAGACCGCTAAAAAATTATATCGCAGCCATTAGCCTCGGCATCGTTGATAACGAGATGATGCTTGATTTGGCTTACGATGAGGACTCCAGGGCAGATGTGGACATGAATGTGGTAATGAACGACAGCGGACAGTTCATCGAGGTTCAGCTTACCGGGGAGCGAAAAACTGTAAGCTCCAAACAGATCACACAGCTTCTTGAGCTAGCCGCCGACGGCTGCAAACAGTTATTCCCCATCCAAAGAAAAGCAGTACAGGATGATATCCAAGCCTGCGGTTTGATATAACGATCAGCAACGGACAAAATCCGAACCTCAATCTCCTACCTTGAGCCACGGCCATGGATACCCTTCGATCCCGCCTTGGCTAAAGGGGATGAGAGAGAGCAGGTACCTGTCGCTGCCGGGAAGCGGCGGGATGTCGCCTTGAATTAAAGAAAAAACCCCCTCTTCCAGGGGATCTGGCTCCAGGTACACGCCGGTAGGCAACCCCAGATAATAGATCTCCACCGACTCCACTGGATCAGCCTGGTTCTGTGCTGCTAGCGAGAGTATGTGCAGCGAGCCGGGGCTGGTAGTGGAGAGGCTGCTTGTCATGTAGCCGGCTGCCCAAATGCAGGGGGGCGCTGCCGGAGTCGGCGTTGCGGTCGCCGTAGGCAGCGGAGTCGGCGTGTGCCAGTCGTGTGCGGTCAACTCGGCGATGATGGGGAAATGATCCGATGGATAGCGCCCTTGACTCCCGTATTTGTGCATATCTACGATCCAGGTCCGCACCTGCCAGCGCGCTGCGCCGCCGATAAATATATGATCAATGCGCGATGAGATATCATAATCGGGCAGCGGTCGCTGATAGGTGTCGATGATGCGCACCTCGGCTTGATCGAAGCTGTCGTTGAGGTCAAAGTCGATCCCCTCTATGCCGTTGGTGAGCGCCTGATACGCCTCCGAGTCTGGCTTTGAGTTGAAGTCGCCGAGCACTATGACCGGCAGGTGCGATGCAAAAGGCTCGGTGCGTTCGATGACTATGGGCGCGCTGTGCTCCTGGTTGGGGCTGTTGGGATCGAAGTGGGTGCAAGCAAAGTAAAGCTCCCTGCTATCGCTTTTTTGCCTAAGGTGCGTCCAGGCGACCAGTCGCCAGAGCTGCCAGTCATTCCATCCCCAGCTCCATGGAACATCCGGCGTGGGGCTGAGCCAGTAGAAGCCGTATTCAATCAACTCAAAGCGCTGCGGGCGATACAGGATGACCGAATCAGGAAGATCCTTCTTCCAGGGATTGTCCGGATCCTTGAAATATATGGCTTGGTAGCCGCTTGTAAGCTCCAGGACCTGCTGTACCTCGTAGCCGGTGATAAGCTCCTGCAAGCCGATCAAGTCAGCATCATAGCGCTCAAATATATCAGCAAAGTAATCGATACGGTCGCTCCAAGGATCGTACTCACCAAGACCACACACCGAGCAGAGGACATTGAAGGTCATGGCAACAAGCTCGCTGTTGGAGTTGTCTTGCATGGAGTAAGCAATGACCGCAGTGAAGGCAATAGTAAGGATTGATATTATGAATATCGAATGTTGCAGTCTATGCGCCAACCTTTCATCTCCTATGTTGAATGCTACAATTAGACATAGGTGGCTATTCAAGCGGGGTAATTTCTCTTAGCCCAAGCGCTTAAAATTTCTCTATTCAGCATGGCACGACCCTTGAGCTTGATCGCCTGGTCGATCATCTTTTCATGCATCGGCTCCAGGCTCGCCTCGAGTTTCATGGTCATATCATACAGCCTCTGAAGGATATCGTTATCCCTGGAGTTGATATAGTATTCCATGAGGTCTGTCTCCTTGCAGATCGCATCGGTGCGAATATCCATGGAGAGCGTAATCATGGGGATCTTCTGCATCAAACCGAATATGCAGCCGTGATAATCGCCACTAATAAGCATCTCGCAGGCGGCGATCAGGGCAAGCTGCTCATCGAGATTATATGTCTCGCTGGGAACGAATTTAATCCGTTCCCTGTTCTTGCTCAAAGCGATTATATCCAGGCAGGGTTTGCTGTCCCATTCCTCTATTGCGAAGAGGATCACATCCTTGTCGTGCTCGGTAATAAGCCAGTCTATATATCGAGCCATCAGTTGCTTAAAGCGCTTGCTATCCTCCCTGCTGCCCAGTTTCCACGAGTAATAAAGCGGTCCCTTGAACTGGTCCTCTTTTTTCCCAATGCCCTTAAGGGTTACCGGCCACCAGTAAAAGTCCTTGGGCGCGATACCAACCAGGTTCTTCTTACCATAAAGGTTTAGCTGCCTTAATAGATCATTTTTCAATTTTGCAGTCGGTGTCTTGAGCACAAATGCAGTATCGGCGGTTACATGCACCTGGCGCTTCACCCCGATGTGCCGCAGGCGCTGGTACGCGTCATAGCTGCGCACTATGACCAGGCTGGCTGCATTGATCTCCCGCTTAGCCTGCATGGCGTTGAACCAACTGAGGTTGCCGACATCGTTTGCATAGCAGATCACCTTCTTGCCCATTGTGCGCGCCAAGAACATCCCGTAGAGGAACTTGTACAACAGAAGCGGCGAGAAGTGCTCGGTGAAGACCGCTCCCTCTGCGAGAACGAGCAGGTCATATTCCTTGATTATGAAAGGGAGTTTATGGATTAGTTGTTCGTTCCCCAGCTTGATCAGCTTCACTTTCCCCGGGTCAAGATACCGTTTTGCGTGGTCGATGCTGGAGGTTAGAACGCCGAACTCGATCCTTTCCTTGAATACCGAGGTAAAGTCCTCGATGCAGCTTATCATCCGTGCTTCGCCCCCGGCGCTGTTATCGCCGGTGATCCCGAACATTAAGGTTTTTACCTTGGTAGCCATATTGCCTTCTCCTTTTTTAAGAACATTATCTATACCTGGCTCAACCGCCGGATTCCATTGCCCGCAGCGTTTCCTCCAGCTTTTCTTCCCATCTTGTCCCACGGGGCAGATCGATAAACATGGCAGCCATCGATATGGCGGCAAAAGATAAGAATATCTCCCAATCCCCTGCGATCAAAAAATAGCTCAATCCGAAGATAGACAGGGACTCATATAGGGCAAAGCGTGCGATATAGCCGCTGGTCATCGCCTTGAAGTAGGCATCAAGACCGCCTTTCATCACATCGACAAGCCTCTTGGTGGAGAGAAAAAGCCTTCCCCAAGCATAAGCGATTCCGAGGTTCATAAGCGATGCCATGATGAATAGAACCTTGATCATCAGGAGCAGTCCAGGCTCCATTTTTACATATCCATCGAAATCCTTTCCCCCCTTGGATATAACCAGGGCGATGGCAATGTAAACCGCGACCGAGCCAAGTATGGCGATGCAGATAGTGAATGTTCTCTGGAAGGCTGCCTTGCTTTTCTCTTTTTGTTCCTTTAAGCCATTCATGCTGCCCTTTTCCGATTCATGGTCTTATGGTATCACTTCTTTTCTTCGCGTCTTAGTGCCTTAGTGGTTAGGAGACTCTCAAGCCTTAATCCTCAAGCCCAAAATACCTTTTCACGAACCTGATAATCTCGCTTGTCGGCGTACCGGGAGTAAATATCTCAGCGACACCAGCATCCTTTAGGGCGGGTATGTCATCATCGGGTATTATTCCCCCACCGAAGACCATCACATCATCTAGCCCCTTTTCCTTGAGCTGTCTAATCAACTCTGGAAAAAGGTAGTTATGGGCGCCGGAAAGCAGGCTCAGTCCGACCGCATTGACATCCTCCTGTAGCGCAGCTTCCACCACCTGTTCCACGCTCTGGTGCAATCCGGTATAGATCACCTCGAAGCCGGCGTCTCGAAGCGCACGAGCTATTATCTTGGCGCCGCGGTTGTGTCCATCCAGACCCGGTTTGGCGATAAGTATTCGTATATGCTTGTAGTCTCCCATGTATGCTAGAACTCCTTGGACTCGATATGTTCTCCGAAGACTTGCCTGAAAGTATCGCAGATCTCTCCGATAGTTGCATAAGCTCGCACCGCCTCAATGATATGGGGCATGGTGTTCTCATCGCTGCGGGCGCATTCATCCAACCGTTTGAGCGCTCGCTTGACCGCCTGGTTATCTCGATTCTTACGCAACCTTTGCAGCCTTTCCAGTTGTTGCGATTCTACCTCAGCTCCGATCTTGAGTATGGGTATCTTCACATCGATATTGGTGGCGAACTTGTTGACTCCAACGATGGTTTTTTGTTTGGTTTCGAGCGCTTTTTGGTACTTGTAGGCTGCATTTGCAATCTCACGCTGGGGGTATCCTGCCTCGATGGCGGCTATCATCCCGCCCATGTTCTCTATTTTTTGCAGGTACTCGTAGAATCCTTCCTCCATCTGGTTGGTTAGTTTCTCCATAAAATAGCTGCCACCTAGGGGATCGATCGTGTTTGTTACCCCTGTCTCCTCGGCGATGATCTGCTGGGTTCTAAGGGCGATGGTTACCGCCTCCTCGGTGGGTAAGGCGAGCGTCTCATCCATTGAGTTTGTGTGCAGGCTCTGGGTTCCCCCGAGCACGGCGGAAAGCGCCTGGAGGGCAACGCGCACTACGTTGTTCATCGGCTGCTGAGCGGTCAGCGTACAGCCGGCGGTCTGGGTATGGAAGCGCAGCAGCAGCGAGCGCTCATTCTTGGGATTGAAACGATTCTTCATCTCCCGTGCCCAGATCCTTCTCGCTGCCCGATACTTGGCTATCTCCTCGAAGAAATCGCTATGCGCATTGAAGAAGAAGGACAATCGGGGCGCGAAATCATCGACATCGAGACCAGCATCGACTCCAGCCTGAACATAGGTCAAGCCATCTATTAATGTAAATGCCAGCTCCTGTATTGCCGTGGAGCCTGCCTCCCTTATATGATAACCGCTTATCGAGATGGTGTTCCATTTGGGGACATGCTTATGGCAGTACTCGAAGACATCGGTGATAAGGCGCATGGAGGGGCGGGGCGGATATATGTACGAGTTCTGCGCTATGTACTCCTTGAGGATATCGTTTTGTATGGTGCCGCCGATCTTGTCAGGCGAGACCCCCTGTTTCTCGGCGGTTACGATGTACATAGCCAGGAGCACCGAGGCGGGACCGTTGATGGTCATCGAGGTCGTGATCCGATCCAAGGGAATGTCATCGAACAGCACCTCCATATCCTCGAGCGAATCGACAGCTACCCCGCACCTGCCGATCTCTCCCCGTGATAAGGGGTGATCCGAATCCCTGCCCATCAGGGTAGGGAAGTGGAAGGCGACCGATAGACCGGTCTGGCCATTGGCGATAAGGTACTTATAGCGCTGGTTGGTATCCCTTGCGGTGCCGAAGCCGGAAAACTGGCGCATGGTCCACACCCGTCCCCGGTACATCGTGGTGTGAATACCTCTCGTATAAGGGTATTTGCCGGGGAAACCGAGATCCCTTGCATAGTCCATGTCCCCAATATCAGAGGGGGTATATAGCGGCTTGATCGGATGGAATGAAACGGTGGAGAAATCGGGGCGCAGCTCTGGTTTTTCTTCAATGGTTTTATGGTAACAATCATCATACCAACTTTGGGTGGCTTGTTTTATTGAAGCACAGGTTATTTCATCTTTACTGCCCATCATATCACCCGTATCTTAAGATTCTTGGGCGATCCTATATCAATCCTAATCACCCGCAGAACTAATATGTATTCATTTTGCCATCCATAGTCAAGGGAGTATGGAAAGGGGCGATCCTTTAAGACCGCCCCTATTATAATCGTTGATCTATTCTCTAATGGCTAATGTATCCCCTAGTTGATGTTGAGGTAGGGCCAGAGATCGCTCTCGTCATCGTTGCCCATTGCCATAACCTCAAGGATCACCTGTAACGGAGTATTTACGGTAACTCCGGGCACCAACAAGCCGTAGATGCCATCTCCCGGACCAAAGTCTCCCGAAGCCCCGTTGTCGAGCAACTGCAAGCCGGCAGGGGTGCCTCCGAAGAAAAGCTCAACCGAGTTGATACCGGCAGGGTGAGGCATCACATAGACCATCAGGTTCAGATCCCCGGGCACTCCCACCTTGAGATCGGTCTGCCAATATCCGCCAAGCGCGATAAATGGTCCGTTGGGTCCCTTGGATTGAGGATCGACTCCGTTTAGCACGGTCAGAAGCTGTAGCTTTGCCCAGTCGATGTTATGAGCTGAGGCAAGCATCATCTCGCTCGGCTTTCGGCTTTGTGCAGCGGCAGCCTTGACATTCAGGTAAGGCCAGAGGTCGCTTTGTGCGCCGGTAGAGTCGGTTGCCTGGATCTCAAGCGGAACATTCATTGGAGGGGCTGCACCAGCAGGGATTGGAAGGGTAATGCCGTAGATCGAGTCGCCAACTCCGAAGTCTCCATGAGTGCCATCATCAAACATCTCCAAACCGGTCGGGCTTCCATCGACGCAGACATCCACCCTGGTTATAGGATCTCCATCCGGATCGGTGATGAAAGCCAGCAAGGTCATGTTGCCACCGCTAGCGGAGCTGATATAGGTGTCCCAGTAGCCGGCTAGAAGGATCTTGGGTGGCGCACCTTCACCTGGAGTCGTTGGAGTTGGGGTGGGTCCGGTTGGTGTTGCGGTTGGAGTAGCGGTAGGTCCCTCCTGGGTGGGGGTTGGAGTAGCGGTAGGTGCTTCCTGGGTAGGGGTGGGAGTGGCTGTCGGCGGCTGTGCGGGAACATTGTAATCGGTTACCGTAAGTGATCCGAAGGTTATCTGCCCCACTCCACCAAAGGACATGTTGGTTACCTCCTGGACTACATGGTAGAGCATAGCTGGACAGAACCAGAAGTCGAGCTGGGCGGTTGACTGGGTGCCAATGATATCCTGTGCGATGTGATAAGCGCTGCAACCTCCGCGCATCTCGATGGCATCGCAGTTCATGGTTAGGTCCCAAACCTCGCTTTCGTCAAAAGCTTCCTCTGGCTGCAACGGCTCTAAGGAATAGATGCCATAGAGCCTGACATTGACGCCTTGCTGTGACCAATCCATGCCGACATCGAGAGGGAAGGAAACATCCTGGATCGGGGGGCAATAATCCTCGAACTGATCAGCCACCAGGTCAGCGATCTTTGCCCAATAGTCTGGAGCAAGCTCCATCTCGATCTCACCGGCAACATAGCGATGCTTTTTAACAGTAGCATAGGTATCGACTGCCAGCCAAACATCTCCCTCCCAGGTCCCGTCCAGGACTCGGATATTGCCATTGATGGATTCATAGTGAATCTCGCCTTCAGCTCCGAAGCCGCCGTTGAAGTGAATGTGATAGCAACTGATAGTCGTTCCGCCCTCACAGGTCTGCACTACATCTTCAATACCTACATAATTGTAGCGCGCACTTGACTGCATGCTCAGGTTGCCTGTAGCACCTTCAGCATCAATGACCACATCGTAGCTCTCAACGATGTTCCACCAGGTGCCATCAGGGAGGTTCGGTTTCTCAACAACACCGAAACAAAGGCTGAAAGTGATCAGGGTAAGTGAGATTACCCACAGGGGGATTTTTTTCATCCCAGTACCTCCTGGTTTAAGATTTTTCTAGATCTTAGTATCCTTTTCCTTGAAGATTACGCTTTTGGTTAGTTCTAATAGCATCTGTAGATATTTCCAGCATCCATTCCAATTGTCAAGTATATTCTTTTTTCAATATCATTCAACTCTATTTAGATAGACGATCTGAAAATTTGTAAAAATATTTAATATCAAGGAGATAGTTGGTTATTGACATGTTTAATGCAATGCGTTATGGTGCGAAGGAATAAGTAACAATTAACAAGGAGGAAACGAGATGACGCAACAAAAAGATCCGATAATCATCGTTCTGATTAAGGGAGTATTCGAGCTTGCTAAAAAGTGCCTTGAGAAGATCTCTGAACTGCCCGAAAAACTGGAGAAAGTGGGGAGAGATTACGAGGTAAAAAAAGGTGTGATAACCAAGGAAAGCCCCGTGGAGACTCCGGTTCAAGAAAAGCCTTCCCCAGGCAGCAAGCCACCAGAAAGACCAAAGGTGGACAAAGTTCCAAAGCCAGAAGACCTTAACGAAGCAGTGATAGCGCTGGTCAATGAGCATCCTCAAGGGATAAGCCTTCCTGAGATCGCTGAATACTTCGGCAAGAAGCCGCAGGCTTTCACCAGGCGCATAGGTGGATTGCTTGCCGATGGGAAACTCCGCAAGGAGGATAAGCTCTATTTTCCAAAGAAATAAACCTTCCTTCTGATTCAAGGACATAGCCTCCACAAAAATCAACCCTAGAACTGGTTGACAAGAAAAATACCCTCTGGAATAATAGCCTGACCATATCCACGGAGGGTATTATTTGGTGATCAGCATTGGTATTCGAAGGGAAGATAAGAACCGCTGGGAGAGACGAACTCCCCTGATACCGGAGCATGTAGGGCAGTTGATCAAACAGCACCATGTAAAAGTTATTGTTCAACCCTCTCCCATTCGTATATATAGCGAGGCGGATTATGTAAAAGCTGGCGCACAGATCAGCGAGGATCTCTCAGCGTGCGATATGATCTTTGGGGTCAAGGAGATGCCGGTATCATTCTTTCAGCCTGGAAAGACCTATATTTTCTTTAGCCATACGCTCAAGGGGCAAAAGAGTAATATGCCGATGCTTAAAAGATTGCTTGAGCTTGGCTGCAACCTGATAGACTACGAGCGCATCGTCGATGAGGAGAATCGAAGGCTGGTGTTTTTCGGAAGGTTCGCCGGCATCGCCGGGATGATCGACTCGCTATGGGCACTATCACAGAGGCTACAATACGAGGGCATAACCGATTTTCTCGATGGAATAAAGCCTGCCTATGCATACCGCGATCTCAATGAAACGAAGATGTTTTTACTATCCTTAAGGGGCAGGATTAAAAAGGAGGGCATTCCAAGGGAGTTAGCGCCTTTCATCGTCGGATTCGCTGGATACGGGAATGTATCCAAGGGCGCGCGGGAGATCTTCGACCTGTTGCCCCATGAGAACCTGGAGCCGGGCGAGATTCAAAAGGCTTATGAGCATCCGGATCGCTTCAATAATCTGTTCAAGGTAGTCTTTTACGAGAAGGATATGGTAGCGCCGATAAAGCCGAATGCCCTCTTCGACCTTCACGATTACTATGTCAATCCAGGGCGATATCGCTCATCGTTCAGCCGCTACCTGGAGCATCTATCCATGCTGATCAACTGCATCTACTGGGAGCCAAAGTATCCCCGCCTGGTTACCCTTGAAGACCTGCGCAGACTGTATGGGCAAGGAGAGAAGCCCCGTCTGAGGGTGATCGGCGATATATCTTGCGATGTGGAGGGGGCAATAGAGGCGACCCGCTGCGTAACCAGCCCCGATGATCCCATATATGTTTACGATCCTGTTGATGATCGCATCATCTATGGAACTGCCGGCAGGGGACCGGTCATACTTGCCGTGGATAACCTGCCCTGCGAGCTACCCGTGGACGCCTCGGTCGAGTTCAGCAATGCGCTGCTTCCATTTATGAAAGAGCTTATAGAAGCTGATTTATCCCGTAACTTTGATGAGCTGGAGCTATCCTATCCCATTAGGAGCGCTATTATCGTACACAAAGGGAAGCTGACCCCTTATTTTAGATATCTACAAAAGTGTGTCCCAGGCAATAAAGCGGAGGCTTAAAGGCTTGAGGAAAGAAAGTGTATGCTGCCAAGTGCGAGGGATTTTTAGTACCGAGATACAAAGCTGCCAGGTAAAAGAGATTCAACTTGATCCTCTTTGTGTTTTTGTGCACTATTTGTGCCTTATTGGTTGTTCAACATTATTACATCGAGATAAACCGAGGGTTTAACGATGAGTGAAACGAAGAAAGTACTAGTACTAGGGGCTGGATTAGTGGCAAGACCGCTGGTGCGCTATCTGCTCGAATTACCGGGCGTATCGGTTACGGTCGCAACCAGGACGCTGTGGAAGGCGGAGAAACTGGTCGAGGGCTATGATAATGGGATCGCACTGACTTTGGATCTGAGGGATCCTGCGCAACTGCCGCAGCTTATCGCTACCCATGACCTGGTTATAAGCATGGTGCCCTATACTTACCATGTCCAGGTGGCAAGGGAGTGCATAAAGCATCGCAAGAACATGGTGACCACCTCTTATGTCAGCGAACAGATGTGGAGCCTGGATGCGCAAGCAAAGGAGGCGGGTATAATCATCCTGAACGAGCTGGGGGTTGATCCGGGTATTGACCACATGTCAGCGATGAAGATCATCCACGATGTCGAAGATAAAGGGGGCAAGGTAGTCAGCTTCCGCTCCAACTGCGGGGGATTGCCTGCTCCAGAAGCGAATACCAATCCTTGGGGATACAAGTTCTCCTGGAGCCCGCGCGGAGTTATCCTCGCAGCCAGAAACGCTGCCAAGTTCTACGAGGATGGCGAGGTTGTTCAAATACCGGGCGAGGAGCTTTTCAAGCACTACGAGATAGTCGATGTTCCAGGGCTTGGCAAGTTCGAGGGGTACCCCAACCGTGATGCCACAGGCTACAAGGAGCTTTATGGCTTGAAGTACGCACACACCGTGTATCGAGGTACCCTGCGCAACCTGGGCTGGTGCGATACCTTATACAAGGTCTCTAAGCTGGGGCTGCTCGACCTTGAGGAAAGACAAGGGCTTGGAGAGATGAACTGGCGGGAACTCATCAACTCATTATTGCCCGGTGAACTTCAGGGTGGAGATACTAAGGCGAACCTTGCAAAACACCTGGCTATCGAGCCTGATTCGGATATCATGCAGCGCTTCGAGTGGCTGGGGCTGCTGAGCGATCAGAAGCTACCGGTTGGCGATGGCTCTTTGCTTGATAACTTCGCAGAGCAGATGTTGCAAAAGTGTCCCTACCAGGAGGGGGAGCGAGATATGGTAATCCTGCAGCACGAGTTCATCGCCGAGTACCCGGATCACAAGCAGAGAATTACCTCCACAATGATAGACTTTGGCATCCCGCACGGCGATTCATCTATGTCCAGGACGGTTGGCTTGCCCCCTGCAATCGGAGCTAAGCTGATCTTAAACGGTGAGATCGAGCTAAAGGGAGTGCAGATCCCAGTGCACAAGGGGATCTATGAGCCGGCGCTCAGGGAATTAGCTGAGATGAATATATCGCTGGAGGATAGGTTCGAGAGGATAGATTAGCCCTCATAGCCAAATACCGATCATGCACTTCGCACTCTTCTCTCTTTGCGTCTTTGGGTGATCAATTCTTTTTTTTTTTTCTGCGTCTATGCGTGAGCGTCTTTGCGTGCTCCTCTTTCCTTTCCTCAAGCCTTTCCAGGCATGAAGGCAGGGAGACATCGCTTGATCTTTACTCTTTCATTAACTATTATATCAACATCTTGTGGCTTTGAAAAAAAATGCGCATTTTGTAGTATTTGCCTATTTACAAAATAGTAATGGTATATTATATTAAGGATATGGTAATAATAAAAAGAAACCCCTTTGATTGATGGCATGAAGCTCAAGAAGATTATCCTGAACGGCTTTAAGTCCTTCTATAATAAGACCGAGATCCAATTCGATTCGGGGATTACCGCCATTGTTGGACCCAACGGTTGCGGAAAGAGCAATGTTATCGATGCTATTAAGTGGGTGCTCGGTGAGCAGAGCATCAAGTCGCTGCGCGGAAGCAAGATGGAGGATGTTATCTTCAATGGCAGCGAGCTGTATCGCCCCTTGGGGATGGCAGAGGTAAGCCTGGTCTTGGAAAAGCCACAGACTGATATTGATAACAAATACCTGGATGAGGATGGAGATCTTTTAACGATAACCAGGCGCGTGTTTCGCAGCGGTGAATCGAACTATTTTCTCAATAACAAGCACTGCCGACTCAAGGACATACAGGAGATCCTGCTCGATACCGGCTTGGGAGTGCATTCATATTGCATTCTGCAGCAAGGTCGGGTCGATGAGATCATCAATGCCAAGCCAGAGGAAAGAAGGGAGCTTATCGAAGAGGCGGCTGGGGTTATGAAATATCGCCTTAAACGAAAGGCTGCCGAGGAGAAGATGAGGCAGACCGAGGAAAACCTGATGCGCATCCAGGACATCTTCGTTGAGGTGAGCAGAACCAGGAATGCCCTGCAAAGACAAGCAGCGAAGGCTAAAAGATACAAGCAGCTACAACGAGAGGCAAAGCAGCTTGCGCTTAACATCTTTGGATTCAAATACAAGCAGCTACAGAAAAAGATCACCGAACTGGAAAAAGAGAAGGCTTACTTGGAGGACATTGTAACCAAGATATCGGCAACGGTGGCAGCCTGCGAGGCTGAGCTTGAGGAAACCAAGATCGCTTGTCTGGAAAAGGATCATCAAATAAAGGAGTTGGAGAGGAGCTTATACCAGAATCAGGGAGAGATAAAGCGACTGGAGACTACCAGGGAGATGCTTGGCAGCAAGCTAAGGCAAAATAAATCAGCAATAGTTGACATAGAAAATGACCTTGAAAACTTAAACAGGGAAAAGGCGGAGAAACAGGCTCAGCTCGCAGATAACAACACGGTGGAACTAAATCTATCCAAAGAGCATGCTATCCTCACCGAGCGCCTGAAAGAGGAAGAAAAAAAGCTGGAGGGCAAACGAGAGAAATATCGCTCGCTGGATCCTGATATGGAGGGGAAACGAGGCAGAATTATGGATCTTCTCTCCCAGAGCGCTGCCATAAAAAACGAGTTCAATAATATAAAGATGCGCATCGAGGCAGAGAAAAAGAAGCTCGAAAAACTATCCGATGAGCGATCCACCCTCAAGCAAAGGTTGGAGGATCTTAGGATGAGAGGCGAGAAGCTGGAGGACAAGAGAGCTGCCTCAGAGATCTCGATGCTGGAGATAAAAACAGAGGTCGAGTATAACCATGATAAACTCGATAAGCTAAAGGGGGAAGCCAAACAGCTTGCATCAGCCATCGCCGATGATGCGCAGGATCTTGCAAAGATGCAATCTCGCCTGAACGCCTTGAGCGAGATGGTTCAATCCCTCCAGGGATTCTCCGAGGGGGTGCGCAGCTTGATGACCAACAAGGGAGATGCGCCCCAACCTACACCCTGCTTTGCCGGGGTCATCGCAGACCTTATCCAGACTGACAAGAGATACGAAGTGGCGATTGAGATGGGTCTTGGGGAGTGCTTCCAGGGGCTAATAACCAGGCAGGCTCAGGATGCGCTTGATGCTGTCAAGCTGCTTAGAGAAAAAGATCAAGGTAGAGGCAGCTTCATTCCGGCAGATCTTGAATCCAACCCTTCGCTTGCCAGCTTACCGGATCATCCCTCCATAATCGGCTTTGCACGCGACCTGGTCAAACCAGAGAACGGCAATGGCGAGCTGCTACGCAACCTGCTGGGCGACCTGGTGGTGGTTGAGGACCTGGCTGGGGGCTTGGATGCCAGGAAAAAACATCGGCTTGTAGTCCCCATGGTTACCTTGTCCGGCGATCTGATCTCAGCGCAGGGGATCATCACTGGCGGAAGCGTCAGGCAGCGCGTATCCGGATACCTTGCCCGCAAAAAGGAGATCAATGAACTTACTGATAAGGTATCCTCCGCTGGGATAAAACTTAAACAGTTAAAAGCAAGGCTCAGCGAAGTGGAGAGCAAGGTGGATAAGACCACCCGGCTCCTTGCCGAGCTTGAGGAAAAGATGCAGCAGGAGGAGAAAGTCCAATCAGACCTGCTTCGCGAGTACAGTATTTTGGGATCAGAGGAGAAGAACGCCAGGGGAAGGGAAGAGATCATCCAAACCGAGATGCATCAGTGCCATTTTGACATCGATAGCCTGCAGAGGCGAGCCAAGGAGCTTTCCTTCGAGATGGTAGAGCTGGACACCAGGCGTAATCAGCTCGAGACGGAGCTTAAGGAGCTTAAGGAGCGAAAAAAGAGGATGAGGCAAGAGCTGGATGCTGATTCAGCGACCTATAATGAGCTTCGGGTCGAGCTTTCGAGCCTTGCAGAACGGCTACGCAGCGCTAAACTCCATCGCAAAGACCAGCACCAGGCGCTAGAGACCATAAAAAAACGAATAAATCAAGAACTAGACCGCAAAAGTACGCTTGTAAAGGAGAATGAGGATATTGAAAAACAATTGGAGAAGCTAAAAAGCTCCATAGCAGCTACCGCTGGCGCCCTGGATAAAGATGCTGTACACCTGGCTAAACTCAAGGATAACCTCGATGAACTAAACGATAAGCTCCAGAAGGCGGAGGTCAAATCAAAAGAGAAACGAAAGGAGCTAGGGGGATACAATGATCAACTAAATGATATCAATGTTCAACTTGCTGGTTTGGAGACGCGGATGAACAACGAGTGCGAGTCCTTATGGGAGCGATTTGCTTTATCCCCTCAAGAGGCGCTCATGGAGTTCGATCCCGGCGAGATGAATATTGAGCAGAGTCAACGCGCCCTGCTCGATGTAAGGCAAAGACTCGACAAGATGGGAGATGTGAACCTTAAGGCGATAAACGACTTCGATGAGATCGACCAGCGCTTCCAGTTTCTCAAGGAGCAGCAACGGGATCTCCAGGAGTCGCTCTCCAACCTGCGGGCAGCGATCAGAAAGATCGATAATACCTGTCGCCATCTGTTCAAGGAGGCATTCGACAAGGTGAACGATTACTTCCAGGAGGTGTTCCAGCGCCTGTTCGATGGTGGCAAGGCTAGGATGGCATTGACCGATCCCACCGATCTGCTTACTACTGGCATCGAGATCGTAGTCCAGCCGCCGGGCAAGTCGCTGCAAAAGATCTCGCTTTTATCCGGCGGTGAGAAGTCTCTGGTAGCGATCTCGCTCATGGTGGCGCTGTTTCTGCACAAGCCAAGCCCGTTTTGCCTGATGGATGAGGTAGATGCAGCCCTCGATGAGGCTAATGTGGGTCGCTTCACCGAGCTGCTCAGGGATCTTTCGCAGATCACCCAACTGTGCCTGGTTACCCATAATCTGCATACCATGCGCGATGCCAACACCCTTTATGGGGTTACGATGAGCGATGATGGCATTAGCAGCGTGCTCAGCGCATGCATAGATGAACTGGTGGAACAGAAGTGATACCTGATATTGAAAAATATCAAGATTACCTTACAATCATTAAACTAGTATTTTCCCCTTGACAAGCTTAATCAGGATTTTTACAGTAAGCAATATAATGTGATGGGATCACTAATATTACACAATATATTGAATAGGAGGATGCTGGTGATGCATAAGAACACCCATTCGGTTTACTTGTTAGTAATTATGGCTGGAGCCCTTATTTTATTGGCTCCGCAAGTTGGTTACCCTGTCGAGTTCGGCAGTGAGCTCCCGGTCAGCAACTGGGGCACCACCCCATGCGCTGCGGTCGATGACCTCGGTTATCTTCATGTAGTCTGGGTCGATTACACGCTTGGGCTGCATTACAAGAAGTTCAACCTGAACGGCTGGGACGGATATGAGGATCTTGACGCCGAGGAGATTCCAGAGATGGTGCCTGGTGGATCTGCGGTTGATAGCCGTTTTGCTCCACCAGCCATTGCGGTAGATAAGCAGGGCAATCCGCACATCGTCTGGGGCGGGTATAAGATGCCCGAGGTCGGTCCAATTTACTACATCACATACCAGGATGGAGCCTGGGGCGATCCTGAGGTCGCGGTCTGGGGCTGGTGGGACTGGGTATCATTCCCCGATATCGGGATCGATCACAACACGGGCAAGATCTGGGTTGTTGCTGAGGAGGTTACCTTCTTCCCCGCCGGCTCAAATAACCGAATCGTCCTTAAATACAAGGACCCAGAGTCCGGCCAGTGGCTTCCCAATGAAACTTATGAATGGTCTCCTTACTATTTATCCGATCCCGAAGCAAAGGATCCAAGAAAGTGTAGTCTGGCAGTGAATAAGTTCGGGGATGTATTTGTAACCTGGCGCCAAGCGGTCGATGGCGTGCATAACGAGATACACATGAAGGAGGTTACCGCTGAGGGTGAGTTCAAGGACATAGTGATCCCGGTTCGCTATGGATTATGGGCTGCTGGTGCATACATCGAATCGGATGAAAATGGATATCCACGATTTGCAAATGCTGTCTTCGATGATGAATTCTGGGTTGGCTTGGTTAACTATAGCCGCTGGGACGGTAATGAGTGGATAAACAATGGGTTGCCTATACCTGGAGAGATATCGACTGATTCGGATAATGTCTTCGTAAAGATGGCGCTCAATGAGCCGTGGGTATGCATCGCATATACAAATGATCGCCATTTCTTTTACTATTTATCCAACCACGATGATGAGGAATACTTGTGGGAGGAGTTCCCCTACGAGGGGGACAGCCAGCAAAAAGGGAGACCGTTTCCGGTTGGATACGATGATGGATTCATATTCTTCTGGGACGATACGCGGGGTTATCTTTACATGCGCGCTATGATGCTCGGCATCGGCAAGAGGAAGCCGCTGATCAGGGCTGCCGGCTATGGAGATACAAGGCTGAGCACCTGCGAGGGGGGGATGCTTGTGCTTAACGCCGCCATCGATGACCAGGTGGAACAGGACAATCTCATCGCCAGCGTGGAGATGATGTACAACCATATCCCCATGGATATTTATCTGCGCGATGATGGACTCGGCGGAGACAGGGCTGGCCAGGACGATGTGTACTCGATTCAACTACCTATAATACCAGGGGCGCCTGCTGGGGATTATCTTATCGAGCTGATCACATTCACGGATAATGGACAGGCAAGCTCCATCTGGCCTTATCTTACCGTGTGGGGAGACGAACAACAGGGAGCAAACGAGTCAGCCCCATACACGATTCCGCCCATAACCCCCTGGTATGCGATGGAAAACGAGCTTATCAATCAGCCGCCGGCGGCTCCAGAGGAGAAAGGTTATAGCAGGTATGACTCCACCGCTCCCATAATCGATATGGCGGGGTACGAGGATACCTACATAACCAACCGGGATGGTGGGCTAATCACCATGCGCGCTTATGTAAAAGCGGGCAACTATAACGCGCAGGATATCAGCGTCGAGGTTTACTACCAGGGGATGCCGACCGGGATAATGCTAAATTATGTTGGAGTAGATAATACTTACACGAACGGGGATTATGTCTATGAAAACTCCACTGAGATAATACCAGGCATACCCCCAGGCGAGTACCTGCTCGAACTTGTAGCCACCAATCCGCAGGGTGAAAAGAGCATCACCTGGCCTTATGCAAGGGTATTCTATACCCTGAAATAGGCTGGCAACTGGCAGTAAGAGCTATTGGATCACCAAGGCGCCAAGGCACGAAGAAATAAAGATCTCCTTGAGTGTTTTAGCACCATAGTTGTTTTATGCTCTCATATCAATCTCAATCTGTCGGTTTTGCTTCTTGACAATGCAGTTAATAGTGTGATTAAAAGGTGATGTTGATTTAACCTTGCATCCAAGCGCTGGAATATGGTGCAGGATAGCATTGTTTAAAAAAAATATAGACCATGGATACTAATCCAAAGAAGCCCTCCTCGAACAGGATCTTCATCCTGGTGCAGGCGATGACCGTCTCGCGGATACCGTTGGCACTGGCATTTGGTGTGCTGCTTCATCATAGCGAATATAAGTTCTGGAGCGTTTTTATCTGCCTGTTTTTGCTTGCTATTATCGAGCTATCGGATGCGATAGACGGCTTCATTGCTCGGCGAAGCGGGGTTACCAGCGAGTGGGGCGCAATGCTCGATCCTTACGCGGACAGCATCTCCAGGCTCATAATCTACTTTAGCCTGGCAATCAATTCCCAGCGCCTGACCATTATATGGCTGCCAATAATTATGGCGCTAAGGGACATCACTGTCGCCTACAGCCGCATCGTGCTGACCAAGAAGGGAAAATCGGTAAAAGCAAAATGGAGCGGCAAGTGGAAGGCGCGCTTCCAGGCGGTCGGTGCTTTCCTGCTCCTTTTAGGACCAGCATACTGGGGCTTCACCGGGGAGTGGCTCAAGTACTTCTTATCCTGGGTGATCCTGCTGGTTACCGCCGCCTATGCCTTCCAGTATGTCCAGTCGGCAAAACATGCCTTTGAGGAATAACCATCCTTCAAGTCCCCATGATCAACCATGAGCAATAGAAGATTCATAGTAATCGGCGGGGATGCTGCCGGTATGAGCGCAGCCTCCAGAGCCAAAAGAAGGGACAAGGACCTAGATGTCCAGGTCTTCGAGATGGGGGACTTCGTATCCTACGGCGCCTGTGGGATACCTTACTTCATTGCCGGCAGGGTTAAGCAACTCGATGACCTCGTTGTCATAACCGCAGAAGAGTTCGAGTCCAAGCGGGGCATAAAGGTTCACAAGCGACATAGGGTGGAAAAAATATCTCCTAATGATAGGCGGCTTATGGTGCGCAGGCTAATAGATGACCATACCTTCGAGGTTTCTTATGATCATTTGCTTATCGCCACGGGCGCCTCGCCGCTGGTTCCACCCCACCTCGATACCGAGCTACCGGGAGTCTTTACCTTACGCGGATTGGCTGAGGCAGCGAGGCTCAAGGAATTCGTGGTCAATCGCTCCCCCAGGGAGGCGGTTATTGTCGGCGCCGGCTACATCGGGCTGGAGATGGCGGAGTGCCTAACCGACGCCGGACTCAAGGTTACGATGGTGGAGATGGCTCAAAAGCCGATGTTCTTGATGGAAGACGAGATCGCCAGCCTGATCGTTAATGAGCTTGCTGGCAACGGGGTGAAGCTTATGCTCGGTGTCGGGGCACAAAGCATCCAAAGAGCCGATGGCAAGGGGCTGGTTGTCCAGCTTTCTAGTGGAGATTCGCTAAAAACCGACCTGGTTATCATCGGCATCGGGGTCAAGCCGAACAGCGAGCTGGCAAAGGATGCGGGCATCGAGCTTGGTGTCAAAGGTGCAATCAAGGTTAACCGCAAGCAACTGACCAGCGCAACGAATATCCTCGCCGCCGGCGATTGCGCCGAGTGCTATCATCGAATACTGGGCAGGAATACTTACATCCCGCTTGCTCTGGCTGCAAACAGACAGGGGAGAGTGGCGGGAGATATCGTGGCTGGGTTGAACAGCGAATTCCCCGGCGTGCTAGGCACTGCGATTAGCAAGGTTTTTGACCTGACCATCGCCCGAAGCGGACTATCCATGGCTGAAGCAACTGATGCGGGCATCGAAGCAGAGAAGGCGGTGGTATCAAGCAACTCCCTACCTCATTACTACCCTGGCGGAGCGAGGATAACTTCTGTTGTCCTCATCGATAAGAAGGATGGCAGGCTCATCGGCGTCCAGATGGCGGGCAAGCACGGGGTGGGACAGAGGATCAACACCTGGGCTACTGCGTTGACTGCTGGGATGTCGCTGGATGAAATAGCCGGGATGGATCTTGCCTATGCACCGCCATATTCGCCGGTTTGGGATCCAGTTCTGGTCGCTGCCGAGGTGGCAAATAAAAGGCGTAAGGCTTAATAGTGTACTTTCAGACTATTTCTTTCCCTTTGGCATGACATACATGACCATTTGTCTGCCTTCCATCATCGGCTCTTTCTCGACCTTTGCAAGGTCCTTGAGATCTTCGACAGCCTTTTCGAGAAGCTCTCTTCCCTGGTCTTTGAAGACGATCTCTCTGCCTTTGAACCTGACGGTCAGCTTTACCCTGTTTCCTTCCTCCAAGAATCTTCTGACATGATTTATCTTGTACTTATAATCATGTTCTCCGACCTTGGGGCGAAACTTGATCTCCTTTACCTGTATGACCTTTTGGGCTTTTTTAGCTTGAGCTGCTTTTTTGCTTTTCTCGTACTTGTACTTACCGTAATCGATGATCTTGCAGACGGGCAGATCTGCCATGGGTGCAACCTCTACCAGATCCAAGCCCTCTTCCTCGGCTAATCTTAAGCCCTCACTTAGGTCAACCACTCCGATTTGCTCGCCGTTACTTCCGATTAGTCGGATCTTCTTGGAATTGATGCTCTTATTGATCCTTATCTGCTGTTGTTTTCCTATAGTTGACCTCCATGGTGGTTAACAAAAGTGTATTATCATCCTTAGTTTGTTTTCTTAGCACTCATTTCAGAGACAATTTATATTCCCATGTTGTTTAAAAGTAACATAACAATAAGTACTTGTAAAGGACTAAAGGTTTATCCACAGAAAATTTTTATTGTGGGTTTATTATGAATATGATAAGATCATGCGTGATCGCTAATTCAAATATAACAAAAAGGAGTAATGAAATGAAAGCAGGCAGAATGGCGTTGTTTTTAATGCTATTATCGCTTGGTGTCGGTCTGATGGCACTTTTTATCCTCGGCTGCGAGGATGATGACAACGGTGGTGAAACCGCTGACTTTGTCTTCACAGCCCCGGGTCTTGAGGATCCGGTTCGCATCTATCGCGACGACCTTGGAATAGTACATATCTACGCAAAGTGTCTTAATGATCTATATTACGCCCAGGGTTACATGCAGGCTCATGATAGATTCTGGCAGATGGATCTTTATCGCAGAGTGGGGGGAGGAAGGCTAACCGAGATACTTGGTGGATTGCCACCGGTCATCGAAAACGACATCTATTATAGAACGCTTTTCATGGGGGCTGACGGTGTTAGCGTGCTAGATACCATCTACCAAAACATGGATGAGACCACCAAGACATATCTTGAGGCTTACACCGATGGAATAAACTTTTACCTCGACAAGCTAGGGGCAGGTGAGGAATACACCTATATGCCTGAGGAGTATCACACCTTCATCGTCAATGTGGATAACCTTGAAAAGTGGGATCCTAAGGACACGATAGCTATCGGGAGACTACAGACATGGGACTTAAGCGGTTCTATAGGTGAGGAGCTAGACTTAACCGAATGGCTTATGTCGCTTCCGGCAGATGTGTTCAGCATGACCGTGCTAAGCAAGCCTGCGGTTCCGGTTAGCATTTTTCCAAGCGCAGGAGCGACAAGCAGCAATGATGCGACTCCAGATTATGCAGCGATAAAAAGCCGTCTGGGAGTCTTCATAGATCAGGCGCTACTAAGGCAGACCAAAGAGAAGATAAAGCGCATAGAATCTTATAAATTCCACAATATTGATAAACCATACAGCAACAACTGGGCTTTATCCCCCTCTATAACCGATGGATTAGGCACCCTCTGCTTCAATGACCCGCATCTTGGGACCCAGAATCCCCCTATATTCCACTTTGCCCACCTGGTTTGCGAGGATGCTGCTGAACCGATGAATGTGATGGGTGTCTCCTTCCCCGGAACGCCAGGCATTGTTATCGGGCACAACGAGCATATAGCCTGGGGGGACACGGTGGTAGGGTATGATGTTACTGATATCTACCAGGAGACTCGAACCACGGATTCTGAGGGTAACGATGCAGTTTTGTTCAATGGCGAGGCGGTTCCTATTATCAAGGTGCCTGTTACCCTTAAGCTCGGTCCGGGGGAGGATGCGCCGACCCAGGAGGAGATCATAGAAGTCGTTCCTCATCACGGACCTATCCTTGCCGAGTTATCCGATGGTGATAAGGCTTACTCAATAAGGTGGACAGGACATGAGCCGACCAACGAGATCAAGGCATTCTTCGAGTTGAACAAGGCTACCACCGTGCTGGAGGCTTTCGATGCGCTGAAGCACTTCGGGACTGGTGCCCAGAACTTCGTAATCGCAGACAAGGACGGCAATATCGGCTACTATCCACATGCGCTAGTACCAATTAGGGAGAACATAGACCAGTATCCGCCGTATTTTGTCCTTCCTGGAACCGGCGGCGCCGAGTGGATCGGTTATATCCCCGATGATCGGCTGCCCCAGTTGTACAACCCAGAGACCGGCTTCATTGCGACCTCGAACAATGATATCTATGGAACCACCTTTGATAACAATCCGCTTAACGATGAGTATTACTGGTACTTCAGCGCTGATATAGGCTTCAGGGCAGGCAAGATCGAGGAGCTGATAAACAAGTTCATTTATGCTGATACCAAGACAATGGAAGACCTGAAGGCGATCCAGACCGATATCTACGATCCCTTTGCCGAGCGACTGGCTCCCCATTTCGTCAACGCAGCGACCAATTATCCTGACCTGGTGGAGCAGTATGGCATACAGTGGGCGGTCGATTACCTCAATAATATGAGCTATTACTGCTATTCTGGCTATGATGAGCAGTTCAACCAACTGGCAGAGGGTGAGCAGGTCGATGCCAGCATTGCCACCTCCATCTTCTTCGCTGCTGCGAATAGGCTTGGAGAGCTGATATACGAAGATGAGTTCGAGAGCTATGGAACCTCTGAGCCTGGCTGGGATTATAAGACCAAGGCGGTACTGGCTGCTATCGAGGATACTAGCGGCGCTTACGACCGCTTCTTTGATGACATTACCACAGCCGATGTTGAGACCAAGGACATGATACTTCTAAAGGCTCTGAATCAAGCTGTGCAGTGGCTCTCAGGGGATGATGGCTTCGGCACCTCTGATTATACCACCTGGCGATGGGGAGATCTCCATTACTGGAAGCTGGAACATGCTTTTTCCAGCTTTGGTTATAAGGCTCTGGATTATGGACCCTTCCCCGGACATGGTGGAGACTATACGGTCTGCGCCTCTCGATTCTCTACTAGCTATTCGAACTTCAAGATACGATCCGGCGCCAACTGCCGACTGGCATACAGGGTTACTGAGGGCAATGTCGAGGCTTTTGATGCATTCCCAGGAGGGAATGTTGCCATCAAGGACGAGCCCTACCGGTATAACCTGATGGACGACTATGTTAACCGAAACTACTTCACACACCTCTTCTACGAGGATGATGTGATGGCGAGAAAGGTGCTTTACATAAAGCTAACTCCTTAGCTTTGACTCTCTTTCGTCAAGCGAAGCTCCAATCAACGCCCCTTGTGTGCAATACACAAGGGGCATCTTAATTCCATTGGGTGCTTATCCCGATTAGGGTCTGGAGTTGCGAAAGGCTCTTATTATTCTTCACCAAGGATTATGATCCTGGTTTTTCCCCTAGATTCTGTCTTAATGATTAAAGACTCGGCTCCGTAATCATCGACATATCTACACCAGCCATAGGCTGCCCAGCTAAGCGCTTGTTCATCTTCATATCGCTCTGCCAGCAGACCATCGATGAACACCATGTGCGCGCCATGACCGATCATAACCTTGAAACAAAGGTTCTTTCTAGGCAGCCCCTGGTAGGTTATCTTTATAGCCCCACCAGGGTCGGTTTTAACTCGTGTTTTTGAGCCATCATATAGCTCAAACTTCGAGACTTCTGCACCAGGAAACACCAACCATCCCAGCTTATGGTCATCATCAAGATGGTTTATCCCCCAAGGCTGGCTGCGATCCCATATATTCGGAGAGCGAAAGTTGTATGGTATTGTGCTTCCAGCCTTTATAAAGACAGGCATCCGGTTAAGCGCATAAGCCCTGCTGTGATATCTATCGCCCTCGAATCGCTCTGCAGTGAAGAAGTCATACCAGCTTCCAGGGGGAAGATACACCGCCCTCATCGCTTTTCTGTGGTGTTCGCTATAGACGGGTGCGACCAGTATCTCTTCTCCAAGGAAATATTCGATCTGCTCCTTGTAGGAGATGGGATGGTTCGGATAGTACAGGGCAAGCGCCCTTATGATAGGCAAGCCGGTGCGATGCGCCTGCAATGAATATGAATAAAGGTATGGAAATAGTTCGGTATGGATCACAGCATACTTGCGATAGATATCGATTGCCTCCTGGTCGATATCCCAAGGTTCATGGATTCCCCTCCCCCCAGTCTCCATTATTGGACAGAAGGCACCGAACTGCGCCCAGCGTAAAAAGGTTATCTTGGAGGGCATCATGAATCCGAGCTTAGGGGTATATCCTTCATAGCCCCCGATATCGGATCCCCAGAATGGAAAGCCGGAAAGCCCGATGTTCTGCCCTGCCCTGACGCATGCCTTCATGCCCTGTGGATCCCTGAGATACGAGAATTGATCCCCAGCCCAGAAGCCTTTTATCAAGGTTCTTGAGCCAATATATCCACTTCTGGGTATGACCAGGTAATCATCAATGCCGAGTTCCTCGAAGGCATCGCAGGTCGCCTTGGCATACAAATAAGGGTACTGGTTATGAACATAACTGTTAGGGAATCCGCTGTTGTAGATAGCTGAATCTCCCAGATCCTCCTCACCGCGATCCAGCTTCACTCCATCTATGCCGAGAAGTATCAGCTTTTGAACCTTGTTCTTCCACCATTCACGAGCCTGGGGGTTTGTAAAATCCACATGCGGATGCTCTCGATAGCGAACTTTCTGCACCAGGTATCCTTTTTTCAATGCCTCCTGGTAGTTTACCGATGTTGGACGGATGAAAGGGCTGAGCCAGACAAGAAACCTGCATCCGAAGCTGTGAATGGTTTCGATCATCTTTTTCGCTTCCGGGAAATACCTAGGATGGAAACTCAGGTCGCCCTGCACGAAACCGCTCTCAGGATCAGCGCCCTCCCAAGGATTATCAAGCCAGATCGAGCCTAACGGTATTCCCAGGTGGCTCATCATTTGAACATCCTCGTATAATTCGTTGCTATCATGATAGCGATCTCGCCACTTGTGGGGGGAAAAGACCCATTTGGGCGGTAGTGGTGGCTTACCATTGACTGAAGCAAATTTGGATATTACATCGAGAGGGTTCTTTCCAAGTATTACTTGATATGAGAACTCTTTATCCTGCACCGACCAGCTTATCAAGTCCCTATCAACCCCAGGATCCCCCAGGCTTGCCCATCCCCTAGCGTAAGTATCCATGAATATTGCATATCCTTTTGAGCTAATAATAAGCGGCATCAGGATCTCCATGCTGTCATTCATGTAGGCTGCGCTCTTTTCCTCCGAGCCGCCCCTGGGGTGGTGGACCCAGAAACTGAACGTTCTGCCCCGTTGATCAATGGCATTGAAGTGCTGTCCTCCGCCCATCAGATGTTCTCTCTCGTCGAGCTTAAAGTTTTCGCAAATACGATTGATCGCGCTAGCTCGTTCCAGTTTGACACTAAACTTATATACATTCTCGCCTAGTTGCTTGATGGATAGATAAGCATAACGCCCTCCGCTGGTGGAACATGTAAGAAGCAATGTATCAGGCGCAATCCTTAGGTACTTTATAACCTTAGTAAGCCGATACCAGCTATACCCAACCCTGAAAGAGAAGGGGCGGCGGTTTTTCTGCACAGTATCCGGCTCTGGTTGACTTAGAACAATTACGCCATTTAGATCCTCGAAGCGGTAATAGACAGGATCTTTATTTACTATCAATCTGATGTCTTGGTTTTGAATGGTTATGGTATCGTTCTGGTCGCTGATATAAAAAGCTTGCACGGTATCCAAGGAAAGCACAACAAGGGTAAGAGTAATGAGTATGAATGGCTTAACAATTAAAACTGGTCGCATCATTTTAGGGACTTTAGTGTTTTGCAGCCTTTCAGTCAAGAGAGTAATAAAAAACAAACCAGGATAAAACCTAGTAGTTCACTACCAACCTGTTTTATGCTACCAATATCTCGATGCCTAATAGGAACCTCTTAGCAGTTATTATTGCCCTAATAATAGTGGTCGTGATCGTCTGCTCATCAGCAGCGCCAGGACAAGACGAAAATCTCGGCATCATCTTTGTCGTGCTCGATGCCTGCCGCGCTGATAGGCTCTCGTGCTTTGGATATGATCGACCTACCTCACCAGCCATGGATAAGCTCGCTGAGAGCGGTATCATCTTAGTAAATCATTATTCACAAGCCCCGGAGACGATACTTTCTATGCCGCAGATATTCTGTTCAAGGTACTTCCCAACTCCGCTGGAGAGCTCAAGAAACTGGAGAAGGCAGTTCAAGATCGCCCTCGATGACGAGATTATTTTTACCAAACTCTTGCAGCAGTCAGGATATTACACCGCTGCGTTTACTGCACACTCATTCTATCCGCAAGAAGGCAAGCTGGCAGCCGCCTTTGATGAGTACCACTATGTGAACCCTAAGAGAAAATCCTCCTATGCTGAGGCAGACCGAATGATAGAGGAGAGTATCAGGTGGATCAAGATAAACCGCGGCAAGAATTACTTTCTTTATATCCATCTGATGGACACCCATTTCCCCCATTTTATAAGGAAGGGCTATCGGGATTGGATAACAGGCAAGTTAACCTACAGAGCCATAGAAAAAACGCTCGATTGGATACAACACGAGCCTGATTTTTACTCGGATGAGCTGAAAAAACTGTTTTCTGACCTCCATGACATGAGCATCAGGTACACTGACGATCAACTGGCACGCCTGTTCAACTACTTGCGTAACGAGGGCTTGATAGAGGATACACTAATTATCATCACCGCCGATCACGGCGAGGAACTTGGCGAGTATGGGGCTTTAGGGCATGGATACTCGCTTCGGGATGAGGAGCTCCATGTACCCTTGATTATCCATTATCCAAGAGGCTTTCCCCAAGCTCGCAGGGTAGATTTTTTAACGTAGCATGTTGATATAGCGCCTACGATACTGGATATCTGCCAGGTGGATCTGCCTGATGGATTTCGAATGGCCGGCAAGAGCATGGTTCCCTTGTTATCTGGAAAGTCCGTCAAGCCGCTGCACCGCTATACATTCGCCTGGGGAACAAAGGGAATGATGGGGATCAGGGACCAGAAATACAAATATATTACGGCTGATGATAAGGAGTACTTGTACGACATGAATCTCAATGAGCAACCAGTTAATAATATCTCGGATAGATATCCCGAACTGCTAGCATCTTATCGAGCGGAGATCAGGAGATTCATCAAGTTGAAAGTTCGCTATGAACATGCAGGATATAAGGAGCCGGATAAGCCATTCACCGTCATGTTCCCTCTGGAAGCTGAACCTTCCAGCAGCTATTCTACCATGCACCAGCCGCTTGGAAACAAGTGGATCTTCAAGCCGTTTCGTAAGCTTTCCTTCAAGGGCTATACCGATCATCCCCCGCGGATCGATCTTGAGCTTGATGCACCTTGTGGCACATATCGACTTTATTGCAAGGTTGATGTTATCCAATCGCCATCTCAGGATGATGAAAGGCTGCTTTTTGCAATAAAGCTACAAGGGGAGGACAAGTTCCGAGTAATTAGGGCTAAAGATTCCTTTACGAGCGGTTATGCCGAGGTCGGAGAGGTTAACATAGTAGATTCAACACTGATAGTAGCCCTTAAACCAATATCGGGCAGGAGCGATATCAGCATCACCGAGTTTCAGTTCGTGCCGCTCGATATCAAGACCAAGAAGTTGGAAAAGACTGAAAAACAACGCCTTGAGCGACTTAAAAGCCTCGGTTATATAGAGTAAATCGAGGATAGACCTCGCTGGATGGATATCTAAACGAGTCTTGAAAATCGAGTTCGGAAATTACTTAAAAAGATTTGCTATTATAATGACAATATAATTCCCTATTTCGGGTGATTTTAATAAAGATGATAACATATCTGGCTTTACTTGGAGGTGAAACCATGAAATGGATACTAGGTGCCGACTCCTGTTTGTAGGGGATCTCCTAATACACGAAATTATTTGTGCTAGTAATATTGATATCAATGATTGATAAATGATATAAATTATATATTATTATAATACAATAATAATTTACCTAGATATTGATAACTGCTTTTAAAAAATGTTCCATGTGGAACATTTTGCGAGATTACAGGATCGAAGGATCAGGGGTAGGTGCTTAATTGAGATATTAGGATCGCTAAACAACCATAATTTTTGATGCAATAACTGGATATTCGCTTGATACTTTTGCGACCTGGCAGAATTTAATCAAGATAAACCTTTAGGTAAGGCCAGCGGAGCAGGCTCTGGGCATATACCTCAAAGGTGAACCGTCCTGCAGGGATGCCCGCCCCCATAGCTATCGGCTCCAGTGTATAAACACCATAACTACCATACTGCAAAGGTATCCCTTCCGATGCGCCAGCAAGTTTAAGGTGTACCTCAACTTCGGCCATTCGGTTCGTTATGGCTAAGAAATTCACCACTCCCCCAGCCTGGCTGGAAAGGGTCGAACCCATCCACCCCGCCATGCTCACCGCAACTGTCGGCGTCGGCGTCGGGGAGGGAAGCGGGGTCGGCGTTGCATAATCGCTGGTATATTCGATATCTATCCGGCGAGTAATCCCCCCAGGCACCGATAACAGCGGGAGTGTGAGCTGTGTTCGCCCCCAGAGACGCTCCAACTTGCAGTCATCTATCGGCAAAGGCTCGCCATCGACCGCCACCCTATCAGGCTGCGCGTAACCGAGCGCTGCCTTGTAGCAGAGGTTGAAATCCTCACTACCCTTGTTGGAGATGCTAGCCCGATAAACTCCTCCGTCATCGGCGACCATGAGATCGTAGCGGGTATCAGAGATACGATTATCGGTCACGGTGAAGCTCCCCCAGCCATTGGGCAGATGGGGGAATAGATCCACCCTCATTTTCTCAATATCGGTGTGCAAGCCGGTAAGGTACTCCATCATCCCCTCCAGCACGGCTGATCCCTCCCAGGGGCGAAATCGGGCTGTGATGTCGCCATCGACCGCATCCCCTACTGGAGAGTAGGTTAGCATGGCTACCGAGTGATCGTAGTGATTCTGTCCCTCAGCGACCTCGCCGCTGTCCTGGGCGATAAGGTCTATTGCGTTGAAGGCAGCCTCTGCCTTTGGGTGATCGGTAACTGCCAGGCTGTACACCAGCTGCCCCGGCATCATTCCATCGTAAGGCTCCAGGTTTAGCGTTATAGCCCTGGGCGGCGATTGTATGGTGCCATCTGGACGCCACAGGTAATCGATGGTTCGCTGGAGGTTGGAGAGCATCCTTGGATGATGGTAAGGTAGATAGCCGATGTAAAGGGGAAGCGTATTGATATCCTCGAAGGGGAAGAGCAGCGGTTCGCTATTGGAAAAGAGCACCCCCGGCGAATAGAAGCCCTTGTCGGCCAGCCAGTACCATCGTTCACACGCCTCGAAGGCTGCCTGCTCGTACTCACGGAACAATGCAAGGTCATCGGGCTTGTCCAGCAGCATCGCAAAGTGCTCCATTGCCCGGCAGGCTACCACATACAGGAACGATGAATAGGCTGACCAGATGAAGTTCTCCGGCTCGTAGTACAAGGTCGCTATAAAGAAGACCCAGCGCCATGCCTCATCCTTGGAGAGCTTGAACAGCCAGTCCTCGTTATGTTCCTGGTCCACCAGCCACTGGCGAAGGAACTCGTACCTGCGCTCGATGAAGGGGAGATCCCCAGTGGTTCGATAGTAATCGTAGTACTTTAGGATGACATAGTTGGGTGCCTCGGTCTTGTTGCGACTGGGAGGCTCCATTATCTCTATCTGACTCCAGTCAGGCTCTGGAGGTAGATTATCTATATCGACATCGAGTCCGATCGAATTGCTCATCGAGCTGTGCTTCCAGCAAGCCTTGAAGTGATAGTCAAGCGAATTGCGGATGTCCTCGTAAAGCCCCAGTCGAGCGTAGAGCCTCACCGTTGCGTGATCATCCCTGATGTTATAGATCGTATAGCGCGACATGGGACCGATTCCGCCTCGATAGGCGGTCTGTAGCTTATTTATTATAAGTGTTACATCGAGCAGTTGGTTTACCTTTGGATCTGGTGAATGGAGCCTGGCTAGCTGTGAGCGCCAAGACCTGAAATAATCCCGCACCTGTTCGAGAAGCTCCAACTTGTCCGCTGCAAGCAACCCCGCCTCCACGACCTTATGATCGATTCCAGAATCAGCGGTAACGATGTACTGGTAGAATAGCCGCTCCTGCCCCGGCATAAGGTCTCCTATCCAGATCGATAGCTGGTTTCCGGATGCCTGATAGACACCCTCAGCGGAGAGATATGCATATTCATCCGAGTTGCCGCGTCGCTCCACGATATACCTTCCCTCTTTGCTCCAGGCTTCCCCGGCGTTGTAGGAGAAAAGCTCAAGGTTTGCGGCTATGTCGCTCGATTCGTTGCTTACGATGGTGATGCGGACCATAGCTGTCATGCCCAGCGGAGCGTAATCGACCGTGTAGAGCGCGATGTTCTCCGCGGTCAAACCTTTTGTGATTACGATGCCGGTGTCCTTTACCCACCAAGCCCACTCTTGGCGAAATACGCTTTCCTTTCCATTGACCTTGACTTTGCTGGCAATGTCGCTGAAGAAGGGGCCTTTACCCTCGTAGTCGGGACCGCAAAGCTCGTGCAGCGAGTTTAGTGGATATCCGATCCCGACCATTGCGAAGGTGTATCCATTTCCTATGCCGAAGGAGGCTCTCTCTGCGGTGCGGAAGATGACCGGGTCTGGATTTTGCACATACTCTGCCCAGGCGCTGCGCTCCAGTAGCCAGGGATGCTGCTCGAAGAACTGAGCCATCGGCGTTTGCGGTGTATCAACCTCCCATAGATGAAGCGCCTCGATCAAACCGACATTAAGGAATAGACACACTGATAGTGCCAGCAATAACCATGCTTTTGTCTGCATTGTTAGCCCTCGGTTATTCTATTTACCTTCGTGGAATACTATTGCCTCGAAGACCTTGAAGGTCGCGCCTTCCTTCCAGGCATCAGGGGGAAGCCCGGCTTTTCTGCACAGGCTGGAGACGGTTTGCTCTTTATTCCATCCCTGCTCCGGCGCCACCTGGGGTAGATAGACCGCCTGGTTCATACCCTTTTGAAGGATTATGCCGTGCTTGCCGATTACAAACTCATCCAGCGAATCGATCTTCTTCGGGATGGTGAGCACCGATATCTCGATCTCGATATCCTTCAGCTCCGATTCCTTGACGGTAGGGAATCGATAGTCCTTGGTCGAGGCGTTGACCGCATTTTCCATTATCGCCTGGTAGAGTGGCTTGATCGGCTCTATATATCCGATGCAGCCCCTTAGTTGCCCTTTCTTGTTCAGGGTAACGAATACGCCGCGCTTTTCCTTGAGTATATCGTGCGTTACCTCGATGTCAGGGAGCTTTTGCTCTTTGATATAGGTCTTTAGTGTTTTTCTGGCAATGTCAAGCATCTCTTCTTGCACTTCTGGATCGTGCAGGGACTTCTCCTTTGACCGCGCAGATTGGGGCATAAAAAAAGCGACCGCTCCATAGCCGACCACCCGGTCATGCTCTCCATACACGCTATCCCCCGAGTTCTGATAAAATAGCCTGGTCGCCTTGCTCGCCCCCAGTTGCTTCATGGCGGTGATGGTCGCTACCACAGCGCCCTGCCCGCAGCAGATGGTCGAGACCCCACGCACCCTCCCCTCGTTTTTCCTGGCGAGTGATTCCAGTTTCTCGGTGTCCATCTCGACCATGGCATCGATGGTCTGAGCATCAACTTTTTTAGCTGTTTCATAGTCCGGATAGTGCGACAGGTCCGTGCTGCAAACGATAAGGATCTTCTTATCATTCGCCCCTTTTTTGATCACCTCAGCCAGGTCCTTGCCCAGTTGCACCTGGTCTGCATAGCTTATTTGTCCAAGCAGCAAGGGCAAGATTTTGATTTCCTTCTGGATTATCTGCAAGAAAGGTACTTCAACCTCCAGTGAGTGCTCACCCTGATGATAGTCAGGTGTAGGCTTATACTTGGTGGATCGCTCCATCAGCGCTTTAGCCAGGTCTTTATCGATGTCGATGGTTCCCAGAGGTGTCCTCCACTTATCGCCCGTATATACCGATACGAAGCCGAATGGAATCTGGTGCGAGGCGCCGATAATTATGGCAGTATCGTATTTCCTGCCTTCCAGTTGCTTGAATCCCCAGGCAGCGGTTCTTCCAGAGAAGACATACCCGGCATGGGGCACGATTATAGCTGCCATCGGCAGTTCGCCATGTTTGACCTCAGCTTCGGCGAGATATCCATCGATCATTTTCTTTAGCTCATCAGCCTTGCCCGGATAGAATTGCCCGGCAACGGCTGGTTTTCTTATCTCTTCGGACATAATTTCCCCCTGCAATAAAACTAGCATCCCAATTATTGACAACAATAAAAGAAGTGAGTTTTGCTTGTCGTGAAACATAAGATCACTCTCCCTTTCACTGGATCACTATTTTATTAAGTAATCGAGCGATTTTCAAGCAGGTGCTGATCTTGTTTTCAAGTTATAGAAAACGAAGTTTCTAAACAGCTCCTAATGCAATGTAGGATCGAATATCGAGATCCCGGAATGTAATATCCACCAATCCTGCATCCTGCCATATCATTGTACATCAAGATCTCGCTTGTGTTAATATTATCCTAAAAGTGATGTCCATCAATCAACTCAAAGAAAGGCTC
>CAYUVA010000027.1:0-60211 GCA_964448115.1 uncultured bacterium
TTTCGCTGCCAAATATGGCTCCAGGCTACATGGGAGAGGCAGATTATATCTTGCTCCTTAGTGTCCTGCACCTCCCTTTTGGCAGGTGGCTTCACCCGGCGCATGATATCGAAATAAAGGCTTTGTACCAGGCTGGTGACAATAAACAGTATAGGTAAAGTTATGACCAATGCAGCCTGGTAGATTATATCCACCAGCCCCAGATGCCTAAGGCTATCACTCCTGGGATCATAAACATAGGAAAGCCGTTTTGTTGACAGATAAGCAAGTAGATCATAAATAGGATACCGCCAGCTCAAGGGATAATCATGCAACGATATAGCTGCAACTGCTTTGAGCGAAGAGAGGTCCTTGTAGATCTTTCCTTTGAACGCATCTCTTATGGAGAACCTGTATTCGTTCTTTCTCCTCTCACCGGCAAGCGCCCCTTCAATAACAGAGATGGTCGGCATGGACGGGAACAGGTCTTGAAGCTGCCTTCTTACATGTGCTGCATTCTCACTCTTGGCTGCATGTATCAAAAGAAGCTTATTCTGGTGATGATCCTTTATCTTGCTTGTCAAATCAGTCAGCTTCACAACCCTAACCTCGATAGTGCTCTGGATAATAGCAGGCAAACCCTGGCTTTTAAAGACATATCCATGGTTTGATAGTATAATCTAAGCTGGGACACTAGCTCGCTCAGGTTAGGTCTATTATACTCCTGTGGCAACCTTAGTATCGATATCACCAGGCTCATGATATAAAGTCGTATCATCCTGCGTGGGTATGTG
The DNA here is from genome assembly GCA_964448115.1 of uncultured bacterium. Lineage (GTDB taxonomy): Bacteria > CAYUVA01 > CAYUVA01 > CAYUVA01 > CAYUVA01 > CAYUVA01. The sequence continues at coordinate 774 of CAYUVA010000027.1, forward strand.
TTTGCTATTTTCCTTGTATGCCAGTAATGAGATGCGTTTTCTTCGGGGATAACAAGTCCGAATTTATCTGCCTGCAAGCGCAGCGGGGTACCGACTACTACGGCACATATCCCCATGATCTTAATCTCATCGATATTTAGCCTCTCCCTGATGATAAATGCGACTGACATGAGAAAGTCAGCCCAGCTCTCGGTAGGAAAGCCGATGATGAAGTTAAGCTGCACGCGGATCCCTGCCTTGTGTGCATCGCGGATGTTCCTTCGTACTATGTCAAGTTTTATCCCTTTGCGCATGTCTCTGAGGACATTGGGCGATGCGCTCTCCAAGCCGAAATCCAATGCCTGGCAACCTGCTTTAGACATCTTGGCGAATATGTCATAGCTCATGGCTGGAGAAAATCGTGCATTGCCCCACCAGTACCAGTCCAATCCATCCTGTTCGATCAGTTCTGCAAGCCTATTTAACTGTTTTGCATTACCATTTAAGAATGAATCCACGAACTCGAACTTGTAGATGCCGTATTTGCTTCGGTGATACATAAATTCATCATAGATATTCTCAGCGCTGCGCTGGCGATATCGTTTCCAGACGAAAGTATTTTCCGCGCAATAGACACATAGTCCTACGCACCCGCGAGAGCCTAAAAAGGGCAGGTTGTCCGGATAGCGATAACGATCAAGCGGCAAATCATCATAGTCAGGGAACGGGATAGCATCTATATCGGGTATCAGGCTGCGCGGCTCGCCCTTGAATATTGAGCCATCTTCTCGTTTGAATATTATTCCTGGGGATCCGGGCGGCTGTTCACCTTTGGCAAAAGCATTGACCAGCTCATGCAAGCTCTGCTCACCCTCCCCATAGACTATGGCATCGAAGACATCCTCATCCAGGTAGTTATCAGCATCAATAAATGGAGAACAGTTGGGTCCACCTACGACGATCTTAGCAGGCGACTTGGACACACGAATGGCGCGAGCAAATAAGACCGTGGTTATTCGGTTGGAGCAGTAGTTGGAAAACCCGATGACCTGCGGATCATAGTCGGTTAATATCTCAAGCCATCTACCCTCGAAGCGCTTATAAAGTGGCTCTACTTGACGGAACTTATCCTCATCGATCCAACATTCCTCGTAGCTTTCCTGCCATATTACTCGTTCATCTGATGCGAGGTGGGAATATAGATCGATATTGAAGTCAAAGGCTTTGACCTCGATATCCTTAGAGCGAAGGTAAGCGGTAAGATATCCGAGGGATATCGGGGGATGATTTACTCCCCATGTTGGCATGATGACCAGGGCGACCTTCATACATATAACATTAGCCGATTGTACGATGATTATAAAGGCGGCTTGATGCCTTGGTGCCTTTGTGGTTGAATCCATATTAAGCTCAAAGTTTCTTGATTAACAATTTTTTCATCCTATTGGATAATGGAAAGCTCTAAGGCAGCTAAGCCGCGACCAAATGTGGTTATTCAATCCTTGCCCCGAAGGGGCAAAGAACAGATACACCCGACATTGTTGGAACAGGCTTGACCGAAAAAAACTGTATTTTAGACGCCAGATTGGTAATCTTAAGGCTGTTATTTTTTTAATATAACGGTCGCTCGGCTTAATCAGAAATACTGAATCTGGATGCGAGGTGAATTGAGCTTTGACCTTTTTTGCCTAATAGATATAATCAACCTACGATAGATCTTGATAGACAATACAGAAACCAAAAGAAAAGGGATGGAAGAATGAATAAAGCATTGGGTGTGCTAAGTGTTCTCATCTTGTCGTTGGTATATTGCTCTGGCGCCTTTGGACTCGGATTTTACTTTCCAGATCACGACTCAAAGTCAATTGGAGTCGCCGGCGCCATAGTCGCCACTGCTGATCAACCAAGCGCTGCCTACCATAACCCGGCAGGACTAACTCAAAACGATGGATACAAGCTGCACTTCACCAGCAGCATAGCCATGTTTACCTGGAAGTTCAGGCAAGCCGGTCAGCCGGTATGGCTTAAAATGAAGGATGATTTCGTAGTCATTCCCAACCTTTTCGCATCGGCTGATTTCGGTTTGGATAAGTGGGGCTTCGGATTCGGCATCCACGCTCCCTTTGGCATGAGGGTCAATTGGGGGGATTATCCGCAGAGTAGATACTACCAGATTTATGTTTACTTCCAGCCAATCTTTTATACCCTCTCTGCCGGCTACAAGTTGACCGATAACATTCGAGTTGGTGCTGGACTTCACTTCGTGGACTCATATCTTAAGGATGAGAGGATGATGATGATAAAGGACCCAATTGAATTGGATGCACATGTTACTTTAGAGGGTACAGCGGAGAACTTCGGCGGCACCTTTGGCATCATGTATTCACCGATCGAGCAGCTTAACATAGGCTTGGTATATCATACCCGCATAGATGTCGGCATAGATGGCACAGCCTATGCCACCACACCATACTTTCCGGATCAGACCATGGAATACGGCGCAGATGTTGTTATACCACTCCCTCAAGTCATCAAGTTCGGGATAAGAGTTGCACCGAATGGTAAATACCACATTGAGGGGGATGTGTTCTGGGTTGACTGGAGATGCTTTGATAAGAATGTGGTCGAGGTCGATTCCACTGGTCAGATAATCCCCATGGAAGATTTCATAATAGAACGCAACTGGCAGGTCTCGATAGCAAGCCGCATTGGCATCCAATATAACCTGAAACCGAACCTCCACCTGCGGGGAGGATATATCTACGATAGCACGGCGATCCCTCGCAAGTATATAACCTTGGCGCCACCGGATGACAACAAGCACCAGTTTAACTGCGGAATCGGATGGGACATTGGCGATCTAACCATAGAGGCGGCTTACTCGGTATTTCTGCCCAAGGATGGATTGGTGCTGAATAGTCCGATGGAGCCACCGATCAATGGCGAGCACTATGTGTTCTTCAACTCGGTGAGCTTATCATTGCTTTATCGAATTTAACAACTTACTGGACAAGTTCCTATTCGCCGCTTACAGCCGGATAACAGTATCGCATAAAGGCATCATAGAGGTTGGGGAACCTATCTTGATATCTTCCTAGGTTCGTTTTTATATTCCTATAGGTGCGGGGCAAGAACTGAAGGTAAAAATGGTTCTTTCTTTCTGTAGCCTGGAATCCGAAGGTGCCGGCTGCTTTTATGCAGCGCTGCAGCGAGCTTAGATGCAAGATCTCAAGTGCATGATGCTCCTGGATAAGATTCCTCAATTCGGGAGTCTTGGAGTTGTCAAGAAAGCTAGTATAAAGGTTGGTTTCGGTCGAGGTATCCACATCCACATAGCTATCGCAGATCAAGGATACCAAATCGTAAAATGGCAGCCCCATTCTAGCATCCTGGAAGTCGATAAGATAAAGTTTGCCATCCTTTACGATCATGTTGCGGCTATGATAGTCGCGGTGGCAGAAAACCTTGTAGGGGAGATCGAGTGCCTTAGCCAGGCTCATGCATTCATCCCTTATCTCACCTAGTTTGCCTTTATCAAGCTGCGCCTTGTGATAACCTAATAATGTGTACTCGATAAAAAAGTTCAGCTCAAAAAATAGCTTATCAACATCGAAAGCACGCTTAAAGGCGATGCTTTTCATTGGCTGTCTCAAGTGAGACTGCATAACGAGAATATACCTTAATGCCTGTTTATAGTATCCCCAGCGCTGGTCTGAGGGGATATCGTAGAGCATTGTATCACCCAGATCCCCTACCAGTATCCATTCATCATTCAACGACCAATCAATGATCTTTGGCACTGGGACATGGACCGAATCGAGTAATTGCTGTATATCGAGAAATTCGCTTATCGATTGCTGGGAGTTAGGCGGATATATCATCAATATTATTGCCTCGCCGTTGTTGTCATATAGCCTGACAAATCTTCTTGTTGAGGCATCTCCTATTAAGAGCTGATGGGTATCAACCGCATATCCCCTGGATCTAATACTATCAAGAGCCTCTTTTATCCTTCTATTTTCTTTTTTAATTTCATCCATATTGCAGGTATATTTGAAATCTCCCTTGATTTATTATAGCATATAACCAGTTAAGCCAAATCCGATGATGATCTGTAAACAGAGTAGGGATAACTATCAAACGCACAGGAGAGGGAGGTTTTTAGGATGATAATACCACAGCCGTTCAAATCGTTCCTTATTATTTTATATACAATGCTCATTCTTACCGCATTCTTACACCAGGAAGCATCGGCGGGGAACAAATATGCTGTAATAATTGGAATAAGCAAGTACAAAGATCCTCAGATCCCCTCGTTAAAGTATGCTGAGAATGATGCTCGGAGCATCTATGATGTGCTCACCGATCCCAATTACGGCGCCATTCCAAGGGAAAATGTTACCCTTCTGGTCAACGAGCAGGCAACGGTGCCAGCGATAAAGACAGCGATCGGACAAGAGCTGGCACGCAGAGTGAAACGGGATGATACGGTCTTTATCTACTTTGCTGGACATGGAGGCATAGAGGCAGACCTGACCAACGAGAGCCAGGATGGATTCAGCAAATACTGGATCTGCTATGAGTCAGATCCCAAGAACCTCTTCGGCACTGCTCTTGACAATACCATGGTTATAAAGACCCTGAGAAGGATCGACTGTAAGCGTATGGTTACCTTCCTCGACTCCTGTTACAGCGCCGGCACGGTAAGTTACCGTGCTCTGACCAGGGCGCCGGTAAAGACCCTTGAGGGTGAAGGAACCGTAACCATAGCTGCCTCTGACGGTAGCCAGCCATCCTTGGAGCTTGATGAATATCAGCATGGTTTGTTCACCTACTATCTATTAGATGGCATCAAAGGGGCAGCTAACTCCGATGGCGACTATGATATCGATGTTGATGAGCTATGGGAATACCTGAAGAATAATGTCAAGGATAAAGCCAGAGAGGTTGGCGGCAACCAGGAGCCGGTTAGATTGGGAACATCAAAGGGTGATATTATAATCAGCAAGGTTCCCAGAGATCTCGCCCAAGCACAAAGAAAACGTCTTGAAGTACAGCGACTGGCAGAGCTTCGAAGGATGGCTGAGGAGAAAAAGAACCTCGAAGCCATGCAAAAGGAACGAGCAAAAGTGGAAGAGCAGATCTACCAGTTGACCAAGGAGATCGATACGGTAGATGCCTGGCAACGGTATATTGATGATTATCCGGATGGCAAGTATATCAGCCAAGCCAAACAGCGCATAGAGGTATTGACTGCTCCGACACCGACTCCTAGCCCCAAACCAACTGAGGTACCCTCCCGGGCTAGCGAGGAGAATAAAGAAAAACAACAAGATGTTAAAGATAAAGATCAGCTAGGTGATTACTTGATTGTGAATATTAATTCTGATCCTTCCAGGGCTAGGGTGCTGCTCGATGGCAAGTACATCGGCAGGACACCGAGGAAGATCAAGATCAAACGCGGTATGCCTTACAATATTAAAATCCTAAAAGATGGATACAAGACATTTGAAAAGACGATCGATACCATGTCCATAGAGGCTTCCTTTTTCAGTCTCGAGGTATCACTGGAAAAATTGCCTAAAAAGAAGGAAAAGGAAAAGGATAACAAGGGATTCTTTGGCGGATTTTCATTTTAATTGCATCAGTCAACGCAATTAAGGGAAAGATCTGTAATCGATCTAATTTTCTCTTGAACTTCCATGCATAAGCTATTATATTATATGTAAAAAGGGACCTAACATAAGGGAAAAATGGGAAATTGAACACGAGCTTCCTTACAATCAAGGACATAAAGCCGTTTATTGATTCGCTCGACTTTGGTTTAGTGGTAGTGGATACCGATCTTAAGATCTACTATGCCAATCCCTGGTTTATTAACCTGTTTGCAGAGGACGACAGCGATATTGAAAATGTATTTTTTCGTTGCTTTCCGGATCAGATGCAGGAGATAAGGAGCTTGTTGTGCAACCGAAACATTCAGAGATCCCAGATTTACCTTAAATATATGGGTCGCCTTTTGACTATGAATTATCTATACAACTTCTCAAAACGCAGCAAGGAGGGCAAACCTAGGACCTATTACTTTTGTTCCTGCGAAGAGATTAGCATCTCCGAGCTGGTAGATGAGCTTAAGATGCAGATCTCCGAGAGCAGCAACAGCAAGCTGAACGAGTATGTCGATTATATAGAAAAGTCCCTGGAAGCACTCGATAGTGAAGCCCCAGCCATCTTTGAGGAGAAACTGGGGAAACTATGGGATATACTAAAAACCAACACCAGGTCTCTAATGCGACTTGCCGATACTTGCCAGATGCTTCATGGCGGCGAGGGAGCGCTCTTTGAGGGATATCGTTTGAGCTTCGGGGATAAGGTGGCTTCCCTCATCGAGATCTTGACCCCGCTGGCTGAGGAGAGAAACCTCTCATTGATCATGACCGAAGCAAGTGAGAAGACCTTTTTAGAAAGCAATATCTTCGATGCCATGATCTGTGTTTTTTATCTTGTCATCATTGCCATCGAGTTGTCCCCTCCTCTAAGCGAACTGACCGTAAGTTGCCACATAGAAAAGGACAATACCCTGGCCCTGAGGATCAAGAACCCTACTTCTTTATTGTCGAGTGAAGAGGTGGACAGGCTTTTTGATCCACTTTTGGAGATCCCCGAGGATATAGATGCCAACATTTTGAAGATCATTCGATTCGCTCGGCTCACAAAGGTTTGCTCAGAGCTATTAAATGGAGCCTTCACCATCTTTAAGGATAGTGAGGGCGGCATAAACTACGAACTCAAGTTATACCTTGAAGCGGAGATCTGATCATATATGACAAGAAACCACAAGATACTTGGTGTCTCTGAGGATGCCTCACAGCAGGAGATAAAAAATGCCTTCATCAGGCTAGCCAAGATATATCATCCCGACTCCAAGAAGCTCAAGCTGTCCAAGGAAGAGAAGGCACGCAAATTCGAGGAGATCCGCAAAGCCTACCTCATATTGAGCGGTCAGACCTCCATTGCTCAGCAGGTGGTCAATAATATAACCAAAGCAAAGGCTGAACGGCTCATGTCCGAGGACAAGGTCAGGGCGCAGGCTCAATTCGCCGCCGGCGTCAAGGCGATGAACAATAAGAGGTTCTCTGATGCAGTCAAATACTTCAACATGGCTGTGGAGCTTGATCCCATGAATGCTACTTATTTCAGCAACCTGAGCCTGGCGCTTATCTTTCAGGGATCCAATCTCCATCAGGCTGAGAAGGCTGCTCGAAAGGCAATTGAACTTGAGCCGGAGAACGGGGTTCATTATTTCCATCTTGGTCTTATCTATAAGAAAGCAGGCATCAACTCCAGGGCGCTTCAGTATTTCCAGAAGGCAGAACAATTGAAGCCAGCCCTTCGCCGGGAGATCGAGCGATTCGCCTCGGATCTGGAGGGATACAAGCAGGATGCCATCAGCAACCTCAAGAAAATACTGAAAAAGAAGATATTCTGATAATACTGCTTATTTTATGGGAAGTATCACCGTATCCTGAATCCACTTAAATCTGTCAAAGTCAGGATAATTTGCTTCGATGATAGTTCCCCACATTATTAATATTTTCACCATCTACGGCTCCACGGTAAGTTTCGCTCCGATGATGCTTAGAGCGCCGGCATCATCGACCGCAACCGGCTCCAACAATAACCAGGTGGGTGGGATGCCCGGCTGAACATCGAACCCTATGCCGAAGATGCCATCACGCTTGCCAAAGTCCTCGTGAGTGCCATCATCATAAAGCAGCACCCCGGTCGGGTTGCCCAGGAAATACCACTCGACCTTTAGGATATCATTGTAACCATCCGGATCTGAGACCATGGCGATGTGCTGCACATGTCCGCCCTCTGCCTCGGTTAAGTAGGTCAAGGCATATCCCAAGATCATGACCACCGGGGGGCTGTTGTCTGGATATACTGGCACCAGGTAATCCTCGGTCTCGCCATAGACGAATCCGCCAGGTCTAGCGCTTCCGTCCCAGCCGAGTCCTACAGGTGCGGGCTTGAACACGGTCTCATCTATGGGATCACGGGTGAGGGTTATGCGCATCCAGACCTTGCCCAGAACCTTGCCCACGGTGAAGGGATCGGTAATCACCATCCTGGTCTGGTTGCTGTTCAGGTCAAAGGCGAGGTTTCTCACCGCCCACTCTGGAGCATCGGCGGTCTGATAACAGGTCTGATGCCCTGCCCAGGTGCCGTTTCTATCCCAATCGAAAAGGACATTCAGGTATCGAGTGCCCTCTGGCGCTGCTGGTGAACTGCCTACCTTTATGCGCAAGATCGCCTCTTGACATGCTTTCAGCATCAACTTAGTGGGATCGATACCGTCATCAAGGTGATCGTGATCAGGCTCACAAGCGACCACCACCTTGATATTCGGCTCGCCATCCTCATCGTTGTTTATATCCCAGGCATCTTCCTCGTAGCTTACCCATGGCTTAGGAACCGGTGTCCTGGGATCATATACATTGCCTAGCCACTCCTGTTTCCAATCGAAGTGATTTGCGCCGCGATAGTTCGGATTCCTCGCAAAGCGTGTATTAAACAAGGTCGGGAACCTACCAAGCACCGTATCGTTAGGTGGCTCGTATCCGCACAGCATATTGCAAAGCGTGCTGTCTGGTGCATCTCCAAAGTCTCCTCTTACGGTAGTTGGAGTTGAGGTCGGGGTACGAGTAGGGGTTCTAGTCGGGGTTGTGGTCGGTGGAGGTGGGGTCGGAGTCGGCGTTCTGGTTGGTGTCCTGGTCGGGGTTCGGGTAGCTGTTGGTGTCCTGCTTGGTGTCCTGCTTGGTGTCATGGTTGGAGTTGAGGATGGCGGTATCCATGTATTGGTCGGGGTTAAGGTAGGTGTGTAGGTAGGTGGCAGGGGGGTATCGGTAGGGGTAACTGACGGGGTTGGTGATACTGTCGGGGTATCGGTAAACGTTGGTGTTTCAGTAACTGTAGGTGTTTCGGTAACTGTAGGTGTATCGGTAACCGTCGGAGTATCGGTTGGTGTCGGGGTTATGGTTGGTGTCGTTGATGGGCTTGAGGTCGGAGTCAGCGACGGGGTTGAGGTCGGAGATGTGGTCGGGGTAACGCTGGGAGTGCCGCTCGGAGTAGCCGTGGATGTCGCTGTTGGAGTTGCCGTAGGAGTAGGGAAATAATACTCCTCCTGAGGACCAATAGGAGTACCATTATATGTCATCCAGAATACCATATAAACTGGATACGGTCCCATTACCCAGAAACAAGCAAGAAAGGGTTCGCCTGGCATGATTACCCCATAAGTGATGTAGTCCATAAGCCAGATGCCAGATATATCGTCATAAGTTGGTATAAAGGCATCCCAAGGAAAGCCATCCCATAATTCCCCCAGCAACATCCAGTCGCCGGGGAACTCAACATGAAAATCATTTACCTGATCAACAGTGGTATTTATTCCTGCTATGCAGATCTTCCAAGCTTCAACCTCAGGATCCCACTCAACGGTAACCTCGTACCAACTGGTGGCATAAGATGAGCCAAAGGCTGTGCACATGATTACAACAGTGGATATCAACACCGCCAGATGCTTTACATGATCGTTCATCATTGCTTCTCCTTAATGAAGGGGATGACCATTATGAATTATTAACTCCTTTTGTTTCTACTCATTTAATAACAAAAAAAACAATAAATCAAGTACTTGTATTCCCCAATCTTAGAATATTACCCCAAAGTTGCTAACTTATTGTTTCGCTTCTGCTACTAACGATAACTCGAATATCTGTAAACTCATCTCATATTGAAAGGAGTCTTTGGGTACCTCGATGTATGATGTATGCCATCTTGTAGTAGAAAACTCGAAGCTGTCCAAAAAATTAAACTTTATATTTCCATACTGTTTTGGGGGATATCCCTCATCAGAATATCTAACATGAAAGATTTTCCTGCCTTGCCTAAGAAGATCCTCGATGAAATCAATCAACGCCTCGCTATCCTTTATCTTTTTTACCAGCATTAGCGTATCTATTCCATAAACATGCTGAAAGAGCATCATAAAATGTACCCCTACCCGGTTGGTTGTGATAACGATATCTGCGGGTTTAAGTCTCTTAGCTACCTTTTCTGTTAAGTTGATCAAGCCTCTGAATTCGCGATGGAGGGCTATACGGCTGGTATCTTTGAGGTATCCAAAGAATATGCTAACGAACAGGATTGCTATACAAATCCTTCTTATACCGAGTGGAATTGCCTTGAAGTTCACGATCTTAGATAGCGCATATCCAGCACATGCTAAAATGAATGGTATAACTACAGGATGGAATCTGCGCATCACCCAGAAGTGGAAGGGGTTGCAGCGCTGGTAATACACGAAAAACAGCGTGTAAAATATCCCCAGGCTGAAAAAAAGGAAGTACTCGCTGCGCCATTTATCGCGCAAGGCAGCGATCAGCCCGAACAAGCCGAGTAATAGAGCCGGTTGCCCTAGATACCATCCCAGCCGCACCAGGTTCTCCTCTCTGAAAGATCGCTTAGAATCCCAACCATAAATGTCAGGCTTATGAACATCCTTAATGTAGGGACGAATGAAGTCAGCATAGATGAAAAGTATGACCAGGCAAAATGCAATAAAATAAACCAGGTATGGACGGAGCCTTGGATATGCCTTGTCGATCAAGCTAGTTCTGCGAGAGATAATCGCCCCGACTACTACAGATGCAAGGTAGGCAACCGATAGGGCGGCAAGTGGACCATAAGGAACATCGTTTAATAAAAAGCTCTCTAGAAAGTATGGATAGGAGATGGTAACCATCTGCATTGCTGAATAGCCGGCTGTAACTACAAATGGGATCAAGAAATAAAGCTGCAACCTCTCGAACCGACCAAGCAGCGCATAAGCAAGAAATCCAACCGCCAAGGGAGCTATCATAAAGTAGCTATCGATCCTGGCAAACATCGACATTGCCAATGATAACCCACATAAAACGCCATGAAATGGGGACCTGTGTTTAACAAATTGATAGAAGGCATATATGCCCGACCAAATTAACAACTGCGCCGCCAGCTCGGTGCTTATGTACCTGGCAAACCAGACCACTATGATATTGAAGCCAAAGAGTGTAGTGGCAGTAAATGCACTAAAATCTCCCATTAGCCTTCGGATTGTAATAAAGATGGTAAACAAGGCTAACAGAGCAAGAGTGGGCGTCATTAGCAGTATCCCTGACTTGAATCCAAAGATACTATAGAAGATCGCAATCCACGACTGGTATAAATACAAATAGCGGGGAGAGATGGCTCCGGTTTCAAGATCGGTTATGAAGAAGCCTGCAATATTTCGGGCCACGCTGTTGACCTTTTCCTTGTGCCACGGAGTAAGATGATAAAATAGGGGGATCTGATTATCCTCAAGGTGAGGAAGCATGGGATCATACATGGTGAGTGAGCCTTGTTTTGCTATATGGATCCCATGTACCACATAAACACCGCTATCGGTGCTTGTAATGATGAACTCGGACGGATTGCTGTAGTACAAGGCTGAGGCAAAAGCTAGGATCACGAGTAAAAGCAGATTGGAACGTTTATTCCAGCCAGTCATGAAAAGTCCCAATGAGAATCCCCGTCCTTTTAGAATAAAAAAGGCTGAGATTGAACAATTAATTAGCAGAATCGGTTTTAGAGCGAATTGACCTATGTGCGCCAGAACCAGCGCTGCCAGGGAAGTTAGGCAGAAGCTGTAGATCAGTACTGATAATATGTTATCTAGCAGATCCCCATGAATCCGGCGAGTTTTATTGAAGCTATTACTCCAGATTGCAAATCCTGGCAGGATGAAGAAGCAAACCAGGTAGATGGTAGTCCTTGTAATTGAAAATATCATATCGAGAGCCTCATAATGCAAGATGACCATGCAAATATAAGTACAACAAAATAAAAATCAAACTGTATTGATAAATGCTCGGTTGCAAAAGCTCTGAGTTTTCATATAATCATAGCCTGATAAAGGCATTGAAAGCATGGGAAAAAAGGATCTATCGGACATCGAAAGCTATAAGAAGTGGCTACAAAGCCTACAGGGTCAAAGGACAAGGAAACCTGGGTTCAAGACGGTATCGGATCTGGAACTAAAGCCTTTATATATCCCCAAGGACAGTCTTGTAAGCGACGCGCTTGACAAGCTCGGCTTTCCTGGCAAGTACCCGTTCACACGCGGGGTCTATCCGACCATGTACCGTGGGCGCTTATGGACGATGAGGCAGTACGCCGGCTTCGGGGACGCCAAGAGCACCAACCAGCGCTATCATTATCTATTGAGCCAGGGACAGACCGGCTTGAGCGTAGCGTTCGACCTTCCAACCCAGATAGGCTACGACTCGGATCATCCGATCGCCGAAGGAGAGGTCGGCAAGGTGGGGGTTGCAATTAGCACCATCGAGGATATGAATGAGCTGTTCGCCGGCATCCCGCTAGAGAAGATAAGCACCTCGATGACCATAAACTCGACCGCCTCCATCCTGCTTGCCATGTACATCAGCCTAGCCAAAAAACAAGGCATCTCTTCCTCCAGACTCTCTGGCACCATCCAGAACGACATCCTCAAGGAATATGTGGCTCGGGGTACTTATCGTTTTCCGATCGAGCCATCCATGCGCCTGATCACCGATATATTCGCCTATTGCTCCAGCAACCTGCCTCGCTTCAACACCATAAGCATAAGCGGGTACCATATACGAGAGGCGGGAAGCGATGCGGTGCAGGAGGTCGCCTTTACACTGTCCAATGCCATCGCCTATGTTGAGGCTGCCATAAAGGCGGGATTGAAGCCGGATGATTTCGGCAGGCGATTGTCCTTTTTCTTCGGCGCGCACAACCATATCTTCGAGGAGGCTGCCAAGTTTCGAGCTGCACGAAGGATGTGGGCTAAGATCATGCGCCAGCGCTTCGACTGCAAGGATGACAAGGCGTGCATGCTCCGCTTCCACACCCAGACCGCCGGCTGCACCCTCACCTATCAGCAGCCGTACAACAACATAATAAGGGTAGCGATGCAGGCTCTAGCTGCCGTGCTCGGCGGCACCCAATCGCTGCATACCAACTCCATGGACGAGGCTATCAGCCTCCCCTCCGAGTTCGCCGTGCAGATCGCGTTGCGCACCCAGCAAATTATAGCTTTCGAGAGTGGCGCCGCTGATGTGATCGATCCCCTTGGTGGCTCGCCCTTCATCGAGGAGCTTACCGACATGATCGAGGAGAAGGCGACCGATTATATAGAGAAGATCGACTCGATGGGCGGAGCAATTGAGGCTATTAAAAAAGGATACATGCAGTCGGAGATACAAAAGACCGCCTACAGGCAACAACTGGAGATGGAATCAGCCGATCGTATAGTGGTGGGAGTCAATCGCTTTACCACCGATAATGAAAAGGATATCTCCTTCCAGGTGCAAGAGCCATCCCCCCAGCTTGCAACAGACAGGATGAATATTTTGTCGAGGTTCAGGGAGGCTCGCAATAACCGCAAGGTCAACGATGCACTCGCGAAACTGGAAAGCGCCGCTGCTGGTAACGCAAACCTTATGCCTTATGTTATCGAGTGCGTGGAAGCAATGGCAACCATCGGGGAGATATGCAGCGCCCTGGTCAATGTCTTCGGAGAATATCAGGCTGAGCATCAATGATAAGCAATAGGGATGTAAAAGGAAGAATATTGCTGGCAAAGACCGGGCTCGATGGACATAACCGCGGGATATTGATCATTGCCCGGGCTCTAAAGGATGCTGGCTTCGAGGTGATATACACCGGGATCAGGCAGACCGCTGAGCAGGTTATCGAGACCGCCTTGCAGGAGGATGTGGATTGCATCGGCTTGAGCTGCCTGTCCGGCGCACACCTGACCCACTTTCTAAAGGTGGCGCAACTGGCAAAGGAAAAGGGACTGGGGGAGTTGCCGCTATTCTGCGGGGGGATAATCCCTGCCAAGGACGATAAAACCCTGAAAAAGGCTGGCTATAAGGACATTTTCCGCCCCGGAACGCGGCTGGAAACCATCATCGAGGAGTTCAAGAGAGCATGTGGAAAAAATGAGTGATAAGGCTAGGATAGACCATATCGCCATAGCGGTAGAGAGCTTCGAGGCTGTATATCAGGGCTTCTATAAGTACCTGCCCGGCATCAGCTATCAAGGGAGCGAAACCATCGAGCAACAAGGCGTGATCGTCCACTTCCTCGATGTCGGCAATACGCATATAGAGCTTTTGGAGCCGATCGATGAAGGAAGCCAGCTGACTAAATTTCTAAAAAAGAAAGGCGCCGGCTTGCATCATATAGCTCTTGAGGTTAATGATATAAACAAAACCCTTGGGGAACTCAGGGAGGCTGGCATAAGAATCATCGATCCCGCGCCATCTGTTGGATATGGCGGCAATCTGATCGCCTTTGTCCATCCAGGATCCACAAGTGGAGTGCTGGTCGAAATGATCGAGAAAATTAAAGAAGAATAAAAGAAAAATGAAAAAGGAAGATAAGCTGAAGATCTTAAGGGATATGAACGCCAAGGCGATGCTCGGTGGAGGGGCGGACCGTATCGAAAAACAGCATCAAAAGGGGAAACTGACCGCCAGGGAGAGGATAGAGATCCTCCTTGACAAAGGCTCCTTCGAGGAGTTGGATCGCTTCGTAACCCACAAGTGCACCGACTTTGGGCTGGACAAGCAAAAAATACTCGGCGATGGGGTGGTTACTGGCTTTGGCACCATCGATGGTCGCAAGGTATATGTCTTCTCGCAGGATTTCACCGTGTTCGGTGGATCTCTAGGGCTTGGTCATGCGAGGAAGATCTGCAAGATCATGGACATGGCACTCAAGACGGGGCATCCGGTCATCGGCTTGAACGACTCCGGTGGCGCCAGGATACAAGAGGGAGTGGTCAGCCTGGGTGGATATGCGGAGATCTTCCTCAGAAACACGCTCGCCTCTGGCGTCATCCCCCAGGTAAGCGCCATACTCGGTCCCTGCGCCGGCGGTGCGGTTTACTCGCCAGCGATCACCGATTTTATCGTAATGACCGACAATACGAGCTACATGTTCGTAACCGGTCCCGATGTTGTAAAAACGGTAACCAACGAGGTTGTAACCCACGAGGAGCTAGGGGGAGCAAAGGTGCATGCCTCTACCAGCGGAGTTGCTCACCTGCGAGCAGCCAACGACAAACAGTGCCTGCAACTGGTGCGCAAGCTGATCTCATACATACCATCGAACAACATGGAGCAACCGCCATTCATACCCAGCGATGATCCAAAAGATAGAAGGGACGAGGAGCTAAACAGCCTGGTGCCGACCGACTCGAACAAACCTTATGATATTAAGGATGTCATCAAGCATATCGTTGATGATGGCGATTTCTTCGAGATCCACGGCGAGTATGCCGCCAATATAGTGGTCGGCTTCGCACGCATAGGTGGCTTCTCGGTGGGGATAGTGGGGAATCAACCAGCCTATCTAGCCGGTACTTTGGATATCGCCGCCTCGCTCAAGGGCGCCAGGTTCGTGCGCTTCTGCGACTGCTTCAATATCCCAATCATAACCTTCGAGGATGTGCCTGGATTTTTACCTGGCACCGGTCAAGAGCACGGTGGCATAATAAAACACGGCGCCAAGCTGCTTTATGCCTATTGCGAGGCAACCGTGCCCAAGATAACCGTCATCACCCGCAAGGCTTACGGTGGAGCTTATGATGTAATGAACTCCAAGCATGTGCGGGGCGACCTGAACTACGCCTGGCCGACCGCCGAGATCGCTGTTATGGGTCCAAAAGGTGCAGTAGAGATACTCTATCGCAAGGAGATCGCATCCGCGCTAGATCCTAAGAAAGTCGCTGATGAAAAGATCGCAGAGTACGAGAAGCTCTTTGCGAATCCTTATGTAACAGCATCCTATGGGTATATCGATGAGGTGATCGAGCCGCGCGACACAAGATTCAAGCTCATCAGGTCACTAGAGCTACTCAAGGAAAAGCAGGACAATAATCCACCAAAGAAACATGGAAATATACCGTTATGATGAGTGCGAGGTGCAAGTTTGAGGGATGAGAGTTTTTTACCACTAAGGCACAAAGAGGAAAATGTTTGAAGTGCGAAATCAGCCACCAAGGGGAGAATTAGCCAGGCGCGTACGCGCCTGGCTACAGATGGAATTGCCCCGTCGGTGCAAGGACTGGATGCCCGCCTTCGCGGGCATGACAATGAGGGTGGGCATATCCCTCTCACGACCTTGTCGGGATCATTCCCGCGAAGGAGGAAATCCAGTAATTATTGGCATTATAGCAACGATACAGGACATAATATGTCATCACCTTAGCACGAGGAAATAGTAAATAGAAATGTTTAACAAGATCCTGGTTGCCAATCGAGGTGAGATCGCACTGCGGGTTATCCGAGCCTGCCATGACTTGGGAATAAAGACGGTGGCAGTTTATTCAGAAGCCGACCGCAGGGCATTACATGTCCGCATGGCTGATCATGCGGTCTGCCTTGGAGATCCCAAGCCCTCGGAAAGCTACCTGAACATAGACAAGATCCTCGAGGCAGCAAAGAAACTCGGCGCCGATGCGATCCATCCCGGCTACGGGTTTCTATCGGAAAATGCCGCTTTCGCCCGTGCTTGCAAGGATAGCAGTATCGTGTTCATCGGTCCATCTGCTGAGGCTATTGCAGCCATGGGAGATAAAGTACAAGCAAGAAACGCAGCCGTAAAAGCTGGCGCGCCGGTCATCCCCGGCAGCCTCAAGGAGCTAAATGATCCCCAATCCCTCAAGGCTGAGGCAGCAGAGATGGGCTATCCGGTCATGCTCAAAGCGGTCGGTGGTGGTGGTGGTAAAGGGATTAGGATAGTGAACTCCGAGCCTGAACTGGGTAAATCCTTTGAGATGGCACGCAACGAAGCGACAAAGTCCTTCGGTAATCCCGGCATATATCTGGAGAAGTATCTTGTGGAGCCGAGACACATCGAGATACAACTTCTGGGCGACATGCATGGCAACATGGTGCACTTCGGGGAACGGGAGTGCTCCATCCAGCGCAACCATCAGAAGATCATCGAGGAGTGCCCATCGCCAGTCGTCTCCAGCGAGCTGCGCCAGAAGATGGGTCAGGATGCAATACGAATTGCCAAGACAATAGGCTATTATAATGCCGGCACCATCGAGTTCCTGGTCGATAAGGATATGAACTACTACTTCCTGGAGATGAACACCCGCTTGCAGGTGGAGCATACCATTACCGAGGAGGTCTATGGCATCAACTTCGTCAGGGAGCAGATCAAGATCGCAGCCGGCGAGAGGCTGGATTTTACACAGCAGGGGATACAGCCAAATGGTCATGCAATCGAAGTGCGCATCTGCGCTGAGGATCCACAGCATAATTTTGCGCCCTCTGTCGGGATAATAACACACCTGCAGACGCCATCAGGCAGGAAAGTAAGGCTCGACTCAGCTCTATATCCGGGCATGGAGATCAATCTTTATTACGATCCCATGGTGGCTAAGCTGATCGTCTGGGGCAGGGAGCGGCAATTTGCTATTTCAAGGATGATAACCGCTCTTAGGGAGTTCGAGGTCGATGGGATTAGGACAAATATCCCTTATTTATTAAGCATCCTTAAGGATAAAACCTTCGGGCAAGGGGAATACAGCACCGCCTTTTTGGGTAATTTCTGCTGGGAGACCAAAGAGTTGGATGCGGACTCCAGGGAGATATTTGCCATGGCAGCAGCCCTGAAGGCATTCCATGAGTCGGTAAGCCCCCCTACCGAGGCAGAGACCTATAAGCCAAGCGACTCGGCGAGGCAGGTTAGCAATTGGCAGCGCTGCGGGATGTGCCGACGACTTAAAAAATGTTGACACAAATATTGACCAGGTACTCATGGAAAGAAGATATACATATTTCATAAATCTGGGTGGCGAGGAGATAAAGGTCGCTATCAAACAGACCGACCGCGATCTGCTATGCATTGAAATCGGGAATAAGACTCATCAGGTATCCCTTGAGAGGCTGCAAAGGACCTCCTACTACCTGCTGAGCATCGATGAGAAGATCTTCAAGGTGAAGATAGAGGGAAAAGCGGAGGATATGCTCGTAACCTTCGATGGAGTACCTATTCAAATCAGCGTGATGGATGAACTCAGCAAGCACCTGTCGTTATATGCTCCCCAGAAGGAGCATCAAAGCAACGAGGTGGTAGTAAAAAGCCACATGCCTGGATTTGTAACCAGGGTCAATGTCTCAGTAGGTGATGCGGTCAAGGAGGGTGATGGCTTGCTCAACCTTGAGGCGATGAAGATGGAGAACGAGCTGTATGCCCCCAGGAGCGGGATTATCGATAAGGTACATGTCAAACAAGGTCAGACGGTTGGCGCTGGTGCACCGCTGGTTACAATCAAGTAACCTGGTGCACTTTTTTTAGTTATAAAATTTATTATTGCTTCATATATTTGAATTAGTTTTAGATTGAAAAAAACTTTCTACATGTTTATCTTAACTATACCATCAAGTTTCCTGTAAGTCTTATCTTGACATAGAACTTCTCCAATGTTACTTTTTCACTGAATAAAAGTGTGTAATTAGTTCGAGAGAGAATAAACACACCAGGAAACGGCTTGGTGAGAGAGCACAAGGGTTATAGTTCGCAGCGGTTGTTATCAATAGGCGAAAGAATCGGTCTATGTTTGATCATCCTGACCTTTTGCCTTACCTTGAGCCATGCCCAGCCTGCGGAACAGATCCCTGACAAACAAGACGGTGAGCTGATCTTTCCTGACAAAAGTTTGAAGGCTCTTTGGGAGAACTGGAAGGAGCTGATGCATCAGATCGAGAAGCCGCGCGAGAACCGGCAGCTTATAGACAAGAATATCAATAACTTGAAACAAAAATGCCTTGATCGGGGCATAGAATCATTCGAGATGTTCTGCGTTGCTTTGTGTCGCGAGGGCTATCATGCCTATAGCAATTCCAACTACGATCTGGCTATAAAATTTTTCAAATATGCAAGCATCCTGGATAAGAGTCAACCGCTTTGTTACATAGGTTTAGCCAACGCATACTTTGCCAAGAGTCTTTTCAATTTTCCAAAGGTTGTGCTGTACTTAGGTCATGCTTATCGACTAGTTTTCGATGATATATGGGGGAAGATCTTCATAGTTGCTGATCTGATACTGATCGGCTCCATTATGCTTCTGCTTTTTTGCATAAGCTTTTTGATTGTGGTCTTTGTCAAGTACTACAAGCTATTCGAGCACGAACTCATAGAGAAGTTGGGTTTAAGATCGAGCTACCATGTTGCTCGAGTGATCATCCTGTTGGTGCTGATGCTCCCTTTGATCCTGCGTTTGGGATTGGTCTGGATGCTGATATTAATGCTCTTTCTTTGTTGGATCTATGCGACCCGAAATGAGCGAGTTGTTTTGATACTGTTTTTAATAACCCTCATCGCCATACCATCGTTGCTATCACAAGCCGCTAAGTACTATCAGCTTTATAATTCCAGGTTACTTCATGCTGCGGTGTTTATGAAGAAGGGTGGATACAGCGACCAGGTCTTAAGAGCCTTGGAATACGAGGCTAAGCAGAATCCTCAAGAGCCGCTGATCTTTTTCTTTACCGCATTATCCTACAAGCGTCAGGGTGAAAAACTGCTGGCTGCCATTGCCCAGTACCAGAGGGCTTACAACCTGCGCAGCGACTTCTTCGAGGCTCTTTTAAACATGGGAAATGTCTATTTTATCTTAAAGGAGATCGATAAAGCCATCGAAGCATATCAACAAGCCAGGATGATAGATCCCGAAGCTGTCATTGTTCATTATAATCTAAGCCGAGCTTACTACGAGAAGCTTCGCTTCGAGGAGGGTGCTACTGCTCGTTCTGATGCCATGCGCATCTCGCCAGAGATGGTCGATTACTATACGAGCATATATACTCGCAACATCAACCGGGTGGTTATAGATAAAAGCATTCCTACCCATATCCTCAAGGATAAAATGAACCAGTTACTTGTTGAAAATACGGTAGATCCGCAGCTCCTCTGGGTAGAAGGTATTTGGGGCATAAAGTCTGAGAGCTTGGCTTTTTTAGCAATTATAGTCGGCATCCTTCTGTTCGTTGGAGAAAGATATCGCACCCGATACTTCCCCAAGGCAAGGGAATGCAGTGTCTGTGGAAAGGGGATCTGCAAGAACTGCCTGAGATCAAATCGGGGGAAATACTACTGCATAGACTGTTATGATGCCTTTGTGGATACCTCCACTGTAAAGTATGACCTGAAGGAAAAACGAAAGAAATTGATAAATCGCATGGATATCATCAGGAATGGCGGCTTACTCGGCTTCAACCTGTTATTCCCCGGCGCTGGATTGATCATCAAAGGTCGTGTAATCTGGGGACAGGTCTTTTTACTGCTATGGAGCCTATTCATCATTATATTACTCAAGCATAATCTTCTCTTGACCATGCCAATCTTCATCTTTGATGCCTGGGGCATAATAAAGAGTTTTCTAATGGCAATAATATTTACAGTTTACTGCGCTACAACCTATCTTCTTTATCGGGAGATGTAAAATTATGAAATACGAGGGAAAATTTAAGCAAGACAATCTTTCTGATATCCTGTTCAAGCTCGAACAAGAAAGGCTTACCGGCTTGCTCACTATACATACCGAAAGTAGAACAGTTGTGCTAACCTTCTACAAGGGAGGCATTGCTGCTGCAAATACCGATACCAAGGTCAAAGCCAACCTTATTGGAAATATCCTGATAGATAAGGGGTATATTACCGAGGCGCAGCTCGATTATGCGCTTCAAGAGCAAAAAGGAAGCCAAGACAGGATAGGACAGATATTGCTTAGAAATTCGATAATAAAAGCTGAGCAACTCGAAGAAGCCCTTCATACCCAAATTATGAAGATAGTGGCTATACTATTTACCGAGCCTGAGGGATATTACCTGTTCACTGAAGAGGAGAAGGTGTTCTTCGAGGAAGACTATATGCGACCCCTTTCGGTCAGCGAAATTCCACAGGTAAAGGATAGGTAATAATGGCGCTCGAAGGTTTACTTTCCGAGTTCGGTGTAAAGGAGATATTCCAGCGCATCCATCAACAAAGCAAGACTGGAATTCTAACCATACACAGCGGAGAGGAGACCATTACGGTATCTTTCCAGGAAGGCAAGATAGTCGCCGCCAACTCATCGGTAAAGAACCCGAATGACCGCATTGGGAATATACTGGTAAGAACCAAGATGGTTGATGCTGAAAGCCTCAAGGCAGCTATCAACGAGAAAGAGGAATCGCTTGATCGCATCGGGCAGATCCTACTCAAGAAAAAAGTCATCACCAAGGAGGTGCTTCAAAAGGCGCTGCAAGTACAGGTGCTGCAGATAATTAAACGACTATTTTCTGTAGAAGATGGGTTCTATCACTTCAAGCCCGAAGAGAAGGTACACTATGATGAAGAAAACATGCATCCTATATCCATAGATAAAATTATCTCGGTTGGCGTCGAAAAAGCACCGGTACTGGAGGAACTTAGCGGGAAAATGCCCTCTGCGGATGATGTCTATGAAAAGACCTATAGCTTGGATGACGAGGAAGCCAACCTAATAATCGACGAATTGGATGATGAAAACAAGGATGTCCTTAAATACATAGATGGCTGGACCACTATAAAAAGCATCCTGGAAAAATATCAGGATAGAAAGCTCGAGGTGCTTAAGATAATTACAGAACTGGAACAAAAAGGCTTGATAAGAAAGCTGCTCGAAACTAAAACACCCATAAAGATCGAGGTTAAAAAAACTAAACCGATCAAGCTCCCCAAGATTTATATCATCCCCTATATGGTAGTTCCAATCATAATAGTCCTGGTCGCGCTGGGGCTTAAGGATCTTTATAATAAGGGGGTCAAGCAGTTCACCTTGGTAAATAATCCAATTTATAGAACCTTAGAGAATCAACATAAGGATAGAGTTTTCCATGCTGTCAATTTGTATATCAACCGCAATAACAATCCTCCTATCAGCGTAGATTTTTTGGTGCGAGCACGATATCTACAACAGAAGTTCGCCTATGATCCGTGGGGGAATATGTATATCCTGCGAGTAAATGACAATACATTCTCGTTGATTAGCAAAGGTGCAGACGGGAAAGTCAACACCGGCGACGATCTTATATATACTAAGGAATTCAACAAGGAGACCAATATCGAGGCAGCCTTCTTTCCATTTTTCCCACAATATCAATCTCTCGAAGCTACGCCGTAAGGCATAATCCATCGGGTGTGCATATTGGGCTTATTATTTGGAGGCACTTTTTACCCTGTAAATGGTGAAGTTGCCCATATCAAGGCTCTCCCAGAATGGATGGCACTTTTTTATCCTTTCCAGCAAGTATTGATCGCTTTGGTTCATAAACACGCTTCCCCTGGGATAACATCTTGCTATTGAAGCCTGAATCCGCGCCTGACTCATACCATAGAACTTCCTGGGAAAGTCGAAAAAGTTCTTTTCAGGCGAATTGCGTAGCCACCAGAGATTCCTTTCGTGGTTGTTTAGTACCAGGCAGATGTCAACAGTGGCGTTCATATCAGTGAATAAGCCGGGATCGTCTATGATATAAAAGTCAGCTCCATTGGTGGTTGATAAGTACTGAATAGTAGGGTGCAAAAAAAGCTGGGGTGATAGCAGGTAGGTCGTTTTATTCCTAGAACCGCTTACCAGTCGAGCGATCTCCACCTCATCCTCGTTGAAGCCATCCAGGCAGCGCTGCTTGATAGGTGCCTGGTAAACCATCCCCGCCCAGTCTATGAAATATAGTTTGATATCCCAGGCAGCCGATCCAGCCAAAAGAACGATGATAATGATGACCGAAATTCTGCTGGCAAACTGGTTGCTCGCTGCACCCATTCTCTTTAGGATTTTATCCAAGACAGATCGCAATAGAAATAATCCGATACCGCCTAAAAGGGCGACCGCGGGGACTACACATAGGGTTCTCAGCGCTGCCGGCGCCTGCCAGGTAACCGACAGGATGCCCGGAATAAGCATGGTTACAAGCCAGAGCAAAATTACCGTAACCCCACGGCTGAAAGGCTTCAGGAGGGAATAAACGACTCCCAGGAGAAAAAGGAGACCAAATACCGGGTTCAGCATCGGCTTACCGGGGATGTTGTGGCGCAGGATCTGATCTCCAGAGAGATTAAACATAGCAAGGTATGAGCCTATATTTGATAACAGGTTACCTATCGGCGATCCCGACTCGGAAAAAACAGAGGTCAGTTTCGCCCGGGATAAAAAGAGATCTGGATGCAACAAACCATATACCACCAATGGGGCAGAGATGATGAGAAATGCGCTGAATAGATAAAACGAACTCCAAAGCTGCCCTTGTTTGTTATTTTTTTTGATGATGATGTTCACTATCAGCACTATGAAAATCAACATGGGGAGCAGCCTGGCTGGAATATAGGTATATAGCGAGATGCCCATCAGGGCGCCGGCTGCTATGAATTGCCATTTATCGTTACACTCCATAGCCCTCAAGACAAAATAGATGACCAAAACCATGAACAAGGGAGCAAGAATGCCCCTGAAGCCTATGCGACTGAATTGAATATGCCAGCGCATCGATGCAAGCAGAAAAGCTGCTGCCAGAGCCTGGTAATGGCTCCTGGTGATGAATCGAGCCAGCCAATAGAGGGCAACAACCGTCAAAAGTCCGGCAACAGCTGAGACCGCTCGAATAGCCATCACGCTGTTACCGAATATGATCATGCCTATCGCCACCAGGTACTTGAAGATCGGCTCTTGCCCGCAGTTGGAGGGGAAATACAAGGGATGATGAACCCCCTTTAGCACCAGGTAGGCATCCAATCCATGATTAGCCTCGTCAAGCCAAAGCCCCGGCGGAAGATCGGTCAGCTTGTAAAACCTTACCATAAAGGCAAAGATAAAAAGGAGGGTAAGGTGAAGGAATTTGCTTCTTAGTGCCTTGGATGCCGATAGTGCGCTCAATGAGAACATAATTCAAAGGATAACAGAAATAGCGCAATGGAAAAAGGATATCTTAACCTTGACTGTCCCTGCGAGTGATATTAGAATAATAAGCGGTTATCAGTAAAATATACTCCTACATGATGAAGGAGCATCAAATGAAACGCGATAGATCAATCAGGTGGTATCCAGTACTAGTCCTTATAATGATAGTTGTGGCAACGAGCGCCTATGCCATCTCCTATAAACAAAAGGATTACTATGATGCGATAATCTCGGTCGCTGACCGATTGGTTGCCTTGCAGTTCTCCGATGGCTCCTGGCCGGAAGATATCTCCGGGCTGTTCTCCCCAAGCGGTGAACACTCGACTCGGATAAACGGCATCGTTACCCAGAGCATCCTCCATGCATACAAGCTCGATAACAAGAACAGCTATAAGGATGCCTGCCTGAAGACCGCCAATTGGATGGTCAGCTTCTACCAGTCGAACGGGTTTCTACACAACGAGGATGCCATGGCTCTGTACGATATTGGCGCGCAGTGGGATAATTCGTTCTATAAGGACAATGCCAGTAACGCCATCAAGAAGGTGGTGGAGGATCTTTATCCTAGCAACCAGGCGCTGGTTAATATGCTATCCGATCTGCAAGCCAACATAAGTTACAAAGCAGCTACCTATATCAGGGCGTTCAACAAGTTCGGCTACAAGCAACGAGCGCTACAGTTGGCAGACTACATGGTAGCCAATTGGCAGGCAAAATCCGGCTTGGCAAGCGGCGCATTTTTGAGCGCAAGGGATTACAAAGGCTCTGGCTTGGATTACTACCTGATGAAGGACTCGGCTTATGCAGCCTTAGCCTTATCGGAGCTGGATGCAGCAAGGTATTACAACGCGATACTCAGAACCACGAATCTGATAATCAGTGGCTACGGATTCAACGGCAGAACAAACTATGAGGGTGGATACCCCGCTGGCTTCACTTACAATCCAGGCGAGAATAGCTGGGATTATGTCGATTATCTTTATACAGCAGAGGATCAGGCTTACCAGGTTCGCTTTCTATCAGCAGTCAAGGAGAGAACCTATGCCAATGCCGGATGTAATTTCCTCGTATATACCCAGGAACTGCCAGAACATGGCGGTGGCTGGGAGACCAGGACCCTAGGCTGGGATGCACCGATCGACGATACCGAGTATAGCTATACCGATGCGGCAGTAGTTACAGCGTTGGCAGAGAGGCTCAAGATAAACCGGGCACCGATAATACTGCTTGCCGGCTATGGATATACATCGCTGAGCAAGAACAACGGCGGTTTCTTTGAGATGCTCTGCTGGGCACAAGACCTCGATGAGGATTCTATATCCTCTTGCGAAATATATGTTAACGGGCAAGCGACCGGCACCATGCTAACCAAAGAGGAAACCGTCCCCGGCTTGTTCTTATTCGATACCACAACAATATATCCAGGAGTGCAGCCACAACAAGTCCTCCTGGAGCTTAGAGTAACCGATGAGCTAGGGAAAACCAGCAAGTCCTGGCCTTATATGCACATAAGCAAGCTGGATGATGATTTATATGGCGGATTATACACATACCAAAGTGAGCCAGAGCCATGGTGGCTCCATTATTACCGCACGATAGAGATGACTACTTTCGAGGGCAAGGGCGCTGCCAAGCCTAATATCTTGGCTGCCGGGTACATGTACACAAACTTGAGCGAGCAGAGCGGGGGAACATTGAACTTGGCTGCCGCATGCGATGACCGGGATTCCCCGCGTGACATAAAGGATGTACAGATCTATGTGGCTGGGATGCCATCCGGAATATACCTCAAGGACGATGGGCTGAGCGGCGATTTCGCTGCCAGCGACCAGGTATTCGGGATGCAGATGAACTTTACATCTGCATCCTTACAGGGCGCGAGCGGGCAGTATATTATTGAGCTGGTCGCAACCGACTACAGCGGAAACAAGAGCAACCTGTGGCCATACCTGGTGATCAGTCAATAAAGTAAGAACCTGGAAGATCTCCCTAATCAAGCCGTTCGCAGTAGATCTGAAGCTCGTTCAACTTTTTCTCCAACGCTCGGTACAATCGAACCTTAACCAGCCATAAATCATCGTTGCCCAGCTTATGCTCGCTTCCGTCAAGCTCCAGGTGATATACCGCGCCTTCTCCCTCCAGTATAATCCATTCGGTCGGCTCCTCTGCGAACTGGTTCAGGTTCCCCATTGCCTTGCCTACCTTTACGGCAAAGACGCTATGTTGCTTGTTGATGAACTCGAAATGATAGCGATGCGGGCTTCCCTTGAAGGTCCTTGATTTCTCCACGGGTTTATCGCGGTC
The DNA here is from genome assembly GCA_964448115.1 of uncultured bacterium. GTDB lineage: Bacteria > CAYUVA01 > CAYUVA01 > CAYUVA01 > CAYUVA01 > CAYUVA01. Next base: position 27,133 of record CAYUVA010000027.1, read on the forward strand.
GAATATAAGGTTCTCATAGTCGGCGAAGAATTCCTTGGGCAGTATCTTTTTCAGCAACCGTTTAATCTTCATCATCAAGCCTCGACATCTGAGCGCTCATCGCATCGGTGGTTGCATTGCCAGGCAACGACAAGCCCACCGCCTCGATAATACAAGCCATGGTATTGGTTGTACCCATCATATTGCAAGCGCCATAGCCGCTGCAGGTGTTTTGCCAATAGCTCTGAAGCTCATCTTGGTTTATCTCGCCAGCTCGATATCTACCCATACTATTCTTGGCTTGTCCAGGTCCGAAGCAGATATCCCTGAACCACAAAGCAGTGCATTTTTGTATATCTGGTGTATGTCCATATAGTTTTACTCCCCGCACTTATCAACTTACCTTTTTTCCATAATATTTTCCAGAGAAGAGGGATAAGGCGTAAGGATTTAGGCACAAGCAAGGAAATATTATCGGTTAGATAGCCATCACACCACAAGTCTCACATCTTACGCCTTAAGTCTCAATCCTCACTCCTATTATTCTAGTCCTCGTACAACTCCCCATTAGCCTTCAATTGCTTGAATTTCTCCCAGTCTATGTAGAATTTATTTGACTCGAAGGCTTCTTTAACCTTCGACTTATACTCATCGGACTCGAAGTATCGTTGCAGCTTTTCTGAGATAGGCAGGATCATCTCGATGCCCCGCCAGAAAACAGGCTCATTGGTCTTGGCATCGATAAGGCAATTCTTCTCTACCGCCCAGGAAACCTCTACCAGTGGATGCCCCTTGGTGTCCCTCTCCATGGCGCGAAAAATCCCCTCTCGTATTGGCTTGAAGAAGAAGAACTTGTGGTGATACAGGGTTGCATTATGGAAGTGCTGGGGAAAGTTCATCAGCCCGTCCATCTCAAGCCGTTCACCAGCTCTTATGAGTAATCCGAGCACCTCATGCCCTAATCCGAGACCGGGATATTTCTGTCCCGGCAAGCGTGGTCTGCTTGCCGAGAAGGACTTGGTCGGATCTTGAAGCATAAGCCAATTTATGATCAGAAGCTGATACTCCTCATCTCTGAAAAGCTCGGTGATCCCCTGCTTAGGCTTTAGGGTGCCTTTCTTTAGCACCACCTCGGCGACTAGGTGTTCAGGGTCTTCCTTGCCACCATAGTAGAGCCTTAGACTGTGTTCAAAGGGATTCTCAAGATTTAAGATAGTGAGTATCTTGCGCAGCCCCAACTGCTTCAGTTTTCGGTAAAATCCATAAATCCTCAGCGCCCTTTGTAATCCCTGGGGACTATAATAGTCGAGGAAGAAGTTCGAGCTTGTATGGTCGAACAACTGTCGGCTGATATCATCCTCTGACAGGATTCCCTCACTGCAATCAGAGCGCTTGAGATCGAAGTGGGTAAGCCGCCGAGAGATCTTCTCGAACTGCTCATTGACCTTGTCGAACTTCTTGAGTAGCGCTTTTTGCGCCCTCTCATCAGCAACCTTGATAGTTATAGGTTTGGGGCGCAAACCTAGCCAAACAGCAATGTCTTTAATTATCTCCATATCCAAGATTGATCAACAAACCATCGGCTGCCAGGTCGCCATTATAGCTTGTTTGAGTCCTCCTTATCAAGCCAAGTATATTGCTATCCTGACTCCTTGAATGAGACCACCACACCAAAGGTTAGTCGGTTATCTATGAACTCGTACTCGACTCCCTGGGTCGAGTCCTTTACCAGATACTTATACTCTGAGGTTATCTTGAGCCATTGCTGGATGCCTATGGAGAGTTTGAGGTGCAGGTCATAAGCCGTGTCCCTGCGAGATTCGACCTGAAACGCCGGGTAATAGTTCCAATATACCATCAACCCGGCGCTCAGCTTATGTTGCTTATTTATTGATTGGATAAGATCAGCTCCGGCGGTAGTTTGAATATAGTAATCAGCATAATCGGATTCGACTATCTTGCGCTTAGATTGCAGGCTCATGCTGAAGCCATAGGCGGTCGGCATCTTGAACGATAAATCGAAGAAGGTCTCCCGGATCGTGTCTTGATCGTTCTCATACTTGCGTCGGTGAAAGCCGACCAATGCTTTGCCAGACATGCCGTTAAGGTTCTTGGAGCTTAAGCCAAGGAAGATCTGGTGGTACTCGTTATCCCTGGATTGTACATCCTTATAGTTGAGGTTCACGAAATCGTACCACATGAGCAGATAGGTCGATCTGCTGACCTCAAAGTCCGCGTGAGCATAAGCCGAGTTCTCCAAACGATTGAGTAAATCTAGAACCTTTTCATCGTACTTGACGAATCCAGAACCTAAGCCTATGTTGAGCTTAAAATCGATCGCATCGCGTGCGAAAAAGACCTTCAATGAGTTCTGTGCCCGTGGATGCAGACCGGTCTTCTCTATATCAGCAGGCTGCGATGATTCGAGGTAATTGTCCTGGACCGCGATGTAGTATGGATTCAGCGAGAACCTGATCGTGCCCTTTAGATCATCCTCGATATCATCCTGCTTGGGGTGCTGATTGTACTGCTTGAAGATCGCCTTGTAATCGACCTCAAAGAAGGTGCCATTGGTAGAAAGCCTCGCCTTGATGCCCGGAACCAGCAGAAATAAACTATCCTCTATATTATCCTTGCGGGGCGATAGATAGATGTTATCATCATATTGATAAAAAAAGGCTGCATAAGGCTCCATTGACAGTGCTCCCGACCTGAAATGCAGCGGTTCAGGCTCGCCAGAGACGGCTTGAAATAATGCCAACACAATAAGCAGAACCAGGCAAATTTGAGCCATAGGGACCTTATTATGGCTAGATCGATAACCTGAACAGAACATATTCATAAAAACGAGTTCACAGATTTTATTTCGAGGGCAATTATATACAGATACCCACTTGGTGTCCAATCGCAGTTGAAGATCAGCAATGGGATCGAATTATCCTGATAGAGTAGGGGGAATCAAATTCGGCTGAGCACCTCAGTCTCGAAGCGATGGCAGAAATGCTCCAATGTGAGTCGCTTCGCTGTCTCCAGCCCCCCTTGAATCAGCTTCTGTTCCAGTTCTTTATCATCGAGGATGTTCTGTATGGCGCTGCAAATGGCTCTAGCATCATCCTTCACCAAGAGGAGGTTGTTAAAGTGGTGGGCATACTCCCTTGAGCCGGGATTATCGACCATCACGCAAGGCACTCCGCAAGCCATCGCCTCCAGCGGAGGCAGCCCGAACCCTTCGCTGACCGATGCAGAGACAAATAGATGCAGCGAGTTGTAAAACCTGACCAGCTCATCATCGCTTATCGGCATGAATAGCTGGTGAGGTAGGGGAATATCGATGTTGAGCCTTTCGAAGCTAGCTATCTTGAGGTTTATTTTTTTTCTCACCGTATCAAGCAATCGGCAGGCATCGACCACGGTTTTAGTGCCCTTGTATGATGCCTGGCGACCGATGGTGCCTATGGTGATTACACCCTTTGGCTTTAGCATAGACAACGGCTTGAACACCGATAGATCGACCCCCGGATTGATGATGGTGGATTTTTCTCTATGGCTTGGCGGCATCAGGTCCTTGAGCCATTTGCTGACGCATACCTTGCGCGCTGGGAGATGATACGAGAATCTCGCCAGGTTCGATGAAATCGTGCGCCTCAGCCAGGATCTCTGCGAGAACCTTCCAAAGATATAAGGCTCATAATGCTGCACAAGATAGACGATATCCTGGCATCGGCGCATCAGCCTGGCTGCAAGCGCGATGTAGGCGGTCTGGTACATGGTGGCGATGACCAGGCTTCCTTTGGGTATGGCATTGACCAGCGCCAGCGTCTGGGAGGTCTTGGTCGCCGCCTTGACCTCGACAATTGATACTGCCTCATCTATGGGGAAATAGCAGCGATTAGCGCCGACAGGGATGATCAGGCTTAGATTATATCCTTGTCTTGCCAGGTGATTTGCCAGTGCGACGATGATCCTGGAGCCGCCGGTGTTCTCCAGCGAATATAGCGGGAATGCGATCTTCATTGAGATAATTTTAACTATATTAAAGAGCAATGCAAAATCAGCTGCTTTGGCTGTTTGCTCTAGCCCTTCGATACAAGATGAATGCCAGTATAGCTGCCGGCGCCATAACTAGCGAAAGCATAAGGTAAGATGCGCTGACTCCGAGCAGGTCGCTTACCTTGCCGGAGATGGCGGATGCGAACGAACCCATGCCGAATGCCAGCGCTGAGGCTATGCCGTAGGTTGCGCCGTGATACCTGCTCGAGGCATACTTTGCGACCAGAAGGTTCTGAAGTGGCTGCGAGGAAAATAGGAACATGCCGAAGATGAAGCTAAGGACAAGCAGCGGCACACCACCAAGAAGCCCAAGAAGCAGTAGCAACAGAGCCTGGCAGGCATAGATGGCGACATAGCCGACCTCGACCACCCTTAGCCTGGAGCCCAATGTACCGCCGATATACTGCCCCAGCATCCCCATGCCGACCGCCAGCGAAACTAAAGTGCCCACCAATGATATCCTGCCTGCTAGAAAGCCTATGCGCTGCTCGAAGAGAACCGGCAAGAATGTCATCGCCCCACGATAAGCCAAGCCATAAAAAACAAGGTTAACAAATACAATCAGAAGCATCCAGTTGATAAGCCCCCCATGCCGCCCATTATTGGATACCTCACTTGTGCTTTGCATCTTGACCTTAAGCTCCTCCTCGACCTTGAGTATAATTATTGCAGCAGCTATCACCATGCCCAGCACCCCGAAGAATAAATAAGCCCCTCGCCAGCCAAAGGCGTAGATCAGCCATCCGCCTAAAAGCGGACCCGACATCTCCCCGAGCGAGCCGGCAACGCCATGCCATCCGAGAAGCCTACCTCGCTCCACAGCCCCCTTGGAGATAAGCGATAGACCAGATGGATGGTAAGCAGAGGAGAAAAGCCCGATGAAACCGAGACTTATGGCTAGAGTATAAATATTATCGGTCAAGGTTACTACTAGGCTGAAGGTGGCGATGCCGAGCACCCCCGTTGCCAGCATGCGCTTGGAACCGAGCCTATCAGCAAGAATACCGGCTGGAATGCCAACAAAGCCATACAAGGCATAAGAGACCGTGCCCAGTAAGCCAACAACTGCATAGCTTAGCGAGAACTCGCCCTTGATCGAGGGAATGATTATCGGGTAAAGCAGCAACACCGCATGGGTATAGGAATGACAAAGAGAGACGATAGCCAGTATTCTTCGGTCGTTAGCGATCATGGCATATTCGATACCTAAGCCGATATGTTAGTATCCTGAAACAAGATGAAATACAAGCATAAGAAGATCACGCAAATACGCAAAGAACGCAAAGGAAGAAATCTTTTCTTATTTAGTGCCTTTGTGCCTTAGTGGTTAAACAGCTTGCAGGCAACTTGGTATCACAGTCCCACCTTATCACCTATCACTTATCACTTCCCTTTGTGGTTCAATAACTTTTCCAGCCGATGTATCATTTGACTAAAATCACATCAAGGAATAATAATCCTCGTGTTATGAGATCAAACTATAAATACCTTTTCGGTCCCGTGTCATCGCGGAGGCTGGGGCGCAGTCTCGGCGTAGATATAACCCCATTCAAGACCTGTAGCTACAACTGCATCTACTGCCAGTTGGGTCCTACTCCACGTCCAAGCATGGAATTCGGCTCCCTTGTCGATAAACAGGGGGTGATCGCTGAACTTGCCAACTGGATCGAGCAATCGGGGGATGCAGACTATATTACCTTCTCTGGCTCCGGCGAGCCAACCCTTAACATCGACCTTGGCGAAATCATAAACGCCATTAAGGAAATGAGCGACATCCCGGTGGCGGTGCTGACCAATGGCTCCACCCTTTGGCTTGCTGAAGTGCGCCAGCGGTTGATGCTCGCTGACCTGGTGATACCAAACCTCGATGCCGGGGAGGAGGAGACCTTCTTGCGCATCAATCGCCCGGCAGCAGAGGTAAACTTCGATAAAATGGTCCAGGGGCTGATCGACTTCAGCAGCGAATTCTCCAACCAGGTCTGGCTTGAAATATTCATTATCAAGGGGATAAACGACTCCCTGGAATCCATCAAGAGCATCTCCAGCATAGTGGACCGGATAAAGCCGTATAAGGTGCAGCTCAACTCAATCCATCGCCCGCCGGCTGTAAGGGAGATCAAGGGGCTTACCAGGGATGAGCTGTGCTCCTTATGCAGCCAGTTCAATGTTTTATGCCAGGTTATCGCATATAACTCGCAAAGTAAGCCAAAGATAGAACAACAGGCTATGCCAGACAGGGAGAGGATCATCTCCATGCTCAAGCGCCGACCGGGGAGTTTACAGGACTTGGTTCACGGGCTTGAGCTAGGAAAGGAGCATGCTGAGGCGATAATCGATGATCTTGTCGAGCAGGGGATCATTGAAACAGAGCTGGTAGAGGGGAGATTACACATCAAGCTGAAAATCGAGTCATAGGGGATAAATGGCTTGGCAGATGTAATAAGGGTCGGTTTTATTGGTTGTGGAAGGATAGCGGATCTGCAGGCACCAGGCTATCTCAATGACCCCAGGACAGAGATCTACGCGGTCTGCGACTCATATTCCAATATACTTGAAAAAAGAAGATCAGAATGGGGGGCGAGGGTTGCTTACCGCGACTATCGCGCTTTACTCGATGATAAGAACATTGATACCGTGGAGATCATCACCCCGCATCATCTGCATCGCACAATGGTGAAGGATGCAGCGGCAGCCGGCAAGCATATCTCGGTGCAGAAGCCGATGGGGCTTAGCGCCAAGGAATGCGATGAAATGATACAAGCAGCCGCCGATGCCAAGGTCAAGCTCAAGGTCTTCGAGAACTTCGTTTTTTATCCACCATATCGCAAGGCAAAGGAGCTGCTCGATGCTGGCGAGATCGGCAGACCACTGTCCATAAGGCTCAAGCTCGGCGGGGGATACGGCGGGTGGCGGGTGCCTCTTACCGCCTGGGTTTGGAGGCTCTGCGAGATTGACTGTCTTTTGTATGATAAGGAGCCGATTCTTACCGGTGATCAAGGAAAAAAAGTTGTTCAATTCAGCCTGGCTGCCATACAATATCAGCACAGATGCACCAGCCAATGAAGCCTGATGATGTTAGCTGACCTGAAAGCCTAAAGGGTTATGATACGTTCGTCCTGGGGATCGTTAATAAAGATCAATGTGCTGCTGCCGATGTCGATGGTGTCGTTGTTCTCCAACTGCTGCCAGGTCGCCTTTTTATCGTTCACCCTGACACCGCTTATGCTGCCTAGATCCTTAATGAAGTAAAGGTTATTCACCCTTTTTATCAGGCAGTGCTCCTCGGTTACCTCGCTGTCCAGCTCCAGGTTGATCAGGTTTTTTATCCCATTGCCGATGGAGGTGTTCTCCCTGCCCAGGCTGTAATACTGCCCGCGATGGGGACCGCCGACCACGAAAAGAATCGGTAGCACGACGATTCGGCCCGAATCGGTCTTGGCGGTGATCAACTTCGAGTGCGTATCGGATGGCTTCTTCACCGATTTTTGAAGCCGGACCGGGGTATCGTTTCTGGTTATCTTGTCATTATCTTTTTTTGCTGCCTGTTCGAGCTTCTTGATATTGAGCTTGCGCAGCTTGATATCTGCAATAGGCGGTTTCTTCGGTGGTTCTTGCCGTTTTGGAGGCACCTGCGGGGGTTCATCTCCGAGCGTTCGCTCCAGTGCCTCTGAGATGTATTTGATCTGCTCGCTGATGTCCTGGAAACGCCTTTTCTCTGTTTCCCCGAGCAAGGTTGTATCTTTTTTCTTGTCTGGCTTTGCACCATCAGAGACCTGGGATGGTTCAGGTTCAGCATCCATATCGATCCAAGGCTCTTCCTCCTCTTGGTTATCGAACGCGCTAACCGATTCGAGATCCTGGAATTCGATAGCCGACTGGATCTGTTCCTTGAGCTGTTTCAGCTCTCCAAGCTGTGCTTCGATCCCGGTCATTTTCTCCTTATACTGCTGTTTTATCTTCTGGAAGCGCTTGTCATCGAGATCACCGATGTGGTGTTTAAGTAATGCCTCCTCGTAGCTATCCCTTGCCTCATGCTCCCTTCTCTCCAGCTCATAAAGGAGCTCGAAGTCCTGCTTGTGCTCTTGCTTGAGCCTGGTTATGGATTGAAGGATCTTTTCCCTGAGTTTATGGATATTGCCCTTGTACTCTGCTAGCACGCGTTTGTAAACTTGTTCGCTGACCAGTTTTCGTGCTGAAATGAGGCGTCTATAGCTGCTAAGCAGCTTTTCTTCTTCCTTTTTTAGCTTGTATATCTCTTCGAGGTTTTCTTGTTTGATGTTCATCAGCTCCAAAGGTCGATATTGAGGTCTTCTCTTTTAATTACTTGGTCCTGCTTGGGTCCATTGGAGACCATAGCGATCCTAACGCCGAGAGAATCTTCGATGAATTCGAGGTAGCTTTTAACCTTACCGGGCAATTGACTCCAGGTTCGGACATGCTTAATGCTTTTCTTCCAGCCATCGAATTCATGGTAGATGCCCTGGCAGCGACTCAGTTTATCCAGGCTGGCAGGGAACTGTTCGACCTGCTCGTTATCGCACTGGTATCTCTCGCAGACCTTGATACGGTCTATGACATCGAGAACATCGAGCTTGGTTACAATGATATAATCAAAGGCATTCAGCCTATCTGCATAGCGCAAGCCGACCAGGTCGAGCCACCCGCACCTTCTCGGTCTGCCAGTTGTGGAACCGTACTCAGCGCCGGTATCCCTGAGCAGTTCCGCATGGTAGGGATCAGCCTCAGTCGGGAATGGTCCCCCCCCGACCCTGGTTACATAAGCCTTAACTATGCCGATGATCTTTGTGATCTTATTGGGCGGTATTCCCAAGCCGGTGGCAGCGCCGCCGATGGTTGAATTTGATGATGTAACAAAGGGGAAGGTGCCATGATCCACATCGAGTAGGGTACCCTGGGCGCCCTCGAGTAGAACCCGCTTGCCAGCATCGATCTCTTGATTGATATAAAGCGAGGTGTCGCATACGAACTGTTCGATCTGATCACCTTTGTTTCTTAGCTCATCATATAGATCATCGAGCAGGGTAGCCTCATTTATAGCAGCGGTGCCAAGGGTATGAGACAATGAATCATACAGTGCGGCAAGGCGTCCCTTTAGCTGTTCGCTGTTATACAGGTCAGCGATCCTCAAGCCGGTGCGAGCCATCTTTAGGTAGTATGCGGGACCGATGCCCCTCAGCGTTGTCCCGATGCGATTGTCGCCGAGCATATTCTCGGTTACCTGCTCCAGGGCGCGGTAAATGGGAAGTATGATATGCGCCCGGTCGCTGATCCGCAGTCGATCATCGAACTTGATCCCCTTTTGTTTCAGTGCATTTATCTCATCGAGCAAAGCCTTAAGGTCGATGACCATTCCATTGCCCAGCACGCAGATCTTGTCTTCGCTTAAGATTCCTGCTGGCACCAGGTGGAAGATTATCTTGGTTTCACCCTTATATACCGTGTGTCCGGCATTGTGTCCGCCCTGGAAGCGGGCGATGATATCAGCCTGGTCTGCCAGCAGATCGACTATCTTTGCCTTGCCCTCGTCTCCCCATTGCGCACCGATTATTGCGACAACCGCCATTTAGTTTCTCCTTACATTGGAAGTTGCACCCAAAAGGGTGCTCCTACATTCTTTGTGCCTTTATGTCCCTTCACCTTGGCTCAGTGCAGGCTTTAGTGGAAAAAAATCCTCAAGACTCAAGCCGGCTGGTTGACTGGGTTTATCACCTCGCCGTGCAGCAGGGCAGCGATCATATTGTGTGCAGCCTCTTCGGCGACCTTGTCCTGTGCTTCCTTAGCCTGTGCGCCGATGTGAGGGGAGCATATTACATTAGGGTGCGCGACCAACTTCTTTTCCCACTCATCAGCAGGCGGTTCGGTTATGAAAACATCTAGCGCTGCCCCGGCGACCTTGCCGCTCTCTAATGCTGCCAAGAGATCCTGGGGGATGATAAGCTCTCCGCGGGCGCAGTTTACAATGTAAACGCCGTTTTTCATCTTATCGAAGGCGTCCTTGTTCAGCATACCCCTTGAAGTCTCGGTGATTACGGCGTGCAGGGTGATGAAATCGCTCTGGTATAGAAGGGTGTCTAGCTCCACGCTCTTTATCCCCGCCTCGGCTACCAGCTCCGGGTCAGCGTAAGGATCGAAGCCGATGACCTTCATGCCCAGTGCGAGGCATTTTTGTCCGACCAGCCTCCCTATCCTGCCCAAGCCGATGATCCCCAGGGTCTTGTCAGCCAGCTCAACGCCCTTTAACATCTTCTTCTCCCATCTCCCCTCTTTCATGGACTGGGTTGCAAATGGGATATTTCGTGCTATCGCAAACATCATGCCGATAGCAAGCTCTGCAGTGGAGTTTGCGTTCCCGGCTGGCGTATTCATCACCTGGATACCGAGTTTAGAGGATGCCTGTAGGTCGATATTGTCAACGCCGATGCCAGCGCGTATGATATACTTGAGGTTCTTGGCTGCCTGAAGCACATCCTCTCTAACCTTGGTGGCGGATCTTACGATCAGCCCCTGGTAGTCCCCGATTATGCTTGTAAGCTCCTCTTTGGACAATCCGGGCTTATAATCGACCTCGATGCCTTCTTGTTTCTCAAGTATCCCAATGCCGAGATCGGATAGCTTGTCAGATATGAGCACCTTTTTCATCTTCGACTCCCTTAGGTTTTATGCAAATTAATCTTATAGTCTCGATTTGGGCATGCATAGCAGCGAGCAGTTCCCCTGGCAGCTATGCGATACAGACGATTATGCCCCTTTGGTGCGACCTTATTTACATTTTTATTATATGCGTTAGCTATCACCTGTCAACATGTCTCAACCGATCTAATTTGACTATACACCAAATTGGTATTTTGTGATATGAATGATCGCTGGTATCTGGACCGATCCGTTGTTACTGAACTATTCGATGGGAGGCTGTAGGTGATGAGACTAACGGAAGTGGAGACCAGGTGGGCGCTGTCGTTGATTGAGGCGGTTTTTCCCCAACAGCCAAGTGATAAGGGTGATCATATAGACCATTCCAAGGAGCTTCGTGCATTCCTGCAGGATATCTTCGCTAATGGACCTATAACCTTCACCCTGTTAGCCAGGGTTGTGTTTATCTTGTTGCAGCTAATGCCTTTGTTCATTATCGGGCGCCTTAAGCTCTTTATCAACCTGAGCGCTGATGACAAGGACAGGTTCCTCATGGCTCTGTATAACAGTCGCTGGTACCTGCTCAGGCAACTAGGGTTGCTGGTCAAGCTGATCGGGGGCTTGGGATACCTTGGTATTGACCATGTCAGGGAGCGTTTCTGCCCGCTTAATCCCGAATTCGGCTTGAAGAAGGGGGGTAATCGGGCATGATACACGATATCTACAACCTGCCTGGCTCGGTCAGTGATGTTGCTGATTTCATCGTGGTCGGCTCCGGTGCCGGAGGCGGGGCTTGTGCCTATAAGCTTACTGATGGCGGCGCCGATGTGATATTGCTCGAAGAGGGTCCGGCGGTCAGCAAAGACCAGTTCGTGCCTAGCGTCTATGTATCCATGCAACGGATGTTCAGGGATCTTGGAGCCACTACTACCTATGGCTCAGTGATGGTTCCGATGCTGCAAGGGCGCGTTCTGGGCGGCGGAACGGTGATCAACTCTGCCATCACCTGGCGCCTGCCTAGAGATGTCTGGGAGATGTGGCGAGATGGGCATAACCTGGGGAATGCACTCCCTTGGGACGATCTGGAGCGTATCTTCACCTCCATAGAGGAGAAACTTAATCCCAAGGAAGCCAACCCGCAGGTACTGGGGAGATCAAGCGAGCTGCTCGCCGAGGGCTGCGACAAGCTGGGCTACAAGTGGCGATTAACTAGGCGTATAGAGAGCGGATGCGACGGATCATGCAGATGCCTGCAAGGCTGCCCCGGGGGGTTCAAGAACTCCAACGATAAGACCTTCATCCCTTGGGCAATGGAAAAAGGGATGCGCGTATATGCCACCTGCAAGGTGGAACAGATCCTACACGATGGAGCAAAGGTGCTCGGAGTTAGGGCTAGATTTCGAGATCCGGTCACTGGCGAAAAGCGTTTGCTCGGCGATTTTCGTGCTAAAAAGGGAGTGATCCTGGCTGGCGGAGCGGTTCAATCGCCATATTTACTGCTCAAGAGCGGCTTGGGTAAAAGGAATCGCAACATAGGGGTCGGCTTCACCGCCCACCCGGGCAGCGGAGTTACCGGCATCTTCCCCGATGCGGTCAATATGTACCAGGGAGTTACTCAAGGCTGGGAATGTACGCAATTTAGGGAGCAGCGCATGAAACTGGAGAATATCTCCATGCCGCTGGAACTTGCTGCGCTTCGCTTGCCGGGGCTGGGGAGGAAACTAATGGATCAGCTTGAGCTTTTTCCACACGCCCTTATCGCTGCCGTGGCGGTGCGTTCCACTTCGCGAGGGAGGGTTTACTGCATGGCGGGGAATCCAGTGGTCCGGTACACACCTAACAGGGTCGATTCAAATATTCTTATCAAAGGCATAAAGGAGCTGTCTCGCATAATGCTGGCTGCTGGCGCCGAATATGTAATACCGAGCGTCTATGGCTTCAAGGAAAGAATCATTGGCGAAGCTGACCTGGCTGCGGTTGATAGCATTCCCAGAGAGCCAAAGCGCTTCAACTGGGTAGCCACGCACATCATGAGCAGCGCCAGGATAGGGATAAACCATAGAAAAGGCGCCATTGATCAAGACTTCCAGGTCTATGGAGCGCCTGGGGTCTATGTGGCTGATGCCTCCTGCCTCCCAACCAACATAGGAGTCAACCCGCAGCATACTATCATGGCAATGGCTTGGCTTTGTGCCGAGAAGTTACTTAAAAAAGCATAAAATTTTTCAGTGGCATAATTAAGGCTTTAATAACCACAAAGACGCTAAAGGGCAAAGAACAGATAAAAAAAAATGCAAAGGAGAGGATGAAATGAGCACTGATGAGATAACAACCGGCATGGATTTCATCACCATCGGCGATCTTTCGAGAAACCAGCTACTCCAGGTACTCCAGGTAGCACGAACCCTGAAGGAGGAAAGAAAGGGAGTTCGTATCAATCCCATCCTTAAGGACAAGATCCTGGCTATGATCTTCGAGAAACCATCACTGCGCACCCGAGTGAGCTTCGAGGTCGGCATTAAGGAACTCGGTGGCAGCAGCATAGTGCTTACTCCCAGCGATATAGGCATGGGGCTTCGCGAGACGGTGGAGGATATCTCCAAGGTGCTGTCTCGCTATGTACATGGCATTATGGCGCGCACCTTTTCGCACAGCTCGATTGTTGAACTGGCAAAGCACGCCGAGGTGCCGGTGATAAACGGACTATCCGATTTTTGCCATCCCTGCCAGGTTATCGGCGACCTGCTGACCATTAGGGAGCATCTGGGGAGCCTGGAAAACATAAGTGTAGCCTTCATCGGTGATGGGAATAATGTTGCTGTTTCCTGGATATTTGCCTCCGCGCTTTTGGGGATCGATTTTCGGATCGCCTGCCCCGAGGGTTATGAGCCATCTGGAAAGGCTCTTGATTTTGCTGAAAAGCACAACCAGCCGGTGAAGATATTGCGGGATCCGATAGAGGCTGCCAGGGAAGCTAATGTTCTTTATACAGATGTCTGGGCATCAATGGGGCAGGAGGATGAGAAACAGGCTCGAATGGAGGATTTCACTGGCTTCCAGGTAAACGAGCGGACTATCGAGGTCGCTGATCGGGATGTGATCGTGATGCACTGCCTGCCCGCGCACTACGGCGAGGAGATAACCTACCAGGCTGCACACGGAGAGCATTCGGTGATCTTCGACCAGGCAGAGAACCGCCTCCATGCCCAAAAGGCGATAATGGCGCTCATAATGTAAAACATAAAACCAAGGGAGTCGAACTCATGTCCAATATTGAAAAGTTAGAGCTTTATCATGTGAGTATCCCCATGAAAAAGCCATTTTATCCAGCCTGGATACCGGGATATCCCCAGACCGAGATACGATTGACCCTGCTTCGATTATACACCGATGATGGCATAATCGGCATCAGCGCCGGCAACGCTTTCGAGAACGAACGAGCCGGCTTCGGCAGCCTGCTCGGTCCATATCTCATCGGAATGGATCCAACCGATATGGACCGAATCAACCAGTTGCTCCGCGAGTCATCCTACCTCGGTTGGCGCAATCCTTGGGTGGAGGCAGCCTGCTGGGATATCAAGGGAAAGATGGAAGGGAAGCCGGTCTATCAACTGCTCAATCCTGGGCTTAGCGAGCCGGTGGTCAAAGCCAAGGTCTATTGCTCATCAGGCTCTTTACTTTCAGTAGATGAGAGGCTCAAGTACATGGATCACATCCGAGCCATGGGCTTCGGTGCCGTGAAGCTCAGGGTGCATGATTTTGAGATGAAAAAGGACCTGGAGATAATCGAGATGGTACGTCGGCATGTGGGGGATGACTTTATTATCGGTGTTGATGCCAACCAGGGCTGGCCGGTCTCGCTCATCGAGGACACCCCGATTTGGGATCTGAAGCGAGCGGTCGAGTTCGCCAAGGCTTGCGAACAGTATGAGGTATCCTGGCTGGAGGAGCCGCTGGACATGCACGACTATGATGGGCTGGCGAAGCTGAGGGAACAGACCAAGACCAGGATAGCTGGCTGCGAGCTTAACGCTGGCTGGCACGAGGTCAAGATCATGCTCGAAAAAGGCTCGCTCGAGCTTTATCAGCCGGATGCGACCTTCTGCGGTGGATTGAGCACATCGAAAAGGATATACCAGGCTTGCCTGGAAAAGGGGCTAGATTTCAGTCCGCACACTTGGACCAACGGCTTTGGCTTCATGATAAACCTTCATGCCTTTGCCGCCTATCCCAAGCGCGACCTGCTGGAGTTCCCTTATGAACCACCGGGGATGATTCCCGAATACTGGTGTGGTATCTTCAATGAGCCGATAGAGGTCAACCAGGACGGAAGCATAGATATCCCCCAACTGCCCGGACTGGGCATTATCATTGATGACAAGAAGCTCAAGAAATACGGCAGGTGCTTCTATCGTATGACAAAGTTCAAGCTCGCCTTGAATACCATTAGGAAGAAGGGGATAAAAACCGCCCTGGAGCTTAAAAAGAAGCGAGAAAAGCGGAGCGAAAAAGTTAGCTAAATTTGAAATTCTTAGACATTTCGTTTATATTTCAAGTAGATAGAGTTGCCATACGCAAGGGAGTTTAATAACCATGCAGGAATACACAGCTATCATTGTCAAGGATGGTGAATGGTATTGCGGTTCAATCATCGAAGTACCAGGAGCTATAAGCCAAGCTAAAACTATTGAGGAACTTAGGGAAAACCTCAAGGAAGCTCTACAACTGATACTACAGACAATGCGAGAGCGAGCACTTCGCGATACCGATGGGATGGATAGAACATTGGAGAAAGTGAGCCTTCAATCTTGAAACGCCGAGAACTTCTACGGCATCTTAAAAATATGAATGCAAATTATTACGGGAAGGGGCTAACCACTCAGTTTTTATTGGTCCCAGCACAAAATCAACCCAAGCTACAGTACCACGGCACAAAGAGATTGCCTGGTGGACTGTAGTGGAAATATGCAAGGAGCTGGGCATCCCCAAACCGGAACGCGGGAAGTGAACTGCAAGAAAAAATGTTGATGCTCACTCACAAGGCTTCTTGTCGCATGGAGTCTCCCGCCCGCAGCAGGGGGATGCATGCCCGCAATCTCTGGAATTATCATTCAAAGCAGCGGATGAGGGAGCCCATCGGGTTCCTTTGATGATAAAGCCGATATCGCTGCTGAACAGCTTTCTCAGCTCTCCGCCACACTCTGGGCATATCTCCAGCGGGGGATCGGACATCTTTTGCAGGCGAGAAAATACATGCCCGCAGCGCTTGCACTCGAAATCGTAAGTTGGCATCATTAACTCCTATAGCACCATGCTTTCGGTTTTTCGCTTATATTTACTGCTCAATCTCCACATCCGTGGAGTTTTCCCATCTCGCCGGGGACACAAGGATTGGCACCACTGCTTAAAGAACCTGCCAAATATTGCTTTACAAGCGATTGTGGTGTCTGCGATGGAGCGCCCATGACCACGATTATGTCGTGATTATCGAAGATCGCCTGTGCCTTTGGACCCATGCCTCCGCATATAATCACATCAACTCCGGCTTTGCGCAGCCATGTCGGTATCAAGCCCGGCTGATGGGGCGGTGCTGTGAGCAGCTCCTGTTTGGTTATGGTTTTGTTATTCTGATCAACATCGATCAACGCGAACTGCTCGCAGTGCCCGAAGTGCTGACATAATACGCCGTTTTCAATTGGTATCGCTATTCTCATCATATCTCCCCAGTTTAATTATTGTTAACATTTCGGTTCTGTTTACATGAGATTGAATCATCGGCTCGGTTTTGAGATTGGGCGAGGTTTATATGTTAAAATCTCCTTTCCCAGGGCTTTTATCATCTCGGAGCATTCCGATTGTGCATATTCGATCACGGTGGTGCCCGCCACCTGCGCCCTGGTGAAGACATCATCGTAAGGAAGCTTTGCAGCCGCCTGCATTCCTTTCTCATTGAGCATTTTTTCGATCTTGCCGGTTATTTCCAGGTTGATATCATACTTGTTTATGCAGACCAGGGATGGGATGTTGAAATGGTCGGCTAATTCGAGGACTCGATTAAGGTCGTGTAATCCTGAGAGGGTAGGCTCGGTTACGATAAGCACCAGGTTAGCACCGGTTAGGGCAGCTATGACTGGGCAAGCGGTTCCGGGTGAGCCGTCGATGATAATCGTATCCAGGCTATTTAGCTTTGCCAGTTCTCTTGCTTTTTCTCGAAGAAGGCTGACCAGCTTGCCGGAGTTCTCCTCGGCTATCCCCAGTTTGGCATGAACCAAGAACATATCGTGCCTCGTCTTTGAGATGTACCAATGTCCGCTAACTTTCGGCTCGAACTCAATCGCCCGATCCGGGCAGAAGGTTACACAAACCTTGCACCCCTCGCAGGTAAGTTCATCGATTCTATATCGAGGCATATAACTCGCCGGATCGACCTGATGAATGATAGCCCCATACCTGCAAAGGCTGTAGCAGGTGCTGCAAGAACTGCACAGATCCTCATCGATACGAGCCTTGCAGCCACCGATAAACTCGCCTGATTCGATGATCTCAGGTGCGAGTAGGAGGTGCAGATCGGCTGCGTCAACATCGCAATCGACCACCAGGGCATTTTTGGCCATGGCTGCGAATGCACCGACCAGGCTGGTCTTGCCAGTACCGCCTTTACCGCTGATTACTGCTATTTCTCTCATTTGCTGTATGCCTCTTGTTCTATCTTGCTGAATAGTCTCAGGTACTCATTTCTCATCTCAGGGAACAAATCGATAAGCAATTTTCCTTGTGAATAAGCCTCGGCGATATCCCGTCGATTGGGGAACTGGGCGAGTATCTTGATATTGTTTCGATCACAGTAATCTTGGATCAATCCGTTTGCGATATCGAACCGGTTCACTACCACTGCGAATCGTTTTCCAAGTGCAATGAGCATCTGTACGGCGATCTTGAGATCATGCAATCCAAATGGGGTAGGCTCGGTAACCAGGATGACAAAGTCAGCATCTTTTACGGACTCGACCACTGGACAAGATGATCCTGGCGGAGAGTCTAGGATAATGACTCCTTCATGCGGCGCTTTATTCTTTACCGCTCTTATCAACGGTGGGGACAGGTGTTGCCCTATATCGAGTATTCCGTGTGCGAAGAAGATCCCTTTGCCGATGCCTTCCTGCACTACTCCGAGCCTTTTTTGATATTCGCTTATAGCCCTTTCTTTGCAGATCAGTGAGCATCCCCCGCAGCCATGACAAAGTTCGGGAAAGACCAAGATTGTCTTGGGCAGGGTCAGGATGGCGTTGAACTGGCATATTTGCTGGCATTCACCGCATAAGGTACATCGCCCCATATCAATCTTGGGGGTCGGTATCCCTACATTCTCGGTCTTTTTAAACTTTGGCTTGAGGAATAAATGACCGTTAGGCTCCTCGACATCGCAATCAAGGTAGGCGGCTTGGATGCCGATATCAGGCAGGGCAGCGGCAAGGTTGGTGGCAAGGGTGGTCTTGCCGGTCCCTCCCTTGCCGCTGGCAACTGCTATGGAGAGAGCTTCAAGGGGCATCATCTTACCTTTAGCAGGAGAGAAATGGGAAGCTTGCTATGGTTTTCTGACTAGTTGGATGCCGCAGTTAGGACAACGCATCTGGTTACACGGGGTCCCTGCCTTGTGGGGTACCTCGGTCTTGCAGGAAGGGCAGTAACAAACCCCGCCGGGTCCGAGTCCCCTACCGCCTCCTTTGCCTCGTCCGCCGCCTTGTCCACTGCCGGAACCTTTGCCTTGGCCCCCGGATCCAGCCCCGAAGTCTCGTAATGTCATTTTTGCCTCCTTTGGCTTGTTTTTAAGCGATATGGACGATCCTTACATCATTTACCAGCGTGGTTATTTCTCATCCTCAGCGTCCGATTCCAGCTCATTTATTCGCTTGGATATCTCGTCCAGGGTGGTTTTCAGATCCTTGGATTGATTGCGAAGCAGCTCCAGCTCATCTTTTGCTGAGTAGCCTGTCGGGTAGGGGGCACTGGGATAATATGGGTAGGGCTGATATCCCTGCGCTCTTGCCCAACCGGGTAAGCCTGTCGCATAGTACTGGTATCTGAAGCCATAGCCTCTGCCAAAGCCTCTGCCAAATCCTCCGCCAAAGACTCTACCAAATCCTGGGTTCATGTAGCCGGGAACCGGGTATCCGGCACAGAATCCCATGCCTCTGCCGGTTAGTGGTCCTGCCCCGAAGGGTCCTGTTCTATCACCTCTAGGCATCGTAATACCTCCTTAAACAGTTGGTTTGTTCATTCTTCTTTCTTTCCTTAAAGTCATAAGCCTCAAGTCTTCTTTATCCCCAGTGTCCTTGTACATTGGGGCTTTGTGCTTCTTTAAGCTTTCCGTTCTTGAATGCCTTGATGGCATCGCTGACTGAGCCTGAGGCGCCGATGAATATCTTTATTCCCGCCTGGCTCAGGGCAGTGAAAGCCTTAGGTCCGATATTTCCGCTTATGATTGCATCGGGCTTTAATCCTATGGCACAGGAGGCAGCCTGGATGCCTGCACCCTGCATGGCGACTCGTGCATCGCTATTATCGTGTGCGCTGATCAAGCCATCCTCGGTATCGATCAGCAAGAACCATTGTGCCCTGCCGAATCGCGGGTCAATATTGCTTTCAAGCTCTTTTCCTTCTGCTGTAACTAGTAGTTTCATTTCCCTATCTGTTCCCTCCTTCAGGATTTTTTCGAAGCTCTATAGCCGCGCCGGCACCGACATCCGGGCATCATGAATCTCGGATGGGAGAGCAATCCCTGCTCATAGGCAGCCAAAACCTCGTTTACATCTCCGGTTATCCAAGGAATCACCTGGATCCGGTTTCTCAACAGGTGATCAAGCATAACCCTCGAGATGGCGCCGCAGATCAGAAGCTTTACATCGTGCTCGGTTAGTATCTCTATGCGCCTGAAGAAGCCGCATTCACCGAATGGAATTACCATGCTTTTCAGCTCTGCATCACTGCTACTGTCAAAGATCATCAGGCTGCGCGCGGTATCGAACACCGGCGAGATTCTCTGTTCCCAGACTGGCATAGCTATCTTTGTCATCGTTCTTCATGTCGATATCGGTGCATTTACCGTGCCAGGCGGAATATCGATGTTGAAAACTCTGTAACTCATTGATTTTATTGATGCTAATTTGATCAGCCCATCAGATGAGCATAAGAAAATGGTTGCATTATGCTACGAATGCTTGACATGGATAGCTGCGTTTTGCTACATATCAGGGATGTAATAAACCACCATGCAAAATGACTAGAGATAAAGATAATGAAAAGTGGGAGCGTTCTTCAGGTCGTGGTATGGTCTCCAGAAGGATGCTTGTTGCTGTAACTTGTAATAAACTAAAGAGACGATGAATGACAAAACGGGAAAGGTACAAGGACCTCTCGATGTCATCCTCGATTCGATCGCGGATGGAGTATTTACAGTCGATTTGAACTGGAGGATAACCAGCTTCAACCGCGCTGCGGAAAGGATAACCGGCATCTTGAGGAGTGAAGCCATGAACAAACACTGCTGGGATGTATTCAGGGCAAATATATGCGAGGGGAACTGCGCCCTGAAGCACACTCTTGCCACCAAAAAGCCGATCATCAATACGGCGGTCTGGATACTCAACACCAATGGCGAGCGAATCCCGATCAGCATATCCACTGCAATACTGAAGGATAAAAGCGGAAACATCATCGGCGGAGTGGAGACCTTCAGGGATCTGAGCGTGGTCGAGGAGCTTCGCAAGCAACTGCACGGCAGGTACGAGTTCGGCGACATCATCAGCCGTAACCGAAAGATGCAGGAACTGTTCGAGATCCTTCCCGACATCGCAAACAGCTCAAGCTCGGTGCTTATCGAGGGTGAAAGCGGCACTGGCAAGGAGCTTCTTGCCAGGGCTATCCACAATATGAGCGCTCGTGCTGACAAGCCTTTCGTAGCCGTGAACTGCGCTGCCATACCGGATACCCTGCTCGAATCTGAGCTTTTCGGATACAAGGCAGGCGCTTTTACCGATGCCAAAGTAGATAAACCGGGCAGGTTCACACGCGCCCAGGGGGGAACCATTTTTTTGGATGAGATCGGTGATATCTCCTCTGCACTGCAATCCAAGCTGCTCAGGGTGATCCAGGAGAGGAATTTCGAGCCGCTGGGTTCGACCGAGTCTGTCAGTGTAGATGTAAGAATCATCACCGCCACCAACAAGAACCTCGATGAAATGGTTAAAAGCGGCCAATTCAGACAGGATCTCTACTATCGCATCAATGTAGTAAGGCTCAAGCTGCCGCCGCTCAGGGAGCGCAAGGAGGATATCCCTCTGCTGGTAGAACGATTCATCTCGCAGTTTGCCAGCATACAGGGCAAGGACATCAGCGGGATTTCCGAGAGTGCGATGGCTCTTTTAATGGCATACAACTACCCGGGTAACATACGCGAGCTGCAGAACATTATCGAGCACGGTTTCGTGCTCTGCAAGGGGGGATTGATCGAACCGGTCCACCTGCCAGAGCATATCCAGCCGAAGAACAAAGCGGTTCAGGCTGCCGCATCAGAGGCAAGGACTCTCGGAGAAATCGAGAAGATCTTGATTATGGAAGCGCTTAAGCGAAACAACTACAACCGAACCGCCACGGCAAGAGAACTGGGCATACACAAAACCACGCTGCTGCGCAAGCTGAAGCGATTTAACATCACGCTGCCCGAAAAGGCGCAAAGGAATTAGGCTTATGGCTTGAGGCTAAGGCTGTTCACTTCGTGTAAGAAATACTGGATGCCCGCCTTCGCGGGCATGACAAGAAGGGCGGCGCTGCCCATAGTTCTGTCATTCCCGCGCGGGCGGGAATCCAGAAGTTTTTATCAAAGATACCTTAAGTGGAAGGGTATTAGGCTTGAGACATGAGGAAGTGATCGAGGAGAGGAAAGACTCTCATTCTACCCCTCTCCGATAGGTGAATGTATCAATATTGAGACAAACTATGTCTCATTTATTTAACTGGTTCAGCGCTGATCCAGTTGATTCTATCCATAACAAAAAGCCTCAAGCCTTTTTAATCCATTTGTTTTAACCTGGTTTATGCGATAATATGTACCTTTAATGGATGGTCTAAATACAGGCTGGTGAACGACATTATGAATACCCTATACGGAGATTGAAAAGTGGGTAAACAAAGGACAAGGCTTATTATTACTTTAGTTTTACTATCAATTATCAGCTTTATGCTTGTAGCGTATGCTGGATTCGATGATGAGAGGCTCGAAATATTCGAGCGGGTAAAGTCGGAGGTCTTGAGGAATGATCCTGGATACCGCGATGTCTTCATCAGCAAGGCTGCGCTGCCTGGGGGCGCAATAATCGAGGATTGGCGGGGAGTAGTCATCAAGCTCACCTCGGAAAGCTGGGTAATCTTTATTGATGATCTTCCTGGCGCCAACTGGGAGCACCCCTGCCGATATGTGATAATCGAGCGATCCAGCGGACAGATGCGAGTGATCCGCCATACCAGACCGCCGGAGATGCTCGACAGAATGGAGCTTATTTACAAGTCTCCGCCGATGCCACCGGTTATCCGCAAGCCAGCGAAAAGCGAGCCGTCCAAGCATCGCCTGCGCCCCAAGTCAAATCCGAATAGCCTTTGGGCGGTGATCATAAGCGGCGGAGCATCATCAAGCTCCAACTACACGCGCTACTGGAACGACTGCTCCGAGATATACAAGACGCTGGTCGAGGTTTACGGGTATCTCGACGATCATATATATGTGCTCATCGCTGACGGCACCGATCCAGCTCCGGATCGAAGCAACGGCACCAGCTCTCCGCTCGACCTGGACGGTGACGGGGATGATGACATACAGTACCCTGCCAAGTTCAACTCGATCCAGATGGTCTTCAACGAGCTTGCCAGCAGGGTGGGCGCGCAAGACCTGGTGTTTATTTACACGACAGATCACGGTGGCTCGCAGGGCGGCTGGGATGTTACCCTGAACCTCTGGGGAGAGGAGATGGAGGATCAGCAACTGACCCCACTGGTGGATAATTTGCCGGCTAGGGACATCATCGTCTGCATGGAGCAGTGCTTTTCCGGCGGTTTCATCGATGACTTGACCGGCGAGAGGCGTGATATACAGACCGCTGCACACTACAGCGAGTCCTCATGGGCTTGCGACACCGAGGGGGACTATGATGAGTTCGTATATCACTTCACCGCAGCGGTTCGCTGGCAGACGCCGAACGGGACGCCGGTCGATGCTGATACCAACAACGATGGGGTGGTCTCCATGCTCGAAGCATTCGAGTACGCACAGGAACACGACAGCAGGAACGAGCAGCCGCAGCATGATTTTCACCCAGAAGATTACGCTGAGAAGGTCTCTTTATTCGGCTCCGGACCCGGTCCCGCAGGCGAGTTCACCATGGATCGCTCACGATTCAACTGCGATGACAATGTAACTGTCCTGCTCGGAGACAGCGATCTCGAGGGCAGCGGCTCCTGCGAGGTAACAGTGGTCAGCGACTCTGATCCCACCGGCGAGACGGTCACCCTTTACGAGGTCGATCCCCCATCTGGCGAGTTTAGTGGATTATTCCGCACTACTATATATACACCTGGAACAGGTGAAGTCCAGGTTGCGCCGGGGGATACTTGCACCCTCATCTACATCGATGCCGATGATGGCGAGGGGCACACAAATGTCGAGGTTACCTTCCAGGGCACCATCGACTGCACAGCCCCTAACATAAGCAGCATCAATATAAGTGAAATAGGCGCTGAGACAGCCTCGATCTCATGGTTCACCGATGAGCCGAGCATGGGGATGATCGATTACGGCAAGACCGCAGAGCTTGGCAACACGGTATCCGAGGGCAAGATCGGCTCGGCGCACACCATACTACTGGAGAGCTTGGAGCCGAATACGTTGTATTTCTTCGATATTATCGCCGATGACGAGGCTGGCAATCGAACGGTCGATGACAATTCGGGGGCGCACTATACGCTGGTTACCTGGCGGAGGTTGTGGGCATTCACCGACAACTTCGAGTTCAACTTCGGCTGGACATCGACAGGGGACGGACAATGGGAACGAGCGCTGCCGGCTGGCATGGGCGGAGGCTTCATGGGCAAGCCGGATCCTGCCTCGGATCATACCAGCGGCAGCGGAAAGGTCTGGGGAACCGATGTAACCCAGGACGGGGACTACAACGCTGGCTCCAATGCGATCCTGGTATCGCCATTCATCAACTGCGTTCAGTGCACCGATACGGTGCTCGGCTTCTGGGAGTGGCTCAACATCGATGGCGATATGACCAACGGAGACCATGTTTACCTCGATGTAAGCAACAACGGCATCCAGTGGAATACTATATGGGATAGCGCTAGCGGCTCCGCATCGAGTTGGTCGCAAAAGGAATACGATATCTCCAGCATCGCGGATGGATACGCCAATGTAAAGGTTCGCTTCAGGCTGATCTCCAATGCGATCTTCGAGGATAGCGGCTGGAACATAGATGACCTGACGGTTAAGTGCATCGCTCCGCCGCAGGTAAGCCCAACGGCGACGCCTACCGAGACGCCCACTCCAACCAGGACTCCGACCCCGACAAGGACTCCTACCGCCACGGCGACCAGGACTCAACCCCCGACCAATACAGCCACCCCCACCGATACGCCATCCATAACTTGCACGGCGATATATTCCTACACGCCGACCCGCACCCCCACTGCGACACAGGCTAGCACTGTAAGTGCTATCGCACTCGGTGGATACTGGGATACCAGGTTGCTGGCGGGAAGGCAAGGGACGATGAGGCTCATCGGCTATTATCTCGGCGACCAGCCCCCTGCTGCGCTTGACCTTTGTTACGCAGGAACGCCATTGGGCATATACCTCAAGGATGACGGGCTTTCCGGGGACATGGGAGCAAGCGATGGTTTATATGGCTTGAGTTTAGGATTACTGCCGGCTGAGAGCCTTAATATATGCCTGGAGCTTTATTTTGATGGCAGTGCTGGCTTGTGGCCTTATCTGAATGTAGAATAGTATTGACAATTAATAGTAGGTAGAACTAATAAACAGTAGTGGTCTTTGTGTTTAGCATGGGCAAAATGAAGCTAAGAATAACCATTGCGGTTATCGCCGTCATGCTTTTTGTTGTTGTACCTACCCTTTTTACCCTGAAGGTGAAAGGCTTCGAGGCTAAGACCGTCGATTTTCTAATCGATCTTTGCATAAGACAGGCGAGATTTTACTTACAGACCAACCCATCTGAGTATGGCTCGCTTAGCGATCTTTACCCGCCGGGATTTCCGATTGAGGGGCTTAAGATAAACTATTCCGAGAACACGATAATCTACTCAGGATATCGAATCAAGCTGACGGTAAAAGATGCCCCGGGTAAATATTCGGCATCGACCTACACAGTGATAGCAACTCCTATTATGTATAACCGCTCGGGGCATCACAGCTTCTATCTTGATCAAAGCGGTATCATAAGGGTATCGAGCGGTAAAGATTCGCCGGCAGATGAAACCTCCCCGGCATATAAGTCGATTCCAATAGAGGAAATGATGAAAAATAAATCTTACGAGGGAAGTTGATATGTCCCAGGAAAAGATAGAACTCGACAGGATCTATGGGCAGCTTCTCAGGAAGAATTACTTTGAGATCCTAGGTGTTACTCCGCAATCGACCAAGAAAGAGATAATCGTTGCAGCAGACAAGATGTCCAAAAGGTTCTCGCATTCGAACTTTGCAGACGATATCTCCGAGGCTACTATGTTGAAGCTCAATGTTATAAACAGCCTGATCAGAAAGGCGACCAAAACCCTCACCAATCCAGAGCTTCGAGAGGGATACATTGAACGGTTGCAGATCGATAGCCAAAGCGGTGAATCCCCGCCAGCTAGCAGGGAGATGAAGTATATTGATCCGACCAGATCGATGGTCTTTTATCAGGATAGAATCAAGCAAATACAACAAGAGGAGGGAGAAAAGGATTCCGCTGACTCTAAAAAGGACGACTCCACCGAGAAGGAAGCCGCAGACCTCCTGGACAGGATAAGCACCATGAAGATCGATGCCTATGGGGATGATGATCAGGTTGAGAGCGAAAAGATGGCTAGCTCCCAGGAGCATGATGATCTGAATGGAATAATAAATGACTTTGAGGAAAGCCTTGATAAGGATGATGAATCCCCCAAAGATAGCGATGTCAAGTCGAGTATTAAGGACGATGAGCTAGATGCTAAGCTAGACCAGGCTGCCCAGACCGCCAGCTTCTTTATGGAGGATCTGATCGATGAAGACCAGCTTATCGAGCGACTAGCACAAACTCCACCCCCAGGAATGAAGCATAAGAAGAAGGATAAACAGCCCGATGAAGCTTCGGGAAAACATGTATCTGATGGCTTAAAGAAGGTTAAAGATACTGCCGGAAAACTGGAGGAGTTCCTTAGAATGAGCCTCTCGCCAGAGCAATACGCGCTCTATCAGAAGAAGAAAAAGGAGAGACAGCAAGAAAGCTCACCGCAGCTAGAGGGGGTCAGGGAGTCGATGAGCGGTGAGATTTATATGGATATGGAGAATGATAGTATCGATACCGTGCGTCAAGCCTGCGAAGCCTCCGAGTGCATGGCTGAGGTACTCCAGGAGGTGATTAAAAAACAAACTTCAGAACAGGTTAAGCCTGATGATAGTGTGGAAGATGAGAATGTACCCTCAGAGCAAAAGACATACAACACAGAACATATCCAAAGACTCTATGATGCCTCAGCCTCCATGGCAGTGCTTCTCAAGGATGCGATACAAGAACATGATGCGCAGGAACAAAGGAAAAAACAAAGAGAAATGGGGCGCGAGGGATACAACGATGAGGCGAAAACTGCCGGTCATATCAAACCCTCATCCGCCTCGCAGGTAGTAAAAAAGCTGGAGAAGGCGCTCAAAGGGGATATCTCGACCAGGGGGCAAGGCAAAACCAGGGAAAGCCTGGGGATAGGTTTCTTCGGATTTTTGGCTATCATCATCGGTGCCATACTTTTTTTCTATTTTCTGTATAGTAAATACATCGATCTGTTCATCAGGTTGACCTACGATTGATTATAACAATCAAGGAGGGAAGAACGACATGAACCCAATGAGATTTTTATGCTTGATGCTTGTGGCTGTGGTGATTATATCAAGCTTGTCCATCCAAGCATCGGCTGATGACAAGGAGATCCATCTACTATGTACCACGCTGCCGATTTATATCTTCGCAGCCAATGTCATCGGGGATATCCCTAACTTCACTTTGGAACTCCTTCTAGATCCGCAAAGCGGGGACATACATGATTATTATCTCAGTGCATCTGATATGACAAAACTCACCCAGGCTGATCTTGTATTCATGAACGGCTTGACTCTGGAGTTGCCTTATGAACCTACCTTGCGGAAAACGGTTCCTGAAGAGAAGCTGGTCGATACCTCGCGGGGCATCGAGCCGATTCGGGCATCCCATAAACACACATCTGGGAATGATCACATACAAACTGCGCTTAATCCCCACTGCTGGTTAAGCCCCTTGAAGGCTATCACTCAAGTACAAAATATTACCAAAAAGCTTTGCCATGATTACCCGCAGTTCAAGGCGCAGCTAAGCCGCAACTCGCAGGCTTATCAGCAGGAGCTGCTCAAGTTGCATCAATCCTACAAGAAGGTGGCAGATGCTGCGCCTAATAGGAAGATCATAGCCCAACACAACTCTATCGACTATCTGGCAAGGGATACCAATCTCGAGCTCATAAGCTCTTTGCAGTTCGATGAGAGCGATATCCCCTCCCCAAGGGAACTTGATGCCTTCATTAAGCTGGCAAAGGAGAAAAAACCTGCGGTGATGCTGATAGATCCCTATATAAGTGGCGACTATGCGGAATTGGTAAAAAAACAGACCGGCATCCCAGTGGTTATCTTCGACCCAGTAGCAGTTGGAAAACCTGAAAAAAACTACTATACAAAGGTTATGTACAAGAACCTGGAAGCCTTGAAAACTGCTCTGGGCGTCGCTGATGTCATCGAATGATCATACAGGGATCAAGGTCGAGAATCTCTCGGTCAAGCTCGGCAATGTGAGCATCCTTGAGGATGTGAACATTCAGTTCGAGTGCTCGAAGATTACGGCAGTCATCGGTCCCAATGGAGCTGGCAAAACCACGCTGCTTCACGCCATCCTCGGCTTGGTGCCGTACAGCGGCAAGGTATTCCTTTGCCCCCAGACCGAGTTTGAAAAGCAAGGAAAGCCGGTGATAGGGTATCTGCCCCAGAACCTTCAGTTCGATCGCAACCTGCCGGTAACCGTGCTTGATTTCTTGTGTTCTCAGTTCCAGCGCAGACCGTTATGGCTTGGCTATACGAGAAGTATTCGCCAGGCTGTGCGCCGCTACCTCGAGGATCTCAATGTCTGGCAACTAAAGGATAGACTATTGGGCAAGCTCTCCGGCGGCGAGCTGCAGAGAGTCCTCCTCGCCTCATCTTTGGTGAGAAATCCGCATATTGTGCTCATGGACGAGCCTGGCAGTGGCATAGACATGGCTGGAGAGGAGATCTTCCATGACCTGCTGATCCGCAAGCAGAAAAAGAACAAGTTCACACTGGTTATCGTCAGCCACGAGCTTTCAGTGGTCTCCCGGTATGCCGATTATGTTGTTTGTTTGAACAAAACGGTCAAATGCCACGGCAAGGCTATCGAGGTGCTCACCGGCGAGACCCTCCAGGAGCTTTACGGTCATCCGGTTAGCATATACAAGCATAACCTGTGCGATGTTAATCATGGCGAGGGCAAGTGAGCCATGCAAGCGCTTTATGATCTCATGGATACCATGCTTCCATTTACCTGGATGCAGCCTGATTTCATGAAGAACGCGCTGCTGGCCGTGCTGCTAATTACCCCGACCTGCGCCATGATGGGAGTCAAGGTGGTGAACTTCCGCATGGCTTTCTTCACCGATGCCGTAAGCCATTCGGCCTTCACTGGAGTTGCACTGGGAGTATTATTTCATGTGGATCCAGTGATCACCCTGATCATCTTCGGGTTTTTAATAGGCTTGGCAATAATCCATGTAAAACGCCGTTCCCAGCTTAACATAGATACCATCATCGGAGTGTTCATGGCATTTTGTGTATCGCTGGGCATAGCAATAATCTCGGCGCGCAGGGGTTTGAACAAGAGCCTACATAGTTTTTTATACGGCGAGATCATCACAATAAACGAGACCGAGCTTCTTTTTATGCTGTTGCTTCTGATCACAGTGCTTATTTACATGGTCATCGCCTTTAATCGTCTGCTTTTACTGGGATTGAACGAGCCGTTAGCCAGGGCGCAGGGGGTCAAGGCTGCATTATTCGACTACTCCCAGGCGTTGCTCTTGGCTTTGGTCGTCTCCATAGGCATAAGGTCTATTGGGATCCTTTTGATAACCGCCATGCTCATCGTGCCGGCAGCAGCGGGAAGAAACCTTGCCAGAAGCGCCTCCGGGATGTTCTGGAACTCGATTATCATAGCCCTGGCATCGGGGATCGCGGGGCTGATTTTATCGTTTTATCTTGATACAGCGGTAGGAGCCACTATTATCCTGGTCGGATCGGCATTTTTTTTCATCACTCACCTGATAAACCTCCTGCGTGGATAAGGCACTCCACGCCTTCGGCATGTAGAAGCAATATAGATGATTTAGAGGAATACCGTGATACCATAAACCGTCTTATTTTTCAATGTCTTAAGTTATCTTCCACTAAATCATCTAAGGAGCGGGGGGTGAGGATCCTATCTCCATTATTACGGTGTCACAGTACCACCTTATCACTTTATCACTTCTCACTCTATCACTTCTCTCTTTGTGTCTTTGCGTGATACTCTTTTTCCTCGCGCCTCAATCCTCAATCCTCATCCCTCAATCCTCATCGCTTCATCGTGTAATCAATGAAACGTTTTGCCAGTTGCAGCAGGTGCTCGAACGACCTCACCTGCCTTAGCATGTCAATAAAGACCTTGTGGCGGAAGTAGAACCTGAAGTATGCCTTGCGTTGAAGCTGCTTTAATCGCTTTGAGCTAATACGGCGCGGTGTGTATGAGATCTTCGAGTAAAACAGCTTGCTATAGTCTATCTTTTCGATAATTCCCGCTTTTTTCAGTTCCTCGGTCGCCTCGGCGCCGGGGAGGGGTAGAAAATTGGAAAAGTGGGCACTCTTTAGGGGCAATTTCCTTGCAAACTCGATTGTCTCATGGATGTCCTGCTCGCTCTCGCTTGGATAGCCGATGATGAAGAATCCAGCGGTTCTAATGCCGAAACTGTCTATGAGTTTTACCTTCTCCTTGATTAGTTCCACGGTTAAGCGCTTTTTCATCTGATCGAGTATCCTCTGCGAGCCGCTCTCAATGCCCAGGATCATCGAATAGCAGCCTGCTTTTTTAAGCACGGATAGAAGCTCTTCATCCAGGGTATTCAGACGAACGCCGTTAGGGAATGTAATGGCAAGATCGTAGCCGGCATCGATGATTCCTTGGCAGATCCTTATTGCTCTCTCCCGCAGGGTAGTGAATGTGTCATCTACGATGTGCAGCTCCCGGATACCGTAGTCCTTGACCAGCATAGCGATCTCCTCGAGGACATGTTCGGCACTGTGCGCTCTTATCTTCTTACCCATCAGCGTCCTTCCCGCGCAGAAGGTGCACGGATAGGGACAACCTCGCGTGGTTGAGATGGGGGCAATGGGCGACTTCAGATAGAAAACCCCTTGCGGTATGCGAGGATAACTGCGGGGATCTATCAGGTCCCAGCGCGGAAAGCCCAGGCTATCTAGGTTGGGTTGGAAGTTAACCGGATTGTATCTGGTCTCATCACCTTCTTTATATATAAGTCCGGGGATGTCATCCCGCCTTTTATCACCCTTTTCCAGTCGTTTTGCCAACAATGAAAGACCTGCTTCTCCCTCGCCGGCAATAGCGTAATCAGCCAAAGGCATGATGGTTAGCGTATCCTCGGGGGCACCGCTTGGATGAGCGCCACCTAGTATGGTTACTATCTTTGGATCGTATGTCTTTATTGCCCTAAGATACTCATTGACACAAGGTATATCGCAGGAGAAGACCTGGATGCCAACCAGGTGGGGTTTATATGCCTTTACATGCTCCAGCAGCCTGGCTGCATCGGCGCGCAGCTTCAAGCCATCGTAGATAGACACCTCGTGATCCCTTTCGCTAACAGCGGTTGCAATGTATCCCAAGCCGATTGGGGGAACTCGGTAGTGTGTATCGCTATTGGGTACTACTAGAAGTATCCTCATCTATCGCTTCCTTGCTTTTTAACTGATTGTGCAATGTCTCTATCCTTTTTTTAGCTTCTTGGATATAGGGCATCTCCTTGGATGTTCTCGGCGCAACTTCTAGGTACTGATCCCAATAGTAGATTGCCTGGAATGCGCTAATCTGCTCGTAAGCCAGTGCCAGGTTGTAGTAAACCTTCGGGTTGTCCTTCTCGATGAAGCTCGCCTGTGCCAGTCGCTCGGCAGCGCTTCGGTACCTACCATGCTTCAAGTACAAAGAACCAAGGTTATAAAGAGCCTTGAAGTAGTTCGGGTTAGCATCGACTGCCCGGATGAAATAATTTTCAGCTTTTTTTAAATCCCCTGCTTGCGCCCAATATGTGCCCAGATTGTTCAGTCCTTCTTGGAAGTTGGGATCGATTTCGACCGCCTTCTCCCAGGCATCTCGCGCTGACTCCCAGTCGCCCAGCTTCCTGTATTGCGCCCCTAGATTGTTCAACGCCTCGGTATAATCGGGATCTATCTTTAGCGCTTTTTGATAATATATTATGGAATCCTTGACCTCTCCCTTCTTTGCTAGTCCATAACCGATGTTGTAAAAAGACCTGGCATGGTTGTATTGCGCAGCATCATTCAAGGTCAATACAGCGAGGACTGAGGCAACGAGAAGCGCAAACAATAACTTGGCAACCTTGCCCTGGACAGCCTGCATGAACATCCACTCAATCCCCAATGCAGCCAGGATAATAAGTAATAATGTTAGCGGTTGTCGATAGCGGGAATATACATGAAAAATAACCAGGGTCAGGGCATAGATTATGACCGATATGCGAAGCGGAGACAGCAGCCTCCAATTGCCAGCGGCGAATAGACCTATTCCACCTAGAATAAACATGGTTGACCAATTGATCAGCGGATTTGATAGAAGCATCGAGTATCGCTGGTAGAAAGAGAAATCATAGTTGTCCGGCACCTCCTTATGTCCCGCCAGGAGGAGAAACTTGCGCCAGAAGAGCTTCAAGGCTGTCTTGGGATTCTCGATTATGAACCGTTTACCTTGCTTCATCCAGTAAGCCGAGACCTGTTTATCGCTAAGTGCCCTGCCAGCTCTCTTTTCTGCAACATTCTTGAAGTCCTGGCGCTCGAAGCGAGGGGTCTTGCGTAAAAATGGCGGTCTTCCAGATGCCCCATCCGACCACGGATTGTTGCCGATATAGAAGTTCTGACCCGCTTGCGAGGTGATCAAGACAAACTCACCGCCAATATAATAATTCCTGGCTGTAACCGGTGTCAATGCCAGTAGCACACCGATGCCGAAGATAAATGCCTTGCCGAAGCTCTTGCTATACCACCAGAGCCATAGAAAGATAAAGGGTATTATGAGCATGAAATTGCCACGAGTCATGGTGAACAATCCGAATGCCACCCCGGTCAACAAAAGCTGGAGGAAACGCATGGTGTGCGCTGCCTCGTATAGCAACAATAAAGCAAGCGATAGCAAAAACAAGCTAAGCGAGGTCTTGAGCAAAAAGCCATTGTAATAGATAAATGTAGGCATCAGCGCTGCAAGAAGCCCACCGACAAAGGCGATCCCCATGCTACTCAGCCGAATCAGTGTCCGATAGAGGAAATAGACCGTCAGTGTGCTAAGCAATGCCTGGATCACCTTAACAATGATGATATTATGCCCAAAGATCATGTAAATGACCGCCAAGAAATAGGGATATAGCGGATCCTGGAAGAATGGACCCTCTCCTTGAAGCAGCCAATTTCCCTCCAGAAGACAAAGCGCGGTCTGATCATAGGATTCCTCATCGAGGATCGTCATATCGAAGATGGGATCAAAGCTAGCCTGGTAAAGATAAACCAAGCGCAGAGCCAGCGAAAGGAAAAGCAGCAACAAGCCAAGCGCGAAACGAAGATCCCAGTTGTTATCCGGGTTTTTACTTTTTTGTATTGAATTCAAGGTCATCGATCCGCCAACGCATTATAGCAGGCACAAGTAATCGAAGGAAGTGATAGAGTGATAAGCTGTGATTCAGACAGTAAATGCGTCATAAGTGGTTGATAATGACCAAGAGTCTA
>CAYUVA010000028.1:0-56486 GCA_964448115.1 uncultured bacterium
TGTCTTGCTGCAGAACACCTCGCATGCGGTGCTTAGATACTGCAATATCCACGATAACTACTCGTACATGTCCGGCGGGGGGATAACCATCTTCTCGGACAGCAATCCTACCATTGAAAACTGCATCTTCAGGAACAATTATGTAACCGATGGATCCGGCGGGGGCATCTTCGTCAAGCAGCACTGCAATCCGACCATAAAACACTGCATCGTGTATCAGAACAACTGCGCCAACTACGGTGGCGGGGTCTATTTCGATGACTCATCAGGGCTCCTTCAAGATACTTATGTGATAAGCAATGTCGCCTCACAGGGGGCAGGTGGCATAAATGTAACCGGTGAGACCTATGTTCCTACCATTACTGGATGCTCAGTTATAAATAATAGCAACGCCGGCGTTTATGGCTACTACCAGCAGGGGGACTTCATCGGCAACCTGGTCAAGGGGAGCACAACCAGGGGCATCCTGGGAAGTCCGGTAAACGCCAACTACAACAACTTCATAGACAATGGCGACTATGAGATCGAGGCGAACAGCATCGCTGATATAAATGCAACCTACTGCTACTGGGGAACAGCCGATCCTACGCACATACCCTCGAAGATACTCGATGGCAACGATCAGCCCGGCTTAGGCATGGTCCATTATATCCCCTACGAGACCAGCCTTTCCTCGCATGCACCGCCACCGCCTCCGCAGAACCTGGTCGGTTACGGCAGGCATGAGGCTATCGACCTTGAGTGGGATGAGATAGATAGCTTGACTGACTGGATATACAAGGTTTACTACGACAGTGATCGCTCTGGCTTCTGGTACCAGGGGGATGACAGCAGCGCGGGTAGCTCGCCGATCAATATCGGCACCAGCACCGAGTATAGACTTCCCGGGCTCGAAAATGGCGTCATGTATTATATTGTGGTCAGCGGCAGCAGCCCTGATGGCAAGGAGAGCTGGTACTCGAACGAGATAGCGGTGATGCCGGTAACCTCCACGCCGACCATGACCCCCTCGGCAACGCCGACAATGACGCCGACGCCGACCGATACACCGACCGCCACCGATACGCCAACAGTTACACCGACCGATACACCGACCGACACGCCGACTATAACCGAGACCCCGACCGACACGCCGATTTATTCATACACCCCGACCAGCAGCCCCACTAACACTCCCACCCCGACAAATACGCCGACTCCGACTAATACTGCCACTGCCAGCCCCACTCCCACGGCAACATCGACCCCTACACCAGCCGGCAAGCCAATAATAAGGGCAGCCGGCTATCTTAATACCGATGTAAGCTCAAGCGGGGGGGGCATCGTGCATATCCTGGCTTGGGTAACCCATAATCGAAACTTCAACATTGAATTCGTTGAGATCTACTACCAGGGCGCTCCTAGCGGTGCATACCTGCCCGTGGTTCAAGGAGCACCAGGCTGGTACTGGCTTCGCAATATCAAGGTCGATCCCTACGGCTTGCCTCCCATGCAGATATTGCTTGAGCTGGTGGCAAGAGATAATTATGGGCACGATAGCGACCCCTGGCCCTATCTGACCTTCCACGCCGGGCACGAGCCTTGGGCGCAAAGCACCCACTACTACCTCCCCTGGCAGATGATTGCCAGACGCATTTTACAACCAGCCGGACATGCAAAGGGAGAATCCAAGCCATTCATTTACTTTGCCGGCTACCAAGAGACCGACATCTACATCGAGGATGGGGCGGATATCCACCTGTTCGCCTATTGCGATGATCCCGATGGAATGGATGATATCGAGCAGGTGGAGATGTTCTTTGCCGGGATGCCGACCGGCATATTGTTGACTAAGGGCGTGGAGCCATCACTCGGAATACCAGCCTGGACATTCGATTTGCACCTTAATCCGCAAGACCTGGTCGGCTTGGATGATGTGAAGATACTGCTTGAGCTTCAAGCGGTTGACTACCAGGGCAATACCAGCATGATCTGGCCATACCTGGAGATATACTGAAGATGTTGAATATAAACCAAGCATATAGCAGTGCCTGTTTGCTCGATTGGCTGAGGTGGAAGAAAACCATGGGCTGAAACTATTGCTACGATATAGAAATGTAGCTATAAACGGTGTTATATCAAACAGAATAAGGGGAAGATAAACATGAAGAAATACCTTCTAGCTCTTTTTTTTATGCTGGTATCCATGATATTTATCCTTTATCATCCTACGGGACGAGTTCTAGCCAAGTCCGATGACCACAAAGCAACTGAGGGTAAAACGCAGCAGGCTAGTGAGGCTGCCAAGGCTAAGAAAAAGGAAAAGATCAGCTATCTGTATGTATGCATGGATGTGGATAATCCTTGCATCTCCGAGGATGAAAGGGGCTGCAAGGGATGCGCTTACCAGGTGATGAAGCACGAGAAAAGCCTGCATACTTACATGGAGATGCTTGGCAATGTTATCGGGGATATCAGAAATGACCTGAGAGAATATGAGCTTGCTGCGGTGAAGAACAAGGCGAGCTTCATCAAGGAAACCTCGAATAGGATCGTGCTTTTCACGCCCCATAAGGGAAGCGAGGATCTCACGAAATACAAGGAATTCGCCGAAAAATTGGGCGAGGCTGCGAACATGCTCAAAGATGCTGCGGAAAAAGAGGACATCGGCGGAATAAATCGCTATAACACCGAGCTTAGCATCACC
The DNA here is from genome assembly GCA_964448115.1 of uncultured bacterium. Taxonomy (GTDB): domain Bacteria; phylum CAYUVA01; class CAYUVA01; order CAYUVA01; family CAYUVA01; genus CAYUVA01. Next base: position 2,687 of record CAYUVA010000028.1, read on the forward strand.
TGCAAGGGCTGCCACGAACTATACAGAAAGTAAGTCAAAGGTAGGAGGATGGATCATAGCGATGTCATCATATTGGGCGCTGGATTGGCAGGTCTTACTGCCGGGTATGAACTAGCCTTGCACGGGAAAAAGGCGATTGTTATAGAATTGACCGATGATATCGGGGGGCTAGCCGGCAGCCTGAGAGTGGATGGAATGGTCTTCGACTACGGACCACATCGCTTTTATAGCGAGAACGATGACCTGCTTCAAAGAGTCATCGACCTGTTGCCCGGACAACTCGAAGTCAGTCAGCGCAGAAGCAGGATCCGGCTTCAAAACAAGTTCTTCCAGTACCCGCTCAAGGCTCAGGAGATGCTCACTCGTCTGAACCCGGTGCAGAGCGCCAAAGCCTTTCTCGACTATTTATACACCTCGACCAAGCAGAAGATAAGAAAGAAGCCGGATGTCTCCTTCGAGGACTGGGTGGTACACCGCTTCGGACGCAGCCTGTTTGATATCTTTTTCGGTCCCTATACTGAGAAGATCTGGGGGATGCCGACCTCGCAGCTCTCAGCGGACTGGGCGGCGCAGAGGATCTCTTTGATCAACCTTTGGGATGTCTTCATAAAGCTGGTCGCCATAGACAAGTCGGTGCCGAGAACTTATGCCTCTGCATTTCACTATCCAAAGGACGGAATCTACTCTATCGCTTATGCCTTGAAGGATGAGATAGAAAAAAATGGCGGCAAGGTCATAACCGGCTGTAACACAAAGATGATCGAGGTGAGCAACGACAAGGTGGAACTTGTATCAGACATCAAGGGGCAAGAAACACAATTCAGCGGCGACTTCCTCATATCGACTATTCCGATCACTACCCTTGTTCAGCTTCTTAACCACCGCAATGTCTCCGGTGCCTCAAAGGAGGCTGCTCCACTAAGTTATCGAGCTATCCGCTTCGTCCACCTGGCTATCGAAAAAGAGAGGCTTACTCAGGATCACTGGATATACTTCCCGGAAAAGGAGTTTTTGTTCTCTCGAATAAGCGAATCAAAGAACTTCAGCTATTCTATGGCTCCGCCGCGGATCACCGCCTTGACCGTTGAGTTCTGCTGTCATGTGGGAGATATGGTCTGGAACGCCAAAGAGGAATCCCTGGTCGATATTGCCATAAACGGGTTGCGCAGGGCGGGGCTTCTTAGAGATGAGAAGATAATCGCCAACTATGGCTCCAGGCAATCCTTCGCATATCCAATCTATACCATCGGTTATAAAAAACACCTACAGAAACTTTTAGACAAGATCCATGACATAGATCAGGTGATAACCTGCGGAAGACAGGGCTTGTTCAAGTATGGCAATATGGATCACGCTATGGAGATGGGCTTTAAGGCAGCGGATCATATAATCAACGGTATCCCCAAACATGACATCCTGATGGTCGCCAGCGAGAAGGACTATATCGGATAAGGGCTTGAGGCTTGAGACTTGAAGAAGGACAAAGGATAAAGATGAGCGAGAGCCAAAAGGCTGCTAGGAGACATAAACCATTACTTCTTGGAGCCTTTGTGCCTTGGTGGTTCGATAACTAAAACACCTTATAAAAGATGTACCTGGGTAAAAAGATCGTGGTAGTAATGCCCGCATATAACGCCTCGCAGACACTAGAGCGCTGCTACGCCGATATCCCGCACGATATAGTCGATGAGATAATCCTGGTCGATGATGTAAGCATGGATGACACGGTGGAGATCGCCCGCCGACTAGGTCTTAAGACCATAATCCATAAGCAAAACGAGGGCTATGGGGGAAACCAGAAGACCTGCTATGTCGAGGCGCTAAAGGAAGGTGCAGATATAATCGTGATGCTCCACCCCGATCACCAGTATGACAGCAGGCAGATACCGCAGATAATCGATCCCATCGCCAGGGGCGAAGCCGAGATGGTTTTAGGCTCACGGATGCTAGTGGATAGGGCGCTGCAAGGTGGAATGCCTTTATACAAGTACATCTTTAACAAACTGCTCACTTTTATCGAGAACCTTGTCTTTGGAGTGAAGCATACCGAGTATCACACCGGCTTCAGGGCTTTTTCCAGGGAGTCGTTGCTTAAGGCGCCCTGGATGCTAAACTCCAACGACTTCGTCTTCGATACGGAGATAATCGCCCAGATGATCGCCCTAAAATATCGCATTGCAGAGATACCAACACAGGCTAGATATTTCCCGGAGGCATCCTCGGTCAACTTCAAGACATCGATGATATATGGCTTGGGGACTCTGAAGGTGATGCTGCGATTTTGGCTTTGGAGAAAAGGGCTGGTCAGATTCAGACAGTTTAGCGCCTCGCTAAAGGATGTGATCAGCCCCTATTACTGGAAAATGTTCAGTAGCAAGGCAAATTAAGCTGTGAAGCGCAAGGAATGGAACAACCGCAAAGGCACAAGGAGCCCAAAAAACAGATTCCCCTAATTTCGGTTGTAGTGCCGGTCTATAATAGCTCAACAACCATAGCCGAGTGCCTGGAAGCGATCCTGGCAAATGACTATCCAGATTTCGAGGTCATCGTGGTAGATGATGAATCGAGCGATAACTCGGTCGAGATAATAAAGCGCTTCCCGGTGCGACTGTTAGAGCTGAAAGGAAGGCTCGGCGCCGGGGCAGCGCGTCAGGCTGGGGCAAAGGAAGCGCAAGGAGAGATAATCGCATTTACAGATGCGGACTGTGTGGTACCAAGGGATTGGCTAGCAAAGATCGCTAAAAGGTTCAAGGAGAATCCCAGCCTGGCAGGCATCGGCGGTGTGTATAAGCCGCATCCCCAAGACGGACTTATCTCCAGGTTCGCCAACTGGTCGGTATATATCTCCTATTATCCCTTTGTTGCAAAGGATACAGATTCCCTGAACACGGGTAACTGCGCCTATCGGCGTGATATCTTCCTCTCTTGTCCGCCGCCCGAGCACGATTACTTCAGGGGCATGGCAGCAGCAGAGGATACACTGCTCAGCATGGAGATCAGTAAAAAGGGCAAGCTGATCCACGACTGGGATCTGTACATCTATCATAGGAGCCGCGATACCATACCCAAGCTCTTCAAGCAGCAGATAACACGGGGATACTCAAGAACCATCCTTTCCGCCAAGCACCCCAAGACACAGGTCATCGATAAGGCAAGCGGGATGATGCTGCATATAATTACTCGACTGCTAAGCACTTTTGTGTTATATATTAGTGTTCTTTTAACTTTTATCCTATGGTCGCCATGGTATCTCATCGCTGGATTTGCTCAGTTCATCCTCTTTCTTGCACCGCACCTGTACAAGCTATATTCCTGGGAGCGCAGCTTACGATTCGTGCTTGTGTCGATCCTGCTGTTTATGATTCGAGACAGCGGGTGGATAGTTGGACTGATAAAGGGATTGTGGTTGCTGGTAAGGGAAAGGGCTGCTCGCAGGTAAGGGGGGATTTGGCTCATTGAAACCTTCCAACCTCTGGCGCACATTTAAGCAGATGTACCTCACCGACCTTCCCTCTTATGTTATCTTCTTTGTAACCGCCCGCTGCAATTCCAAGTGTATCTTCTGCTTCTATCACCAGCAGCTCAATGCTGCCGACAACGAGCTTTCTATGGATGAGATCGAGCGCATCGCGGATGGCTTTGAGCATCTCCCCTATCTGCTGCTCAGCGGGGGAGAGCCGTTCATGCGCAGCGATATCGACCAGATCTGCCTGGCATTCAATCACAGGGCAAATACCAGGTTCATATCCATACCGACCAACGGCATCCTTAGCGATACCATTGCAGCAAAGGCGGAGAATCTCCTGACCAGGGGGAGAGATCTCTTTCTGCGCATAGCTTTATCCATTGATAACATCCAAGATAAGCATGACAAGCTGCGCGGGGTACCAGGCAACTACCAGAAGGTGATGGAGACCTATCGCAGGCTCGATGAGCTGCGAAAAAGATACAAGAATCTTAATATAGACGCAGCCATCGCCTTCAATCACTGGAACCAGGATGAGATACACCTAATCTACCAGCACCTGCGGGATAACTATGCCTTCAACAACATCTCGGTCGGCTTCATCAGGGAAGGGGGACCGACTCCAGAAGCACAGGATGTTGATATCAACAAGTACGAGGCGGTGAACCTTAGGATAATCGATGATAAACAGGGTACTGACAACCGCCCCCTATTCCCTGTCTTTCGGGCTGTTAATCAGTTGAGCCTGGAAAACATGATCCGAACCTTGAGGGATGGGCGCATCATATTGCCATGTATCGCTGCCAGCAAGATGCTGGTGATAAACGAGACCGGCGAGGTCTTCCCCTGCGAGGTGCTCTGGGAGAGGAAACTGGGAGATTTGAGAGAGAGTAACTATAGTATAAAGACCATACTCAATAGCGAACAAGCAAAGCGACAGCGCAGATTCATAGTAAACTCGCGTTGCTTCTGCGCCTGGGAATGCGCGCAGAATGCGAATATCTTCTTTAATATAGCCTATCCTTATGTTGCAGGAAAAATCCTGGCAAAAAGTATAAAAAATCTTATAAAAACAAACAGAAATAGACCGAACGGGGAGCAACCATGATCATTCTTGGTATAGACCACAACAGCCACGACGCTGCCGCATCACTGCTTATTGATGGAAAGATCGTTGCTATCGCCGAGGAGGAGCGCTTCACCCGCAAGAAACATGACGGCTCGGTGCCAGTAAATGCAGCCAGGTTCTGCCTCGACTACGCTGGGATCAATCCCAGTGATATCGACTATCTCACCTTCTTTTATAATCCTTTTCTGATGATGAGGAAGCGAGTCAGGCAGATGGCGAGATATTTCCCTGCCTCATTGCAGCTTCTGCAAAGAAAAGCCGGCTCCCAGACCAGGATGGAGCGGATACGAATGTTCATGGGTGAGAACTGGCTGCTTCGCCGAGCCTTGTTCCATAATCAGCCAGGCTTGAGGTATAAGTTCAAATACGTGGAGCATCATTGGGCACATGCCGCGTCTGCATTCCATCTTTCGCCCTTCGATAGCGCTGCCATTCTATCCATCGATGGCGCCGGAGAGTGGGCTACCACCTGGCTTGGGCGAGGAGAAGGCAATGAAATCAAGCTGATCCGCCAGGTCAACTTCCCGCACTCGGTCGGGTTGCTCTACTCAGCTCTCACCTTCTATCTTGGCTTTCGACCCTGGAGCGGAGAGGGCAAGGTGATGGGATTGGCTGCCTATGGCGATCCACAGCGATATCTTCCCACAATGCGCCGCATCATATTCCCCACCGGCAAGGGCGGATTCAAGCAGGATATGAGCTACTTCGAGTACCATGTAAGGGGGTGGCAGCGCTGGGTGAGCGAAAAGTTCATCGCTGAGTTCGGTCCCCTTAGAGCGCCAGAGAGCGAGCTGGAGCAGAGACACAAGGACATCGCTGCTGCCCTGCAAGCCATCACCGAGGAGATCGGGCTTTACATCGTGGATGAGCTATACAAGCAGACCGGCGAGGAAAACCTATGCCTGGCTGGAGGCGTGGCGCTTAACTGTGTAATGAATGGACGAATACTACAGGAATCCAAGTTCAAGAACATCTTCATACAACCAATGGCTAGCGATGCCGGAACCTCGCTGGGCAGCGCGGTCTATGCCAATCAGATCATCCTCAGGCAACCGAGGGTCATGGAGCTTAAACATGTTTACTACGGTCCCGAGTTCACCGACCAGCAGTGCGAGGAGGCGTTGAAAGCAAAGCGACTCAAGTACCATCGTTATGATGATATTGCGAAAAAGACCGCAGAGCTGTTAGCCCAGGAGAAGATCATCGGCTGGTTCCAGGGTCGAATGGAGGTCGGTCCCCGCGCCCTGGGATGCAGATCCATACTCACTGATCCACGCAAGCCTGAGATGAAGGATATCCTGAACGATAAAGTCAAGCATAGGGAGGGCTTCAGACCATTTGCGCCATCGGTGCTGGAAGACAAAGCCGACCAGTACTTCGAGAATCCATATCCATCGCCTTATATGATACTCAACTTCAAGGTTCTGCCTAAAAAGCGAGATGTAATTCCCGCGGTTACACATGTCGATGGCACCGCTAGGGTGCAGACGGTTAGCGGGGAAACAAATCCATTATATTATCGCCTTATCGAGGAATTCGAAAAGCTGACTGGCGTGGCGGTCATTTTGAATACCTCCTTCAATGTGCGCGGTGAGCCTATTGTCTGCACGCCGAGCAATGCCATCGATTGTTTCTTGGGCACCCAGATGGATTACCTCGTTCTGGGCAACTTCATCGCCGAGAAGGGCTAGAAGGAGTTTCACGCAAAGACGCAAAGGAGATTATATATTGTTCGAGCGGCAAGCCTCTATATCCGAGCCATGAGCATGAGCGAGCGGTCAATAAAAGGCTTTAGGGAAGGAAAGAGGATCACGCAAAGACCCAAAGAACGCAAAGATGATGAAAGTAAAGAGGAAGAATAAAAGAAAAAATCACGCAAAGACGCAAAGGCACAAAGAAAAGAGATTAAAGGTCTCGCCCTCGCTCAGGGAGAAAACCCGCAGGCACTACGACAGCTATCCTTTTGACATCGGCTTTTCATCAAACATAGAGCATCTCATGGACAAAAGACTCCTCGGAGAGCTATTGGACAAAGGCTTCCTGAGAGGCAAATCGGTGGCTGATATAGGCTGCGGAGTTGGTCGAGTTTTACGATATCTTGCATTACAAGGTGGATGTGAGCAGCTCATCGGTGCGGATTTATCTATTGCGAGCCTGAGGCGCATTGCGAAGGATTCAGCCCATAGCCTGGTCAACGCAGATAATCTTCATCTTCCCTTTAAGGACTTTGCTTTTGACATGGTTATTTCCATCGGCGTCATACATCATACGCCAGATGCGAGGGCAGCCTTTGATGAGCTGTGCCGTATAGTCAAGCCTGGCGGGCATATTTACCTGTCAGTCTATCATCGGTATGGGCTTTATTATTACCTTTTTAATACGCTGGGGAAGCTGTGTTGCTGGCTGGATAGAACCACCCGGGGAAGGCTAATATTGCAGTATATTTTCCTGCCAATCTATTACCTGCTGGTCTTTTTGCCGATGATGCTGATCTCGACCGGCAGCATCAAGTACGGGATGGACAAGGCGATGAACCTCTTTGCGGACCAGTACCTGACACCGCAGGCTGTCTTCCATACCAAGGGACAGATTATGGATTGGGCACAAGAAAAGCGCCTTCGGCTCCTTGAATTCAGGCGAGAGATGGGCTTAAAGACCATTACATTTCTCTTTGTTAAATCAGTCGAGTAAAACATAAAAGCACTAGGACAGTGATAATGCAAAAAAGGCATCCCGATCATCCTCTACCACCTTCCTCTCGGTGCCTTAGTGCCCTTGTGGTTTTACTGCTTCTTATCCTTACCTATATCCTGCCACCTGTCGCCGATGCTGCTGAGCTTAGGATAAGCGGCTATATCAAGAACTTCAATATTGCATTAGATATGCCCCCAGTCGAGGGGATGGAGGACCAAGCCGCCTCGGGAGTCTTCAGCAATCGTTTCAGAACCAGGATCTTTTGGCAGCCGTTGGGTAATATGAGCCTTGATGTTGCCTACGAGTTGATGCCCCGTGTCATGGGAGAAGATGCGACCTCGGCTATGGTTATACTAAAGCCAATGACCCAGGGCGGCTACCGAATATATGACCTGGAGCCTAATCTTTATCCATCAACCGGAGAGGCAAAAGGCAGCTTCTCCCTGGTGCAGAACCTGGACCGGCTAAAGGTTACTTTATGCTTTGGCTTCGGTGATATCTACCTGGGAAGGCAGCCGATAGCCTTCGGCTCAGCCAGGGCGGTCAATCCAACTGATGTCTTGGCACCGTTCGCCTATCAGGAGCTGGACAAGGAGGAGCGATACGGAGTAGATGGACTGAGGCTCAGGGTGCCGCTCGGGATGATGTCCGAGCTTGATGTCGGCGCGGTATTTGGCGATGAGTTTCATATAAAAAGAAGCGCCGGCTTTGTCAGGCTCAAGGGGTACGCCTGGCAAACTGACCTTTGCTTGATCGCCACGGCATTCAAGGAGAATCTTCTTCTCGGCTTGGATGTTGCCAGAGCCATAGGTGGCGCAGGGACTTGGATAGAGGCTGCTTACACGATGCCTAATGCCCTGAAGAACGATAATACCGACAATCAGAGCGAAGAATATTGGCGAGCCTCAACTGGTGTGGATTACAATCTTGCTGACGGGCTGTATGGTTTTCTGGAGTATCATTATAGCGGGGCTGGCAGCGAGCAGCCGGCTGACTATCTAAACAACGCAGAAACTGTTGCCCATAGCGAGGGCGGGGTCTATTTGCTTGGTCGCCATTACCTGGTTCCGGGACTGATGTATCAGGTTACATCCCTATTGATACTGTTACCGCAGGTGCTTTTTAATATCGAGGATGGTTCTTGCCTGGCATCAGCACGGCTGGAGTATAACATCAAGAGCGATGTTTACCTTGAGGCAGGGGCATTTGTGGGGCTGGGTAAGGATGCGCGCCTTGCTGGCAATGATGGCAGCACCATAACGATAGTTCCTGGCAGCGAGTTCGGCTTGTACCCCTCATTTTATTTCACCTCGATTAGGGTCTATTTTTAGCGACTGAAAAATGCGCCTCTCAGAAGCATGGAAAAGCCTTGAGGGCTTTAACCCACCAAGGCACGAAGAGACAAAGAGAGAAAATCATTCCTTTGCGTTCTTTGCGTCTTTGCGTGAGAATTCTTTCTTCGCACTTTATGCAAGCAGTGTGGCAATAACTCGCTGCCAGGTGAATTGGCGAATCGATTCCCTGCCTGCATTGCCCATCGATCCTGCTAATCTACTGTCGGAGACTATGCGAGCCAGTGCCTCTGAGATGCTCTGCGGATCTGGCATTGCAACTGCGCCGGTCTTGCCCTCGATGACCAGCTCGGTGGGAGCGCCGCTATCGGTAAGCGTAATCACCGGCTTGGCAAAGGCAAACGCCTCCAAGGGCACCAGACCCATGTCCTCCAGCCTTGCACCGTAATAGACAGCCAGAGCATTGCTATAAAGCTCCACCAGCTTATCCTTATCCACGCTGCCGATGAAGTTTACTTTATGCGAGATGCCGAGCTTATCTGCCTGTTTTTGCAGTGTCTTCCTCTGCTCTCCATCGCCGGCGATGACCAGGTCAACCCTTGGCTCTTCAAGTCTGGCATAAGCAGCCAAGAGCAGGTCGATGCGTTTAAGTGTGGTGAGCCTTCCCACGCTGAGGATATAATCTCCGTACTCGATCGCTTGTGTTGTGGGCTGGACAAGCGGTGGCGGATAGAGCACCTCGGCATCGAAGCGACCCCAGCGCTTCAGCCTTGCTGCAATATATCTCGACTGGGCGAGTAGTCTGACCCTGCGTAAGAAATAGCTATCGAGGCGCCAGAAACCAGCTCGTCTTATCCTTTCCTTTATACGAGAATAGTGATTAGGGAGCGAGGCATAGAACTGCTCCCAGAGATCATAATACTCACGGATGCGGTGGTTGAGCCAGCAGACATGGTTGGGATGCCTTACGCAGTAACTTGGAAAGCGCATGGAGATGACCAGATCGACTGGTTCATCATACCCGGTCAAGCCTACATCGGTCATGCGAGCGCTTATATAATTGCCCAGGTAGCTTCCGAAGCGATTGACCGGGATATATAAAAGGTCTGCCTTGTGCCCGGCGAGCTTTAGCCTCTCCACAAGCTGTTGGCAGAGGATCTCGTTGCCGCCGTAAATGAAGGGAAGCCTGCCGGTTACAACCAGGATATTCATGCCCTTAGCCAGTGGAACTTGATGTATCAATACGAGTTATTCGATGTGAAAGCCTGCGAGTGAATGTATAATGTGCATTGATTCCCCGCTTTGCGAACCTGCGAGCCACCATTTTTGCCTGACCTTTGTTCCCGAACATACCAAATACCGAGGATCCACTTCCGCAAAGCATGGCTGCATAAGCCCCTTGTTCGATAAGCTCGCGCTTTAATGACCATAAATATGGCAAAAGTTTCAGGGCACACTCCTCAAGGTCATTATGCAGGCAGTTGGCAATAGATCCAGGATCGCTTGTTTTTCTAAGCACTTCAGCCATCAGCTCACATCTTTGTCCCATGGTATCCTTGTCGGTTCTTTTCTTCTCATATCGTTTGAATACCTTGATAGTGTATAGCGGTCTATCTGGCATCACTATCACCAGGTGAAGCGTGGGTATGGGGAGTTCTTCGCGCAGCACATCTCCTCTATCGGTCATCCAGGAGCATCCTTTAGTGAAGAAAAAGGGGACATCGCAGCCGAGCTGTCTTGCTATATGTATCAGGGTTCGCTTCTTAAGGCGAAGATCCCAGATCCTATTTAAGGCGATGAGCAGGCTGGCAGCAGCCGATGAGGAACCTCCCAATCCGCCACCGATGGGCAATATCTTTTCAGTAACATCCAATACGAGACTGATGTCCTTATTGGAATATTCTATCCCCTTCTGTATTGCCTGGTGGAGGATATTAAATGCCTTCCTGGGCTCATGGACTTCGTCCTCGTAATAAGATACTAGAGAACTCCCCTGTACATCATACACTGGTGCAAATCGGTACCTGTCATGAAGATCAAGACCTACCATCACTGTCTCTACATGGTGATACCCGGTATCATCCATGTAATCACCGACCTCGAGAACGAGGTTCAGCTTAGCCCGTGCCTTGAAGCCATAGATTATTGACATCTGAAGCTGTCCATATTGAAATTCGTATCTATTTAAGTAAACTAGAAAGGATAAGGCAAGTAAGCTGATAATGGTTGTAAAAGTCGATGATTATCAGGAGATAGCGAGATGGCAAGGCTGAACGAGAACATCTTTCGCATGTACGATATCAGGGGCGAGGTCGATATAGACCTGGATAAGGAAATAATGCGCCTTATAGGCAGGGCATTTGGAACCGTTACCAGGCGTAAAAAGGGTAAAACAGTGATCATCGCCCATGACTGTCGCCATACATCCAGGCAATACGCCGATGCAGTGATAGATGGACTGCGCTCTACCGGCTGCGATGTAACCGACCTTGGTCTTTTGCCTACGCCGGGACTTTATTATGGAGGTGTGCTACTCAAGCCGGATGCAGCCGCCATGATCACCGCCTCTCATAATCCTATGGGATTCAACGGCATCAAGATGAGCCTATTCGGTGATTTTTTATTAGGCGATGAGATCAAACAACTCTATCAGCTCATCGCAAATAACGACTTCGAGAGCGGTAATGGCTCCCTATCCGAGCGTGATATTAGGAGAGAATACACCGAGATGCTGGTGGAGAAGACCAGGCTTGATAGCGGATCGATCAAGGTGGTCATCGACGCGGGCAACGGCATGGCTTCCGAGATAGCTCCCAAGGTAATGAGGGCTATCGGCGCCGAGGTGATCGAGCTTTTCTGCGAATACGATGGATCATTCCCCAATCACCATCCGGACCCGACGGTGGATGAGTACATCGAGACCATGCGGGAAACGGTCATGTCCGAGAAGGCGGATCTGGGGATCGGCTACGATGGCGATAGCGACCGAATAGGTGTCTGCGATGCCAAAGGAAACATTATCCGTGGCGATAAACTGCTAGCCTTGTTTTGTAAGGATCTACTCACTCGCAAGCCGGATCTTAATAACAAAAAGATCATCTTTGATGTAAAGTGTTCCCGCATGGTTCCCCAATATATAATCAAATACGGGGGAGAGCCGATCATGTATAAGACCGGGCATTCGTTGATTAAAAAAAGGATGAAGCAGCTCGGATGCCCCATTTCAGGGGAGATGAGCGGTCATATCTTCTTCAAGGAGGACTTCTTCGGCTATGATGATGCCATCTATGCAAGCGCGCTGTTGCTCAAGATACTGACCGACAATGGCACCGACCTGGAAGATTACCTTTCAGATTACATAGATTATCCCTCAACGCCAGAACTTAAAGCGCCAACCCCCGATGATGTGAAATTCGAGGTGGTGGAGAGGATGAGGAAATATTATGCCAATAAAGGCTTCGAGATTATCGATCTCGATGGCGTGAGGGTGGAGATGCCTCAAGGATGGGGACTGATTCGCTGCTCGAACACGACGCCGGTGCTCGTGCTTCGCATGGAAGGGGAGACCGACGAAGCACTGGAGCGGATAAAGTCGATGATTTTCGAGGATATCAGTAAGATGGCGCCTGAAGTTGACATCGATAGCGTAATGAAGGCTTGAGGCGTGAGAGTTGTTGAACCACAAAGGCATAAAGACACGAAGAAAAAACCCCATTCAAAGACGCTTAAGGTGCAAAGAATGCAAGGAAAAGAGAAAGTGTGAGGCGCTAGGTGCGAGGGAGAATATCATTTAATGCTAAATTAACTAAAGACTAGAGACTAAAGACCAAAGTGTTCTTTTTGCACTAAGGGGAATAAGTAGATAGGGATAAACGCTGAATATAACGGCTTAAACAACACTGCTCAGCGGTTCATTATTTGCCTGCTGGTCATTTCATCACTGGGGACTTTTCTCTTTTACAGCGTCTATCTGCCACTGTTCACCGATCGCTTCGATTTCGCCTCCACCTACCAGGCGGGGATAAAGCTGCTAAAGGGCGAGTTCATCTACGCCGACTACTATCGCTACGCCAACCTGGATGCGGCAAGCTACGATGGGCACTTCGAGTTTTTTCTGTACCCGCCGCTGATGGCTATTATGTTCAGCGCTTTCACCGTTCTGTCCGAGTCAACAGCTAGCCTTGCCTGGCATATAATCAATCAACTGCTGACCATAGCCTCGTTTTTTTTAATTTTAAGGCTTTTACCGGGCAAGCTAACTCCGCTTCGTCAAGCGGTCGCCTGTTTCTCATTCTTTTCATTTTTCCCGCTGGCTAATAATTCTATTTTCGGTAATTATGATTCGCTGATTTTACTGCTGGTAGCACTGGCACTATATGTGTACCAAAGGGGGAATGAGTATCACTGCGGAGCACTGCTGGCTCTGGGGACTATGCTCAAGGTGTTCCCTGGATTCTTGATATTCTACTTTATTATCAAGCGCCGGTGGCGAGTTCTGCTGGCTTCTTTTATAACTGGAGCCGTTTTATTTGCCGCCACCCTTATTTATATTCCCTTTAATCGGCAGATGGAGTATTTATATATGATAACTCACCTAAAGGTGGTCGATGCCTCGCCTTTGAACCAGTCGTTGGTAGGCTTTTTTACTCGCCTGCTCACTTATGATGAGATCTTCACCGCTGGCCTAGCGAACCTTCCTTGGCTGGCGGATATTTTTATCATCCTGGGCAGATTGCTTTTCATCGGGTTGTTTTGCTTGCTATGCCTTAGAAGCAGTGGAAATGCCGATGCCATCAAGATGGAATATGGTCTTGGGATCGTAACCCTGCTTATAGTGGCCAATTTTACCGACAATCATCATATCAGCCTTGCCATCATTCCATTCATTTTGTTATTTGACCGCTATCTGCTGGGGCACGCTGATAATTCATCCATTTACTGGGCTTTGGGGGCTTATGCGGTGCTTTGCAGCTTCATTCCGCTGAGCTTCATCAGAGTGGTCAACTTCGGCAAGTTCCAGCAGCTACTGGTCGGATGGAAGGTGGTCTTTTTATCAATCGACCTGTATGCTCTGATTGTGTTGTGGGTTATCACTTTTCAATGGCTCCAGCGTGAAGGGATGACTAATCGTACAGGCTCAAAGCGATAGACATCAGAACATGTCATCCCGGCTCGGTTGGAATGACATGGAGTGGCATCACTGGCATCAATCACCAGACATCTGTCTGGTTCTGGAGAACAGGACAATTTTCGACCAGTTCGAGAGGCATGAAAATTCTGACGCGCCCAATTGGGTGATCTTTCTAGGTGAGTAACCTAGGCAAGTTTTAGGAAATTATAGATAACATAGATAATAAGTTTCTCTACCCTCGTACTATTTCTTTTGTTCTGCTGTTGAACTTGTAACCTTGACGAATGTTTAGTTAAATTGAAGTTAGATCTTTTTCACTAATAGGAGTGTCATCGATGATTTCAGGGAAAAAAATAGAAACCTGTTGTAGAGGAGGATTTACCCTCATCGAGATAATGGTCGTGGTGGTGATCATCGGTATCCTTGCCGGCCTAGTGGTTCCAAGGCTAATGGAGCGCCCCGAGCAAGCCAAGCGCGTAAAGGCTCGCGCTCAGATGGAGAACATCGAGGCTGCCCTTAAGCTGTTCAAGCTGGACAACGGATTCTATCCTTCAACCGACCAAGGATTGGAGGCTCTGGTTCAAAAACCTACCGTGGGACAGATACCAAGAAACTATCGCCAAGGGGGGTACCTTGAAAAAGGGATAGTACCGGTCGATCCCTGGGGAAATCCTTACATCTATTTATCACCGGGGATAAATAATCGAGACTATGACCTGGTTTCTTATGGTGCTGATGGAGAACCCGGGGGCAAAGACAAGAACGCGGACATAGAAAGCTGGAATCCGCAGGGAAAATGATTATAGGCTTGAGGATTGAGGATGCCGAATGAAGGAAAAAATGCTTGGATGACGATCAAGTTTTTTCCCCATAATGAGCAAGGCTTCACATTCCTTGAGATATCCCTAGTAGTGCTGATATTCGGTATGGTTCTGTTCTTTGCTGCACCTCGAATAAGCCTGCTACTTGAGGGAGATATTTCATCAGTCCATAAAGACCTCATAGCCCTCTCCACATATCTTCGAGACGAGGCGATGAGCAAAAGACATCTTTACCGTATCGCAATTGATATCGAAAATAGCAGATACTGGGTGGAGATCCTTAAAGGACGCATCTTCGAGAAAGATGAGAAAGCACTCTCCAAAGAAGGTAATCTAGGGGATGAGCTACGCATACTTGATCTGCAATATAGCGATGGGCAAAGGATAACTGAAGATAACGGCTATATCTACTATTATCCGACTGGCTTCATGGAACCTGTTATCTTGCATTTAGAGCATACAAGTAAAAAGCGATACTCGCTGATCTTCCACCCATTGACTGCCGAGATTAACTTAGAGGAAGGATATATGGAAATGCGTTATGAGGAGCACTTCGGCGACAATGAAAAAATCAGGAATAACTGATGGCTTCACGCTACTTGAGGTAATGGTTGCCCTTGCCATCCTCTCTATTGCATTGGTTTCCATTCTAGGCTTACAAGCAAGGTGCATAGATCTGGAGGCTGAGGTTAGAATGAGAATTACCGCTATTTGCCTTGCAAATCAACTAATGGCAGAGACAGAGATGGCTAAGGATCCCAGTGCTGGAGAAAAAAAGGGGGACTTCGGGGAGCAATATCCTGAGTTTATCTGGGAGAAGGAGGTTTATCCGATGCCTTTACCGGGCTTGCTGGAGGTGCACATAATTGTCCATACAAAGGATGAAATCTTCCCAGTGAAGATAGAACTTGTGCAGGTCTTTATCACGATATGAAAAATGGTTACCGACAAAGATTCCCTAACCGTTGTATCATCCTGATCTTATATGGATCAGCACTCAAATCATCTTCAGAAGACGCTCGATCTCAGCAGTATTCGGGTGGCTGATCTTTTTTGCCTGTGAAAGCAGCTTTTTTAGCATCTTGGCTGCGGTCTTCTTCTCCCCCATCCGATAGTGTAAAACAGCGATATTCATGGCTACAGTTACCTTTGATTGCTCATCTTTGGCTGCTTCTGCCATGTCCAATGCTTGATTGTATAAAGCAATAGCTTTACCTCTTTGACGCTGTTTTTCATATACCGCTGCTAGATTGTTCAAGGCTATTATAGCCCCCTGAGAGTCCTTTAAGTAATTTACATGTAACTGAAGCGCTTGTCTGAATGAACCTATAGCTCTCTGATAGTCTCTCCCTTGCAGGTATATTTTTCCGAGTGAGCTGAGAGTCTGAGCTAATCCGCGATCATCGCCGAAGGATCTTTGTATGCTCAAAGCCCGGTTGAAGTATTCGATCGCCTTTTTCGGCTGGTTACAAGCCATCTTGATCGATCCCAGATCCAATAGCAGATTAGCTGTTCCTTTGAGGTCATCAGCTTGCCTTAATCGAGTCAAAGCGTTCTCGATAAGCTGCTCAGCCCGTTTATACTCTCCCTTATCCCTGAGGATAAGTCCTGCCTTATGGCAACAGAGTGCTTGAGCCTTTAAATCTCCGCTTTTCTGATGATATCCTATTGCCTCCGCATACATTCTTATGGCTGCCTCCATTTCATTGGTCTGAGCATGAAGATTAGCCAAGGCTCCCAACACATACCCGATGGTCTTCTTGTCTTTGCAGTGTTTAAGCAGCCGCATCGATGCCCGGTATTCATTCTTTGCCTGATCATACTTGCCGTTTTGTTCATAAACCATAGCCAGGCTATATAATGTTATCGCTTTGGCATAGATGTCTCCAATCTCCTCTTCTAAGACCTCGGCTTGCTTGAAATATCTAATAGCATCTGTTAGCAGGTTTTCTTTGGTTGCTATCTGTCCCAGATTATGCATTATATAGGCTTTATTTTTCAGGTCTTGCAGCCTGTCAGCTAAAGGTAGCATGAGGATGAATAGTTTTTGTGCCCGCTTCAGGTCGCCATTTTTATACGACTCAATGGCTTCCTTCTTCATCTTAAGGAAGGTTTCGATATCCCGGGAACTATCTTCTCCTTGGCTCAACTATAGGCTCATGGTGATTTAACGGTATCAACTCATAACTGCTTAGATAATAAGATATCAATGTTATACCGTTTGCTTGAAAAATCTAAATGGACTCTAAAAGAAATCGCCCCGGGGCACCGGATCTACCCGGTCTAGGTGTCGGGGCTTATTTTATTTGCTGGTTCCTTTATCGGCACCAGCCATTTGATCTCTCTTTTATTCAGCAGAATAAAGACCTTGGAGCTTATCGGTTTTTTGGTATCCAAAGAGAAAACATGAGCCTCGTGAATAGGAATAAAATCCACATCCGGCCGATTCAGATAATCGGAGAGCCTTTGATTATTGGATTCATCAACTGATATCATGATCTTGCCTACTATGGCATACTCTCTGGTGTATATCTTGATTACTGCATTCTTTTCTTCGTCGTTCATATCGTTCCTCAATCCTGTTTGCTATTATACTATATTATCAGCCATCAATAGTCAACATCTTCGGGGCAAGTAAGAATTACCACTCCCTTATGGTCGTGGCTCGGATTTTGATATCTTTGTGCCTTTGTGATTTAATAATCATCGCATTTCGCACTCTTTCTTCTTTGAGACTTTGCGTCTTTGGGTGAGTAACCTTCCTCATTTTTTTTAATAACTATTCGGGAAGCTCATCGATGCTGTCTATGTCGAGCCATTCGATAGACTGGACGGTGGGCAGTTGCAGTGCTCTCTCTCGATCCAGGTCCAGCTTCATCAGATGTACCCCAAGCGGTGCCTGCACCCATTTGTATATGGAGCCGGTGAACAACATCAGAAATCGCTTTACCCAAGCCTTTAGCATCCCCGGCTTATAATCTGCACGCATCTGCCCAAGCTCCTCATCACTGAACATCGATCTTACCGTCAGGTAAAGATCGACCGGCATAAGCTTCCTGCCAGCGAAAAGGGCGAAACAAGCATCAAGCACCGCAAACGGCATCAGGTCCATCTCGTCGGCTTGATTATCAGCCAACTCAGCCGAGGCAGTGGTCTCAAGCAGGCGATCTATGCTTTTTAGCTTCAGTTTCTTGTTAAGGTAACCTAGCATCATGCTCACCACCGTCTTGGGGAGGTTGCCAATAACCGAGAAGCCGCCCTGGAGATCACCCCCAATGGTGGTATAGCCGACCGCCTTTTCGCTCATGTTACCGGTCTGGATCCATAGTGCACCGGCGCTATTAGCCCAGTTCCACATCCGGGCTGCCCGGATGCGCGCCTGTATGTTTTGAATGGTCAGCGGGGTAGGATCTTTGCCACCGAGCATCTCCCGGGTAGCAAGCACCTCCCGGGCAAAGGCTTCTTCAATGGAGATCTCCTTGAAGGTTACGCCCAGCTCCTCGCAGAGCTGGCGGCTAATGCCTCTAGTCGTTTCGGTGTTGTACTTTGTTGGCATCGAGAAGCAGTGGATGAAGTCCATGATCGCTTCTTTGGCTTTGTCTTTCTTCAGGTTACCATAGCGTTCCAGGGCGTAATGCCATGCGACAAGCAGCGATAAGGCAGAGTCCTTACCGCCTGAAAGCGCTATACCTATTCGCTTGAAGATGCGATTCTTCTCGAAATATCCGCTTAAGCCGGTAACCATTGCCCTCAGCAGGTCCTCGAAGCAGTGATCAATACCCATTCTTTGCTTGTCATCTTGCTGTGGTATGAAGAAGCTCTTGTTAGGGGGGTTCGGGTAATCGTAACCATCCAGGTTCGGCTGGGCAGCGTAGGGTATCTCAATGCAATTCAATGGAAGGTTCTGGGCCAGGTATCTCTTGCAGTCGTTTCTCCAGGTCGTGTTCTCGCTTCTTTGGCGAGTTGTCTCGGCAAGATCGATGACCTGGTAATAGATTCCCTCTCGCCAGCGTGGCGCTTCGGCGATTATCTCTCCATTTTGACAGATAAAACCGCCTCCATCGAAGACCAGCGAGTCTTGGGCGCCGTATAGGTTAACATAGACCAGCGAGACCTGATTATCGGCTGCTCTGGCTTGAAGCATCCTTCTTCTTATCCGTTCTACTCCCAGCGTCCAGGGCGAGGCTGATATATTGATGATCAGCTCAGCGCCATTGTATGATCGTCGCAACATTGGACCATCCGCAACCCAGATATCCTCGCAAACCTCTACAGCGAACCTGCCCCAGGGACTCTGAAATATGATATCTCCGCAGGGAATCTCATCGATGTAGTCCACAGATCCAGCCACAAGAGGCGAGAATGTCCTCGATTCATGGAAGACACCATAAGTGGGGAGCTTTTCCTTGGGCACCAAGCCGATGATCCTGCCATTACAGATCACGGCGGCGCAGTTATAGATGTGTCCGCTCGATTTAGCCGCCAGCCCCATGATGAAGATGGTGGGAAACTCGAAGGAAGCGGTGGCTTGGGCGATCTCCCTGAGCTTCTCCATCTGGACATTGACAAAGCCGTCCCACTGCACCAGGTCCTCGACCGGGTACCCTGAGATCACCTGCTCAGGAAAGCATCCTATGGAACATTCCTTCCGTGCCATTTCACGGGCGTGCTCGATGATTTTGGCTGTGTTCTTATTTATCGCTCCCACAGTGGGATTAAGATTGGCAATACCAATTTTTGTAAGCCTCATGATCGGGTGTTCCTCACTTTTCTCATGACATATTTCTATATGCCCCAAATATTACAAGCCGATCCAGGTGAAGTAAACCATGGCTACGGATTGTCGTATCTTTTTAATCGAGGCGCGATCTCGGTTATGGCAAGGTATATGCACAGCCCCACCAGTGCGATCCAGGTCTCCATTGCATAAAGTCTTCTTATGACCAGCTTCTCGAAGGGCATGTTCCTTGCCGCCGAGAAAAGCGGTCCTGGTGCTCCCGAAGCTGTGATCACGAAAAACACCTGGTATGCGCCATAGAAGATCTGCACAATGAAATTGAGTATAATGAAATAGTGCAGCGCCAGCAGGCACCATTTCCCCTTTCTCATTCTCAATACCTCCTGGGCAGCGAATGGTGTGCGTAGAACTCGGTCATAAGGACGGTTTCTATCTCCTCGGCGGTTTTCTGTTTGAGCAGCCTTTTGCTAAGCTCCCTCACCTTGGCGTATTCTATACTACGCACCATCTTTTTCACCTGGGGTAATGCCACCGGGTTCATGGACAGCTTATCTATTCCCAGCCCCACCAATATCGGCGTATAGGCGGTCTCACCTGCCATCTCGCCGCATAGCCCTACCCAGATGCCGTGGTCATGAGCTGCCTTGATTACCGTGTCGATGGCGTTGAGCACCGCTGGATGCAAGGGATCGTACAGATAGGCGACCGCATCATTGACCCTATCGACAGCGAAGAGATACTGTATGAGATCATTGGTCCCGATGCTGAAGAAATCGCAGTGTTGAGCTAAAACAGGAGCCAAGATGGCTGCCGAGGGAACCTCGATCATGATGCCTATTCTTATATGATGGTCGAAGGGGATATCCTGTTTATATAGGGAATCCATCGCCTTTTTCACCGCATCCCTTGCCTGGATCAACTCTGCGGTATTGGAGATCATGGGAAACATGATATGAACATTGCCATAGTGGCTTGCTCTCAGGATAGCTTTTAGCTGGGGCTGAAATATCTCCGGATGCCTAAGACAAAGCCTGATCGCTCTTAAGCCGAGCGATGAGATCAGCTCCGGAGACAGTTTCATGGCAGAGATGAACTTATCTCCACCGATATCGACGGTTCTGATGATGACCTTGCCATCGGGGAAGCCCTCGGCAAGGGTCTTGTAAACCTGGAACTGCTCCTCTTCGCCAGGGGGAGCTCCTTTGTTAAGGTACAAGTACTCGCTGCGAAACAAGCCGACGCTTTTTGCTCCGTAATCTTTTGCGGTGGGTATCCCGTCAATTAGCTCCAGGTTGGCTGCCAGCTCGATGTAATATCCATCGGTGGTTATCGGGCGCAGGTCTTTAAGCTCCCTGGCTTTGCTGCGTTTTTCAATATATATCCTTAGTTTTTCCTGATATTGGTTCAGGCTTTGCTGGGCAGGTTTAATGATCACCTTTCCGCTGGCACCATCGACAATTACATTATCCCCGGCTCGGAGTCGTGCAGGGAGTCTTCCAACTCCCACAACGGCAGGTATCTCCAAGGCTCTTGCCATGATTGCCGTATGGGAGGTTTTACTGCCCACCTCGGTAACGAAGCCCAGCACGATATCTCGTCTCATGACCGCGGTCTCGGTTGGGCTTAGGTCATGCGCCATGAGCACGCAAGGCTCCACCGTCTCAAGCGTTGCCGGGCTATATATACCTAAAAGCTCGTTCAATACCTGACTCAGAACGCTTTTGACATCATGCTGCTTGTCCTTGATGAACTCATCCGATATGCCCTCCAGTAGCTCGGTGAATTTGTTCATAACAGTATAAATGGCATATTCGGCGGTAACCAGATCTTCGCTGATAAGCTCTTCTGCCGTGTTTACGATAAGTTCATCATTTAATATGTGGATATGGATATCGAAGATGAAGGAATGCTCCCTGCCTAACTGTGCTTCTAGTATTTCCTTTCGCTCGTTGAGGTCTTCTTTTACGCTTTCGATCGCTTTCTTGAGACGATAGATCTCCCCTTTCACCTGTTCAGGGTAGATGGTTTCCTTCTCTATTTTTTGAATATCGGTCTTAAATAGCACTACCGGTCCGACCGCTATGCCCTCTGAGACTCCAATCCCTTCCAGTATGATTTCATTGCTGCTGGACATCAATAGTCCTCATAGAACCTATTTCTCACCAGGTCGATGATCGCATTCATGGCTTCGCGCTCGTCCGGTCCCTCGGTTATCACCCAGAACCTGCATCCCCGGCAACCTTCAAGTAAAAAGATCCCCATGATATTGTTGGCATCGATCTTCATGCCATCCTTGATAAATGTAATACTGCTGGCAAATTTTTTTGCCAGTTGCCCCAGCTTGGTTGCAGCCGCAGCGTGTATCCCCCGCTCGTTGACTATGGTTACTAGCCTTTTTTGCATTGCTTATATTACACTTGCCCTATTAGCTTGGTAAAGCAGCATAAAGGATTTATTCCTCCTGATCGGCGGATTCAAACAAGGAGTATATCTCTGCGCTATCTTTTGCTTTTGCCAGTGCACTTCTATATTTTTCATTGCCAAGTATTCGAGCGATCTTGGCTAAAGCTCTCAGGTTCTCGTTGGGAGCGTTCTCTGGCGCCAATAGAAGAAAAAAGAAGTGAGTAGGCTTTTCATCCAGTGACTCAAAGTCGGTTCCCTCAGGGCAACGGGCAAAGGCGCAGATAAATCTGTTTAGATTGTTTACCTTGCCATGAGGTATCGCCACTCCATTACCGATGGCTGTTGATACAAGTTCCTCTCTTTTTTTTAGGATTTCAAGGATCTTTCCCTTTTGTTTTACCTTCTTGTTTGATGCCAAAAGCTCCACCAATGTCTTCAGGATCTCATCCTTGGGAGCTGGTTTCAGGTCTGGAATGATGTCTTCCTTGGCAAGTATAGATGTGATCTTCAATATCAGCTCACCTCAATTCGTTTTACCTGTTATTATATTAACAACACTTCAACTTTATTATATCAAAAAAGCGACCAGGACATAAATCCAACATGCGTGTATCACCATGATCGATAAATTGACATTTATCAAGTCGAGGTTATAATCGTTTTGCTTTACTGATCGGTATAAAAAGGAGGGTGGCTTCGTTGATCTATGGTCGAGAAAAAGAGCTGGAAAAGGTAAATAAGCTCCTATCTGACAAGGTGCCTTTTATATTCCTCATCGGGCAGCGCGGTTCGGGGAAAACGAGTTTCCTTGACGAGGTCGGCAACCGGCTCAGTGAGAACGAAAGCATTCTAGTCGTAAAATACAAGCCATTCTTCCTGGAGTCACTCAGCATGCCCTACCTGGAGATCATAAATAGCTTGCTGCATAGCATGGTTACCCATGAGAGCAAGAAGATCCAAAAAAGGAGCATAAGAGCCATAAAATCTGCCATTGCCCGATTGGATGCCCGCAAGAATCCACAATATCAAGCCTACCTGTTAAAATTATTAAAGAAGCTCGATAGACAGGTCGCTGAAGAGCTACAGAAATTATTGGGCAGGCAACTGAATGATCATAATGCGGAACAGGTGCAAACCCTGCCTGCAATAGATCGCCAGAACCTCTCGGAGTTCTTCAATTGGTTCGAGGATTTTTTGGTATTTATTGCCGATGAGCTGGAGGATGTGGCAATATATTTCTTGATCGATGAGATCCAGCAACTGCGAGGTCCCAGCATCGAGAACATCCTCTACTCGGAAAGATTGACCTTAAAAAAGATCCACTTCATATTCGGCTTGGAGAGCGGTGGAGATCGAGGAGAGCGGATGCGACATGCCATATATTCTCAGTATCTCCATGAGGGAATTATCATTGATCTAGGTCCGCTAGATCGCGAGTCGATCAACCGCTGGGTACAAAAGGAGAAGCGAGCAGCCCTGAATAACGAGCAGCTCGATCTCATCCTTGAGGTTACCGGCGGATTGCCTGCCCTTATCCATAGCTGGATGAGCTCCGAGAAGGAAGGGCTGGGAGAAATGGATCCAGAGAAGATAAAAAACTACACCTACCTTTCCGAGCAGGTAGGCAACCTCCCCGCCGAGATAAGAAGATTTCTACGACAATTGAGCATCCTGGATTTTCCGCTTGAGATCTCCGATTATGCGAAGCTTACCAGGTTCTCGGAGCAGGAGGTTGCTGGGTTCTTAGTCGAGCTGGAAAAAATGGGACTATTCTTCCGCTATGACCAAAAGCCCTGGTTTGCGACAAAAGACTATAAGCAGGTTGTTTACCAGGGGGTGCTGAGCAACCTGTTGCGCAAGTACCATCAAAATGTGATCAAACTTTTCGAGGAAAAATATGGACACCAGCTCCAGGAATTCAATGACGAGAATACACAAATACTGCTCTCTTATTCAAACCATCTGTTCAAGGCTATGGAGTATCGTAAAGCCTTTCAATATAACACCAGGCTTGGAGATTTCTTCTTGGAGCAAAAGAGCTATCTTCTAGCCTTCGAGACCCTCCAGCGCGCTACGGAAGCAGGGAAGCTGGTCGGCTATGACGATGAGGCGATGATCCTGCAAGCCAATCTGGGCTATATCTACTTCCAGAAACAGGATTATGAGGAGGCTGGCAAGATATTCAAGGAATTGAGCGAGTTCTTCGCCCGCCGCCAGGACAGGCACAATCTTTCCATCGCATTATACCACCTGGCGAACACCTCCTACCGCCTCGGCAAATACGAGGATGCAAAAAAGAGTATCCAAGGATTCCTCGATTCTGCCGACGAGGATGATAAACTGAATTACGGTGTCAAGGCATACATCCTGCTAGGGGATATACATGTAAGGCTTGGGGAGCTTGATGAGGCGGAAAAGGTTTATGAGAAGATTCTTCCAGTAGCCGAGGAGGATACGACAGATCCAGTCTCTGCCGGACTGATATACCATTCCCTGGGGAATATCAGAGCCAGACGCAGCCAGTACGAGGCTGCCCAAGAGCTTTATTTACAGGCGATCTCAATCTTTGAGCGCAACAAGATATTCCAGGAGAAGGCGCTTTCGCTCTCCAACCTGTCATCGGTCTTTATCTCCCAGGATCGCATCAATGATGCTATTAAGAAGCTGTTCGAGGCAGAAGCGGAGATAAAAAAGTGCAAACAACGCACTAACCTCGCCTTCATATATAGCCAGATCGGGATCGCATACTCGATGCTGAACGATAACGACAAGGCTTATGAATACCTCAACCTGGCGCAGCGGTATGCAGAGAACCTTCATCTACAAAAGATCCTGGCAAAGGTCTTCTTCTATAAAGGGCTTATCGAGCAGAGTCGAAATAACCTGGATGAAGCCCTCACCACCTTGGAGAATGCCTATCGGCTCGCCGAGAAGGAGGGAATAAGCGAGCAAAACAAACACACTGCCATCAGGCTAGGCAGGCTTTACATTCACAAGGGGGAATACGAGAGAGCTATCTCCATGTTCGAGTCAGCGCTTAGAGAGTTCGAGAAGGAGCAAGATATCAAGAACATGGCAGCCCTTAATCGCTATATCGGGGATTCATACCTTAGGCTAGGCTTGCGAGACAAGGCTAGGAAAGCTTATGATAAATGCCTTGCTCAACTTGAGAGGCTCCAGGATGACCAGGATATACTTGCCAAGGTTACCGCTCAGATCAAGATCCAACTCGGCGAGATCGGGGAGGACATCGATATCCTTGAGATCTATCGAGATATACTGAAACAAGCCAGGGTACATAATGACAAGCTCGGTGAGGCAAAGATACTGAATAACATAGCAGTAATAAACCAAAGAAGAGGAAAACTCGGCGAGGCGGAGGATTACTACATTCAAGCCCTTGAGGTCGCCCAGCAACAAAGAATCCATATAATGGTCAGGGTTCTGATCAACCTGGGCTTTTTAAAGGTGGCTCAAGGCGAGCTTGACCGCGCAGAGGAGTATTATACCGAGCTGCAAAAGGCTCTTGCGCAGTTTACCAGCCCTGCACTTCAGGCTGATTCCATGCTTTTATATGGCATTATCAAGTACTACAAGGGGGCGATCCGGGAGTCCATCGAGCATCTTAAATACACGCTGCGATTGTATAATAACCTGAAAGCCGAGGAGCGAGCCAAGCTGACCATGAAATGGCTGGGCATGGCTTACCAGGCTGCACAGGAGTTCGATGAAGCAGCCTCCTGCATGACAGAGGTGCTCAGGGATAACGGCCAGTTGACCGCAAAGGATCGAGCCACGCTTTACTTCAGGCTCGGAACCATACGGATGGAGCAGGGAGAGTACTCAAAAGCAAACGAAAGCCTTATGAGTGCTATGGAGGAGGTTCAACAGGTCGAGGATAAGGCGCTCATGGTGCGCATTCTGGCTCAAACTGCCATAAATGAGTTGAGAGCAAGGCACTACCAGGAAGCGATCAGCAACTTCCTGGCAGCCTCAAGGCTGGACAACCAGGAAAACCTGGGCATGGAAGAGCTGATCAACACATATCTTGATAATATCCTTGATGAGATCGGTTTGGAGCTTTTTACCCGCTATTCTAGGGCAGCAAAACAATCGTAATAAAATTGTCTTCCCAGGGACTCAATCGCCGGGCAATCAAGTACCTCGGCAAATCCAGGATCGAATTAAGGATAATAGCCATCTTTCTTATCTCTGGCTTAGTTTTTTATCTATTTAGAAGCAGATCCGACTATGGAGACAGCCTTCATTGGATATCAGTAGCGCCTTACTTCGGATTCAGCATAAGAGAGCCGCTGGCTAGGTTATTACAACACCTCGCTTACCTGTTCGGCAGGGGATTCTTCGATACACCGGGCACTTTGGGCTACCTGATCGAGAGTCGAT
The DNA here is from genome assembly GCA_964448115.1 of uncultured bacterium. GTDB lineage: Bacteria > CAYUVA01 > CAYUVA01 > CAYUVA01 > CAYUVA01 > CAYUVA01. The sequence goes on from CAYUVA010000028.1 coordinate 28,765, forward strand.
TATGCATCGGTTCCTTGAGCATCCTGGTCGGCATGTTCTCCACAGTTTCACTATATTTGACAACCAAGCGCTTCTTCCCTGTTGAAAAACGATCTGGCATTCTATGGCTAGCATTTTTCGGTACTATAAGCACGTTCGGCATTCTGCAACTGTTTTGCGGATACATCGAGGCTTATCCTATATTGATGGCTGCCTGTTCATTGTATGTTTTGGCTGCTTGCCTGTATCTCGACGAGCGGCTGAATACCTTCTGGGTTGCAGCCATCCTCGGGATCGGGGTCTATGTGCATCTATCGATGATCTTTTTTCTGCCATCGCTTGTTTTGCTTCCATGTTTGCGGAAAAGAAGACATCTTAGTTCCATGATTGCCATTATTGTCGATTTTTTACTGGTTTCAATAGCTTTATTCATCGTTATCCTAGGCATCTTTTTCAACTATCGGGTTGTCGATTTCGTGGTACTGTTAGCCCAGGAGACCTTTGCTGATGCTGGCTCGTGGTTGTCTCTAGCCGATGCGTTCAGCCTGGCTCATGTCAAGGACTATGCTTTGATGATGCTCAAGTTGGCGCCGGTATCGCTCGCTATTTTGATGGGGCTATTTCTTTCTCGCCCTAGAAGCATTCTGGGAGATAAAAAGCTGCTCTTCATCGCAAGTATGCTCCCTTTATACATGTTATGGGCATTTTTCTGGAAGCCTCGCCTGGGAACAATCCAGGATTGGGATCTCTTCTCGTGCATAGCCTTACCGTTGGGAATGCTCGGCTTTTCATGGCTAGGCGCGCTAGTATCGAGAGCCACTGCTCCCCGGTGGTTGCTTATAGCCGCGCTGATCTGCAACATCGGTTATTCGATGCCTCTTATTCTCAGTAACCACCTTAAGATCAAGACTGAGATACCTTCCTTTGCCCAGCTATCGCTGAGGAGGGTTATAGATGCCCTACCTGAGGATGCTGCCGGTCAACAACCGGCTATGGTCGATATTTCATTGAATCAATATACCCTCAAGGATGGGGATACCCTTAAAGTCTCTGCTCACTTGAGGGTGGGAGATGCCGATATTGCTGGAGATATCTGGTCGTTCGTTGAGCTTCCCGATGGCAGGTTCTTATTCTACCGAACGATTTTATTGCCCAACTGCCTCCCCTTCGCGCGCAACTACCTGCTGAAGGCAGGGATGGAAGCGACCACAGAGCTATATCGGTTCCCCTTCGGCACCAGGCATCGAATTACACCTAACGATCACTTCGTGGAGGTCTATTCGGGGGGAAACTATACCTGGTACATCCTGATAGTTGATCATGATACCCAACAGGTCATAGCCGGCGACTATGCTGAGTTTACCTATCTTTAGAGGAAAATGATAGAGTAAAAAATCCTCGTGATGCTTTTTTTGTCTTTGCGATTTAACCGACTTCAAGCCTTGAGTATCTGCCCTTCGCCTGTCCTAGAGCCACCAACCCCAGTTATCACTCTTGGACGCAAAGCAGTGAGCCATCAGCCCTGGTGTGATAGCGGAGCATCTCCTCCTCATCGACGAAAAGATCCAGCTCGCCGTTAATCAGATCGAACTCGATATGCACTTCGATGGGAAGGAGTTCATCATAGCTGATATAGGTGGGTTTGAAGTACTGTAATTGATCGTCGCCAGGCTTCAAGGGCAGAGAATGCTCAAGGCTCTTTCGATGCAGATCGTGCAGCGCCATGAAGAGGCTGATGATCTGGTTTTTGACCTTACTCTCTGCCATTGTTTGCTCACCTTGTTTACAGTTTGCACCATTGCCTACCTGAAGATAATCATTGCAATTTTGATGCCATGGACGCTAACTGTTTGATTCTTAATGATCAGAAAAATCGTTACCATAATTAACAGCTTAGAAAAAGGCGATCCTGGACAGATCTATGAACTAAAATGGTGCAAAATGGCTATTTTTCGTGCATCTCACCGCTTATGTCCCTGGCAAAGAAGGTGCGCCAGGTACTCGATGCCTAGTCATCGCCTTTTAACAGATCCAGTATCCTCCTCAGCTTGTCTGTTGAGGCTTTGTTCAGGCTTTCAGCCAGCTCTCGGCGCAGCTTTTCCTCCTCGTTTTGTTCTGTTTTTTCCTTGCGCTGCTTTGAATCTATGCCAAGCTCATCCATGATATAATCGACCAGGTCCTGTGCTTTTACCGGCTTTTCAAGGTACATCCTTTTTGCGCTGAAGGTCTTGTCTGCCAGGATCTCATCGAGGTGCTTTTTCCCCTCCTCGTCCCTTGCATGACCGGTAACCACGATTATCGGAATCCTCGACCACTGCTTGTTTTTCTTCAGCTCATGGAAAAGCCGGATCCCGGATTTCTTTGGCATCACAAGATCGAGCGTGATGAAGTCGATCTCGTTTTCCTTCAATACCTCCAGTGCTTCCTCTCCGTCGCCGGCGGTAAGGACATTGAAGCCAGCATCCTCAAGCACGGTCTGAAGATAAAGCCTCACATCAGGCTCATCATCGACCACCAGTATTGTCTTATCCTGCGGTCTTGTCATAAGTATTACTCCCTACATTGATTATTGTGCATCTTTTTCATTAGGCTCCGGCAGGCGTTCTCGGGGCAGTTTTATGATGAAACTAGTCCCTTGTGCAGGCGCTGATTCAAAGTCGATGTTCCCGCCATGTTCGTTGATTATCTTCCTGGTGATCAGCAGTCCCAGTCCGGTTCCCTGCGAGCCTTTGGTGGTAAAGAAATCGGTGAAGACCTTGTTCTTGACATCATAATCTATACCGCAGCCCGTATCGGAGACCTTGTATATTATACATCCTTCCCTCTCCATGCACTCTATTGAGATGCTGCAATCTTCTTTTTTCTCGCTCATCTGGCAGGCATCGATGGCGTTGGTTATCAGATTGCTGAGGCATTCGAGGATCGCATCCTTATCCAGTGGAGCTGCTGGAATATCCTTTTGCAGCCTGGAAGATAGATTGATGCCCTGCTTCTTTATCGAATCTGCGAATAGCCGTACAGCTTCCTCGGCGATCTCTGAGGGTGAGACCATTTTTACATCGGGTTTTCTCCCCTTTGAGAAGCCAAGCAGGTTCCTGGAGAGCTTGGAGACCTTGTCTATGTTGCGTTGAAGCATGTCCCAGCCCTGCTCTATTCTATCCTGTTTTCCCTTTTTCAGCCCGGAGTTCACCATGTACATGCCCCCCTCCAGCCCAGTAAGCAGGTTCTTGATCGAGTGCGCCATGGCAGCCACGGTCTGCCCGACTGCGGAGAAGCGCTCTGCATCTATCTTCTCCTTCTCCAACTTCTTTATCTCTCGCAGATCCTGAATATGCGCAGCCATCCCTATATGGCGGTCGCCGCTCTTTAATACCATGCCAGAAAAGCGCACCGGGATGAGTTGCCCCATTTTTGTTCGTAGCAGAGTCTCTGGCAGATAGATACTATCCTCCCCTTTTTCGATGGACTCGCGCATCTTCTCGGGCAGATAATTCATGGGGAGCTTCTGATTGAGCATCTCCGCTGCCGAAAATCCAAGGATATCCTCAGCCGCTGGATTAAATATGGTAATTACCCCTTTCTCGTTGGTAGCGATGATGCCGTCCATGGAGTTTCGGATCAACGTCTCCATTAGAGTATTCGCCTCGGCAAGCTCCCTTTCCAGTTTATGTAACTCGGTCATATCGAGCGCCATCTCGATTATGTGAGTCGCCTTGCCTTCCCCCTTGGACAAGGCTGAGGTTGTAACCAGGTAGTGGGTTTCCTTCCCTTTCTTCGAGGCGCCTATGTGGTAAGCGGTGTGGATCTTGCCGTCATTGAAGGTCTCCTCTGCGGGGCAGTTCTCGCAGCGGCTCTCACGGCGCTTGAGAACACGGTAGCAGTGCTCGCCAGTAGTATCGCCGAAGACTTGTCGAAACCTCTCATTCGCCCGCACGATACGGTATTCGTTATTTAAGATCGCGATAAAACAAGGAACCCGCTCGAATAGGATATGATACTCCCTCTGCAAACGCTTAGTCTCGGTTACATCGGTGGACATTTCAATAATATAAGGGATTTCGCCGTTGGGATCATATATCGGTGCTATGTGCACTATGTAGTGTGCCTTGCGTCCGTTCTTGTCAACTCCCTCCTCGTCGTTGACCCTGATCTTACCATCGTTGAAGGTCTTCTCCGCCATGCAGCGGCTGCACTTCTGGTTGAGGTTCTTATAGACATGGTAACACTTCTTTCCAATGCCGTGGCCGAAGACCTCGGTGAAGTTGCGGTTGTTATGGATGATATTGTAATCGCGGTCGATTATGGCGATGTTGCAGGGCACAAGCTCATAAATCTGGGCGCCGTAAATGTTTCTAAGTTTCTCCTGGCTGCTCATATTATCTATTCAACCTTTTGGACAGGATTGAGTTTTCGCTTGATCTTACTCAACAGCGTTTTAAGATCCACCGGCTTCTCTACCAATGAATCACCTAAATCGCCGGGCAAGGAAAGCTGATCCAATAAATCGGAAGGATTTACCCCGGTGATGATAATAATGGGGAGATTTCTTGTTGAAGGATTCCTCAACAGGTCATGGTACAAAGAGACGCCGGTCTTGCCGGGCATCAGGATATCCAGGCAGACCAAGTCGAAGCTCTCTCGTTCAAGGATACCCATACCCTCAGGAGCGCTTTTGGCGGCGACTACCTCGAATCCGTTATCCTCAAGCGCTGCGGTAAGATATGCGATCACATCAGCCTCGTCGTCGATGATAAGTATCCTTTTGCCTTTCATGGTCCCACCCATCTTTATCTTTCCAGCTCCAGATTCCATACCTCTTCGAGCATATCCCGATAACCGCGATGACATGTGCTGCACAGCTGCAAATTCCCTTCCCATTCGGGGAGTCGCTGTTCCCAGACCTTATGGCATTCAATACACAAGCCGTGCATGGCATTCATATAGCCAGGCGCAAGGCGCACTCGGTTTCCCAGCTCTGGCGGTGGGATGATAGAATCCTGGCTGACCATCGCCTTGTGGCACTCGCTGCAGGCGGTTGCGGTCTGGAAGGTCTTTGGCTCAGAGGTATTCTGGTGGCATCTTGTGCAGCCGTCGTTGCCGCCGAGTGCTTGCTGGTGATAACGGTGGCTAAAGATGTTCGATGGCGCGTACATATCACGGTGGCACTCGAAGCAGCCGGTCGCCGTATCGTAGGGCTTGTTCAGGTGATGGCAGTAATCGCAATCTTTACCCTGGGTCTTTAGTAGATCCTCGTGTGCCTTATGATCGAACAAAGCCAGGTAGTGCTCATCATTGCCGTCAATAACCAGAACCTGCGAGTATGGCTCATCGCCGGGGTGAGTTGAAGGCTCTATGATCTCAAGAAGCTCCTTGCCAGTTCCATTATCATTAGGCTCGAAGCGCGCTTTTATGGTTCTGGGTGCCTTGACCGGCGTCTTGGCAAGCCTAGCACCCTTCTGGGCATGAAGGGGCATAAATGAAATCCCCAGAGCGACACCGACCACAGCAGCAATGGAGTATATCTTCGCGCTGCCCGGGATTATGCTCCCCAGCCTGACCTGGGTTACCGGATCCGGCTCGATCGGCTTTATCTGTGCTTTGAATGAGCGCTTATCGACTGGGTCATGCTCAAAGACCCTAAAATTCTCGACAAAGAAGAAAAATACCAGAGCCATGACCGAGACGATGCTTATGCTCACCAGGAACTCGGCTAGCGAGGGGAAGTACCTGGCGCCGGTCTGGCTTACATGCCCCAGTCCGCCCACCAAGATGCGGTTGAAGACAAAGCCGAAGACGATCATTGAAGCGCCAACAGCAATAGCTGCCCTAGTCTTACGCAACCGGGGGAAAAGGAACAGAATTGCCGGGATGATCGCACTGAGGGCAATCTCTAAATAAAAGAAAACCGCCTCAAGGCTGGGCACAAGAAGGTAGTGCAGGTTCCCCAGCCGTGCAAGGTCAATGAATTTCAGCGCAATATAGACTACCAGCACTATCCCGGCATACTTTGCCAGCCCGCGCAGTAGATCCCATCTAATGGGACGATTGTATGCCCAGTGGCTGACCATGCCCTCCAGGGAGACCATGCCCAAGCCGAGCGCTATGGCTGATATGAAGAAATGAAGGGGCAAAAGGGGGGTGTACCACAGCGGGTGCAGCCGATGCGGCGTCAAGATGAACAGGGTGCCCAGCGATGACTGGTGCAGGGTCGATAACATTATGCCTAGAAGAACCAGCGGGATGGTCAGCTTGCGCATTATATGGTACAAGCGCTTGAACGGGGACTTCTCCAGCACCACCCGGGAAAACTCCAAGGCAAGCACGGTCAGATATAACATTACGCACCAGGCTACCTCGAACAAGGCAGAGTGCGGATTCCACCAGAACATCGGTCGCCAGATATTATATGGGATACCGATATCGAACAACAGACCGACCGCTACGGCTACATAGCCTAAAAAAGCGGTCAGAACCGCACTTCGCACTATGCCATGATAGCGCTCAAGATGAAATATATAGACGATGGCGGTGAGCACGAAGCCACCTGCCGCCAGGGCAACCCCGCCCATGACATCAAAGCCGATCCATAGCCCCCACGGCGTCTTGTCAGACAGGTTGGTTACCGCACCCAAGCCATTTATGAACCTCGACAACGCAACCGCTGCGCCAACTCCAACGATGAACCAAAGGAACGTCTTTATCAACCTTATACGCATACTATCCTCGCTTTAATCTTCCTGGTTATCAACCTCAGTCTTTGTATTATTCTCTACCGGCTGGTTATTCATTTTAGCCAGCTTGCGCCTACGCTCGATGATCCAGTAGATGCCAGTCATGATGATGCCCATGCCGAAAAACTCAAACGGAACCTTGGTCAATGCGCCCCAGGTGCGCTCAGGCAGTGGCTTGGTCCCTAAATTTTTACCCATGCTCAAGAAGGACAGATCTATGTTAGATATATACATCACCGAAGTTCCGCCGATCTCGTCCTTGCCCCAGATATGATTTATATACCGGTTCGGATTATCATTTATACGCTTCTGCGCGACCTTTAGAAGCTGTTCGCGCTCACCGAATATGGTCGCTTTGGTCGGACAGATAGCTGTACAAGCCGGCTGATCGAGCTGACCAGCCTTTATCTTGTCATGGCATAATATGCACTTACGCACCAGGGCAATCGGCTGAGACCAAAGAAAGCGCGGAATGCCGTAGGGACAAGCCATCATACAATAGCGGCACCCCAGACAGATGCTTGAGTCGTAGGTTACCGCCCCCTCGGCGGTTTTCTTCATGGCGCCGACCGGACAAGCAGATGCACAGGCAGGCTCCAGGCAATGCCGGCACTGGCGACGCACATTGGTATTTCTTGCAGCCCTTATGATGGTTGTCCAACGGCTGGCAGAGAGATCGTCTATTCGCTCCTGCCAGAGCCAGGGCTTGTCTTGACCGGTTTCATTGGTCTGCTTGCAGGCATCCACGCACTTGGAGCAGCCTATGCATAGGGTAACATCGGTGAGTATCGCCATCTGCTTCATACCTTGTTCTCCTTGTTCAAGATGAGAGAGACCTTGCCAGCATAGTGGCGGGGAAAGCGCCAGGTTACCTCGGAGACCAACTGCGTGGTCGGCAAAAGCACGGCATGGGATAGCTTGCTGAGCGGCATCAAAATAAAGATTAGGTTACCGCTTAACACATGAACAAGCATAACCGCTGTATAGTCGAACGGATTGAGCCAGGGATGCATTGCCAGGTAGCCGGTGATGAAGGGAATTGATATAAGAGGCGGCAGCATGTAATCCTGGAACCTCGATAAGTGGCGCGAATCCTTGTTGAAGATCCTGCCCAAGAATAACAGCCAGGCGCTTGCTATGGCAGTAAGGGTCAGAATGTCAGCTATCTGCTGGTTTAGCGCCGGCCATCCAACTCCCAGTCCCCGCTTCCAGAGCACTATGTGCGCTAAAAGGAATATCGGGGTTATGATTATGCTAAGGTGAAAGATTATCGAGATTACGCTGTAGATTGGCTTTACCTTCACCTTATCCAGCGGGAAGAGCCATTTGAGGGTAAACTTGATGATCATCCTCAGATTGATGTTTTTATCATCGGTCGAGCGAAGGGACTTTATCACCCCGTAGGCGGTCAATCCCAGGCAACGCAACAAACCGAACATCATGAAAACAAATGCGAACTTGAACATGGGACCTCTTGCCCATTGAAGCCATGCTTCCATCGTATCTTCAGCTCCTTGTAGGAATTCCTTATTCTTTGTTCTTGAAGTCTATAGCCTTGACTAGCAGGTCGTGCAGCCCGACCACCTCGACATCTTCGAGATTATTATCCTCGACCACCTCCCTGAGCTGCTTCTTGCAGTTGGCGCAGGGTGCGACCACGTACTTGGCGCCGGTTTCCCTTATCTGTTGTGCTTTTATCCTGCCACCCTCTTTGGTGCGATATTTGCGTATCTCATCGATCGAGACGGTGCCTCCGCCGCCACCGCAGCAGAAGTTGTACATGCGGTTGGGCTGCATCTCCACATAATCAGCGCAGATCGCCTTGAGGATCTCCCTGGGCTGCTCGATTATCCAGCCACTGCGTGAGATATTGCAGGGATCGTGATACACCACCCGCTCCTTTATGGAGCCGGGAATGACATTGAGTTTGCCGTTCTCAAGGCATTCGAGCACATACTCCATGCAGTTGACCACCGGTGGAGCGTCCTTGCCACCGCAGAACATCGGTACGCCGAACTTGGCAGACCTTGAGGCGTGCCCGCACTCGCCGATCATTATCTTGCGAGCATTGAGACGCTTAAGCTCGAAGACCTCGCGGGAGACGATACGATCCCAGAGCCGATCGCTATAAAAAAGCCCGTAGTTTATGCCATCGAAGTAACCAGTGCTCAGCGTCCAGGAAGCGCCTACCTCGTGCATCACCGCCAGGTTGCCGATGAGAGTATCAGCCTCCATCAGAAAATCGCTCACCGCCGGGAAAAAGACATACTCGGCATCCTCGACATCGATAGGCCACTTGGCTTTTACGCCGAACTCCTCCTCAAGCTCCTCCTCGAGGAACTCGCAGGTATCCTCAAGGGCAATAACCGGTATGGCAGAGGTATTGCCAGTCTTTCCTTCCAGTTGCTCCCTTGTCGCCACCACTAAGGCTTTGGGGGCTATGCCCAGCTCGGCGAGGATGATCCTGCCCAGGTGGGTGATCAGACCGTGGTCGATACCCATTGGACAGTCGAACTTGCAGCGGCGACAGGCTGTGCAGTGATAGAAGCTCTCAGCCATCTCGTCGATATGGTCATCGGTGAGAGTAAAGGAGTTGTACAAGCGCGCCTTCAAAAGCCCGGAGATAGTGAAGTATCGACGGTAAACCTTCAGTAATAGCTCGGAGCGATAACATGGTATATCCTTGGGATCATTGGTATGCAAGTAGATATGACAGGCAACCGTGCAGCGGCTGCACTTGGTGCTGACCCTTGAGTAGGTGTCCAAAGCCAATCCGTAGCTCGAACTTTGCAGGATTGCCGAGAAAGCCTCAAGGAACCGCCTCGGTCTCTCCGCAAGCTCGAACGATTCGACAAAGTAGCTGTATCTGCTCATCTGTTTCCTCTTTTTACATAAGACTTAGCATCGTGTTTACAACACTATATTCAGCAAAAGTCGATCCAATAAGTTTGATTCAGGGCATAAAAAATGTTGAGAAGGGAATAACTATCTAAAAATAAAGCACTTTATTCGATAAGCTAGCCTACTTTTTCATTAAGTTGCTCCTAAAATATGCCACAGGTATGTTCCAATTCTGAAACATGTCATGTTATATTGTTGCGTTGATGGAACATCTAGGATAAAATAATAATCATGATAAATGAAGAGCTAGACATAAGGTACTTCCCGCTTATATTCGACAATATCCCCTACGCCATCTTCACCATCGATGGCAGCGGTAGAATAACAGCCTTCAATCGCATGGCTGAGGAACTGACCGGTTATACCCGCCAGGAGGCGCTCGGTAAGCAGTGCTACCGCATCTTTCGCGCCGACATCTGCGAGCTTGACTGCCCGCTTAAAAGGAGCATCCGCACCGGGAAAAGAATAGAAGACCGTGAGGTCGAGATCATCACCAGCGAGGGAAGAAGAAGCTGGATTGCGATCTCCACCGCAGCATTGCTGGACGATGAGGGGCATGTAATAGGCGGTGTAGAGATGTTCCGCGACCTGTCGGTGATCAAGGAACTGCGCAGAAAGCTAAAAAGCAAGTATGTGCTGGAGGATATCATCAGCAAGAATCCAAAGATGCAGGATATCTTCAACATGCTCCCCCTGCTCGCCGCCAGCAGCAGCACAGTGCTGATAGAGGGACAAAGCGGCACCGGAAAGGAGCTGGTGGCAAGAGCAATACATAACCTCGGATTGCGCAGGGATAAACCTTTCGTGCCGGTCAACTGCGCCGCCATACCGGAAAACCTGGTCGAATCAGAGCTTTTCGGTTACGAGAAGGGAGCCTTCACCGATGCGAAGCAATCAAAACCGGGGCGCTTCGCTATGGCTGATGGAGGCACCTTGTTCCTCGACGAGATCAGCGAGCTTTCTATGCCGGCTCAAGTAAAGCTGTTAAGGGTATTGCAGAATAAATCTTACGAGCCGCTCGGATCCGTTAGATCCACAAAGGCGGATGTTAGAATTATAGCAGCCACAAATAGGGACCTTAATAAGGAGGTGGAGAGGAATAATTTCAGACAAGATCTTTACTATCGTCTTAATGTCGTAAAGCTCACCATCCCCCCACTATCGGAGCGAATAGAGGATATTCCTTTATTGGTGGAACACTTTATCAACCACTTCAACAACCTTGAGGGTAGAAGAATAAGGCGCTGCTCGGAAAGGGTGATGGCTGCCCTGATGCGTTATCACTGGCCGGGCAATGTCAGGGAGCTGGAGAACGCCATCGAGCACGCATTCGTTGTCTGCATCGGCGATACTATACAGTTGGAGGACCTACCCCAACATATCATTGAGGCTGCCTTGAAAGAGCAGGATGACTCAGCATCCAAAAACCCGTTTAGCCATGCTGAGGCTCAGATTATCCAAGAGGCGCTAAAACGGAACAACTGGCACAGGCAAAAGACCGCCGATGAGCTGGGTATCTCACGCAATACGCTATGGAGAAAGATGAAAAAGTTCGGCATCGATTGAGTAGCGCCTCACGCAAAGCACGCAAGGGATGTATTCCTTTTTCCCCCGTGCCTTGCTATAGAATCCTGGTAGGGTGAGGGTATGCCCTTGTGGTTCAATAACCCTTTCATTGCTCAAGGCGAGCCTTGATATGCTCGAAGAACCAACGCTCAAGCTCATAGACCTGCATGGCTTTGGACTCCAACAGAGAAATCATTTTGTCGCTGCCGGTCTCAGATAGCTCCCTGAAGCCATAAGCTATGTCGGTCCACAGCAGGCAAATATCGGTGATAGCCTTTTTTAGGCTGAAGTCATCGAGCCATGAACTTACAAAGGCAGTTCGATAGAAAAAGTCCCTGAACATGTTGCGAAACAATGCGCCGCCAGTTCCACGCTTCTGTATGATCTGGTAATTGAAGCGAGCGGAGAACTTCCAGTCCTTGACCTTGTGCTTCCATTGAGGCAATATCCTTGATAGGCTCAGTATCCCGCCGACCCCCATGTACTGGGTGCTTTTATCGATCATGTTGTTGCAGGTGCGCAACAGAGCCTCACTTGCCATCGCCTCAAAGGGGCGCTGCGACTCAATCGGCTCAAAGACCAGGTAATCATAATTCAAGGGAAAGGGAAAGTACTGCGAGCTGCGCGCCCTATTCAACTCCACAAGCGGCACCTCCTGAAGCTCCTCGTAGGCGTTATCGGCAATTAAAGCCGCCTCCTTTTCCTCGTCAAAGCCGACGCAGAGAATGCGGTGGGCGGTAAAGTGCGCATCGGTGTTATAATAACCCAGATACGCAATATCGGCAATCAGGATAACCGGCTTCCTGGCAAGTAACAACTCCTTTACAGGCTGCCAGGGATCCTCGCCCTTGCGAACCAGCCTGTGATCGCAGGAGAAGCCGAGCGTTTTCGCCAGGTCAGGCTCCAGGTTGTCCAGCCTGCCGTGAATGCTGCAACTGGGAGATAGCGACTCATGGTGCACCAACATGAAGTGAAGTCCGCTGCCCAGCCCGAAGCAGTCAGCCTCATCGAGCTGCACTCCGTAGTACCTGAGTAGGTCGCACATGGCGGTTGAGCCGCAGTGGTAGCCAACTCGATGCTCAAAGCCGGGGATGATGTATCTATTTACAGCCATCTAAGCTTCAATGGATGCTCAGGTATGGCCAGGTCGTGCTCTGCTCGCCTGAGGTGTCGGTAGCGACAATGGTCAGTAGGTACTCCCCGCTGGGGGTAAATGCCGGGATCTGTGCCTGGAAGGTGTAGATGCTGTCCCCGGAAGCCATATCGCCATTAATACCATCATCGTTTAGGATTAAGCCAGTCGGCTGTCCGGCAAAGTATAGCTCAACACGCTGCACTGCTGCGCCGCCAGCCGTAACCACCGCCTGGTAGGTGAGCGTTCCGCCCTGCTGGTAGGTGATGCCGGGATCGATCACTCCACCTGCCCATATTATCGGCGCTGGTGCCTTAGTGCCCCCAGTACCAATGCCCAGGATGGTCTTGAGCATCAGGTTGGAGTAGTTGTCGAATAATGGCTGGCTGCTCCCCAATGCCGCGTATCCGCTCGCCTCTATGGTGAAGTAGGGCCAGTAGGCGCTGGTTGCACCCTTTCGATCCACTGCCTGAAGCTCAAGCAGGTAATCACCCTCAGGTGCTCCAGGCGCAACCGGCAGTTGTACCATAAATATCCCATCCCCCGCTGCCGCATCGCCGTTTTGTCCATTATCGAACAGGCTCAAGCCGGTCGCAGCGTGTTGGTAGCATACATCGATGCGCTGAACATCAGAGATCCCATCGGTGTCCTTTGCCATGGCAGCGATGAAAAGTGTGCCACCAGCCTGGGAGGAAACATAGCTATTCAGGTAACCGGCAAGCTCGATGGTTGGTGGATGATTAGCCTGTTGCTCCATCGGACGGGCGCTGACTATCTCGGATCCCTCGCTCTCGTGTCCGGCAGCATCATAGGAGGTAACGAAATAGTAGTAGGTGGTTCCGTTGACCACCCCTGCATCGTCAAAGTTGGTCTTATCGGTCTCGGCAATGCGCTCGTAGCCCTCGTTATACTTGATGCTGCGATAGAGCCTGTAGCCTAAAAGGTCCTGGTCGTTCACCGGATCCCAGGAAAGCTGCACCAAGCCGTCGCCTGCGTTTGCGGTCAGGTTCTCCGGCGCGGTGGGGATGCCGTTATCCTCGGACTGAACCGGCCCAGTCTCTGAAGATGTTGTCTCATACTCCCCGTCAGAAACCCTCACCTTGTAGTAATAATCCACGCCATCTTCCACGGTCTGGTCAATGTATTCCTCGCTTCCAGGGTTCAGGGTAGCGATGGGCAGGGATACCTGACCAGCTTTCCTGCGAAGCACCGTGTAACCGGTTACATCGTCCTCGCCGGCTCCGTCATGGGCACTCTTCGTCCAGGTGAGAGTTATGGAGCCTCCGCTGTCATTGGGGGTATCGAAGGCGAAAAGATTTGTTACCGGCGGTGGCGGCGAGTTACCGCTCCCGCTGTTATCGACCGAGGTTACCGGTCCCACCACCTCGGAATCTGTCTTATACACCCCATCGTCAGCCTGCACCTTGTAATAATACCAGGTGCCATCGCTGGTCGTCTGGTCTTGATACCCGGATACGCCAGCTCCTACCTGTCCTATCTTGCTAAAGGCATCGCTTTCTGATTGGCTGCGCAGGATGTTGTATCCGATTACATCGTTATCGCCAGCTCCATCATCGGCTGACAAGCTCCACTCGATGGTGATGCTGCCCCCCTCGTCATCTGGAGTATCATAAGCCTCAAGGTTCTTGGGGGCAGCCGGAGGATCATTCTCACCTGAGGACATCACAAAGTTGCCTCGTACAACCAGTGCATAAGGCTGGGCATTGGTGAACATCTCGCCGACCGGGACATTGGCGCCGGTTATAACAATGCGATAGGCTCCGCTCGGTAGGCTCTGCAGGTAAATGCACTCCACAGGATTGGTATTGTCCGGCAAGCCACCAGCCACAGACCAGCCGCCGCTGAAACGGTTGCCGACATAAGTGGTGCTCCCATAAGTGAAGCGAAGGTCGAGATCATTGACCAGAGCCTTGCCAGCGCCTGTATTGCCATCCTTGTCAGTCCAGACCAAGGTTATATAAAGCGGGCTGTTGGAAGCGGTAACCTCAAGCTCGTAGGTATGGCTCTGGCCTGTGGCTAGCCCCACCTTGTCATCCATCACCCACAGGTTCTTTAGGTTGCCCTGGAAGTATAGGGTATTCAAAAGGTGTATCCTGCCCCATCCCTGGTTGAAGCTCGGTCTCGGATCCCCAGCCATGTTGTCGCAGGAGTTTATCAGCACCGCCTTTACAAGCGCTGCGGATGGCTCCATCGCATCATGCGGATTCTTGGTGCCGCTCGGATACCAGCCCTCGGTAAAGTACTGCCGGACGAGCAGTGCAGCTCCGGCTGCTCCGGGACAAGCCATGCTGGTGCCAGAGAAGCCGCCAACGGTGTTACAGGTTGGCGAGATGCCGTCACCACCCTTGTTCCTGGCGCTGGTTACATTCTCACCCGGAACGCAGACATCCGGCTTGATGCGCTGATCCGGCGTGGGACCCCGGCTGGAGAAACTGGCAACCGTATTATGATTATTAGGGCGTCTAGTTGCTCCAACGGTTACTATATCCTTTGCGGTTGCTGGAGTGCCAAGTGTCCCAGCCCCGGGACCGCTATTCCCAGCAGCGAATAACACGAGAAAGGACTTGTTTCCCCACATGAAGTTATCGACGCTCTTAGCCATGCCATCGTAGGTATTGCTGGTGCTTCCCCAGCTATTGCTGTGCACAAAAGCCCCGTCATTGAACGAATCCCCAAAGACCACCGGCAGACCAGTATTCAAGGAAAGCGTGCCTAGATAACAGTCAACATAACTGCTACCTTGAATATCGCCGAAGGTGATCCTCGCCTTGGGAGCAACGCCGTTGTATTGACTGTTGCCCCCGTAAATATCCTCGCCGGCTATGGTGCCGCAAACATGGGTGCCGTGTCCGATCGAGCAAGAATCATAGCTATTGCCCCCGTAATTTCTATAGGCTACAACCTTGCGATGGCTCGGTCCGGGGCTTGCATGAGCATTGTCCCTGAAGAAGCAGCTCCCGTAATCAAGACCGCTGTCCAGCACTCCGACCATCTGATCCTCGCCCTGTATCCCCTTGTCCCATAGCGGTCTGGAGTTGGTTACATTGCTCTGCACCACCCAGGTGGTCTGATTATTGAGCAAGTAAAGCTGCGGGTATAATTGCACCCACTCCACATCGACAAGGCGAGCGATGCTGGGGATATTGGATGCCTTGGTGTATAAAACAAGGGTCCTCTGGTAGGGATTTACCATTTTGTGCTCAACGGAAATGCCCATGTACTGTAGCTTGTCTATGGTTCTCTCCACATCGGCGCCCCGGAATAGATCCACCCAAAGAAGCAGCTCCTGGCGCTTTTTATCTTCATCGCCAATGTAAAAGTGCAGCTCGGTATCTAGCTTGTATGCCGGCTGGTACAAGCCGGTAAATACGACATAAGGAAGCGCTTGTACCATGCGTAGCTGACCAGGGGTCAAACGCAATATATAGGTATCCTCGGGAACATATCCTGCTACCAGCGTTCCGAGAGACTCTATCTCCCCGCGCTTTTGGGCAGTTATCCTGCTATCAAGGGAAACCAGGTAATATCCATAGGGTTCGATGAATTGCCCCTGATAACCAAGCGGCTCCCAGATCGCAGGCTCATCGCCTTGAGCATCGAAGGTTGCATATCTCAGGTTGATTATCGGCTCCGCATTGCCAATGATGTAACATGCGACAGTGAACAGCAGCACCAACAAGATCTGTCTTTTAGACACATTTATACGCATCAGGTCGTCTCCCTTGGTTTATTAACAACTTACATTTTAGCTAAAGAACCCGGCTTGGTCAAACCAGCTTGACTGGCTGTTTTTGCAAGGCTTTTTTCACTTCTTGCCCTCGCCACGCATGAGCGAGGCTACGGCACCGAATAATGCAACTATAGAGGCAACTATCTGGGAGATGGCTAGAGCATGGAAATCGGTTGCGGTCCAGGCATGTCCAGTAACACCACCAGCAGCCCCGAATATCGCTGTGGCGGTGGCTACGCCTATCATCATGCCCAGGTTGCGAGCAACCGACATCACCCCCCCGGCGGTTCCTTGTTGACTTTTGGCAGCCGATCCCATCAGTGCACTGGTGTTCGGCGATATGAATACCCCGGTCCCTAAGCCTATCATTCCAAGCCAAATGGCTACCATGTATCTGCTGGTATCGGCAGCGATGCTCGATAGCCCGAAGAGTCCCGCAGCCAGGATGATCATGCCTGAAAAAGATAGGAATCGAGTACCTATCTTGTCAGACAGCCACCCTGAAGGTGATGCAACCAAAGCCATGACCAAAGGCTGAACCGACAGGAGCATACCGGTCATCGATGGGGAGATCCCCAAGCCCTCCAGCAAGTAATAAGGCATCAGTATTATCGGGATGAATAAAGAAATATAATTGCATAAGGCAGCCAGGACCGCTCCCGAAAAGACACGGGAACGAAATAAATGGATGTTAAGAAGAGGCTGAGCCTTCTTATTCTCAATGACTACAAATAATATAAGTAATCCCATGCCTACGAGGCCAGGGGCTATGACCTTCATTGATGACCAGCCCCATTGGCTCCCTTCTGCAACTGCCATGAGAAATAACACCATGCCGGTTGCCATAGAAAGCGTCCCTGGCAGATCGAATGAGACCCTGTCCGCCTTCTTATAGGCGGGTAAAAAGATTATCCCGCTAGCTATTACAACCACGGCAACCGGTATGTTAATGTAAAATATCCATCGCCACCCGAACCGACCGATAATGAAGCCGGCAATCATCGGTCCCGCGGTCAAGCCTATATAAGTACTAGTTGATAAAATGCCCAGTGCACGCCCACGCTGACTGGAAGGAAATGTAGTGGTCAACAATGCCGGACCGGTTGCCATGACCATAGCTCCGCCAATACCCTGAAAAGCCCTTGCCGCGACAAGAAACTCTAAACTGTATGATAGTCCACACATAAGCGAGGTTACGCTCAAAATAGCGAACCCATAAAGATACACCTGATTATGACCTACCAAGTCCCCCAAGCGCCCGGCAATAAGTAGCAAGACAGTTACCGATAATAAAAACGAGAGCATCACCCACTCGGCGTGTTCAACCGAGACCCCCATCTCCTTGCCGATTCTCGGAAGCGCAACGGTTACCGTGGAGCCGGCCATGGCGCTTAATAACGTGCCAATACCAACAACTAGAAGAACGATGCCCGGCTTTTGCTTTATCTTCCCGATCTCGATATGGAAACCTCTCTCGGATAAACTGGGTGTTTAGTCTCTTACACAACAACCGTCTAGTATAGAACATTGATTATTCTTGGCAAATGGTAACTAAAGAAGTGCAAAAGTCTCACCCTAAGACGCAAAGGCGCAAATAACTCAAGGGAACGGATTTCGCTCTTAGTGCCTCAATGGTTCAATAAACCTCACTAATATACAAATTAAGTACGATCCAAGAATCTTCGATCCTGTATTCTCGTAAAATGTTCCATGTGGAACATTTTTTAAAAGCAGTTATAAATATAATGTCAGAATATTATCAAATAAAGATAATAAATAGATAATTGTTATGAATCAATATCACAAAATTGCTATAATAATACCAAATATTTCGTATATTTGGAGGGGACTTTATTGCTTAAAAGTGAATTATCCCCTTGCCGCCATCGACGATGATGGTCTGCCCATTCTTGAGCAGCTTGGTTGCCATGTTGACCCCGACCACTGCCGGCAACCCATATTCCCTGGCAACGACAGCGCCATGGGAGAGTAATCCACCGATCTCGGTAACCAGTGCAGTAGCTCCAACGAAAAGGTGTGTCCAGCCAGGATCCGTTCCCTGGGCGACCAGGATCTCCCCCTTCTTGAATAGCTTGAACTCCTTGGGGCTTCTTATGATTCTCACCTTTCCCTTGGTTATGCCGGGGCTGACTCCAAGCCCTTCGAGCACGCTCTGCCCAAGCGGTTGACCGTCCTCGTAAGGCTCATCATCGAACAGGTAAGTGGGGGGTGATACTTGATGGCAGCGCTGAAACTCCTTTGCTCTTTGAATTGCTACCGGGCTGAAATCCTCACCTTCAAGCAGAGCCTTCCGAATCTCCTCGAAACGAAGCATATATATATCCCCTGTCCGCCCTATTAGCCCCCTTGCCTTGAGCCTCCTCGCCGACTCCCTGACCATATCCTTGAGCATGGCGATTGCCATGTCGAAGTAGAAACGCTGGTTCTCTCGAAGAAGTATGTACTTCTGGAACAAAGATATAAGGTAATCGAAGCTGCTCAACCTTGCCTTGGTCAAAGAGGAGCTGCCATTTCGCATGATCAAATCCCTAAGCTCTCGGTGAGCCTGGATTCTTTGGTTTATTTGAGCATCCTGTATGGTGAATGGATCCGAGCAGTGATCGGACTTGAGGTAGCTGATAATCGCCTCGATCACCGGCGTGGGATCATCCTTCCAGGACGGGGATCTAAGCTCATAGGAGTTTGAACATCGATGTCCGTATAGCTCCAGGAAGCTGTGCAGTCGGCGCTTAAATTCGCTGAAGCGAGGTTGATTAAGCATTGCCAGCACCTCGTCAGATGCGAAATTAAGGAAAATGTTCCTGAGACTCTTGTCTTTCTCCACCTCCAGCTTAAGCAGCCAGATCGCTTTATTGGTCTCTATTGTCTTGCTTCCAGGTAGCCCTGCTGAAAGGCTATTCAGAAGATCCCCTGAGTCGGTGGAAGCCATCTTTTCGAGCATCATCCCTAAGACCTGGTAGAAAACATTAGCGATTAGCAGGCTACCGAGATGGATTTTTCGATACTGGAGCAGCAATTCCTCGCAGCGTACATAGACCTTCCAGAGCTCTTCATCGCTTTGGCTTGTCAAATCGAGTGCCTTTAGCCTTTCTAGCTGGGAGGTGAAGTAAGGTACAAAGCTATCCCAATGTTTCGGATTGTGCAGGATGTTTATATCTATCTTGTTGAGGAAGCGGAACTTGACCTGCACCCAAAGTGCAAGCCCCAGAAAGGATAAGCTAGGGATACCCCATCTATCCTTATCTATCCGTTTGCGCACCTGGCGAGGAAAAAGCTCCAGAATATAATCAGGGATAGGCACCTTGAGGATATTCAATAGCTTATGGAACATGGAGGCATTCATATAGACATATCCATCCCTTACCCTTGCCGGCGGGGTTCCGTTGCAGAGCTTCTCAGCGATAGGGTGATAGTACAGAAACTCGACAACGAACTTGTCCAGTAGCAAAGACTGGCTAAGCGGCGTGATCGGCTCAGGCCATCTTTCAGCCATGAATTGTCTAGTCCACAGGATTTTTTCCTTTTCACTCAAGATTGAAGCACCATGCTATTTCTTTAACTATCTAATCTTAATTCTAATTTTATGCAAAGTCAATGCCAAATTTTAAGCTAAAATTGGGCGATTAGGAGGGTAAATTGAGGGTAGAAAGGCATCCGGGATCTCTCATTCACGCCTTTTACTTGCTTATCAACTGCAAATCAGGATATGCATTGACAATCAAGGCAACCATTGATAAATTACACTGGATCGAGATTAGGCAATAAGTAACTCTTGAGAAAATGAGTTTTACCATTTCGGTAGTATTCCCCGCATATAACGAGGAAGCCAACATAGAGCGCTCCTACGAGATCGCCGGCGAGGTCTTTTCCGAGGTTGCCGATGATTACGAGATAATCTTCGTCAATGATGGCAGCAAGGATCGAACAGCAGAACTCATCAATGGGCTAGCGAAAAGGGATGCCAAGGTCAAACCGCTTCACCACCAGGTGAACAAGGGCTACGCCAAAGCGCTCAAGACCGGCTTCGCCGCCGCTAGCATGGAGCTTATCTTCTACACCGATTCGGATCTGCAGTTCGATATGTGGGATGTGAAGAAGCTGCTTCCCTTGATCGAGGATGCGGATATCGCGGTCGGGTGGCGGATGGATCGGCAGGATACCAGGCTGCGCATCTTCGTGGCACACTGCTACAACCTTTTTGCTCGCAAGCTATTTGGCATCTCGGTTCGCGATATCGATTGCGCATTCAAGCTGTTCCGCCGAGAGGTATTCGAGCGCATCGAGATCGAATCCGAGCAGTTCGTGGTCGATACTGAGATCCTAGCCAAGGCAAGGAAACTAGGCATGAGAGTAGTCGAGGTCGGCGTAAAGCACCTTCCCAGAGCCGGCGGGGTCTCCACGGTCAAGCCATCTCATGTCATAAATACATTAAAAGGGGTGGCCAGGCTCAAATGGCATCTGATGACAGCTCCCAAACGAGGCGATTGAGCCACTGATTTTCCTTCTTGGAATTCGTGTCAGCTTATACTACTATATCAGCGCTTGAGACTAAGAATTTAACAACATCGATGTTTACTGCAACCGTCAAGGAATAGCTGAAAGATGCACAGCGACCTGTCAGGGCAGAGGTGGTACCAAAACCGGGTCTTGATCATAGCGATGATAGTGATCGCGCTGGGCGCTTTTTTACGGGGATACAAGCTGAACTGGGATGGACCCCACCAGTTCCACAGTGATGAGCGCAATGTCTGCTCATCGATTGACAAGATATATTTCCGCTCCTTTAGCGACTATAACCTGAACCCGGGCTTCTTTGTCTATGGCGCCTTCCCGGTCTATCTCGCCAAGATGGTGCAGACCGCTGGTGGTTTCTTCAAGATAAAGATACCCACCGATGTCTCTGCGAGGCTTGTTGCCTGGTTTTTCAGCGTTTTGACCCTGCCGCTGGTTTTTTTACTGGCAGCCAGTTTCTATGGCAGCACGGTCGCCTTGTTGGCTCTTATTTTCCTGTCATTTAATACCTTTACCATCCAGTCAGCGCACTTCGGCACGGTTGAATCTACCCTTATATTCTTTCTTGTTACCACGGTCTATATGTCCAAGCGCTTGCTCGACCATGGCCGCTTCAAGGACTATCTTCTGGCAGGTATCTTCTGTGGTCTCGGCATGGCAACCAAGTTTAGCGCTATAACCTTCATTATCCCCATTTTAATAGCCCACCTGGTGCTGGTTTATCGAAGCGGCATCAGGCAGAGCAAGACAAGATGGATCCATCTGCTGATCGCCTTTGCCGCCTCGCTATTCACCTCCTTTTTAGGGTCTCCACATGTATATTTGAAGCCCATGGACTTCCTCTATGCCATGCGCTGGGAGGGGGGCATCGTAAAGGGCGAGATCATTGCCAACTATGTCTATCAGTTCACCGGCACCATGCCCTACCTGTTTCAACTCAAGAACCTCTTTTTATGGCACGCGGGACCGCCACTCGGATTATTCATGCTTTTAGGCATGGCTTATGTGATCTACCGGATACTGCGCCGCAACACCTGGCTGGATCACCTGGTATTGATAATCGGGCTGGCTGGCTTCACCATCTACAACTTCGGCATGACCCCCTATTATGCCACAGACTACTTTGCCTTGTTCGTCTCTGCGATTGCCTTCTTTTATTTGCTCTATCGCTTCATAAGGCACGGCACCTACGAGGAAATGACGCTCTATGCCTGGGCATTTGTATATTTCTTGATCATTGGCGGCTGGCGGGTGAAGTTCATGCGTTACATGCTTCCCTTGATGCCATTTTTCTGCATCGCCGCTGCCAAGGTATTGTACGATCTTATAAACTTTATAGCACTTAAGCCTTATGGAAAGCCGGTTTTCAGGGCAATCACCGGCATAGTCATCGCCTGCACGGTCACCTATGCCTTTTCGTACCTGAATGTCTATCAGGATGGCAATACTCGCGTCCAGGCGCAGAAATGGCTTGAAAAGGACGGTGGAAGCGGTAAGTACGCGCTCATCGAGTACTGGGATGACACGGTACCGCTCCCCGACGGATGGCAGAGCTACATCCTGAAGCTGTTCGAGAACGAGTCGATCTATAAAATGCAGGAGTTTGCCAGCGAGTTAAGCAAGGCAGATTACATAATCCTAAGCTCAAAGCGGGTCTATAACTCCATCTTCATCCTGAAGGAGAGCTATCCGGACACGACTCGATACTACAGGCTGCTGTTCACCGGCAGGCTAGGCTACGAGCTGGTCAAGACGATCACCGCCTATCCGACTATACCGATACTGAACATCCCCATCATAGACGAGACCGCAGAGGGGAGCTTCCAGTGGTTCGATCACCCTAAGATCCAGATATTCAAGAACACGAAGCGCTACGATTACCAAGCCATACTAAGGATACTAACTGACAAAACCGCCGCCCTGCCTCCAATCACCCTGGAGGACCTGCGCGGGGTGGATCTTAACCGTGGACTAAAGACCCCGCTTGATGTGCAAAGGGCAAGGCGTGGGCTGCCAACAGAGCCGAAGCCGCAAGTTAAATCGAAAGTTCCACTAGCACCGCCTAGGCACTGGCAGCCGATCTTTTTAGCCGAGCACCCGGTATTCTACTGGTGGCTGGTGGTGCAGGTAATCTCGATATTCACCTTCCCGATCGGCTTCATAGTGTTCAAGAACCTGCACGACAGGGGCTGGATCTTCAACAAGATCCTCGGTCTAGCGCTGGTAACCTGGATAGTATGGATACTGGTCAGCTTGAAGTTTATCGAGTATGATCGTTCAGCAGTCTTTTTCTCGCTTTCCCTCACCGCCCTGCTCGGTCTATACTGTTATTATAAGCGCAATGCTGAGATACATCGATTTATCATTGCCAGGTACCGGCTCATCCTGTTCACCGAGGGATTCTTTTTGATCCTTTATATCGGCTTTTTGATCATCAGGGCATATAACCCGGATCTCTACTGGAGCGAGAAGCCGATGGACCTGAGCTTCATCAATGTGATCTTGAGGAGCAGAACTTTCCCGCCGATGGATCCCTGGTTTGCTGGGCATGTGGTCAATTACTATTACTATGGACACATGATCGTGGCTCAGTTGATCAAGATAACCCAGATCCCGGTCCACATTGCCTTTAATCTGATGATGGGATTGATCCCTGCATTGGTGATTACCGGTGCCTTCTCACTGGTTTACAACCTGTCGCAGAGCAAGTTTTTCGGCGTCTTGGGGGGACTGTTCTGCGGGGTGTTCGGCAATTTCGATGGTGTATGGCAGCTATTAAAAAAGGGTAAGCTCTGGCCTTACGACTGGTGGCACGGCGCACACGAGACCATACCGAACACGATCAACGAGTTCCCATATTGGAGTTTTCTTTTTTCAGACCTGCATGCCCATGTCATCGTGATGCCATTTTTCTTTTTGCTGCTTGGCATGGAGCTTAACATCTTCATGTCAGATGCCCAGGGGCTGGCTGCGCTCGGATCCAAGAAAGAAAGATGGCTGGTGCTAGTATTGCTCGTTATCTGCTTTGGCTTGTTTTTCCCCACCAATGCCTGGGACTTCGCAACCCATAGCTTCATCCTTTTCATGGCATTCTTCAGCAAGCGGTTTATGCAAAATGGCGAGCTGCGCAGGACATACCGGTGGTTCAGCGATGCCTGGCACTATGTAACCAGATCCGCCTGGCATAGCATATCCGGCTGGATACGGCGAAGAAAGCTGCGCCGGGAGAGGATCTATCTGCCCGAGCAGCTCGAGGTCTATGGTGATTTTATCTACTTGCGCCAAGACTGGCAGAGCCTTGCAGTTCAAATCGAGGATGCTTACCAAAAGAAGCCATTGCTGCAAAAGCCAGGCAGGATCTCGCTTGATCGGGATATATCGAAGGGCGCGCAGGGATTCTTTGTTGATGTTCTGCTTCCGCTGATACTGCTGATCCCGTTGGGTTTCTTGTTTTATCAGCCATTTTTTGCCAACTACAGCCCAATTAAGTATGGTCCTGGCTGGACCGAGCAATACACCACCCCGTTGCATCTGTTCCTGCGCATTTTCGGCTTCATGCTCTTTTGCGTTTATTCTTATATCTTTATCCACTATGTTTGGCGTCTGCGCACCGTGGGCACCGGCTTTGTTGATATAATGAAGAAGATAATCCTCTGGGCGCTGTTTCTGGTCGCCTTTTATTTGGTGGGGCAGTGGGGATTCGGCTGGAATTGGCTCACCGCAGTCTTTCTATTCCCCTTTATGTGGCTGGCGTTCACTTCGGTAGGCGGTTCTTTCGGCACCAGGGAGGATCGCTTTGCCCTGCTTATGATCGCAGCCGGGATTTTTCTCCCCTTTATCATCGAGTTCGTGCATCTGGTCGATTTCATGGGACACGGTCCCCATCGCAGGATGAACACGGTCTTCAAGATCCACCTGCACGGCTGGCTTTTGCTGGGCACCTTCAGCGGCTATGCCTTGTGGCGCTTCAGGCGATTGTTCAGGGAGCTTAATCTAACAAAAGGTGTAAAGTGGTGTATCTTGGCGCCGTGGTTGCTTGTTTTTAGCGCACTAACTGCCGGGGCGCTGATCTTCCCCTTCTTCGGAACCGCTGCCAAGCTGAAGCTGGAAAAGCGCTTTTTCTTGGGCGATGTTCCCACCCTGGATGGCTTATCCTATTTGAAAAACATACATCCAAAGGAGTACGAGGCTATCCGCTGGCTACAGGATAACATCCGCGGGGTACATGTAATCCTGGAGGCGACCGGCGAGGCGCACGAGTATTATGATGACCATATCCGAGTCGCCATGAACACCGGCTTGCCTTCGCTTTTGGGATGGAACAGCCATGTCAGCCAGTGGAACCACGATGGAAGGGAGATCGTGGAGCGAAGAAGCGACATCCGCAAGATATACGAAAGTGAGAATATACAGGAGACACTCAACCTTATCCGCAAGTACGACATCGAGTATATCTACATCGGCAGGCTGGAGCGGGGTAAATACAGAAACTCCGGCTTCGAGAAATTCGATAAGTTCAAGGAGTTCTTCGAGCTGGTCTATCGCAATCCCAAGACTCGTATATACAAGGTCATTCAGCACCAACCGGCTGGCTATGGCAAAAAGGAGGAGGTCATCCCGGGCGCAAGCACGCTGGCTATCGGCGGTGGTGGCAGCAAACCCGGAGAGTTCATGGCACCGGCTGATATAGCCCTGGCAGCTTCCGGCCAGTTCTATGTGGCAGACACGCTCAACCAGCGCATCCAGAGTTTCCACCCCAACGGCGCTTGGGCTGCTATGTGGGGAAGACCTGGAGATGGCGAGGGACAGCTCAAGGAGCCGGTCGGCTTAGCGATCGATGAACAGGGCTTCGTCTATGTCTGCGACCGCTCCAATGACAGGGTAATCAAGTTCTCATCGACCGGCGATTATGTCTCCACCTTTGGTGAGGGAAGACTGCTAGCGCCACTGGATGCCTGCATTCTAAACGATGGTTCGCTCCTGGTCAGCGACAGCGGCAACAGCCGCCTGGCGCTGTTCAGCCCCCAAGGAAGACTATTGCGCTACATCGGGAACCTAGGCAGTCAACCCGGTGAGTTCAGGGAACCAGGCAGCCTTGCAATTCACAAGGACGGCAGCATCCTTGTACATGACATCGGCAATCAAAGGATACAGATCTTTGATGATCGCCTTAGATACAAAGGCGAATTCCCGGTCAAGACCTCCTATTTGCTGACTCGTGGCATCCCATACATGGATACTGACCGCAAAGGTTACATATACTTAAGCGACCCGGTAGCCAACTGTATCTATGTTTATACCAGCAGTGGCGACCTGAAAAAGGAACACCATCAAGACGAGACCTTCAACGACTGGGTATGCCCCAGCGGAGTGGCGGTAAACCAGCGCGGGGACATGATCATCGTATCATCCGCTGATGGAAGGCTCATCCGCAAGCAGAAGCCGGAGACGGTAAACATGTTCGATGGCGGGCATGGCAATAAGCCGGGGCAATTCAACGAACCTCGCGACCTGTGTATTGACCAGGAGGGGAATATATACATCGCTGACTTCAGGAATTATCGGGTGCAGAAGTTCGACTCCACCGGCGAGCTTATAATCGCCTGGGGAGGCAAAAAAGGGAGCGACCCAGGCGAATTCAATGACCCCTGCGGCATCGCAGCAGCACCAGATGGCAGCATCTATGTTGCCGATACCTGGAATCACCGAGTCCAACACTTCGATCCCAATGGCAAGTTCATCGAGAAGTGGAATCCAGGATTCCTGGCGCCGCGAGGAATAACCATTGACCACAACGGGTTCGTCTATGTCTGCGATTCGGGCAATAATCGAATCTGCAAGTTCACCGCTGATGGCAAGATGGTCAAGGCTTGGGGCGGAAGCAGAGGCAAGGGGGTTGACCAGTTCTCCGAGCCTATCGGCATCTGCGCGGTTGGGAATACGCTTTATATCTGCGATAGTTGGAACCAGCGCATCCAGGTCTATAACACCAACGGCAGGTATATCAGGAGCATCGACCTTCCAACCTGCTGGACCGGGGACGCATTCCGCGAGCCGTACATCGACCACCATGAAGGATATTTATACATAACCGACCCGCCAAATAATCGTATAGCCAGGATCTCCACCGACGGCAAGGATATACGCTTTGCCAACCGCGCACTGGATCCTCGAAAGAAGGAGCTTGCCTATCCAATGGGTATCGCCATCGGCAAGAACGGTGAGATCCTGGTCTCGGACACCTGGAACCACCGCATCGTAAGAATCGATACCTCGCAATTCAGGTAGATCCAGAGCCTCACGCAAAGACCCTCACGCAAAGGCGCAGGAAAGAAAGAGGATCACGCAAAGACGCAAAGACCCAAAGAGGAAGTGATACCCTGATACCGTGGTAAAGTGATAAAGGCGTATTGAACCACTTCAGAGGTAGGCGATTCTCCTCAACACCTGAATTTATTCTGTTGTTGGACCGACCAGGTCTGCAACCCTGCGCGGCGCCAGTCTGGTAAGCGCCGATCTTAAAGTCGCAATGTCCTTTCTACGGACCAGGTCTGCAACACTGACGAAGAATGGAAGAATTGGAATGAATATGTGTCGCAATGTCCTTTCTACGGACCAGGTCTGCAACTTATTATATTCCTGCTTTCTGCGGCAAATGCCGTCGCAATGTCCTTTCTACGGACCAGGTCTGCAACTAGAAGGAGACAGTTATGATTGTGAGACACAAAATAGTCGCAATGTCCTTTCTACGGACCAGGTCTGCAACGGAACTCCAGTGGAGACTTTTACAAGTCTTCAAGTCGCAATGTCCTTTCTACGGACCAGGTCTGCAACCAACCCCCGCCAATTGTGTTTTGGGGGGCTTACAAGTCGCAATGTCCTTTCTACGGACCAGGTCTGCAACGAGAATATGGCTGGCAATTTTTAGAGCCAGTTTGTCGCAATGTCCTTTCTACGGACCAGGTCTGCAACAACATGACAGATCAGTCTCTTCAGGGTTCTGAGTCGCAATGTCCTTTCTACGGACCAGGTCTGCAACAGGAGACAAAAATGGCAAAGGAACTGAAGTATCTGGTCGCAATGTCCTTTCTACGGACCAGGTCTGCAACCCCTCGCCCCTGGGGCTGCA
>CAYUVA010000029.1:0-2720 GCA_964448115.1 uncultured bacterium
ATATCTACTTCACAGCCAAATACATGCTAGACTACAAGATGACCGAGCGCACATTAAACTGCGCCACTGCATGCAAGGTTTACTCTCCTACATGGTTCTGGTGTGGCTCGGACAAGAGATACTGGGATGCGATGGAGAACAATCCGCGCAATGGATACTATGGCACCGATTACGGCGAGAATTGCATGCACTATACGACCAGCCTAAACGCATTGATCGGCTTGGATGATGCAATCTCACCCAAATACATGGGGGAGGATATCCCGTTTTTCAAGGCTTATGCTGCACTTCTGGGAGTTTTAGCGCTTATCCATGATGATGGAAGCGCTAGCATGTGCTATACACCAGATCCCTTGAGCAATCATTTTGGCTTCAACCGCTTTAGCGGCGATGTAGGCTTGTGCCTCTATGGTTATCTGAGGGGGGCGCAGGCTTTCGTGGTTCCAGTGTTCCGCAACCTGGGTCTTTCCACTGAGAAAGGATTTGGTTGCCAGATTATGGAAACTGATCAAAGACATCTAAAAGTTAAGATGAACAATGGCGTGGATCAACGCTTCAACTATCCAGACAGGGAGTTCTACCTGAGCGTGGATAGGTGCCGCATCGATACGCTTACCTTAGATAGAGACAAAAGAAGCGTTCGACTAACCATCCAAAATGAGACACCGGTAGATTGCAGGGTGAATATCGAGGTTCAGGGCTTATGGGGCAAAGAATTCACCGTATATCTAGACGACCGCTTGATCGGCACAGCTAGCATCAAGGATGGCACCATCACAGCACTAGCCTCCATATCGGCGGGGAAAAGCAGTAAGGTCAAAATAAGCTCAAGATAATCATAATTTATATGATAATCCTAAAACTAGATTCAGGCTACCTAGATCGAACTTGTCATCTTTGTTTATGTTGCTAAGTTCAAGATAACTGAAAAATATCGTTTCCAAGGCGATGCTGATCTTTATTCTATTTATTTGCTTATCTGCCCCGATCTTCGTATAAAGACCCATGCTATAGTGTTGTCTATTATAGGATTCCTCTATATAACTACCAAAAGGATATGTCTGTTTAATCTTATAGTTTACTCTGGAACATCGAGCAGTAATGCCACCACTTATATAGGGTTTTAAGTTGCCATTCAAGAGCAAGCGTTTGTACCCCAGTTTTAAATCCCATATTTTTAAGCTCCCTTGTGATGAAGTACAAATATTACCCAGGTAATTCTTACGGTTGGAATGGAGGTCAGTTAGATTATACCCGATCCCCGTTTCAAGAAAGTTGCATCTGCTAAAATAAACCTCGTATCCTAGTGATATTCTAATGCCTAACATCTCCTTCCTGGATAGTCCAGCAGCCTTATCAAAATAATCCCAGGTTGGACTATTGGCATAGGGCATCGATACTCCCATATCTGCACATAAGAACCAATCTATCCCAAGACATGAGTTGTGCCATAAAAAGATGGATAACAAGATAAATTTTAATGTATTTCTTAAAATTCCAACCAACTTATGTCCTCATCATCAGGAATAAATACAGGTATCATTTCCGTGGGGGTCTCTATTTCAACATATCTATCTCCCTGTAAAACAAGGTTCATATCCCACAAATATCGCCACCGTCCCTCTGGCAAGGGAAACCTCCAAGTATATGCTCCCGGGGCATATACCGGGGCGACCAGGAAGCTCTCTCCTAACATGAAAGTTACCGGTTGGGTATCAAGAGGGATCATTGGTGGTAAAGAGTCTTCATTGCAGTACTGAAAGGCAATTTGCGCCAGGTAATCCTTCAAATTCTCATGTAAGCGGCAGTATTTGGAATAAACCTCAAGCACAAGCTCTGAGTCCTCCCAGCAGTTTTCCTTCCAAGGCTCACGACAGCCGGATCCACCAAGCTCCATGATGGGGCAAAAGGCAGCAAACTGGACCCATCGACAAAACAGCTCATCGGTCAGGCGATCACACCCACTGACCCTTGGATTCCATCCGCCGATATCAGAACCTATGAAAGGATAGTGCTGGCATCTCTCCATGATATAACCGATAGCCTCTGCAAGCCCGATCCAGTCGCTATGCCGGTCATCTGCATTATTGGAACCAACCAGTCCCCTATTACCCTCTGCTCGGGAAAATGTGATCAAACCTAGACATCTGGAGAATCCGTATATCTCCTGGTAGTATTTTTCCTGATAATCTTTATCATCAATTCCAGGTGAATCGACCTTGAAGCCGTGGAAACCGATATCGATAGCTCTTTGTAGCAATCCATGCCACCAAGCGACCGCCTCACGATTATCGAAATCTATTAGACCTCCCTCTCCCAGCCACCATTCAACATCCTCGTAGCCCTCGTGGAAGTAGCCATGCTGTAAGGCATGATCATATAAAATTCCACAGTTTCTGTTGATGTGCGGTGTCATCCAAGCCAATACCTTATAGCCACGCCTATTCAATTCTTCCATCATTTCCTGGGGGGCTGGAAAATCAAGGCTATTAAACTCGAACGAGTTGAAACAGCTATGCCACGGCGCATCGATGATCAGCACTCGGCAGGGCAGATCTAAACTTTCCATAATGTTGACCTCTTCCAGCAGGCTCTGCTGGGTATAGTGCTCCTGCCATTTCCAGGGACTGAAGATAGCCTTGTCAGGTGAGGGTGGCATGTCGGAGACCACGACATCAACAGTTGGCGATATGGCTAATAGATGACCATGATCGTTCAAG
>CAYUVA010000029.1:2730-7114 GCA_964448115.1 uncultured bacterium
ATGGTAACCAGCACCGTTTTCAAGTCCATCAAATACATAACTATCTGCTGGATTTTGTATCAGTATTTGATATTGGTAATCTCTTGTTTCATCAAATAAGTTCAACTCGAAATATCTAACATCGGTATGCGAGGCAACATTCCAAAGGCAATAGATTACCCGATCTCCACCAATACATTTTAATGAATCGATTCCATAGGGATCATCTTCAGAAATACGAAAAGTTGGCAAATTGGTGTTTGTTATCTCATTATTATTATCAGAACATCCTATTGCTAATTGCAGGAATACAATTACTATAACAAAAACCAAACTCCTGAGAGGGTTTGAATCCATGCCTTATATTACCTCCGTCTATACATGACTTGGATCATTGATTTAAGCTAGCCAACAGATCCTTGGCTTTCATGGCAAAGGGATCCGTAGGCGGGGATTCATCTATAATGGCTTGCAGATCTATTCTAGCATAGTTGCTGCTCTGATTATTCATGTATATTTTAGCCCTTTCAAGCCTTGCTTTGTTTCGAATCTCCAGTGATGTAAAGTTATCGATAATATATGAATACTTATCAAGGGCAGCCAATGGTAAATCGATATCCTCAAGAAATCGTGCGTAATCGAAGATGACCTGCGCCTGCATCTCTTTATTGGCTATTGAATCGATGTTATCGAAGAGCATTTGGTATTCAAGCTCCATGCGATTCTTATCGTCAAGTTTCTTATATATCGATATCTTTGTTATACGAGCATTGGCAACGAACTGATGGTCTTGAAGAGAATCTAGCGCTTTTTCCAACTCGGTGATCGCCTGGTTAAGTTTTCCTTGTTTTTCCAGCACTAGTCCTTTGTAATAATGTGCTTTCGGTATGAGCTTATGATTCGGGAATTCATTCACAAAGTCGCTGAACATCTTGTAAGCCTTATCAAGATTCTCGTTTCTTAGCGCCTCTTCCCCACCATTAAAAAGGTATAATGATCTTCCGATCAAGGCATTTTCATCATCAGGTTCCTTTTTCTTTTCCGTTCTTTTTTTGATTATCTTATCAGCCTCGGCTATTACTCGTTGTGCGCTCTTATCGGAATCAAGGCTTTCCTCCCTTAGCCATAGGTATCCCTTATACCCGCAAAAAGCAACCAGTATGATTAGAAGAAGAATAAAAAATGCGGTTTTATTGACCGAAAAGAACTCCTTCACCTCGTCCCAGAATGAAGGTAACGGCGCATAGATTAGTGTAGGAGCCGCCGCTTCATTTATCTTTTTCTGTTCGCCGGTCTGCAACTTGATTGGTGAATAGATCCCAGAGTCAAGCATGTCAATCGAACCCAACAAGGCTCGCAATTGATTTTTTACATAAGGATCGCCCGGTTTTACTCGCCTTGCCCGTCTATAATACTTGATAGCCTCGATTATGTTGCCGCTCTTTTGATGTTGCTTGGCAAGCTGCATTAGTGCCTGGTAATTAGTAGGGTCGGATGCTACCTTGCGTTGGAGTTCTTCAATCTGAGGGCTGCTTACGGGATCGATATTTATGGTTTCCTTGGAACCGATTCGTGTAATATAGCTCTTTGCATCCTTGTGATCGGGTTTCAGGTATAATGCCCTATAGAATTCAAGAAGGGCAGCATTTCGATTGCTCTCATCCTCGTAGTATAAGGACTTGCCTCTCTCGAAGAACTTCTCGGCTTCCTTATCATGCATGCTTTCAGAGTAACGAAGGGGATCTTGCAGGAAATCGAAAAGATCCTTGGAGCCGATAGTTACTTGACTTTCTTTAATGAATCGTTTGATATCCTCTCGAATTTCCCTGATATTTTGATAGCGGTAGATGATCTCCTTTGCCAGCATCCTCTCACAGAGATCCTCGATCTCTACAGGGATTGTAGGATCGATCTCGAAGAGCGGCTTGGGATGTTGGCGAGCTATCTTCATTATTGCTCCAGCAACGGTTTCATCCTCGAAGGGATTCCAGCCAGCGATCATCTCATAAAAAACGATGCCGGCGGAAAATATATCAGAACGGTAATCGATATCCTTGCTGCCTCGAACCTGTTCCGGAGACATGTATGATGGCGTTCCAACCAACTGCCCGCTTTGGGTTAGCTTTGTAAAGTCGAGAACCTTGGATATGCCAAAATCAGTCAGCTTCACCCTGCCTTTGCTAGTTATCAAGATGTTGGCAGGCTTGATATCTCGATGGATGATCCCCAATTGGTGCGAATAATCTAACGCCTTGAGCACCTCATCGAGGATATACAATGCAATATTTAACGGGATATCCCTGGCTTTTTGAAGCAGGTCCCGCAAGGTTGTACCCTCGATATACTCCATAGCCATGAAGTAGGTGCCCTCAAAATATCCCCCATCATAGATCCTAACGATATTCTTGTGATCCAGCCTTGTGTTTGCCTCCACCTCGTGGATGAATCGTTTTATATACTGTTCATCTTCCATGATGTGATCGTGTAGCACCTTAAGCGCATAGAATTCATCATCTTTTTCAGCGAGATATATAACCGCCATACCCCCCTTGCCGATAATCTCCCTGATCTTATAGCCTTTGATTACTCTTCCAATCATGGTGCAATGTGAATTAATTAATATGATACAAGAGTGCTTACGGGGTATATTCTATCTCAAAGGTCGGTTCACCTGTTTCCTCAGATTCTCCCTCCTTGAGTTGCTCAAGATAGATCAGGAATCCAGGATGTCCCTTGTAGCCCCTGGTAACCGCATTGATATAGTATTGCTCAGCTAATACGAGATTTACCGGGGTCGCGGTAGCATAAAGCACAGCCATGTAATAATAGGGTTTACCATCCTGTGGAACCAGCTCGGTCAACTTTTCATAAGCCTCAAGGGCTTTCTTGCGTAGATCCAATGCCGTATAGGCTTCAGCAAGATTATAGTACGCATCGACATAATCCGCATCCAGCTCAACAGCCTTATTAAAACAAAAGACTGCGTTATAAAGATCCCCGCTCTGTCTGTATGCTATACCAAGATTATTGTATATCTTCGGATTATCCGGGATCTCTTTGAGTATCTCATCGAACATCTTGATTGCTTTCTCAGATGCCCCCATCTTGAAGTAAGCGGTAGCGAGATTAAAACGGGCATCATTGAGGGTTTTATCAACTAATAATGCTTTCTCTAAGACACGCACCGCCTCAGAGTAGTTCTCCATGTTCATGTAAGCAACCCCAAGGCGCTTAAGAATTTCTGTGTTGGTGGGGAATTTATAAGAAGCCCTGCTCAGTACCTGGACGGTCATTTGGTATTTGCCGAGCTGATTGAAGACGACTCCAAGATTGCTGTAAGCAAGCTGATATTCAGGATCAATGCCTATCACCTGTCTATATAGGTCGATGCACTTGTTAAATTCTCCTGCTCGGTAACATATCTCAGCCAACTTCATCTTTGCCTTTATATCATTGGGAATGGTCTCCACGATCCTCTCGAACTGCTTGCGTGCTTGTTCAGTTTGTTGATTGTTCAGCAAAGAGACACCCAAGTAATACCTGGCAAGATAGAAGTTTTCATCCTGCTCAACAGCTTGACTGAATCGTTCAGCAGCTCTCTTGTAGTTACCATCCTCGAAGGCAAGCATGCCCAGATTATAATAAACCAAAGAGAAAGAAGGTTCTTTTGCTGGCTGATAGCAGACCATAAAAGCTGCAAGTATTAAAATCACCATATTGAGAAATAATAAAACCCTTTTCTTGGAAATGAGGTTGAATAAATACTTAATGCCATAAACTGCAAATAAAATCATGAAAGGAACCGCTGCCACTCGATAGTGTGCCAGTACAAAATAAAGGGTTAAGGAAAGAAAATAGGTCAATAACATCAAAATAGGCAAGAAAAACCGATTGAATTCTCTGAAACTAAGAACAAAACCGACCAAGGCAAACGGTGCGATGAATATAAATGATAATGAATATTGCAGGATCAAAGAATGCTGCTTGAACCAGTAATAATTAAGATTTACCGGTGCCTCGTATTTATTCCAGAAAAGAAGGGCTTTTCTGAATAGTAATTTTGCCCATTCTCCAGGGTTCTGCCTTATCCATGCCCAAGCTTGAGCATACCAATACCTTGAGCTCTCGCTCAGTTTCAGCTCTCTTCCAATTTTCTCAGAGGCAATCTTTTGAGCATCCTCTATAAGCTCTGCCGTTCCAGGACGCATGTTAGCCGGGGTCTCAAAATAGCCAGTAGCTCGAGGATTATTTCCAATATAAAAGTTAATCCCCCCCGAGGCGCTAATCAATACTATATCATCTCCAACAATAGCATTATGTAATGTAACCGGCAGTATAACTAGGAAGCTTCCTAGAAGTGCGGGGATAATTATATGCAACCATCTCTCTCGCCAGGAAAGATTCT
>CAYUVA010000029.1:7124-56265 GCA_964448115.1 uncultured bacterium
TTAAATAGATTAACAATGAAAAAGAGAAATAAAAATAGAAGTATATTAGGACGCAAAAGCGCTGATATGCCCATAGCAATCCCCCCCAAAAATGTGTACAAGCGATCGTTCTTATCCCAACCGGTCTGGAATAGGATTAGACTTACCAGATTGAAGAAGATCACCAGTGTAGGCAACAAGATCGCTCCATCATAAAAGATAAATGGTCCATAGATCGCTGCTAACAAGGCACCAAGAATGGCTAAATGGATTTCCATATATTTTCTAAGTAATATAAAAAGTAAAAAACAAGATGCGGTGCCAATAATAGCTTGAACCAGGCGAACTATTGTCAATTTGAATTTATCACTGAATTGGAAAATGATTTGAAGGAAATATGGATATGCTGGACTCATAAAATATGGCTTTGGATGTATGGACTCCTTCTTAGAGATGGTCTCAGCTTTTTCAACATAATATTTCGAGTCGAGAATCATTCCCTCGTAGAACTCGGTGGAACTAATCTCGATGATGTATGTAACCCTAAGAACTAGTGCTAAAAAAAGGATCACCGCAAGAGATATAGTCTTTCTTCCCCGGTTCTCTTGAAGAGCCATATCTACTCCTTTATTTTCGCCCCTGCAACGATATGACTGAGTATATCATATCCGGGCTTATCTTTGCACCATCAATTCTCAAGCATGAAAAACAGCTTCTTTTTATCAATCATCTTGAATTTACTATATATTCCATGAGTGATCAATCAAGCAAATTGCGTTTATGTAACCATGCCGTCTCTTTGCTTTGCATTCAGATCCTATGATATATTATTTGCATAGTATTTAAGGCTCGGATGTAATAGTTATGATCAAAGATCAGGTGGGCAATTATAAGATTCTCGCCAAGTTGGGCGAGGGGGGTATGGGCGCGGTTTACAAGGCTTACGACCTTGCAAATAAACGGACTGTAGCCCTGAAATTCGCTCTATCCAACATCATTTCCGAGGAGGTGGGTCTCAGGCGATTCGAGCGTGAGATCCGTGCAATCTCAAGACTCTCGCACCCAAATATCACCGCCGTCTATGACTCCGGTCGCTCTAATGGCAATATCTTTTATGCCATGGAATTCATCGATGGCTCAGAGTTGAAGGATTACATAAGAACCGAGAATCTAAGTGAACAAGAGAGATTCGACCGCATATTCAACTCAACCGCACAGGTGCTAAGGGCACTCTCATATATACATTCACAGCGCATTATCCATCGTGATCTGAAGCCGAGCAATATTATGGTAGCTAAGGATCATATTGCCAAGATAATGGACTTCGGGTTGGCCAAGGATATCGCCTCAAAAACCATGGTTACTGCAAGCGGTCTTGTGGTTGGCACAGCCGACTACATGTCTCCGGAGCAAGGAAGCGGAAAAACTTTGGATCAAAGAACCGATCTCTATAGCCTAGGAGTGATACTATATGAGATTTCCACTGGACGGAAGCCATTCAGCGGCGATGGACCTATACAAGTAATTATTAAACATATCCAGGAACCGCCGATACCGCCGAGAAAGTATAATTCTTCCATAACCCCAATGTTCGAGGAGATCATACTAAAGCTGATGGAGAAAAGCCCTATAGACAGGTTCCAGACTGCTGATGAAACTATCGAAGCTCTTAAGGAAGCTCATCAAGAGTTCCTTGAAGCCGGTAAGGCTAGCTCGCAGTTCGATCTGCCTGAACTGGAGGAGATCCAACCGCTGCTAAGACATAAGGATTATCTGTTCAAGGCACAGTTGGTGGGTCGAGACCATGAATTCGAGCAGCTTGTTGAGCTGGTCGATCAGCTAAAGAGCGGCTTCGGCAGCCTTGCTTTGCTCAAAGGTGAAGCCGGCGTGGGTAAGAGTCGCCTGGTCGAGGAGCTTCTGACTCACTTGAAATTTACAGAGGTGAGGATCTTCAAGGGACATTGCTATGAGCAAAGGAACATACCATACCAGGTGTTCTCCCCCATCTTTGATCGCATAGCGGCTCATTTAAATCGCCGAGGAAGCAGCTATGCAGAGACGATCATCGGTAACACAGGTAAGATAATAGGCAGAATATTCCCTATTTTCAACGAGATACCTTATGTAAAGACCTTGCCAGAGCCGGCCGAGTTGCCGCCGGGAGAGGAAAAAATAAGATTACTGAGTGCTATTAAAAATCTATTCGAGCGACTGGCAGCCCAACAACCGTGTTTATTTTATCTCGATAACCTTCACTGGTCCGATGAGGGTAGCATCGAACTACTTGAATACCTGGTCGAGAACCTTCTGATTCCATACGAAAAAGCGCCCATAATGTTCATAGGCACAATACGCAGCGAAGAGCTATCCGAGAACAAGGCGCTGCAAAGATTCCAAGGGAAACTGCAACATCGCGAGAATGTTGTCATGATGGAGATCAAACGACTGGAGCAAGACCAGGTAGGTCTTATATTGCAACAGATGCTCGGTATGAGCCATACGCCGACCCGGCTTACTCCAAAGATCTTTGCCGAGAGCGGGGGCAATCCATTCTTTATCGAGGAAGTGCTTAATGCCATGATCGAGGATGGGATACTATACCGGGAAGGCTCTCAGTGGCAGGTGCGAGTCGATAGCTATTCACAACTTATCATACCGTCATCGATAAAGGAGGTCTTGAAGAGACGATTTCGCAATCTTGGCGAAGAGGAGATGGATGTGCTCCGCTGGGCTGCTGTGATCGGCGAGGACTTCGAGTTCGATGTTCTGATGGAGGCTGGCGAGTTCGATGAAGACCTCCTACTCGATGTCATCGACCAGTTGCTCAAGTACAACCTCATCTTCGAGAAAAGCGTAGGGATGGTTGAGAAATATATCTTCTACCATGGAAAAATAAGGGATGTACTCTACGATGAGATCAGCCAAAGGCGTAAGAAACGACACCACCTAAAGATCGCTAATGCCATCGAAAAAATACACAAGAAAAGGCTGGATAAGTACATACAATCCCTGGCTTATCACTACTACAATAGTCCTGATTTGGAGAAGGCATTTATCTACAGCAAGGATGCCGGGCTCAAAGCCAAACTGGTCTTCCAGAATGCAGAGGCGATCAATTTCTTCAATCAGGCGACGCAGATTTACCGAGAGCAGCACCAGGAGCTGAGTAAAGATTATTATCCTGAGTTCATTATCGTACTGACCGAACTGGGTGAGACGCAGAAGCTGACTGGCAGCTATGATGAAGCACTCGAAACCTACCAGGAGATGATCCGATGGGCGCAGGAACGCAACGACGAAAAGCAGGTCTCCATTGCCCTGGGAAATCTAGGTGATATCTACCAGATGAAGGGCGAGTTCAAGGAGGCAAAGGAAAGATTCAATGAATCCATAGAAATAGCAAAGCGATTAAACTACAAGCCAGGTATAGCCAAATGCCTCAATGGTATCGGCATCGTTCATCTGATGCAGGGAGACTATAATCAAGCTATGGATTGTTACAACCGCAGTTTAGAGATTGAAAAGCAGTTTGGCAATCAAAAGGCAATAGCTAAATTGTATAATTCCATAGGTGCTGTCCATTTTTACAAGCGTGCTTATGAACAAGCCCTCGATTGGTTTACAAAAGCATACCAGATAAGAGAAGAATTAGGCGATAAATCAGATATGGCAACCTCAATAAATAACCTTGGCTCTGTGTATGACCTGCTGGGGCAAAAGAATAAATCAATACCGCTTTACAAGGAGTCTCTCAAGATTGCTCAAGAAATCGGCAAAAAAAACGATGAAGCGATGTGCCTACACAATATCGGATACTATCACTTCGAGCAATGCAATTACCAGGAAGCTCTGCGTTACTTCCAGCAGGCGTATAAGATAAAGAAAGAGTTGGGAAACAAAAAGGGACAGGCGATAACGCTTACCCTTTTAGGATCTATATTTTATTTTCAAGCAAAATATGAACAGAGTCTTTCGTATTTTAATCAAGCCCTTGCTATAGACGAGGAGACCGAGGATAAATTGGATATGATAAATAACATGATCAATCTTGGAGACCTGTTCAATACCATAGGAATGGTGGAAAAAGCCCTTCAGTATCACCAGATGGCGTGCGACCTGGCGGTCGGGATTGGTGATGTAGGAACCGAATCATCAGCTTTGGCTGGAAAAGCAAGGGATCTGGCATATATGAGAAAGCATCCCGAGGCACTGGAGGCGATAAATACGGCTATCGAGCTATCCAAGAACATCGGGATGAAGGATAAACTGGTAAGCGCTTGTTTGACATTGGCTGATATCAGACTTGAACTAGGTGAACCAGGAGATACCGGGGACTTGTGTGCACAATGTCTCGATCTTGCCAAAGAGGTGGGAGTGAGCTATCAATTGGTCGATCTTCACCTGACCTTGGCTAGGATAATGCACCAAAAAAAGCAGTTCGAGGATGCAATCGAAGCCGCCAAAAGAGCGCTCTCCATGGCACAAGAACTGCAAATCCCAGAGTATTACTGGAAGAGCCATCTGGTACTAGGAAATATTTATAGGGAAATACAAAAAAATGATGAGTGTCTAAAGGAATATAAGATGACCATGGAAGCCCTGGAGTCTATATACAAGATGTTCAAGGATAATGATCTAAAGAAGGCTTACATTAGCAGAAGAGATCGCCAGGAGGCTATCGAGATTATCCGTGAATTCGCAGGCAGGATGAGGTGATGAAATTACCCATTTTACGATGATGGGTCCTGGCGAATTCACGGCTTATCTTCCCTGTGATAATGACAATTAAGTATGGCACAATGCATCCTGCATCGACGGGTAAAAAGACGCATCCTTTGTGCCCTCTCGGACTCCCAGATCTCTTTGATTGGTTGTTCAATGAAGTTTCCGACCGGCGCGGTATTAAAACAGAGCATCACCTCTCCATAGGGGCTGAATGACATATTGGACTCTCCAACCTGGCATTGGATCTTCTTACTAGGGGTAGGATCGCGAAAATAATCGATGAATCCTCGCAATTGCCCAACCGTATTACTTATGAAGTTTGTCTTTTTCTTTTCTTCGATAAGCCATTCGATGACTTGACTTAGATACTCCAGATCCTTTATCCATAATGGGCTTTTAAGATGCCACCTGGGATCGAATTTGGTGCCGAAGTTCCAGCAGAGCGCCTGAAAGCCAATATAATACCCACGCTCAATTGCCCACTCTACAAGCTCCTCGATATTATAGAGATTATATCTCATAATAACCGCTGCGATGGCGATGGTTATGCGATCCCGATACGGCTCCAGGTGCTGAAGTGCCTTTATCACCCTGTCGTAAGCTCCTTTACTTCCCTTGAGGCTATTAAATCTTTCAGGATCAAGCGTGTCCAGAGAGACATTCAGTGTATGCAGTCCGCTTTGAGATATCTCTTCAGACATCCTTGCATCTATGAGAGTCGCATTGGTCGTAACGAAGGTCTTTACTCCATACTCATTCGCCTTACTAATAATTTCCCATAGATCTCGCCGGATGAGCGGTTCCCCCCCGGCAAAATGAAGCTCGTAATACCCTAGCCAATCACCAAGCTGTCTGATTAGCTTGATCCATTGCTCTTTGGTAGCTTCCTTTCTCCCCTTTCTGGTTTTCCACAGATCACAATGCAAACAACGCAGGTTACAAAGGTCAGTAATTGAGGCGTGAAGGCTTTTCGGCTTAGGCATAATTCATCCTGTACTTATATATCTCGATTCTTCAAGTATAGTTTAAGACCGCTTGTTATGCAAAACGAAGGCAGTTATCTCCCAACAGCTTCTCTAGATCATTAACCAGCTCATCTTCAGGACATGATCTCAAATTGCTATCGATAAGAGCCAGCACTCCCTCTCTTCCGTAGCGTCTGGGGATCTCCACCTCGAAAAAAACCCTGCAATCACCAGGGTGAGCGTAGAGGATCTCGTTTATTCTGTTTATCATCCTGTGATCAGTGAGCATAGCGTTGAGACTGATGGTCATTGCACTCGAGCTTTTTCGAAGCTCCTCCAAAGGGGTTATTCTAAATGCCCTAAGAGATAATTTATCATCCTTCTTATCCAGCTTACCATTTACCAGAACGCAAAGATTCTCCTCCAACATATTCCTGATTTCCTCAAATAGCCTCGATGGAACGATAACCTCAATTAGACCCACCTGGTCTTCCAAAGTAATTCGAGCGTACATATAGTTATTTTTCTTCGATTTTCTGCGAACGACCTTGTTTATGACCCCGGCAATCGCCACCTCGGATTCATCTGAGAGTTCGTTTAATACGGCAATGTCAGCGTTTGTAAAATACTTCAACTCCCGTTCGAACCTATCCAGGGGATGCCCTGTAATATAGAAACCGAGGGTCTGCTTTTCATAAGATGTCATTTCCCGCTGGGTAAACTCTGGCGCCTCGGGAAGGCTCTTGTCAACGCTTGCCAGGCTTCCATTGGGATCGAAATCAAAGATGCTCAGATGCTTTTTCTCTTTTCCTTTGGCCATCTCCTGAGCCAACCCCAAAGCCCTGTCGAGCACCATCATCTTCTGCTGTCTGTTCCCTTCAAGTTCATCCAATGCCCCGCTTTTAATCAGGTTTTCAAGTATCTTGGCATTAAGATGTGTAGCGGTCATCCGCTCGCATAGCTCAAATATGGAGCTGAATTCACCCCGATTTTTCCTCTCCTCGATGAGCTTCTCCGCTGTAGCCTGTCCAATGTTTCTGATAGCGCTCAAGCCGAAGTATATCTTTTTCCCCTCTGGAGCAAAGCGAACATCGCACTTATTGATATTAGGGGGTAACACCTCAAGCCCCATCCGTTTGCACTCATTGATATATTTAACCAGGTCCTCGATGCTGTCCAGGTAGCTGTTCAGATGGCAAGCCATATATTCAGATGGGAAGTAGGTCTTCAGGTAAGCGGTCTGGTAGGCGACCAGGGCATAGGCAGCGGCGTGGGACTTATTGAAGCCATACCCGGCGAACTTCACAATCTGTTCCCAGAGCACTTTTGCTGATGTCTCGGTCATACCTCTTCTAACTGCTCCGCTCACAAATTTCTCTTTGTGTCGCTCCATGATCTCAGGCTTCTTTTTTCCCATAGCCTTGCGCAGCTCATCTGCCTCGACCAGGTTATAGCCAGCAATGCGGTTGGCGATACGCATCACCTGCTCCTGGTAAACCATTATTCCATAAGTTTCCTTTAGGATATCCTCCATTCGTTGATCCAAGTAGGTTATCTTCTCCTTACCATGCTTACGAGCCGCATAATCAGGGATAAGATCCATGGGACCGG
Source organism: uncultured bacterium (assembly GCA_964448115.1). GTDB lineage: Bacteria > CAYUVA01 > CAYUVA01 > CAYUVA01 > CAYUVA01 > CAYUVA01. The sequence continues at coordinate 14,405 of CAYUVA010000029.1, forward strand.
GTCTATAAAGAGCCACCATTGCAATCAAATCCTCGAATTTATCTATTCCACAAAGACGAAGGGTCTTCCTCATTCCGGCACTCTCAAACTGGAAGACGCCAACCGTTTCACCTTTGGAGAACAGTTGCAGGGTCTTTGTATCATCCAGTGGTATTTTCTGAGGATCAATTTTGATATTATGTAGATCCATTATCATTTTTACTGTCTCATCGATTACCGTAAGGGTTCTCAAGCCTAAAAAATCTGCTTTGAGCAAGCCTAGCGCCTCTATATCTTTCATAGTGAATTGGGTAACGCTAGCTTCCTTGTTATCCTGATCTCTTACCAAGGGAATGCTACCGATTAAGGACTGGTCTGAAATGACTATTCCAGCAGCGTGTTTAGACTGATTGGATGGCAAACCCTCCAATACAGCACTTACCTCTAGTAGTTTCTTAATCTTGGGTTCCCTCTGCTGGTATTCTCTAAGCTCTGGCACCTCTTTAATTGCCTTCTCCACAGTCATATCCTTATCCGGACTGATCAGTTTCGTTATCTTATTCAACTCTTGAAATGGGATACCCATCGCATTGCCCACCTTTTTCATCACTGCCCTGGTCTTAAGCGTGTTAAAGGTGATGATATTAGCGACCCGATCCTCTCCATACTTGCCTGCTACATAATCGATCACCTCATCCCTACGCACCTTGCAAAAATCGATATCAATATCAGGCATACTCTTTCTGCCTTGATTCAAGAAACGTTCAAAGATGAGATCGTATTTTATAGGATCTATATCGGTAATCCCTAGCGAGTAGGCTACCAGGCTGCCGGCTGCCGATCCTCTGCCTGGACCGACCGGAATCTTTTTAGATTTAGCGTATGAGACAAAGTCCCACACGATCAGGAAATAGCCCTCAAATCCCATATCCTTTATGATCTCTATCTCATGATTCAGCCGTTCCTTATATTGATTATACATAGATCCGGGGATCTTGCCTGTATCGAATTTAGCCTTCAATCCCTCTTGAACTTCGTGCTCGAAATACTCAGTCAGGCTATAACCTTCTGGTGGTTCATAATGCGGTAGCTTCGGTTTGCCGAACTCGAACTCAACATGGCATCGTTTGGCAATGGAAAGCGTATTGCTGATGGCATCCGGGTGCTCATCGAACAGCCTGTTCATCTCCTCGGCGGTTTTGAGATAAAACTGGGTTGATTGGAAGCGGAGGCGATTGGGATCATCGAACTGCTTCTGGGTCTGTATGCTCAACAGAATATCGTGTGCTTCGGCATCTTCAGGCATAATATAGTGGCAGTCGTTGGTCGCCACCTTCTGTATGGAAAGGTCATTAGCCAGCTTTATCAGCTTCGGTAAGACCTTCTTCTGATCGGTCAAGCCGTGATCCATAAGCTCAATGAAGAAATTGTCCCTGCCAAAGGTGGCAACAAAGTGCTCCGCGCACTCATAAGCCTTTTTATCCTTGCCCTGAAGCAGCAATGAGGGTATCTCCCCCCGCAGACAACCGCTTAAGACAATAAGCCCCTGTGAGTGTTGAGACAACAGCTCCTTGTCTATCCTCGGTTTAACATAAAATCCCTCCAGGTGTGCTTTGGTGGAAAGGATACAAAGGTTATGGTAGCCGATCTCATTTTCTGCCAAGAGTGTCAAGTCGTAATATGACGATTCTCGGCTTCCCTTAGCTGAGGTGTCCCTCATCGAGCCTTTGGCAACATAAGCTTCCATGCCGATTATCGGATTGAGTGTTCTCTCGTCGCCTTCTTTCCTTTGCTTCTTTAGTATGCGATGGATCTCCACCGCGCCGAATAGATTGCCATGATCGGTAATGGCTATTGCTGGCATCTTCAGCTCCTTTGCTCGAAGCACTAGACGCTCCAGGTCGCAAGCGCCATCGAGCAAGCTATATCCTGTATGTACATGCAGATGCACAAAATTCATCTATTGCCTCCCATGATTTCGAGCTCGTATGTACTGCAATTGATAAGCGATCCTTAAGAGCGCGCTATTTCGCATGCCGAAAGGTGCTTCCACAATTTAATAATGACTCATTTGGGCATTCCCGCGCTCTCGTTTGTCATTCCCGCCCAGGCATGAACCCATATCTGGATCATTATATTACCCCTTCTACCTGCGGAATGAAAGTGGTATCAAAGCCTTATCTTCTGATTAACATATTGATTATAAAGCACATTTTTCAGAAAACTCGATTTCATATCAAAATGGATTTACCTAGCAGCGATTTTAGGATAACATCTTCGTCCATGGACAAGGGCACGCTATATGGCATCATCGCGGTTGTTACATTAACTCTGCTTGGCATCGCAACCATGTTCATCCCCTTTGAGCACTCATCCCATGCGCAAACCGAGTCGCGCATCCCTGTCGGAGAGATCAAAGCGGATAATGTCATTGGACAAACCTTCATCAGCCGCTACCCGAACCTTTACGCAATCTCTGTTTTTATGGCGACCTACCAAAGAGTGAACCGCTCTATGCTTCAATTTAGACTAAAGGAAAAGCCTGATTCGCCTGAACCATTGCGCGAGATCTCGGTAAACGCATCGCAGATCGAGGACAACCAGTATTATCGCTTTGAGTTTGTGCCTCTAGCAGCGAGCAGGAATCGGCATCTTTACTTTGAGTTATCTGCGCCGACCGCCAGCGAGGGGGATGCGGTTACCGCCTGGGCATCGCTGCGCGATTTTTATACAGACGGAAGCCTGATCATCAATGGCAGGGTTTCTGACGGAGACCTTCGTTTCAGCCTTCACCATCGAGTGCGCGGCTATGAGTTACTGGCAGTATTTTTAGAGCGCGCCGCCTCGCAGAAGCCGGGCATCTTAGGCAACCGTTGGTTTTACTTGTTTCTCTTATGCACCTATGGTCTAGTCGTATTATTCGTCATATTCCTCACCATCAGGCAGCTTATAAGCTGATATTCTTATGTTTTATACTTAGAGGAAAAATACCCTTCCTTTTTCATTTTGATTGCAGATAATAGCATAATTATTGAATAATTTTATAATTGTTGAACAGTTTTAATGATATTTTCTGCTATCCGAATAACTGAATCAACTTTTTGCTAAATATTTGAAAAATATAATTTATCCTCATAATCAGCTTTATTTATATTTTTTCTTAACTCTTATGAGGTTTTTTGATATATTTCTGAAATCTACTGTAATTTCTTCATTCTATTTTTATTTATGTCATCTCGTTACTGGTGTCAAACTTAAAATAACTTTGATCATCTGAGAGTTCATCGACTTCCCCCTTCCCTTTTCTGCTTGGGTGTGGTATGAGTGATTTTTCGAGTTGACTTGACAATGAAGATATACTCAAATAATAATGTTTGTTGTCTCTAGCGAGTGAATAGTTGAAGCACCTTCTAGAAAAGGAGAGAAAATGGGCGACAAGAAATACCCGCTAATTGAAGAACTGGAAAAGGGACCCTGGCCGAGCTTCGTTAAAGAAATCAAGAAAGCTGCGGCGAAAAACGAGATGGCTGAGGATCTCTTAGGGCAGTTGGAGACATCCTACGAGGAGAAGATAGGACACTGGAAGCACGGCGGAATCGTCGGCGTACTCGGTTACGGTGGTGGAGTAATCGGAAGATATTCCGATATCCCAGATAAGTACCCCAAGATATCACACTTCCACACCATGCGTATCAACATGCCCTCTGGTTGGTTCTACACCAGCGAGAAGCTCAGAACGATATGCGACATCTGGGATCGCCACGGCTCAGGCATAACTAACATGCACGGCTCTACAGGCGACATCATCTTTTTGGGCACTGTAACCGATGAGCTTGAGCCGACCTTTGCAGATCTGACCAAAGCTGGATTCGACCTGGGTGGGTCTGGTTCGGTGCTGCGGACTCCCAGTGCCTGCAACGGCATGGCTCGCTGCGAGTGGGCTTGCTACGACACGCTCAAGGTCTGCAATGCGCTAACTCATGAGTACCAGGATGAGCTTCACCGCCCCATGTTCCCCTACAAGTTCAAGTTCAAGTTTGCCGGCTGCCCCAATGACTGCGTGGCTTCCATAGCCAGAGCGGATCTTTCGGTTATCGGCACCTGGCGAGATAACATCCAGATAGATCAGGACGCAGTAGCTGAATATGCCGCAACCGGCATGGATATTCAGGGCGATATCATCGAGAGATGCCCAACCAGATGTATGAAGTTCGACGGCAAGAAGATCCAGATTGACAACCGCTACTGTAACCGCTGTATGCACTGCATCAACAAGATGCCCAAGGCTCTAAAGCCTGGCAAAGACAGAGGCGCCTGCATCCTGCTCGGTGGCAAGGCTCCTATCATGGAAGGCGCGCTGCTTTCCTCGGTGCTGATTCCATTTATGAAGATCGAACCTCCCTACGACGAATTGAAGGATCTCATCGATCGCATCTGGGAGTTGTGGAGCGAGGAAGGTAAAAACCGGGAGCGCGTTGGCGAATATATGCAGCGCATCGGACTAGGAAACTTCCTAGAGGAGATCGGCGTTGAACCTCACCCGGATATGGTAAACCACCCCAGGGAGAACCCCTACATCTTCTTCGAGGAGTACCTCGTTGAGGATGATGAAGAAGAAGTTGAAGATGAAGAAGAAGAATAGAACAACCTGTTGGAAACAATGAAAGGTAACCATGAATTCAATCTTTCGGAGGTTAACATAAATGGCTGAAGACAGAATCACCGATATTGGACCACCTAATTACGAGGACTTTCTACCGCCGGTAATCAAGAAGAACTACGGCAAATGGAAGTACCATGAGATCATAAAAGCCGGGGTTATGTTCCATGAGGCAGAAAGTGGAGATCGGATCTACACGGTAAGAGCTGCTACTCCAAGATTGGCTGCAACCGCGACAATTAGGCTATTCGCCGACCTTGCTGACAAGTATTGCGACGGATACCTGCGATGGACCAGCCGCAACAATGTCGAGTTTCTACTTACCAATCCGGATAACATCGATCCCCTGATCGAGGATCTCCAGAAGGAAGGTTACCTGGTCGGCGGTATGGGCAGGGCTATCTCCAATATCGTGCATACCCAGGGCTGGGTACACTGCCACTCGGCAGCCACAGATGCATCTGGTATCGTCAAGTCGGTAATGGATGAGCTGGCTGAATACTTTACTACTAAGGATCTTCCAGGCAAACTGAGAATTGCCTTGGCTTGCTGCCTGAACATGTGCGGCGCAGTGCATTGCTCGGATATAGCCATCTTGGGTGTTCACAGAAGACCACCGACCATCCTGCACGACACTCTGCGCAAGCTGTGCGAGATCCCGACCACCATCGCCTCCTGCCCGACAGGTGCTATTCGGACGGCAACGGTAAACGGGCAACCGAGCGTCGAAGTTGAGGAGGATCTCTGCATGTTCTGTGCGAACTGCTATACGGTCTGCCCCTCCATGCCTCTTAACGATCCGCTCAACGATGGTCTGTCAATCTGGGTTGGTGGCAAGGTCTCCAATGCAAGGAGCGCTCCCAAGTTCTCCAAGCTGGCAATTCCTTATATTCCAAATAATCCACCGAGGTGGCCCGAGGTGGTTGATGCTGTAAAGAAAATCGTCGAGGTCTGGCTGAAGAATGCCAAGAAGGATGAAAGACTCGGTGAGCTTATCGATAGGATCGGCTGGACAAGGTTCTTCAAAATGGCTGATATCGAGTTCACCAAGTATCATATCGATGATTTCAAGTTTGCTGGTACAACCTACAAGAAGACCACCCAACTATTCTACTAGGGGTGAAAAGCTATGGGTAAACCTACAATTGATGAATTGGCTGATGCCATGTATGAGATGGTCAAGGAAGCCACTGGGCGCAAGAAGCTCAAGCCTATGGATCTTATAAAGGCAGCCAAAGATAAGTTTGGCGATGAGAATGTTGATAAGAAAGATGGCAAAAAAGCTATAAACAAGCTCATCGATGAAGGTCGTTGCGTTTACACCTACTTTGGGGGCAGCTTCGTAGAACTGCCTCACAAGGACGGCGCTGCCAACGAATAGATCGCCAGGCCATCGTTTGAAATAAGAACAACATAAGCCGATTCAGTTAAAATTATGGAACAGGGAACTTTTCATAGTATAGTTCTCTGTTCCTTTTTTCTTGTATGAACCAAGGCAATAAATTAAAGAAAAACTCTAAGGATATAGAATTATCTTCCGATGAAAGCAGATATAATTCAGCACCTCTCCCCTACCCTCGCATTGTGATAGCTGGGGCGAGTGGAGATTCGGGCAAGACCCTGATTTCACTCGGATTGTTATCTTATTTCTTAAGTCAAGGCATGTCCCTGGCTGCCTTCAAGAAGGGACCAGATTACATAGACTCAGCCTGGCTCGGAGAGGCTATACAGGGCAAGGCACGCAATCTCGACCCCTTTCTTATGGGGGAAGATTCCCTGCTTAGTTGCTTCTTGACAAGCGCATCAGGGAAGGAATTGAGCATTATCGAGGGAAATCGTGGTTTATGCGATGGTGTTGATGTGGAGGGGAGCTTCAGCACTGCCAAGCTCGCCAGATTGCTGGATGCACCGGTTATCCTGATAGTAAATGTAACCAAGATGACGCGGACATGCGCAGCATTGGTGCTCGGCTGCAAGATGATGGAACCGGAGGTAAACATTGCCGGGGTGATCCTTAACAAGGTAGCCGGAACCAGGCATGGCAGGGTGGCAGGTCAAGCTATCGAATCTTACACCGGCATCCCTATAGTCGGCAGCGTGCCCAAATTATCCGAAGACTTTCTTCCCAGCAGGCACCTCGGCTTGATAATGCCTCGTGAGCATCCCAGGTTCGGCGATATGATACATCGAATCGAGTCGAAGATCATCGATCACATCAATGTAGATCGCATCTTAGAGATAGCTCGCTCTGCAAGCGTAATGCAATCGGTTCCAGTTGACCTGTTTGGTGAGGCAGTTGCTGATGAAAAGTCGGTGCGCATCGCCTTTTTTTGCGACCAGGCTTTTTCTTTTTATTATCCTGAAAATCTGGAAGCACTCGTGCATCACGGCGCTGAGCTGGTGCCCGTGTCCTCCATAGATGCTGATCAGCTACCGAATGATATCCAGGGGCTTTATATAGGCGGTGGATTTCCTGAGCTTCTCGCCGAGCGCGTCTCCTCCAACCAATCGTTGCGTCGTTCTGTAAAGGATGCTGCCGAGGCAGGCTTACCTATCTATGCGGAATGTGGCGGGATGGTGTATCTTTCTGATGAGCTTTTCTGGGAGGAGCGACAGTTCCCCATGGCAGGCGTGCTTCCAATCAGCATTCGTATGCACCCTAAGCCGCAAGGGCACGGGTATTCAGAGATTTTGGTGGATAGAGACAACCCGTTTTTCAACATGGGCGAACGCCTTTTGGGGCATGAATTTCACTACTCGCGCATAGTATCGGGATTCGAGAAGATATACACGGTCTATAAACTAAAGAAAGGAACCGGCTGCTACGAGATGCGCGATGGGATTACATACAAGAATGTCCTGGCAAGCTATGTGCATCTTCATGCTCTTGGATCAAGCAGTTGGGCGCCCGGTTTCGTACAAGCAGCAGTTCGATATAAAAAAGGATCATAAGAAACCTTGTCCCTTCAGAATCTCCATCAGGTATCTACCTGTTTTTGAGATATCCCATTTTTTATGATGATCAGGAGCAAGGCTGCACAGGCTCTCATAAAGCGATTCGCTTTCCATGATCCGGAAAATAAGCTCTGCTATCGTGGCATGATCCTTTTTATGTATCAAAATCCCCGCATTTTGGAGCGTATCGGGAATAGCGCCTGCCGCATAGGCAATAATAGGCAGCCCAAAGTAGTTCGCCTCCAACAAGGGCACACAGAATCCCTCGTGTTCGCTCATCGAGATGAGCAGATGGCTGTTACGCATCAGGGTGCAAAGGTCGCGGTGATCCAGCTTACCCATGAAATAAGCCTCGTGTAGATGCAGCCGCTCAGCCATATTAAGAAGCCTGTAATAATAGCTTTCCAGGTGATCGAACTTGCCGACCATGATTAGTCTTGCTCGATCGGTCAAAGTCCGGCTCAGGATCGCAAATATCTTCAGGATATCCTCATAGCACTTGTTTGGCGATATCCGTCCCACATGAAGTATATTGAAGCGACCATCGTCGAATATGCTTTTAAGCACTGGATTATCGGGCACATCGAACTTCGAGTAATCAACCCCAAAGGGGAGCACATCGGTGTTTTGAAAGCCCCGCTCTTTCAGTTCACTCTCATTAAAAGCCGAATCTGCAAGCGCGAGGTCCACAGTCTCTTTAAGATACGCAAGATGATCCCTCCCTGCAATCGACATGCGCACCAGCACCTCGTCTAGCTCCTTGAAGTACTTTGCCGGGGTAACATTGTGATAGATCATCACCTTTTTCCCCTTGGCATCATGCAGTTGGTGGGACAGGAAGCTGGGTATGGCGTAATGGAGAATATTTATCGCATCCTCGGTGTCATACTCGGCAAAGCGTCTGCTCGGGATGCCCAATGGCGCTCGCGGGGGGTCGGCATCGATATAAAATACATTCGATTCGAATCCCTGCCCTGCAAAGAAGCGCATCAAAGCAAGCGCATTATCGCCGGTGGCATCACCATCGTGCCAGGCGGGCAACATCTGGTTTATTCGCATCTAGAGCCTCGTCTATAATTTTTTTTAATTTAGACTCAAAGTCATAATCCTCAAGTTGTACAAGCCTTTGTCGCTGGGTTTTAATTACCTCTTGAGAAAGCTTCTCATCGGTACATAGCTTTGATACCAGCCCGGCGATCTCCGGGGGATTCTTTATCGTTAATCGTATCCCCGCATTGCCCATAGTTTCGGGTATGGCTCCAGCCAGGTAGGCAATGACCGGGATGTCCGCCTGGAAAGCCTCTATCAGGGGTACGCAGAAGCCCTCATGTTCGCTGAGGCACAGGAAGACATCTGCCAATTGATAATAAGCAGCCAGGTCTCCATCGCTGATATGCCCGGTGAAATATACATCGCTGAGGCTATATTTCTCCTTGAGGCTCAGCAGCTTGTAGTAGTATGGCTTAAAGGGTCCATGATCACCGACTACAAAGAGCCTAGCGTTTGGATGATATTGGCGCTTGAGATAGTAAAATACTTCCAGGAGATCCTCCTGTTTCTTATTTGGAGTTATTCGCCCCACGAATATGATGTTAGGGCCACGGCCGGCAAACATTCTTATGATGGTGGGATTCGGGGCAACCCTTGAGGTAACCGGCTGCACCTTTATGGGCAAAACATCTGTGTCATCGAACCCTAGATGTTCAAGGTCTTTGCGGTTGAACTCAGAGTCTCCCACCGCGATAGTGCATCGCTTGGATAGCTGCACCAGCCGCCGCCACCCCTCTAAGGTGCGATTCACCAGCTCATCATTAACGCCATAAAAGTACTTAGCGGGCGTCATGTTATGGTAGATAAGCACCAGGCGGTTGGGCATCTTGTAGAGATACTCAGAGATGATGCCACCCACGCTATAGTGGTAAATAAGGATATCATCGCCGCCGTTCTCCGTGGGATAATCGACGAATCTTTTCGCTAATCCCCTGACCTTGGGGTGGATCACCTCGGCGAAGATCTCGGATTCAAATCCCCATCCCATAAGCACCCTCTGGATATAAAGTGCATAATTGCCGATTGCATCTCCAAAGGAGAAGCCGGGCATGAACTGATGTACGGCAGGCTTGGTCAACGACCGAGCACCTCCTCGATAAGCGAGACGATCTTGTCCTCGATGGTCTGCCAGTTATAGTTTTCTTTTATGTAAGCACATCCGGATTCTCCCATTCGTTGCCTTATCTGCGGGTTTTTCAAGAGAAACTCCACGGTAGCACGAAACTCTGGGTAATTCTCATAATAAAGCCCGCCGTTGCTTCTTATGGTCTGTCCCTTAGTTACCGCACAGCGTCCGTTTACCAGGGTTGCCTTGCCCATAACCCATGCCTCCAGGATTACAATCGACAAGCTCTCGTAGAAGCTAGGGAGAATGAGAAATTCACAGGCTGATAGCGCATCGTACTTGTCCTGATCATCGATGTAGCCAATATGTCGAATCTTGGGGTGTTCAGGGATAGAAAGAGCAGGGGTTCCAGCCAAAACCAAATGGACATCGAGCGCGGCGTTATCCATCAGCCGGGTAAAATAGGTAAAAAGCTCCTCGCAGCCCTTGTTTCGGTCTATCCTGCCAATATATAGAACGAACGGTTCAGTGATATTATAATTTTTCCGAAATCGCTCCCCATCAACACTAGCGGGAGGATCAATAGGAGAGCCGATGATGCGGTTGGGTATTTTATCTGCCGGTGAAAAGCGCAGTACCAGCTCTCTCTCCTCTGGGGTCAGGTAAAGTATCCCAGCAACCTTGGGGAAGATCTCCTTGAATATCTCCAATCGCAGTGCGGGATCGTCCTCTGCGGTGGGGACGAGGATTGTCTTTCCAGGCAGCATGGTTACGGTCTGGTAGGCAGTGTAATATCGAAAGCTGTAGGCGATGATGCCATGAAATAGATGATGGTCTTTCTTGAGATACTTCACCAGGGCGGGGCAGTAGGGACCATTTTCCTTTACCCATTGCAGTTCCTGCTTCCGGGTGTGTTCAGTCTCGAATACATCAGCGGACAGCCAACTGAAGCGCCTGAGTCTCCTTTGCCTTTTAACCTTGAAGCGAGTAACCTTGATATTGTTTACCAGGTCATCTCCAGGCGGATATTTATTGCTCCAGCTTATGTAATCCTCGGCACAGGTGGTCAGAACATGGATTTCATACTTGTCTGATAATCTTTCAGCGATCCAGCGACAGTGGGTCTCAGCCCCGCCGCCTACCTCAAGCCCATAGCGCTGAACAACAAAGGCAAGTCGTTTTTTTGCTTGTTTTGCTTTCATTGCTGCTTTTCAGGGGGAAAGACGAGTTCTTCGAGCGCTTTTTCCCGTTTCTTGAGTATCTCCAGCTCCCCCTCCAAATGCAGGATTCTATGCTCCAGGTTCTTTTTTTCTATCTCTGATTTGGTTAACTCGAAGGTCAAATTGTGCAAGATATGCGCATAGTAAAAATTTAGCCAATACTGTCTCTTAAAATTCTCCTCGGTGAACTCGATGAACCATCGAATGAGGGGTCTTACGATCTTCCTTTTAAATAGAACAATAAGCCTGCCAATCCCCTTGCGGTGTGATTTAATTTGGTGGCGGACGCTGATATTCCACTTCCCTTCGGCGCTGTGGAACTCCTGGAGTATCTCCATATCGAGATCCGGCGCCTTGTAGATCTTTTCGAGCTTGGCTTGTGCTATCTGCTGGATCTCCTCCTCGTAATATCTACCCTCTTGCTTCCTTTTTTCTATATCGCGGCGGATATCTTCCATTATCTTTTCGATATTGACCTTATCGCTGTTAAGCTCGAAGGTGTTCTCCATGATACAAGCTCCTTAGCATTTATTTTTCATTTAGGCTCAAAGCGATGTTATCTAATTTTAGGCTTTTAGTAAATCATCATAATAGGGCTATACATATTAAAGACTATTAAACCACAAAGCATGCCCTAGTTCAGAGCAATGGGCACAAAGTCCTTTGAATGCCGGGTAAGAAAATGATAGATCTTGAATGCTGAAGAGAACCTCGAACTGCTGGCAAAATGGCAACTAAAGAGATCATCGGTACTGTCAAGAAAGCCCTGAATGATATTGAACCTGATGGCAAGCTGCTGCTCGATGTGAGTTGCGGCAAGGGAGAACTCCTGTTAGCGCTCAAGGACTCTGGCTTCAAGCTAAGGGGAACCAGGCTGGAGCGGAAATACTTCGGATTCGTGGATCTGCTTGATGGCACTGGTATCAAGGTCGATGAGCCGGTTGACCTTCTCGAGGGTCTTCCCTACCCTGATAGCTCGGTCGATGTAGTTGTCTGCATCGAGGTGCTCGAACACCTGGAGAATCATCGCCGGGCAATATCAGAGCTTTCCAGGGTGCTAAAAGCAGGAGGAATATTGATCCTGAGCACGCCGAACATCATGCGCCTGACCTCAAGGCTGCACTTTTTGTTGACCGGTTTGCACAAGGCGAGGCGCCCCGCCATCCCTTACCAAACTTCACTTGAGGAATCGATGCGATATCATAACTACCCAGCGTACTTGCCAGTTCTGGATTATTTACTTTACGCACATCGGCTCGATATCGTCGAATTTCTCCCCTGTAACATCAAGGCGCCAGCAAGGGTGCTTTATTACTTGCTTTATCCGGCGATCATGCTTGATACATGGTTTACATTGCGCTTCAGGGAAATGGAGCTTGCAGCAAGCGGAGATTGGCGACGATTATTCAGGATGCTGACCAATCCTTATGTATTGGTGGGAGATCTTATTTTCATTAAAGCCATAAAGCTGCCGTTTAACTAACTCAAATATTGAAGATATTTATACCCGTAACAGCTGATGCAGCCCTCTTAAACGCTTCCTTGTCTCCAGAACAAATAAACTGTAACTTCCCATTAGATTCAGGGGGTATCTTAAGCGAATTATATACCCTGACTGCCTGTTTTGCGACCGCCTCGGCAGGGCTGAAGATCCTGATATCGTAAGGGGCAAGCTCCCTTATCAGTGGGGTCAGAAAATGATAATGCGTACATCCAAGAACCAAATTTTCAACACCCTGGCTAAAAATTGGGTCAAGGATCCTCTTTAGTATATCCCTTGCGACATCGCCGTTGACCTCTCCCTTTTCCACAAGCTTGGCAAGCCCTGCGGTGCAATGTGTATATACCATGCGGTCATCCGCGAAGCGCTTGAGCAGATCGCGGTATTTTTTTCCCTCTGAGGTGGTCTGGGTCAACAGGATAGCCACCGCTTCATTGCTGTTAACCGATGCTGGCTTCACCGCTGGCTCCACGCCGACAAAGGGTAGATCAAAACGCCGGCGAAGATGCTCGATGGCAGCGACGGTGGCTGTATTGCAGGCGACCACGATCATAGCAGCTCCCATTGATTTGAGCATCTGTGTAATAGTGCTGCTAAACTCGATGATCTCCTTACTGGTTCGCTCGCCATAAGGGAAATGCGCATTATCGCCATAGTAAACGATATCTGCATCCGGCAGAAGCCTCCTCACCTCAAGCAATATGGAAAGCCCACCGATACCGCTATCGAACATACCGATCATGAGGATGCGATCGTAGCAGAAAACCAACCGCTATTGTACCCGCACAAGCATTAATATACAGAGGTGCGCATGTTTTTTTCCTTATGGCTTGCCTTATGCCCCATAACATGTAAGTAGGGCCGAAGCCTAATAAAATCAGGCTGCATCACTTCCCCTACTCTATGGTTAAATATGGCCAGAGGTGGCTCTGGTTGCCATCGAGGTCCCTGGCGCGGATCTCAAGTAAATATGCCCCTGAAGCTCCCTCTAGATCGCCACGACCAAAGGCTATCGAAAGCCCATAAACACCATCACCACGAGCGAAATCTCCGTGATACCCATCATCGAAAAAGTACAATCCCGCAGGCTGCCCGGCAAAATAAAGCTGCACTTCCATTATATTGCCTAGACCTTGCGGGTCAGATACCGCTGCCAGAATACGCAAAATGCCCCCACGATCCTCTGAAAGTTCGGTATCAAAATAGCCCGCTGCCAGAATGTTCGGCGCATCACCACCCCTTGAAGATGCGATCACAGCAAGATCATACAAAATGCGCCAATCATTCGCTACAGCAAATAGATCTGCGCCGCTACCAAAGCCTTTGTCTCCACCTTCTCCCTCGGAGATCTCAAGAAATGGCCACAGATAGCTGATGCCTCCGCGGTCATCAGTGGCTTTAAGCTCGATTAGCAGCTCCACAGGCGGAATTCCCGGCTCGATGAATACATCGCTTAGCCAGTAGATTCCCTGCGAACCGCCGAGTTCAGGGAGCTTTAATCCAGTAGGCGAGCCCTGGTACCAGACCTCAACCTCCTCGACCGTACCATCTGCGTCTGATGTCCAGGCGACCAGATCAAGATACCCCCCTGATTGCGATGTTATCTGCGTGCCCAGGTAGCCTGCCATCAATATCTTGGGACGATAGTTGAATGGAGTCGGCGTGCTGGTCGGATGTGGAGTCCTGGTCGCAGTCGGGGTCGTGGTCGGCGTAGCTCTCGGCGTAGGGGTTATATCCCCAGTGAGGACGATATTGCCATCCGCATAGCCCCAGACGCCGGTTTGTACATCCTTGCCCTTTAGCTGCCAGAAATACTCTCCAGCAGCAAGCTGTGCGCCCATGTCATCGGTGCCATCCCAGCGCTGCGTCTCGCTGAAGTACTCATATTGCCCCGCATAAGTCCAGCGCCGAAGCAGCTCCTGGTCCGCGCTAAGTATGGACAGGCTGATGTTCTCGATCATATCCTCGGGCGGCTCGGCATTGCCGTACATGGTGAACAGCGTCGTATCCTGGAAGCCATCCCCATCTGGTGAGAACGGATTTGGGCTGACCTCCACGAAGAAAAGCGGTCCCTCCCCTGTTGGCGTAGCGGTCGGCGTTGCGGTCATGATAGTACCGGTTACGGTTGGTGTAACCGTCGGCGTCTCGGTGATTGTTGGCGTGAATGTCGGAGTCGTTGTCGGGGTCGAGGTTGGAGTCGGAATGAACTTCTTGAGCGCGTAGAGCTTGTGATCCTTGGAGCCGAAGAAGATGTACTGTTCGGGACCGATTGCAGGCGATGACCAGACCTCGTCTCCGGTCTCATAAGACCAGAGTAAATGACCATCCTTATCGAGGCAATATGCCTTGCCATCCCTTGAGCCAAAGTAGATGTTCTCATTCAAGTCAATAGCTGGAGAGCTTATAATCTCGCCACCGGTGTTGTACTGCCAATCTTTAAGTCCGGTTGTAGCATCAATTGCATACATCACGCCGTTGGCGCTTCCGCAGTAGATGGTTCCGCTGGGAGCGATGCCAGGCGAACATCTCGACTCGCCGCCGATGTTGAAGCTCCAGTTTACAGAACCTGCTGAGCTAAGTGAATACAACTTTTGATCCTTGCTGGCAAAGTAGATATTGCCATTTTCATCGATTGCCGGCGATGAGGCTATGATATCACCTGTTTCATAAGACCAAAGCAGAGTGCCATCCGAATTGATGGCATAAAGAAAGTTATCAAGAGAACCAGCATAAGCGATCCCAGAATCGGTTACCGCCGGCGCTGCATAAACCGCATCATCTGTTTCATATTTCCAGACCGTTGAGCCACCTTGCGTTATGCAATATATCTTTGAGTCTGCACAGCCGAAGTACAGATTGCCGTCAGCGCCGATGGTTACTGAGCTCATTACCCAGCCACCGGTACTGTACTGCCATTTCAGTGTTCCATCCGAGTTGAGAGCGACCAGGCGATTCATATCTCCGACAAAGATAGTGCCGTCATCTGCCACGGCAGGGGTACTGAAGACATTGACACTCAGTTGATAGGACCACCTGAGGAAGCCATTGAAGCCTACCGCATAGATTTTACTGAAGCTGCCGATAGTGCCTATGTATATAGTCCCATAGTGCCCTAGAACAGGGGAGTTGATTATTGAGCCGTCAGCAACATAACTCCATTTTAGCCAGGCATCCGGGCTGCCGGCTAGCTCGACATATCCAGTATGCGCACCATTCTGCTGGAACTGCGTCCAGGGGGACTGCGACCAGGCAGGCATTGCCGCCAAGCCGATGGTGAGTGCGATTATCATTATCAGTGCTATCTTTTTCATTGGCAACCTGCACCTCGTATAGTATCCATCGTAGTTATCAACGGTATATTGGTATCATCCTGATCCGCAATAAGAGGCATAAAATATTATCTAACGCTATGATTACTTTTTTGTTGATGGGAGATTTCCATTCTTTCTCAGCCGTCTGATCCTTCCCTTGACCGAACCGTAGCTGGTACCGAGTTCCTCGGCGATTACCCTCTTAGGCTTTTTGATATTTTCAACAAGGTAGCGATCCCGTTCCTTAGTCCAGACAAACTTCCTTCTGTTCTTCTGCTTGATATAGCCGATCGATTTAAGCCGGTGTATTCTACCCTTTATTGAGGCGATAGTCGTTCCCAGCTTCTCCGCTAGCTCGGCATTGGTGAGATGAAGGTTCTCCTTGATGAATCTATCTTTTTTTTCGTCCCAGGCGCATAGTCGCCTAAGTTTTAAGGCTTTCAATCTCCATTGTATTAGCTTTGGGTCAGTGTTCAATGCCTCGGCAAGTTGCTGGTTGCTGTTGGTCTGATAATGGTTTCTGAGATAATCATCTCGTTCCTTGCCCCAAAACTGGGAGCGATCCAGCATCTTCACCACGCCATCGAAGTCGATTTTAATGGCGCTTAGCTGATCCTCTAGCACCTTGCCGAGCTTGTTATATTCCTTTATATAGACAATATCTCCAGGTTGGTATATTTTTAGAAAATTTATCCCCGTCCT
The DNA here is from genome assembly GCA_964448115.1 of uncultured bacterium. GTDB lineage: Bacteria > CAYUVA01 > CAYUVA01 > CAYUVA01 > CAYUVA01 > CAYUVA01. The sequence goes on from CAYUVA010000029.1 coordinate 30,849, forward strand.
CTTGGCGGTTCGTATATTTCTGGCTCTTTCCTTTATCTTTTTAAGCCTATCGTTGTTCATGATGTAATATCCTTTCATCTTTTTTTTGTTGATTATATAAGAATAATTGAAAAAAATAAAGCCACCAACTAGTTCGGTCGGTTTGTAAATGTCTTGTGAGATCTAGTTGTTTCTCCCTTGTTAAACTGAAAAGATTTTGATAGATTCCAGATCATGGAAGTAGTTAGCCATCTTAGTGAATATACCATTGATAAAATACTACAAGGAGTGCTGCTATGAAGGGATTAGTCTTGGACGCTAAATGGGATCCTAAGCCGGACTATAAACTGAGCGATTTCGAGAGATCGACTGGAAAAGCGATAACTGGTTCGTCGGTTTGGAGAGATCCCAAGCTGGAGGTTAGGGAATGGGAGATGCCAAAGCCTGGCGATAACGATGTTTTAATAAAGGTCAAGGCTTGCGGGGTATGCGGCTCGGATATGCATTTCTACGAGACCGATGAGGATAACTACATACTCTATCCTGGCTTGACGAAATTCCCGACCATACTGGGACACGAGTTTTCTGGACAAGTAGTTGAGGTCGGCAAGAGGGTGAATGACCTGAAGGTTGGCGACATGGTTACGGTCGAGGAGATGATGTGGTGCGGGCGCTGCAAGCCTTGTAGAGCGGGATTCCCCAATCACTGTACCAACCTCGAGGAGCTTGGATTCACCATCCCCGGCGCTGATGCCGAGTATATTGCGGTTGATGCCAAGTACTGCTGGAAGCTCGATGAGCTGAAAAGGCAGTATTCGGATGATGAGACCATATACGAGGTTGGAGCTACCGTGGAGCCAACCTCTGTGGCTTATAACAGCATTTTCGTTCGCGGGCAGGGATTTCAACCGGGGGCTTATTTCGTGGTTTTTGGAGTTGGACCTATCGGGCTTGCTGCTATTCAATTGGCTAGATCCGCTGGTGCCAGTTTGATCATCGCCTTCGAGGTATCAAAGGGAAGACTGGAATTGGCAAGAAAGCTGGGTGTTGACTATGCCTTCCATCCGGATGAGATAGATACAAGTCCTGGCCAGGTGGTCATGGACTTGACCCACGGCGAGGGCGCTGATTTCATCCTGGAGGCTGCTGGCGTCCCTGAGTTTTGCATCCTTGAAGCCGAGAAATGCCTGGCGGTCAATGGTAAAATATCACAGATTGGGAGGGCGGCAGATCGTGTGCCCATGTACATCGAGGTGCTCCAGGTGCGCAGGGGGCAGCTTTTCGGCTCACAGGGACACTCGGGACATAATATCTTTCCCAATGTCATTCGCATGATGGCTGCCGGATTGGTTGATAATACTAAGATAATCACAGCCAGATTCCCCTTGGATAAGGCAGTGGATGCAATTGCCCAATCTACCTCCCGCCAGGACGGCAAGATCATCATTAAACCGGAGTAAATTATGGTCGAAAAAGAATTGATGTCAGCCGCTGTATTCGAGGATGAAGGAAAGCTGGCATTAAAAGAGATACCAATCCCTCGCATCACCAAGCCTGACCATGTCCTTCTCAAGGTTGAGGCGGCAAGTATCTGTGGAACCGATATAAAGATCCTGCAAGTGCCACCATTGCATCCAGCAGAAAAGGGTATAGTTCTGGGGCATGAGTATGTCGGCACCGTGGTCGATAAGGGAGAGGCTTGCCAGCATCTAAAGGTCGGCGACCTGGCAGCGGTCGATCCTAATATCACCTGTGGATACTGCTTTTTCTGTCGTAACGGACAGCCAAATATGTGCCTGAACATGACCACACTGGGGATATTCAAGGACGGTGGATTCGCCGAGTATAGCGTTGCACCGGCCAAGGCACTGCACAAGGTGAAGAAGGACATTCCCCCTGAGCTTGCCGTCTATGCTGAGCCTCTTTCCTGTATCGTAAATGCCTTTGATAAGCTGGACTTCAAGATCGGCTCCAAGGTATTGGTGCTCGGAGCCGGTCCCATCGGGCTTTACTTCATCATGTTCTTCGTCAAGTCATTCTCCTCGCTGGTTGCGGTATCCGAGCCAAATAACTATCGAAGAAACTATGCGGAAAAACTGGGTGCGAATCTGGTCATCGATCCCAATGAGGGCGATCTTTTCAAGATCTCCGAGGAACATACCAAGGTCGGCTTCGATATAGTGGTCGATGCGGTGGGCACATTGCTCCCCCAAGCGCTGAAGCTGGTGAGAAAAGGGGGAACTATCCTTATGTTTGGAATGAACGATCAGGAGCAATCCACCATTGCACCATACTATCTGACAAGGTATGAGATAAAGCTATTGGGCACTTTTATCTCCAACTTTTCCTTTGCCAGGGCAATTAGTCTGATCGAATCGCGGAGATTACCTCTCGATAAGGTTATAACTCACCGCATCCCGCTATCCTCGATCAGCGATGGTATCAAGTGGATGGAAAGCGGCGAGGCGCTCAAGATCATCGTAAAACCTTAGCAATACACGCGATAGTTCTTATCTAGGGAAAGTATCCCTGTAATTGTAATTGTGTCAAAAAATACAAATAATTCGGCAAAGCAGACTGAACATAAGGCTAGCCAGAACCATCTGCTAAACCTATGCTTTGAGAGCCTCTCCAACGGAAAGGATATCCTGCTTAGCTCTAGCCCCGGCTGCGGGAAGACTTATCTACTCAAGCGGTTAGGTGAGATGTTCTCCAAGGATAGAAAAAGGAGATACATCTACTTTGATTGCCGCTGGATATGCACCACTCCACAGAGGTTCATAAAAGAGCTTTTATCCAGGATAATCAACGAATTATACTCGAAATCCAATCATCGCCGCCGACTTATTACCAAACTCAGGGATTCTTTATTGAACGAGGCAGGGATCAGACTCATCGATCCCAGGCAAACAAGACTACAGATAGATATTTACTCACCGGATAAGGGTTTTTACTTGCAGCTCGAAGAAGGGTTGCGACTAATTAAGTCCTTATTAAATGATCTTGCTTTGCAGCTTATATTTGCCTGGGATAACTTCGAGGAAACTCAGACTCTGCGTAATTATCCAGATATGCATGATTTTATGGAGAAGTTTTGCGAGCTTATTATCTGCGATGATGTGATCAAAAATATTATTACACTTGGATGCGAGATTCAGCTTCGGAGTTGTAATCATAAGCTAGTAAGATATCGAATGATTCCATTCAACCTGGATGATATCAAGGCTCTTAAAAGGTTTTCTGCACCTGTCGCTCAGGAGTTCGCATATTTCACTGGGGGAAAACCGTTATACCTTGACATCTTCAGCACTTATTATCAGGACTTGAGCGAGGAAGAGCGGCTATCCGATAAGAAGGCTATTATGACAGTGCTTAGATATGTACTGTGGGATCTTTTATCAGACAATGGCATGTTGAATAGCTATGTGGAGAGGATGCTTATCGATAGACTATCCAGGGCAAGGGGCTATGGTGTGCTCAAGGAGATATTAAGTGTCCTTAGCCAGCAACCAGGCGCCAAGCTCAAGGATATCTCGGACCAAATAGGCAGGATCCGCTCCAGTACACTTAACTATCTTAAGGAGTTACAAGCTGTTTATCTAATCGAACGGCGGGGTTATCATTACTTCATCGCTGACCCGATCCTCTCAATGTACCTTAGGTTCAACAGCCAGTATCCACTTTCCAGGTTGAGTTGGAGGGATATAGATGACAAACTTATTGATAGTATTTATCCAAGCGAGTTTAAGTTTGCCGAGCTGGTTTACAGCCTGAACCTGATGGAGGAGGATAGCATAAAGCCGACCAAACGAAGGGAAAAAAGACCGCCCGCCAAGGATAAAAAAACGAAGGCTAAACCCACTGAAAACACTATAACTAGGGCATTCAAGCCAGAGATAGACTGATCTGATATTCCCAAGATGGAGGGCTGGGAATGGAAAGCTTCACGGTTTATCCAAGATGATCGGCTTTAGGCGCACAGAATGCTTTTTACCATCAAAGTCTATATCTGCCAGCAGTGCGACCTTGCCGGGAAACAGCCCCATCGGCGCAGCCCTTCCTTTCTCGATCCGTGCATAGATGACACTGCTATCATAAAACGGGCTGTTGGCTGCAAGGGCGCCGTTTAGTATCACTTGGCGTGCTGATACATTAACTCCTGCCTGCGTATCTATATGAACCACGGCATTTTCGATACCCTGGCGTTTAACATGAGTTGGAACCAGGCGCAAAAGCTCGGTCTCCTGCATCCATGCCGAGGCTACTCTGGGCACATAAGCCACCATGCTCTCCACTATTAAAAAAGTTACCAGCAACGATGAGAAGTTGAAGCGGCGATCGGGAGTTTGTTTATCATCGGAAACTGATCCTGACAGATAGATCAAACCCCTCGCTGCCAATATTATCATAAATGGTATGGTTGGATAATAGTATCTCGCTCCCACCAGCATAAGCGCGCTATGCGCCCAGTACAGCATGTAAAAGATAGCAAAGCTCACATTAAACGAAAACAGAAATATCTCCTTTCTGCCCCGATATGGGGAAAGTAGAGTTAATATCGGCAAAAGCAGGCTAACAAAAGGAAAACCAAGCAGATTAACTGACATGACATAAAGATTTAGCCAGAGATTATATAATCCATCAAGGGGAGTATGCCCCTTATGGATTCCCTCCTTGATATCCATGACTCCATAAGATCGTGGTTGATCGGTAAAGCCGATATTGTCAAGCCCCTGCTCGACGGTGTATGGGTGGCGGTGCATGTCGCCGGTAACCTGGTAATTATAGAAATAACCGAGCGCCAGCAGGATTATGTATCCGGCGATCATGAAAGGCATAATGGGCGCAACCTGGCTGAATGCCCGAAAGAGCTTGTAAATAAGGAGAAATAATATCGGAACGAGGATGAGCACCGCATCGAACGGCCTGGTCAGGGCTGCAAAGCCGAAGCTAAAGCCGGCGATCACCCCCCATAGGTACCGATGCCTGCCGTAAAAAGCTCGCAATATGCTGTAAACGAAAAGCACACCCCAAAAAGCAGTCGCAGTGTGCGCCAGGTAAGTCCCGTTCATAAACAGCGCAAACGGTGAGACCATATAGAGAAACTGGGCAATAACTGCGGTTGTATGATCGAAAAGAAGCCTTGCCAGCAGGTAGATTACAAATCCTAGCAATGCGCCAAGAAGAGGATTGATCAACCAAGGTGCACCGACAAGTATCCCTGGAACAAGCAAAAGCGGGTATCCAGGAAAGAACCTGGAAAACAGGCGTCCATTATAATAGACCGTATGTAACACCTTGACATGAGGGATCAACTGCGCTGGAACCGATGAATAAAATTTACCATTAGCCAAAATCTTCGCCTGGTAAAGATTGCAGATTCCATCATCGAAGTGCGGAATTCCACCTATTATGATAATGGAAACGATGAGATAGAGCAAAAAACTGACTCCGAGCAATACATAAGGTGTACCTTTGTAAGCGAGTAATGACCTTGCAAAACTGCCGATTGCCAGTGCTATCTTAGGGGATTTTCGTGTTATCAACCAAATCACGGCTATTAGAAGGGGGTAAATGACTAGAAGCCTCAACAGTTCTCTTGATGCAGAGGCGGTAACCACATCAGGAAACAGCGGATCGAACCTGCTAGGGAGGATCTTGTTTACATGTAGCAGACTAAAGGACTGATCGAGTTGTGGTTTACATTGTGCCCCAGTTACAAATAGACTAAGAGCTAACAGTATGGCAAAGTGCATCGACAATCCCTTAATCACTTATTGCCTTTATGCCTAGTTGGTTTTGTTCTGGATATGCTAAGAAACTTACAACAATACTAGTTAGGGTTCACATCGGTCGCACCGTCGGCAGGGATTGGATTGCTCGGCTTATGGGGCGGATTATTGCCATACTGGGCTGACTGTACATCTATTGGTGTATAGATCATGCCAATATGCTCAGCAAGCGAATAGCTCGGTTCCCCAAAGGTTATGATATTAGTAGGCTCAACATCTCGTAGTCGAACAGCCCCTCGGTTATTTTTAGTTAACTTCGGCAGGGACAACGCAACCATTTTTTGATAGAAGAATGATTTAATATCTGCGATCAGACGGCTGATTCTGCTTGGTTTGTGTATGATCTGTATGTTCTGTTGCTCATCATCAGTGGCTGAATTTGCATAGAATGGGACCACGAGATATGGCCAGGGAGAGCTGACCGCGCCCTCTATATCCTTAGCCAACAACTCCAGGTTGTATTTTCCTACGGGTGCACCGGGGGAAATCGGCGCCTGGAATTGCCAAATAGAGTTAGCTGGGTCCACTAATGTCAACTTAACGCCAGTGGGAACACCCTGGTAAAGTATCTCAACCTCGCTGACCACGCCCATGCCCATGCCGGGGTGATCGGTAGCATAGGCGAGCAAGGTCATGATTCCTCCATCGGCATTAGTGAGACGGGTGTTCATATACCCGGCGATATTCACTATCGGCGGTAGATTGCCCATCGGTGGCGTTGAGGTCGGCGTCATAGTAGGGGTGGGGGTCGCAGGCGGTGGCGCGCCCCAGGTAGTGAAACGCCAGACATCGCCGCTGGTGCAATCGCCGTGGTTATCGCAGGCGAGCACCTGCCAGTAATAGGTTGTGTTAGAGTTCATCTTGCCCGGATACCAGTAACGATTGGTCGTGTCATTAACGACCCGGCTTGTGGGCGGATTAACATTAGCCTCGAAGTAAACATCGTAATAGACTATATCCCCTGCGTCAGGATCCCCCCCATCCCAGCGCAGGTAGGTTTTGTTGGGGTCGAAAGTGGGGGTCGGAGTCGGTGTTTTTGTCGGAGTCCTGCCTCCTGGAGTGGGGGTATAGGTCGGGTTGTTCCTGTCCAGTGCATCGATTGCGCTCAGCACATCATCTCTTAGCCTGGTTCCGCTTGGACCAGAGTAAGCATGATCACCCAGGATATAGTACTGTCCCCCATCGAGGTAGAATATAGGTCCACCGCTCATCCCTCCATAGCTAGTGCCGCGATAATAGAGCTTGTAGTTGTCCGCGTACCATATATTATCCTGGTTCTCGTACATCTCGTTGCCGCTGAAGCCGGTCTCTGCTGGGTAGCCGGTAACCCGAACCGTCTTGCCGAAGTACCAGGTTACATTGTTTACAGCGTGCCCCATGTTTCCGACGCCACTTGAGCTGCCCAAGGCTACCGCTCCCCAGTCGTAGCGCCAGTCGTGGCTAGTTCTCCATCCATTAGGGACGGTTAGTGCAACGCTGGCAAATTGACCGAATGGTTGCTGATTGCCGTTCAAGCCAGGAATTACGATGACTTGATCCGCCCAGCGCCAGTTGCCGGAGCCTTGCGGAACCTCGGAGTATATGCAATGCCCGGCGGTGAGAAGCAGCCTGTCCTTCATAATAAACGAGCCGGAGCAGACATACCAGGTGCTGCCGTAGCGCATCAGCAGCTTGCAGATAGTCTTGTATGGATAAACCGTTGTGTTGTTGATCTTGTAGAAGCCCTTGGCATCCTCGTTCATGCCATCATAGATCAATTCTGATCGCTGGATAGGCGGGCAATCCATCGGCTCCAGGGTGTGATAGACCGGCTGCTCGAATGACTCATCAGCCCAGGGAACCTCGGTTACCGAGACCATTGGCATCGGCTTGGCTGACAGGATGATCTCCTCATCGATGCACTCGCAAGGCTCAAGTACCCATTGATCACCTGGGTCATAGCCCGGATAAACGATCTCGACATCCATGCCGAAAACTCGGATTGTCATCGCGAAAATCACAAACATCGACAAGGAGATCATTTGTGCTACTTTCGTGAAAGGCAAGCCTCTTTGTAAACATCTAAAAGCGAGGAAAGCTATCGATTTCATGTAAGACACCTTTGACTCAAAGATTGATTTTGTTTGATATTGTACATAGTTATATATACTTCCAAATTATTAAGATTTCAAGCAAAAGCGAACTTTTATTGACATTTAGATCAAAAGGTTATGAAATTGTGATCGAAAATACTGACAGGTGCTTCCTGAACTTAACACTAAAGACAAAAGTCTAGGGCTTTTCACTTAAGGGTCTAAAATTGGTCTTTTAGGGAAAATACGCGCTCACCCCAGCCCTCTCCCAGAGAGAGGGCGTAGGAACTGGAAAGGGTGATCCCATCCCTTCTCTCTGGGAGAGGGTTAGGGAGAGGGTCTTTCACCTGTAAGTAGAACAGTATAAAACTATAGTATAAAGACTCCTTCCATTATGGTTGATGATCTTGTCGAAAAAGTGATAGGAGCGGGCGTAATCGGAGCGGGCGGAGCCGGCTTTCCCGCGCATATCAAGCTCGATTGCAAGGTCGATACTGTAATCGCCAACGGCGCCGAGTGCGAACCGCTGCTCTACAGCGACCAGCAGATCATGCACAAAAATGCCGATGAAGTGGTGGCTGGACTGCACCTGGTGATGAAGCAGGTAAAAGCGAAAAAGGGATTTATCGCCCTCAAAGCCAAATACAAGGCATCTCTTCAAGCCATAAAAAAGGTGGCAGCTAAATACGATGATATCGAGATCGCCCTCCTAGAGGACTACTATCCAGTCGGCGATGAGCAGATACTTGCTTATGAGGTTACCAGCAGGCTCACTCCCCAGGGCGGAATCCCTATCGATATCGGAGTGCTGGTCTGCAATGTCCAATCTCTTGTGCAGATACATAGCGCAGCCAATGGAACTCATGTTACCAGCCGTATGGTTACTATAATCGGCGATATTCCTAGACCGGCGGTCATCGAGGTTGCAATTGGTACCACCTTCGAGGAACTTCTGGCAGGAACTGGCAACCAGCTTGACGATGATGGCAAAGTCATACTTGAGGGTGGCATTATGATGGGCACGGTGCGAGAGAACCTCGATGAGCCGGTGAAACGAACCACCACCGGCATCATCGTGCTTCCCAAGGCTCACCCTGTGGTCATGGAGAAACTCCGCCACTGGCAGCGTGATATAAACATCATGCGCAGCGCCTGCGCTCAATGCTATTATTGCAGCGAGGTTTGCTCAAGGCGCCTGCTGGGGCTTGAACTGGAGCCGCACAAGATAATGCATTACATAGCCCTTGGCGATGAAAGGCACATCCCAGAGGGGATCTACAACTGCTCCGGCTGCGGATTATGCGGAATCTGGGCTTGCTATATGGGGCTTTCGCCATGGAAGGTGATCCAATACCTTAAACAAAAGATACCCTATGATGGGCACAAGATCCCCATCGATGCAGCTCATCCCAGCCGAAACCTGCGCAAGGTGCCTAGCTCGCGATTGAAGATTAGGCTGGGGATTGATAAATTCGACATCAAGCCGACTGTCCTGGAACCATTGCTGGAGCCTAAGCGAGTGCGTTTGAGCCTCGAGGAGCATATCGGGGCTGCCGCAGTACCCCTAGTTTCAATTGGAGATATGGTGCGAAAAGGTGATATAATCGCCGAACCACCCGCAGGTGAGATGGGAGCGGTGGTGATCGCCTCCATCACTGGAAAGGTTACAAAGATCAACGATTGCATCGAGATAATCAACCAGGAGTAATAAATTGGTACATGCCATCGGAATGCTGGAGTTGAGGAGCATCGCCAGGGGGATCGAGGCAACCGATGCTATGGTCAAGGCTGCACAGGTCTCCTTGCTGCGAAGTGCTCCCATCTGTTCCGGTAAGTACCTCATCCTGGTCGGAGGACTGGTCGCTGATGTGAAAAGCGCTATGGCTGATGGCGAGGAAGTAGCTGAATATAGCGTGGTCGATAAGCTGATCATCCCCAATATCCACCAGGACATCTTCCCTGCCCTGACTTTCACCACCCAGATTGGAGAGATCGATGCTTTAGGGATCATCGAGGCATTCTCGGCATCATCGACCATCATCGGCGCTGACCTGTCGGCAAAGGCAGCCAAGGTGCAACTGATACAGATAAGGCTAGCCAACGGCATCGGCGGCAAGGGATACTTCACTCTGACCGGCGATGTTGGCGCAGTGCGGGCAGCGGTCTCGGCTGCATCGGAAGCGCTGTCAGCGCAAGGGATGCTGGTCGAGGCGGTGGTCATACCCCAGCCACACCATGATATATCGCCTTTTTTAATATGAGGCATGGGGATTGATAGTCTTTGAACCACAAAGACACAAAGGCACAAAGAAGAGGGTGATACCGTGATACCGAGCTACCGTGATACCGTGAATGAGGCTCTTTCCTCGCATCTTGCACCTCACCCCACTTTGCGTCTTTGCCTTTTTCCGTCTGTTTCCTTCCTTAATATTCTTTGCGTCTTTGCGTCTTTGCGTGATCCTCTTTCATCTCCCTTCAAACTAAAAAACTATGCCGTTTTATCTAGCTAGAATCATTGGATGCCTGGTAGCGACCCGAAAGGAGCCGGGCTTGGAGGGCAAGAAGCTGCTCCTCGTGCAGCCGATAGATGCCTCTGGCAAGGACAAAGGCACACCGATAGTCGCCACCGATGCAGTCGGCGCCGGCGTCGATGAGATCGTGATCATAGTCGATGGGGGCAAGGAGGCGGGTTTCGCCTTTTACCCGCAGCATGTCCCCTCAGATGCGAGCGTGGTCGGCATAGTTGATGATGTCTTCACCTTCAAACAGAATAATAAGCAGACAAAGGAGCCTTGATGTTATGTTCATAGCCAAGGTCATCGGCAATGTAACCGCCACCCAGAAGCACTCTGCTTACAAGGGCAGAAAGCTGCTCCAGGTACAGCCGGTGGATCTATCAGGCGAGCCGATGGGGAGGGATTACCTGGCGATCGACCTTGTGGATGCAGGGATCGGGGATACGGTTATTCTGACCATTGAAGGCTCATCGGCTATGTCAGCGTTGGGTGATCCTCATGCTCCAGCCAATGCCATTATCATCGCGGTCGTGGATGAGATTGACATTTATGGTAATAATGAATAATATTATAATAATTATTTAATAATTATTGCCAAATAATTTTTTAATTTCTTGTTCCATTTCATTAAATTCTTTCTCCGTTTCAACTTTCATTTCTTCTCTAGCTTCAATGAAAATTTTTATTAATTCTTTCTTAAAATCTTCTCTATTAAATGCTTCTTCTAATTCTAAAATCATTTTATCAATTGTAAAGCCTAATACTATAGAACTTAAAGTGCCACCAACAATGGCGCCTGCTGCTGTCCCAGCTCCTGGAATAACAGACCCAATCCCACCTCCAATTAATGCAGCTAAACCTTTTCCCATGGCTTTCTTTCCTAAAATTTTTGTAAACGCCTTTGCGGCGGCTTTTATTGTGCCTTTTGCTGCAATTTTTGATACTATTTTCTTTGTAATAATTGCCGTGAATATTCCGCCGGTTGCAGCACCACCTACACTAGCACCTATATTATATTTCGTCATATTAAAATTTTCTAATGTAATTATTATATTTTCCATACTACGATCTACAATAATATCACGATTTGGATAGGAAATATCTATTTTATATTTTTTAACAATTTTCATTATATCTTTCTCATATTTGTTAATTAACTTATTTATTTTATTACAATATTCTATATATTTTTCATTATTTATTGCATCGATATTATGCTCTTTTAATTTTTCCTTAATAATATCTTTTAGTTTAGCTTCAATATATTCATTTAATTTACCTTGGAACATATTTATTATGCGCATATATTCTGCTGGCAAAGAGTAATACCAGTTTAAAAAAGGATCTATACCTTCTATCGCAATATCAAAAGTTTTATCTATAAATATATTTTTATGCTCTTGATATTTAAAATTAATACGCTCAATTTCTTTTTCATAAAATTTATTTATCTTATTTATTTTATTAATACCATCTTGGTTAATATATATATCATTTCCATTTATAATAATTCTAAAAGCATGTTTTATTCCTTTTTCAATGTACTCTCTTTTTTCTTTAGAACTTTCGAAATATTTCCTGGTTTCCAACAGAAAATTTAATCCTCCCAACAAAGGAATATAAATAAATATTACACTAAAAACTAAAAATAGCGTGCAGATAAAAATTTTATTTTTAGAAATAGGAGGTGGAATATCCTCGCGACCACGAGAAAATTCAAAGATTCTTCCATACTCATTCCAGGGTATAAGCAAAAATAAATATAAAAAACATGCAATACTAAAAAGCGGTAAATTAAATAAAAATATTATACCTAATTTTAATAATATCCTCAATTTCTTTGTATCATTTTTATTCATGGATTGATACTTTATATGATTTTTAATAAAATTAATAGAATAATCTTCAATTGCAACCTTATAAGAATAAATGTATGAAATTTCTTTTATTAATTTCATAGAATGCATATTATCTACTAATTCTTTCTTTTTACTAATTACTTCTTCTAACGAATTATATGATGGAACTGGTTTTAGTATAGGGATAAAAATTACACATAATAAAGAAGCAATTATTGGAGTAAATCCCAGCGCCAAGGATATTGGATAATAATAAGAAAGATATTGCTGAGTTTCTTTTTTAACAAGCTTTCTAAAAATTGAAAAAACAAGGTAAAATATCGGTGCAACTGAAAAAATAATCAACCATTCATATATATTATAAAATTGAAATTGTATTACTAATAGCCATGACATTGCATGTGCTATAATAATCCAAATAAATATTCTAAGAATGGTTCCAGAAAATAATCGATTTATAATGCCTTCGGAATTAAAAGATTGTAGAAATTTCAACCGTCTAATTGTTGATCTATATAGCAAAGATAAAAATATTGATAAAGTTAGTAGGATAAGCAATAAAATTTGAGAAATAATTGCAAATTCAGAATAAGTTAAATAAACTAAAATAATTATTAATAAGGTAAAAATAATTATCTTTACCATATATCTCCAAAACAAATTACTTGTCTTAAATTCATTTACCATGGACTGTTTAGACTTCAAACTATCATTTGGTGCTAGTTTATCTTCATGCAAAATATTCCCTGTTTCATTGATAGTTTGTTTTACTTGCTTTGTGGCTTTTTTTCTGAAAAATAGTATATATAAAATAATAAAAATAAATATCCATAATATAAATACCACATAAGGGGAAAAATCAGAATTGTATAAAATAGCAAATGAAATGAATAATATAAAAGTAGAAACCAAACTTATGATTAATGCAATTATCGATAATAACAAAATCAATAAAAAACTCTTAATCCATTTAAATAATTTTTTCATTCAAATTCTCCAAATAATATAACCATATCCAATTTTTCCCAACTTCCATCATCCAGATAAAAAATATGTTGTGTCATATAGTTACTGTGTTTTTTCCTACTTATCATCCTCATCATCCTCGAAAATATATTTGACCCTAATGTCAAATAACATCTTATCTTCAATAGAATTATGATCCCATATCCTTTTTATAATGTCAATACCCTGAAGTTAACTGAAATGATCTGAGGTGAACTGCGCTGTAAGGTAAGAAATTAGGTTCTCACTATCCCTTTCTCTTAGCCATTAGTGTTATAGGTGAGCCGAAAAGCCTGGTCAACCCCATACTACCAAGCAAGCCCTCGACTCTGCGGGTGAAGCCAGGATTGTTCAGCTTGCGGTGCAGCTTGAAGGGGAGCACCAGCTCCTTGCTGTAGGCGATAAGCTCGAAGCCACAATCCTCGAGCAGCGGGATAATATTATTTCAATTCCGAGCAGGTTGCTTGAGAGCAAAAAATTCACAAAAAAGACACAAATGTTAAAACCTGAGGCGGCGAAGCTGCAATAAAGTATGCTAATCCAGCATGAAGATTATGACGCGCGAAAGTGCGTTATCAGTTTAGTGAAGTAATCTAAGTTATGCCTCTGTTGGGTTTTATAATGTCTATACCTATTCCAAGCATTACCGGCAAAGGTATCAAGCTTCTGCTGTAGTGATAACTCGCACATTTATAAAATAGAGAATTCATGTTTTTCAATAACTTACAGCTCTCAAATGTCAAACTCGGGTGGAACATTTTACTAAATTACGGGATCGAGCGATCTATCGCGTGTAGTTTATTCGTATATTAAGAGACTCCAATAGACATCAAACGCCTAAATAGCTTTTTTAGGGCTGAAAAGCCCCTCATCAACCCAGGTCGCCGAAGCGATTCTGTAGAATTGCGGTCAAGGTTATTGCCGCGGTCTCTGCCCGTAATATCCTCGATCCCAGGTTTACCGCCTCGAATCCATTTTTGAAAGCAGCCGCTATCTCACTGGCAGAAAAATCCCCCTCGGGACCGATTGCTACTAGGCATGAATTGGGAGCTTGCATCCTGGTTAGAGCTTCATTCAAAGATTGACCGGCAGTAGCTGTTGCAATCAGTTTCAGCTCGATCGACTGGGATTCCTCCAGGAAGTGCTCCCAGCTTATCGCCTTACGCAATCTCGGAATTGTCGCCCTGCCGCACTGCCTGGTAGCCTCGATGATGATCCGCTCCCAGCGCCTACCCTTAGCCTCCTTAAATCCTCGCCCGGAAGGTACCTGCGAGTTATCCGTGATTACTGGGATCAGCTCGCTTATTCCCAGTTCGACACACCTTTGGATGATCATCTCCATTTTAGTAGCCTTTAGCACTGCTTGTGCCAGAATCAGCCTTAGCGGCGATTCGGGGATCGGCTCCAGGTTATCAATAATCCTTCCATAGGCGGTGTGTTTGCCGGTTTTAGTGAGCCTGACAAGATACTCCTTGCCTTTGCCATCGAATACGCAGACCATATCCCCAGCCTTCAAGTGGAGCACCTTGCTCAGATGCCAGACTGCTGGAGGGGTGAACTCGATGATTCCCTTCTCGATGCGATGTCCGGGAGTATAGAATCTATATTTGGGTCTTCTATCCATCCTCTTTTGGCTAGCTCAATAATCACCTCCCCGGCAAAGTAAAGAGACCCGGCAAAGATATGCAAGCCAGGCTCTTTATTTTGCTTTATCCTTTCGAGGATCTGGGACAACTGCTCAAAGCGAGCGTTACTGCCAAGCTCTGAGATATAAGCCTCCCTTGGCTTAGCACGGGGATTTTTCATCACGATAAATGCGCTATCATCCATGTTGGCTGCAAGTGCCTCCATGAAGGGGAGTATCTTTTTCTCCCTGGAGAATGCCAGGTAATACCGAACATTCTTATCATCCTTGAATGCCTCGATATGCTCCCTAAGAGCGGCGGCTGCGGATCGATTATGCGCTCCATCTATGATCAAGATGTTGTTTGCGTTGCCATCGTTGAGTTTAGTACATTGCAGCCTCCCCAACCAGTGGACATGTTCCATTCCATTTATTACTGAATCTTCGGTTATGCTCCAGCCTTTATCCTGCAAATACAGGCAAGCTCGAATAGCTAAAAGTGCATTGCCGAGTTGTCGATTACCAGCCAGGGATAGCCTAAAGGCAAAGGTCTGTCCGCTTTGGCGATCCGAGATGCTGATCAACTGGGAATCCAATAGTTGTCTGTGTTCATTGATTTTTAATCTTTCATCCGGGAAAAGGATGGGAGAATTGGTCTCTTGACACCTTGAATATACCTGGTCGAGCACGGTCTTGGGCTGTCTATTGATGATCACGGGAGCATTCGGCTTGATTATACCTGCCTTCTCACCGGCGATCTCTTCTATCCTGTCGCCTAGGATCTCTGTATGATCCAAGCCTATCTCGGTGATGATGCTCAATATGGGTTGTATCACATTGGTCGAATCTAGCCTTCCGCCTAATCCGACCTCGATAATGGCTATGTCAACCTCGCTGCGCCTGAAATGCTCGAATGCCAGCGCGGTCATCAAGGTAAAGACGGTTCTATAATCGGTCAATTGACCTACCTGTTCGCTCCCTGCCATGAGCATCTCGGTGATGGAGCAAAACTGGTCTATCGATATCGGGATGCCGTCTATGGTAAATCTCTCCCTGACATCGAACAGGTGAGGAGATGTGAATGCACCTGTTTTGTAACCTGCCTGGGAGAGGATGCTTTGCAACATGGCGACCACCGAGCCTTTACCATTGGTGCCGGCTACATGGATTTTGGGGTAGTTGTTCTGTGGATCTCGCAATCGCTTAAGGTATGTGGAAAATTCTCTTAGGCTTCGGTCAGTAACCTCGACCTTGAAGCGAAAGCGATCGATCTCCAGGTTGGTATGGCGGTACAGGTAATCAAGCGCGCTTTGGTAGCTGATCATCGCCCATCTTCGTTATTTTCAAATCCTAGCTCCTTCAACTCCACCATCCTGCCAGAAGCCCAAAGATCCTCCAAAGCATAGTATTCCCTCGCTTCCTCCAGGAATATGTGGATGACCATATCTCCATAATCGATCAGGATCCAGTAGCCATGTTCGTATCCCTCTACATGGTACGGTCTAGTTTCTCGATTCTCTTTAAGGGTTTCTACGATATGGTCTGCAATCGCCTGCGTCTGCCTGGTGGATAAGCCGCTGGTTATAATAAAGTAGTCTGTGAAATCGACCAGGTCTGATATATCAATGACTAAGGGATTCTGCGCTTTTTTAGCCATCATGGCGCTGAGGGTTTGCCTGACCAGCTCTTGTGTCTCGACATCGTGCCTTGCTATGTTCATTTGCCTCCCTTAATGTAAAGTTCGTTATCTAGCAGGTACTTCTCAACCAGTGTGGGGGTGAGATACCTTATGGAGACTGCTGAGCGCAGCCGTTTTCTTATCTCCGTGGAGCTTATCTCTATACCGATTATCGGTAAAAAGTGGATGCTATGATCGTTTTTACCACTGATACTTAGATATCTGCCTGTATCCTTAGCTTCATTAGGGTTGAATAAAGGCTTCAAATCTCTGTCTATAACCGATAAAAATCGGTCCGGGGAGCTATTTATGCCTCGGCTAGTAATTATAAAATCGCAGTGATCGAAAAGCTCTTCATACTTGTACCATGTCCTTATCTCCTCGAAGGCATCCAATCCCATGATAAAATATTGGCAATAAGAGTTATGCTTCCCCTCGAAGTATTTAATGGTATCAATCGAGTAGGATATGTATCCTTTTTTTATCTCGTAATCGGAGACCTGGAAATACGGATTATCAGCCACTGCGATCTCAGTCATCCGCAGCCTATGCGTGGCATCGAGCAACCTGGCGGCATTTTTGTGTGGCGGATTAGCACAGGGAATGAATATGACCTTTTGCAGCTCAAACGCGTTCCTAGTTTCTTCGGCTTGGACGAGGTGTCCATAGTGTATCGGGTTGAATGAACCTCCCAGAAGTCCGATACGCCCTTCTTTTGCAGAATTACCCGAAAACAAGTTATTTAATAGTCGCTCCTTTGGATGGAAAGAGAAATTGGCGCGAATACACAGATATTGACCTATGCCGATTCTGATCGACTGAGCTAAGCCGGTTTATATACTGTTTAGATATCCAGGTCACCCCGCAGTTATCTCGGTAACCAATCTTAGCGTATCACCGCTGTTAACCCCGGCTGAGGAGAGGGTCTCGTTTCCAAGTAGCTGTCGCCCGCTCTCCTTGTGGATCAGCTTATAGTTCAGCCTCCCCCCGGCATCGCTCAAGGGTAGCTCGAGCTGCTCGATGAGCAATGGAATGATACTTTTTATCTCCACATCGTCGGAGATCTCGACTAGTTCCCTTTTGCTCTCGTATTGGTCGGTCAAAACAACCTGTATATCAGCCATATCTATGCTTCCTTTTTATTTAGGTTTTTTTTATATATCATCCTGTGCTGAGCTTGTCTCGGAGATAAATCTTAACCTTATTCTCCACCGCCGGAGATAGCGAAAGGCTGCTATTATCCCGTAAAAGATCCCTAAGTTCCTTGGCTTGTTCCAAGGTAAGATCCTGGTCGGTGATGATAAGATGCACATATTTCTTGATGATTTGATTGGTCTGTAGTCGTTTGATGAGAGCTTTTTCCTTCTGTTTGCCATTGCATCCAGGTCTAGCGCAGCGATCTATAGCTAGCCAGCAATTATCATCTCCCCCACGGTCATGATAATAAAGGGTGCATCCATCGCCGGGGCACTTCACCGCCATCCGATTCTCCGGGGCGGTAAAGTCCTCTCGGCACACCGGGCAGATCATGTGCCTATGCTCCTTGGGAACCCTGGTTGTAAGAGCATAGTAATCCTTCTTGCTGCTTTTACTTTTGTTTATGAGCTGGTTGAAAATCTCGTTCAGCTTGTCCTTTTCTTTAGCCATTTTCGTGAAAAAAGATTCAACACCTCATCAGTTCCTCATATCACAATTTACTCTTACATGATAATAATTCCAGTGAAAAAGTCAAAATATTTCTCTGTCTTAATATGTGAGCTAGCAAATCGTATTTTAAGCAATTGCTAAGCCAATCATAGTTTCTAGCATAAATCATTCAATTTTGCTATCTTGAGTCAAGTCAAGATGAAGAAAAGTATATTTGAAGCACTAAAGGAAAGCATCCTGGTAAGCGACGGTGCCATGGGGACCATGCTGCAAAAGATCGGCTTCGATGCCGATATCCCACCGGACTATCTATGCATCAAGGATCCTGACAAGGTTAAGAAGGTACATCGCGGATACTTAAATGCCGGGGCAGTGCTGATAATAACCAATACCTTTGGCGCTAATCGATTCAAGCTCAGCAATTACTCGCTTGAAAACCAGGTATCCAAGATCAACCATGCAGCGGTAAAATTAGCCAGAGAAGCGGTGCAAGATAAGGCATTCCTGCTTGGAGACATTGGCTCATTGGGTAAGATGCTCATTCCGCTGGGTGAGATCTCCTTCGATCAAGCCTTCGAGGCTTTCAGGGAGCAGGCATTAGCCCTGGAACAAGCCGGGGTCGATGGATTCATCATAGAGACCATCTCTGAAATTCTGGAGCTTAAGGCAGCGATCATAGCGGTCAGAAGCATCTCTGATAAGCTGCTTATCTCCAGCATGACCTTCGATACAAATGGGAGATCCCTTAGCGGCACTGATCCGCGATCTTACGCGATAACTGCCGAAGCCAGTGGCGCTGATATCATAGGTGCCAACTGTGGAATGGGGCCAGATGCTATGGAGGGGATCGTACTTGAGCTTAGAGGAGCTACCTCGCTGCCGATAATGGCTCAACCGAACGCTGGATTGCCAATTCTTGATCAAAATGGAGAGACGGTCTGGCAGATGGATGCACCTCAGTTCGCCGAGATCACCGCTAGATTGGTCGAAAAAGGCGCCAATATAGTCGGCGGATGCTGTGGAACCACCTGGGAGCATATCAGGGAGCTGAGCGAGCGGGTTAAGCATCTTGGACCAATATACCTGGAGCATTACCCATTGCTAAATGTTACCAGCAGAACTAAATCTCATAGCATCGGCAAGGGGCTTCCTTTTACAATAATCGGCGAAAGGATAAATGCCACCGGCAGGAAGAAGCTCTCCGAGGAGATACTTGAATATCGAATGGACATGGTACGCCAGGAAGGGATCGCCCAGGCTAATGCAGGCGCACATCTGCTCGATGTAAACATGGGAGTGCCGGGCATCGATGAGCCAAAGGCGATGACCAAAGCGGTGCTTGCATTGTCGGGAGCGGTTGACTTGCCCTTGGCTATCGACTCCATTGCCCCCGACACCCTGGAGGCAGCCCTGAAGGTCTATCCGGGGAGACCACTTATAAACTCGATAAGCGCAGAAAATAAGAAGCTGGTGCAGCTTTTACCCCTGGCAAAGAAATACGGCGCAGCATTCATCGGGCTTACCATCGATGATAGGGGACTTCCTGACTCCGCGCAGGATCGGCTGAATAAAGCACAGACTATCATAGAGGCGGCAAAAGAATACGGGCTTGATCATACGGATATAATGATCGATCCCGTGGTACTTACCGTCGGCTCAAGCCAACGGCAGGCTATGGAGACTCTCAAGGCAGTTGAGCTTATCAACCAGCACCTCGGCATCGCCACATCACTAGGGATTAGCAATATCAGCTTCGGCTTGCCCAATCGAGGGCTAATAACTCGAACCTTTGCTTCTATGGCACTCGCTTACGGACTGGCCGCCGGGATAGTGAATCCACTGGATGGAGAGCTTATGGACATACTGCTTGCCGCCCAAGTACTCAGTGGCATTGATCACAAGGCTCAAAGATACATCAAGGCTTATTCAGTAAAGGGTACTAAACAGCTAGAGATGACTAAATCAGGGGCTAGGAAAACCAAGCCAGCTTCCATGCTATACAAGGCGGTGCTTAATGGAGACCCGGATGGAGCTGTATCACTTGCCAAACAACTGATCGATAGCGGTGAACAACCGCTTGAACTTATAAATCGAGTCATGATACCCGCCATCGAAGAGGTGGGAAGGCGCTACGACAAGGGCGAGTACTTCCTTCCCCAATTGATGATGGGAGCCGATGCCATGAGAGCTGCCTTCAGGCTGCTCAAACCTCTGCTGGCAACACAAGACAAGGAGTACAAGGGCAAAGGAAAGATCGTCCTGGCAACCGTCAAGGGCGATATTCACGACATTGGCAAAAATATAGTCTCCGTTCTGCTACAAAACAATGGATTCGTGGTCATCGATCTCGGTAAGGATATACCAGCAGAAATGATACTCGAATCTTTAGAACGCGAGGAGCCAGATATCCTCGGCTTGAGCGCCCTGATGACCACCACATTACCTGCTATGTATCAGACCATTTCGCAGGTTAAGCAAAAAAAACCTGATGTTATGGTAATGGTGGGCGGAGCCGTGGTTACAGAGTCTTATGCCAAGAGGATCGGAGCAGATGGCTATGGAAAAAACGCCACCGAGGCTGTAAAAGTGGCTAAAAAACTATTGAAACTATAATCTTTTATAATTTATAGGGATTTAGCAATGGAAGAAAGATTCGGACTTAAGTACAACGGCGAAGGCAAGGCGTGGATCATCGATGGAAAGGCGATCTCCGATAGGATAAAGGAGGAGGTTAAACAACGCTTGGATTCTTTTATCCAAAGAAGCGACAGACCGGTCGGCATCGCAGCCATACTAGTCGGAGATGATCCTGCAAGCAAGATGTACATGCGCATGAAGACAAAAGCCTGCGATAAACTAGGCTTCTTAAGCGAGACGATATACCTGGAGGAATCTACTGATTCCAACGAATTGTTGAAGACTATCGAGGAACTGGGCAAGAAAGACGAGATCGATGGCATCTTAGTTCAGCGTCCGCTCCCCCCGCATATCGATGCTTACAAGGTCTATGCCGCCATCCCAGCCGACAAGGACCCGGACTGCTTCAATCCGCAGAATGTCGCACGGTTGCTAACTAATCAATACTTCATTGCACCCGCGACACCTTACGGGATCATCCATGCCTTGAAGACAATAGGGATTCAGATCAACGGAGCAAGGGCAGTGGTGCTTGGGAGAAGCGATATAGTCGGAAAACCCATGGCTATTTTACTCATGCACAATAACGCAACGGTTACTATATGCCATAGCCGGACAAGGGACATAGAGAATATCGCCAAGGAGGCAGATATACTGGTAGCTGCCATGGGAAGGGCTTGCAAGGTAAATGGCAGTTGGATAAAGCAGGGGGCAACCGTCATCGATGTAGGAATAAACGAGGTTACTGACCCGGCAGCCATCGGAGATATCATAATCCCCGACTCACCGAAGGCAAAACAGCTTAAGGAGAAGGGTTATACCATGGTTGGAGATGTCGATTTTGAGAGCGCACAGCTAGTCGCCGGTTGCCTGACCCCTGTGCCCGGTGGAGTCGGTCCACTGACCATCGCCACCCTGCTCGAAAATACGATGCTGCTTGCAGAACGAAGACTGGCTAACTGAATTGAATGATCGGGCTTATGTCTTTCCGTACCGTTTTTTTCGATCTTGATGGCACGCTGAGCGACTATACATCGGTGGTAAATCGCACGCTTGGGCTTATTTCAGATTATGCGAACAAACAAAACCCGGCAGTAGAGCAATCCCACTTCATTAAAGCATACTGGAAGTTGGTCGAGGAGATGGAGAATTTACAACGACAGGGCACGATTGAGCAGAATCTACTCCTTGACCGTGAGTACCGCTTTGCTAAGACACTTGAGCTTATAGGAGCCCCCTCTTCCAAGCTAGCAAAAAAGTTAGCTGATATATACTCGCAACAACGCTCCGGCAGCCCGATCCTGTTTGATGGTGTAAAGGAAACCTTGCAGTGGCTGAGGGGTAGGGCATCATTGGGCGTAATCTCCCAGGGAAGCGAGGATAAACAGGTTCGCCAACTGGAAAACTTAGGCATACTCGATTTCTTCGACCACCTGGTCATGACCGGCAAGGTGAAATTATACAAGCCGGATGATCGCCTATACCTTGAGGCAGCGAGAATTGCCAACAGCAAGCCGCAGGAATGCATCATGGTTGGCGACAGGCTCGATTGGGATATTGCTCCAGCTAAACGAGTAGGTATGATGACGATCCTGTTTACTGAGAATTCGCTTTACTATAATGAATTCTTAGATGATCTTGATGCAGCCGATCATATAGCAGAAGATTACGATCAGGTGCTTGAGATCCTAAAGGAGACCCTGCGCGGCTAATGCTATAACTCTAATCTCCGAAGACCTTTATGGGTCTGTACGGATGTGTACCTTCTATAACAGGGACGCCTGCCTTTGCTTTGACCTTTGCAACAATCTCGTCCTTGTAGGGACAATTATCCACCAGGCAGGTCCCCAGGTGCACAGCATCTATTGTCTCGCCGGTCATGGACATCCAGGCTTTAAGGTTGGCAAGGCGTAGGACAGGAGAAGTCCCGGGGCATCCGCCGCAGTGTAGAAATGCGCGCAACTTGACATCTCCATTCCCCTTGTAACGCTCGAACTCTCCTTCCTTCTTGTCAAAGCCCATCAGGCAACGATGACAGCCTATGCATGTTTCATCCTTAATGTTCTGGCAACTGAGTACTGCGATGTTCATTTAAGCTAGCCTCCTTGATTCAATTCGAGATTCCCATTTATTTCACTTCAAACTTGAAAACACGCAAACCAGGATAATTGCACAATCCTTCTAGATCCTCCTCGATGCGCATGAACTCGTTATATTTGCAGGTGCGATCCGTCCGACTTAACGAGCCGGTCTTTACTTGTCCGGCATTGGTTCCCACTGCCAGATCTACCAGGAATGTATCCTCGGTCTCCCCGGAGCGATGTGAGACCACGGTCGTATAGCCCGCTTCCTTTGCCATTTGGATGGTATCCAATGTCTCGGTTACGGTGCCGATCTGGTTGAGCTTGATCAGGATCGAGTTTGCGCAGCCCCCTTCGATGCCTTTGGATAATAGATGCGGATTGGTTACAAACAGGTCATCTCCCACCAGTTGAATCTTCTTGCCTAGTTTCTCAGTCAATAGCTGCCATCCCTCCCAGTCGTCCTCGTAAAGTCCATCCTCAATGCTTATCAGGCTAAACCTATCGACCCATCCAGCGTATATGTCGATAAGCTGCTGTGATGTAAGGTCCCGGCGAGCCCCACCGGTAAAGAACTTGTATATCTTTTGGTCCTTGTTATAGAAATGGTTGGCAGCGGCATCGATGGCAAGCCTTACCTGCTGTCCATAACTGTATCCGGCTTCGTTAACGGCATTTATTATGTATTGGAAGACCTGCTCGCTGTCCTTCAGGTTGGGTGCAAATCCGCCCTCATCCCCGACGCTGGTGGATAGATTATCTTTCTTGAGGATCTTTTTTAATATATGGAAGATCTCCGCTCCCCAGCGCACCGCCTCGATGAAGCTCTTGGCTCCCACGGGGACTATCATGAACTCCTGTATATCGATATCATTATCCGCATGTGCCCCGCCGTTTAAGACATTAAACATCGGCACCGGCATAACTTTAGCGTTGCACCCACCCAGGTAGCGGTAAAGTGGGATTCCGAGTAGATCGGCTGCTGCCCGCGCCGCAGCCATGGATACGCCGAGAATAGCGTTGGCTCCTAGCTTACTCTTGTTATCCGTGCCATCAAGATCCCTCATGGCGTGATCGAGTTCGACCTGCTCAAGAACATCCATGCCGAGGACCTGGGGCGCTATGACATTGGTAACATTATCGATCGCCTTGAGGACACCTTTGCCGGCGTATCGCCTGGGATCTCCATCTCTCAATTCAAGAGCCTCGTTTTCTCCGGTAGATGCGCCGGAGGGAACGATCGCCCTGCCGTAAGCGCCCGATGTGGTCGCCAGCTCGACCTCGACGGTCGGATTACCCCTGGAATCGAGGACTTCCCTAGCATTTATATACTCAATAGTGCTCATATCTACCCCTTTGTTTTTAGGCTTCTTAGCATCGATTAAAGGTATCTCGGAACATTATTTTATATGGGGAAAAAAGTCAACCTTATACTTGGCGTCTTTGTCTTGTCTTTGTCGGGATCGTGTGATCCTGTTTCCTTATCTTAATTTGCAACCAGCTAAACACCAATTTATTTAATGCATCTGCCAGTTAATTTTGATATATTACAGCCTGTAAACATCATTATTAATTATCGAGGGAGAAGAATATGGATTTCTCACTGACATCTGAACAACAACTGCTCAAGGACAGCACCCGCGACTTCGCAGAGTCAGTAATCAAACCGCATGTCATGGAATATGACGAGGCTCAGAAGTTCCCCATGGAAATAGTAAGGCAGCTCGGTGAGCTAGGCTATCTAGGTCTTATAATCCCCGAAGAGTGGGGCGGTGGCGGCATGGACTATATCTGCTATGCGATCGCCATCGAAGAGCTTTCTCGGGTGGATGGCTCCATAGGCATCACCGTGGCTGCCCACAATTCGCTATGCAGCAATCATATCAACATGTTCGGCAGCGATGTGCAGAAAGAGAAGTACCTGAAACCGCTTGCCAAAGGTGAATACATCGGCGCCTGGGGGCTTACCGAGCCGGGGGCGGGATCAGATGCTGGAAGTATCAGAACTACCGCGATCAAGCACGGAGATTACTATATCTTAAATGGCTCCAAGACCTTCATCACCAACGCTAGCGTCGCTGATGTCGCTGTCATCATGGCAAGCACGGATCGCTCCAAGAAACACCGCGGTATCTCAGCTTTCATCGTAGAGAAAGGTACTCCTGGCTTCAAACCGGGCAAGAAGGAGAACAAGCTCGGCTTGCGTGCCAGCGACACTGCGGAGTTGATCCTGGAGGATGTGCGCATCCCGGCAGAAAACCGCATCGGCGAGGAGGGCAAGGGCTTCTACCAGACCATGAAGATCTTAGATGGCGGTCGCATCAGCATCGCAGCCCTGGGACTTGGGATGGCTCAGGGAGCGTTGGATGCCTCGATATCGTACTCGAAGGAGAGGGAACAATTCGGGCAGCCGATATGCAACTTTCAGGCGATCGCTTTTTACCTGGCAGAGATGGCTACACGGATTGAAGCATCGCGTCAGCTCATTTACCTGGCTGCCAACATGTATGATCGAGGATTGAATATC
>CAYUVA010000030.1:0-2501 GCA_964448115.1 uncultured bacterium
TGCATATCGACAAGTGGTTTCAGACTACGAGATCAAACGATACTTCCCGGTATTGTAGGCGGAATATAGCGAGAAATTATCTAGCATCTGGCTTTCGGTTTGCAGGTTCGGCTACAAGGTCATATTCATCGCAGCCGACTATCTTGACCTCTACGAAACTGTCCGCCCAGCGCTGTATATCGCTCAAGATGGTTATCCCATCTGAGTCCAGATTTTGGCTCCATACCCGTCCAGTGAGCAGAAAAGGCTCATGCGGATCATATCCATCCACCTTGATCACCTCGGTCTTACCGACCATTTTTTGGTTATAAGCATGCGATATCTCTGCTTGCAAGCTCATTATCTCGTCTCGTCTCCTAATTTTCTCCCTTAAGGGAACATCATCGCCCCAATTATAAGCCTCGGTGTCTTCTTCCTGGCTGTAGGCGAAAACTCCCAGATGATTGAACCTTGTCTTCTCTGCAAACCTGAGCAGCTCGTCGAACTCGGATGCTGTCTCGCCGGGAAAGCCGACAATGAAGGTAGTTCGTATTACAGCGTCATCAATGCGCTCCCTAATGGAGTCGAGCATGCGCTCAATATAATACCTGTCATATCTTCGCCCCATCCGGGACAAAATTCGACCTGAGATATGCTGCAATGGTAGATCGAAATAGGGGAGAAGGCTAGCAGATCCAGCAACCATATCGAGAAGATCCGGGCAAAAACTCAGTGGATGAATATACAGCAGGCGTATCCACCGGAAACGATCCAATCCGATGAGCGCTTCCAGGAGCCTTGTCAACGAAACATCTGCCTTAAGGTCTCTCCCGTAAGCACCGCTGTCCTGGCTAATAATGATCAGCTCCTCAATGCCCATATTTGCCAGGTTCTGAGCCTCAATAAGCAAGGAATCGATGCTGCGACTACGCAGGGGACCACGGATGCCTGGGATGGAGCAATAGGAGCAACGGTTGTCGCAGCCATCGCTAATGCGAAGATAAGCAGTTCCTTGGGGAGATAACAGCGCCCGTGGAAATGTATGATCGAACTGATGCCATAAAGGCTTATTAATCGCCGATTTTCCTGCATCTTTTTTCTGCCTGATGATGGATACCAGCTCCCTCTGATCTGCAAGTCCGACTAGCGCATCTACCTCGGGAAGCTCTTGCTTAAGCTGCTCCTTATATCGCTGCACAAGACAGCCGGTTACGATCAGCTTCTTGAGCGAGCCGGTTTGCTTCAACTGCGCTGCCTCGATTATGCAATCGAGCGATTCCTCTTTAGCATCCTGGATGAATCCACATGTGTTTATCACGATGATGTCAGCACTTTCGGGCTGGTCAGTTACCTGGAAATTCTTTTGCAGACCATACAGCATTACCTCGGAATCGACCTGGTTCTTGGCGCAGCCTAGGCTGATCAGGCATACTTTCAGCGCGCTCATTATATCAGCCAACAGTGATAGGGTTGGCAGTTGGCAGCAGACGGATATTTAACCACCAAGACACAAAGGCACAATAAAGAAGAGGATCACGCAAATATGCAGGAAAGCAATAGGGGGTTGCCGTATTACATGACCGCTTCGACCTTGGTAACCTCGGGTATTTCCTCCTTGAGAGCCTGCTCCACGCCGTAGGTCAGCGTGTACATTGCGCCGGGGCATCCGTGGCAGGCGCCCTTGAGTCGCACCTTAACCAGTCCATCATCGGCGACATCGACCAGCTCGATATCTCCACCATCCCTTTGCAGCATGGGACGAATCTTATCGATTACGGTTTGCACCTTTTCTCTCATCTTAAGTCAACTCCTTAAAGTTTCGGTTTTTCTTAACGCTATTTATAACACCCAATTGGATAGAATATTCCCCGCGCTTTTTCAAGGGGGATTATTCAGCCATCATCTTATCATTAGTGCGTTCCACTGTTTAAGAATAATATATATTCTTTTGCGACAACCTTTTCTCGAGCTCGATTCCATGTTGAACCAATGAATGCTCGTTGTTGTTGAATCTTACCCTAACCAGCCAACCCTTTTCGTAAAAAGGTTCTACATATGAATATTCAAACTGGCAATGGCAGTTGGCGCAGACAACGACGATGTTCTTTGGATGATCAGCAATCTTGGGATCGAGATGATGTGTCTCAAAGTAAGGTGTTCCATCCCTCTTAAAGAAGGTAAATCGGCATACCTGGCAATGTCCATTATATAGCTCACTTAACAAAATTCTAAGGCTAGCTTGTACTGGTTCCTTTATCTTTGCACTAACGCCAGTGTATCTTTTTCTTTGTTCATAAGGTTTCCCTATTAGCCTTGCGTATTCTCTCAAGATAATATCTTGTTTTGGAGAGTTTACTAGGTTCCCGATCTCATCCAGCTTATTGTTAGCAATTTGATCATCCATAGAATCATCGAAAGAATCTTGGAGCTCCTTAGTCATTTTGATAAAATCATTCTCTGACATCAACCGATAGAGATTCGTCTTTTTATCAAGCACCTGTATTACAATCTCATCCCCTTCT
>CAYUVA010000030.1:2511-56048 GCA_964448115.1 uncultured bacterium
GTGCTGCTTGATACGGAGGTGAATTTTTTAAACTCTGGATTTTTATCGTCATCGAGCAAAACCTTTATATCGCAGTTATCTTTTGGGAACAATTCAATTAATCCTCTTGGTAGTGCGATTAATCCTTTGTCCAAGCGGCTTTTGGTGAGTTTTATAGTAGTATAGTCATAGTTAATAGTACTTTTTGTAATGATAGGTTTAGAGTCTATGTTAATGTTCATTATTTTCACCTTTTGGGTTAAGATTTACTGCTATAATAAACAACATTACCAATATTTGTAGTACTCTCCAATAATGTTATCTCTAAGAGCAGTATAAAACATCTGCATTGTCTTATCGTAAAGCCATTCATATAGTTTACAGCATTTGTCATACTCCTCTTGGGTAAAACCGGGTTCCCCATCTTCTTTTAATTCCTCTTCTAACTCGTTTATGACTATGTTTAACATACCATAGCTTTTGTTGGGTTTGAGAACTAACTTTTTCTTTTTCATTTATTCATCCTTTCATTGTAATAGGTTGAAAGATTTTTCTCAAACCTTTCCTATCCGTTTTGCCCATTTTTTCATTCGATATGTAAATAATGATAACACCAGCGTTATGGCGCTTTTTACCAGTATCCATAGCTTTGCCGGGGTGCTTATGGTCTTGAGCAGGTTCCATATAATGCGGGGACGAAAGTAAAACTCACGAAATGCCTTGCTTTGATACTTCAAGATAAGCTCACGGGTCAAACCGTGCGGTATAAACAGCGGGTTCCAGTAGTTCATCACCCTCCAGTCATCGTTGAAATCACCATATTTATCTATATCGCGCAGCGCCTCGGTACCCGGTCCGGGAGTGAATGCCGATATATGAAAATCATCCAGGTCGATGCGCTTTATAAAATCTATGGACTTACGCATGGTTTCGGTTGTCTCCAGCGGCATCCCGATCATAAGGTACCCCCTGGTGAATATCCCCGCCTCCTTTGTCCATCGAAGCGCTTGCTCCACCTGCTCAAGCGTAATACCCTTCTTTATAACATCGAGTATCCTCTGGTCGCCACTTTCGATGCCGTAGGCTATCTGCCAGCAGCCAGCGCGTTTCATCAGCCTGAGCGTCTCTGCATCAACGATATCGACCCTTGAGGTTGCTGACCAGACCAGGTCGAGCTTCTCCTTGATTAAAACTTCGCAGACCTCGCGCAGGCGCCTTTTGTAGGTAACGAAGTTGTCATCGTGGAAGATTATATCCCTGATGCCGTACCTGTAATACAAGATTCGTATCATCTCCAGTAGGTACTCTGCGCTGTAGGCTCGCATCACATTGCCGAATACTCCGCCGGAGCAGAAGGTGCACTTGCCGGGACAGCCGCGGCTGGTGATAAGCGAGCTTGCCGGGAGGCGCTTGAAGGAGTTGGCAGCCGGGCGATAGTACCTGGTCAGCCAGGGCAGCAGATCCCAGGAGGGCATTGGAAGATCATCCAGATTATTTAGGCGCCGGCGGGGGGCGGTCTTGATGATTCGACCATCCTGGCGGTACATCACCCCCGGAACATCGAACGGCCGGCTCTTATCGCTCAGATGATACAGCAGCTCGACAGTGGTGATATCCCCTTCGCCGCAGACGCCGTAATCGAAGGCATCGAAGCGCTCCATTGTATCCAGGGCGGCATTGCTGACATGGACTCCGCCGATGATGGTCGGGATACCGAGCGCCTCCTTGACCATCCCAGCCATCCTGGCAGCATTGTGAATGCTTATGGTCGTGGAGGTGAAGCCAACTGCATCCGGTTCAAGCTCCTTAAGCGCTGAGAGCGTTCCCTCGTAGCCTAAATGCAGCACCTCGGCGTCGATGATGCTGACCTGGAAGCCGTGTTTGCGGCAGTCCGAGGCGAGCTGAGCGATATTGAGCGGAGGTAGATGGCTCCCCCCGCTGCTTAGGTAGCCATACCTTTCCGCCATAGTTATCGGAGGATTTACCAGGCAAAAGTGATATCTCACTGATTGATCGGCTCTAATTTATCTTGCACCAAAGGCGATGGTCATAGTCCCGCCGAATATCAGGGCATTCCCATTCATATCTTTCATGACCGGAGAGTCCTCTAGCGTTTCCTCATCCCAGGCATTATAATGATACTTACAGAACAACCCAATTAGAAAGTTCGGGGTTATATGCCCGTCAATCCCCAAGCCGGTATATAGGGTGAATGCGCCCAGACCATCAGTCTCGTCGTAATAGTAGTAATCATAAGGAAAAGAATGACGCCAGGAATCGTAGCGCCAGGTCAGCAGGCTGAATCCCATACCGCCGCTAAGATACAGATGCAGCGGTCTATCCGGTGGCGTGAGAGCCAGTCTAATCCCGCCCAAGAAACTGGTGTATCCAGCGGACTCGATGTAATTACGTTCCGGGCTGACGCCCAATAGGTCGAGATGCCCCTCCAAGGCTATGACCGGGCTCATCCAGTATCCGACGGTGAAGCCGATGCCACCGCCTAAATCTGCGATCTCTTGCCCCACATCGCCGCCGATGCCCATGAACTGGAGGCGACCGCTCAGATAAAAGGGGCTTCCAGCATCATCGCCATAAGCCAAAGGTGAAAACATCAACATTATCACGAGAAAAGTCCCCACTATCATCCCTTTTTTCATAATCATTCTCCTTCTAGCATTCTTTGATCGATCATAATCATGTTTCCGACAGGGGATATTATATTGGATTATGGTCAGCTTAACAAGCTGTGCCAATAGAAGCGCTACCTATTCACCTACCAGCAGCCTAAGCGAGTCGGAAGTATTGCCGGACACATCGTAAGCCCTGTAGTCAAGCTCCATCCGCTGCGGGGGGATGCCAGCGCCTACCTGAGCCATGAATGAATAAAGATTGTCCCCGGCGACCCAGTCCAAGGCTCCACCATCATCGCTAAGATATAGACCGGTGCCTAATCCCTGCCACATCATCTCTATACGATCCAGGTCCTCATCCAGGCAATAGACCAAAATGGTCAAGAAGCCGCCAGACCTGGTGGTTATATAAGTATCAGCATAACCTACAAGCATCACCTGGGGCGGCGAGTAATCGACACTTACGATGACAGGCTCGCTAGGTGCCGATGTATATTTGAACTTGTCAATTGCCCGCGCGGTCAAGGTGTATCTCCCATCAGCCGGTATCTCCCAATGATAAAACCAGTCCTTTGTCCCCCCCGCATTGTTCCAGGTCTGCGAGTTATCCCAACTGACCTGAACCAGCTCGACTCCAATACCGGCATCGAGTGCTCGTCCAGAGATGGTGATCTCGCTTTCGTTTATGGTAATGCCGCTGACTGGCTCGGTGATATAGACTGTAGGTGGCGAACTATCCTGGGTCGAGGATTCCGTGTTTGACCAGCCGCTCTCGTATCCTTCATCGCTCTTGGCTTTGACCTTGTAATCATATCTTACCCCATCCTTGAGCGAGTAAAAGGTGAAGTTCAGGTTTGGTATCCACCCGGAGTTCTGCACTTCCTTTAGTACATTCGATTTCGCTTCAGCCCAGTATAATGCTGCACCGCTATCGCTCTCATCGCTCCAGTAGATTGAATTGCTGTAACCACTTGTGTATGGAGGTTCTGCTTGAAGTTGCGGTGGATTGGGAACAACCGGGGTAACCGTGGGCGTGGAGCTAGGTGGCGGGGTTGGGCTTACGGTCGGCGTATCAGTGCTGGTCGGTGTTTGCGTTCTGGTCGGCGTGTCGGTCGGTGTCGGGGTAGGTGGACTCAGATCCACATAGCAGGATGCCTCGGACTCGCTCTTTCCCGGCTCCTCGTTACCTACCCAGTCGGTTCCCAGGGTATAGAAGTCATAGACCCCGCTCCCCGGTGCCAAAAACAGGATCGGGCTGGTCGAGAAATAGCCGTAATAGCTTATCCAATTCGAGTAATTGCGCTTGAACTTCAAGGTTACATGCCTCAAGCCGCTGGTCGCATCGCTTCCTTCATAAGGAACATACACCTGCTGTGTTGTCCAGTTTTCATTCAGGTCGCTGCTAGCGCGGGTAACCGGCGGGGAAGCATCCATGATCGTATATGTGCTGTCCGACCAGCCAGACTCGGCGCCAGTGATATTTCTTGCCTTGACCCTGAAGAAGTGCGGTGCTCCATCGTATAAGTTCTCGAACAGATAGCTTTGCACCGTGATCCAACCACTGTTTGCGTAGATGCTTCCAAAATCCTCTGAAAGCGAGCATTCCGCATAGTAATGGGTAGCCCCGGAATGCCACTCATCTGTCCAGGCTACCGAGGTGAAGTCGCCGCGAGAGTACTGGGGTAGATTGCCTATCTGTGGGATATTAGGAGGGGATGGGGTGGCAGTGGGAGTCGAGGACCAGGTCGGAGAGTTGGTGCAGGTAGGGGTCGCTGTGGGCGTGTAGGTCGGATCGCTGACCTCGATCTTCAGCATATCTATTAGTAACAACCTGCAATTGTCATTATCCTCATCCTCAGTGTAATCACGCATACCGATGGCGAACCAGTCATCGGTAAGCCGAGCTTGAAGGTCAGATCTTGCAGTTGAGCCGAGATCCCTGAAGCCGCTGGCACTGGGATAATACCCCGGATTGCCCATGTACCAGTTGGTGATATAAGCGTTGCCGTTGCCACAATCATTAAAAAGATCGCGCGGCGGACCGCTGGTGTAATCGACCATTATATCGCTGCCGGTCTGGCTGGGGCGATAAGACATGTGCATAAGGTTCAGGTTTGTATAGTAAGCGCTCACATCGCTCGGCGGTGGCTCGCTGGCAACCTGCATCCTCACCCCGAAGTAGGTGATATCGGTGTAATCGGGCAGAACGCCGATATTGAACTCGCAGAAGCCGCGCATGTAGTTGTCGTTTTCACTAAATAAACCGCTTTTATAAGCTCCGCTATAGCCCCAATAATCCGGTCCATACTTCGAGTAGGTGGTGCTGCCGATCCAGGGATCCCACTTATAACACAAGCCGTGATAGTTAGGGACTATATAGGTCGGCATGCCAAGCAGCGACTCAAGCGGATTGCCGTATAGATGTATCTGCAATAGATCAAGAGGGCTGGTAAACACACTTAGGGGTATCATCGGATTAGTCAGGTAATCGAGCAATGTATGGTCGATCTCTATCCAATTGCCATTCGGCGCCTTGTAATGCAAAGGGTGAGTGGCGATATAATAGACTCGCCTGCCATTGGGCATAAGATATGCCTTGGAGAACATGCTGCGCCGGGAGATGATCTCCTGGTGATCCTTGAGATTACGGAAAAAGGCGCGGTTGTTTTGGAGAGGATTATTGTCCACCCCATGGAGGTAGGAGTCTGCCAGACCGAACCAAGATAGCAGTATTAAAAAGGCTCCCAGCGAGGCTCGAATGATGATTGACCCTTTATCCATCGGAATTTCAGAAATGTTCTCTGGTTACTCATATTTATTGTTATCCAACAGGCACGCTTTGTCAATTGATTTCACTGCTGGTCTGCGAAACCTTTACTTTTTGAACTGATCCAGCTTGATGAAAATCTTTAATGTAATAAAGTTACTCGGCAGTGATGATTTTGATCAGTACGGAAAATGAACGAGCCAAAAACAATAACCAGGGACCAAAGCCTAACATCACAAGCCTAATATGAAGATCCTGCTGATAAGACCACCTTATTCCAGGCTGCGGGGCAGCGGGCATACTGCATATTTTCCCCTCGGTCTAGGCTACCTGGCAGCGGTTACCAGGGATATAGCAGAGGTCGCCATCTATAATGCAGACAATCCCAAGCCATCAGATCCGCCGATCTCCTACAGCAAGGCATCGGTCTTCTACACACGCAGCAAGGCATTTCATGCATACCTAGAGGCGCTGGATGATCCCAGCCACCCAGTCTGGGCTGATACCAAGCAGGTGATATACGATTTCAAGCCTGATCTGGTGGGGATCTCGGTGCTATCGGCTGAGGTCGGTTCTGCCTTGGCGGTCAGCGAGCTGGTAAAGCGCATCGACAGCGAGATTACAGTGGTTTGGGGTGGGGTGCATCCCAGCTTCGTGATCGAGCAATCGATCGCTAGCCCGGCGGTCGATTATTTAATTCTATACGAGGCTGAGCTTAGCTTTCGAGAACTTATTGTTCAGCTTGGTAGTGCAAATCCCGATTTAACCCGTGTCCCTGGCTTGGTTTATCGCAGGGGCGATTCTATCGAGGTCAATCAACCAGCGCCGCTCATTGGAGATCTCGACTCTTTACCATTTCCGGCAAAGGACCTGGCTCTGTTTCCAAAGCAATACCATCCGCTCTCATGGGGCAGTATTATCGGTGCGCGGGGATGCCCCTACAAGTGCGCATTTTGCAGCTCAAGGGATTTTTGGCAGAATCGGACGCGCTATCGAAGCCCAAATTCCATAGTTGAAGAGATCAAGCATATAATAGCCAAATACAAGGTGCGCTATTTCTCATTCTGGGATGATTCCTTTTCCCTGAAGAGATCTTGGACACTGGAGCTTTGCAAAGCGATCGTGGAGCATGGTTTGAACATATACTGGCGCACTGCCACCCGGGTGGATCTCATCGATGATGAGATGCTTCGATATATGAAGAAAGCTGGATGCGTTCAATTGGAGCTAGGCGTTGAATCCGGCAGCCCACGGATCTCACAAATGATAGATAAACAGATCGACCTTGCAAAGATAAAACCCGCCGTGTCCGCAATCAGAAACGCTGGCATCGCCTGTGGAGCTTTCTTCATGGCTGGATTCCCTAAAGAGACCGAGCAAGATATAGCGCAAACATTTCAACTAATGCAGCAAATATCGGCTGATGAGCTTGTGCTTAACATCTTCGATCCCATGCCCGGAGCGCCTCTTTTTAAGCAGGCAGTAGAACTGGGATTGATAGAGCAATCCCCTGATTGGTCTCGATTCCCCTACTGGCCTGATGCTCACTATGTGAAAGATATAGAAGCCCAACAATTCAACGAGATTGTCGAGCGCATAGCCTCCTTCGTGTTCAGGTACAATAACTCACCCCAGGTATTATACCGGCGCCTAAAGCCCAAATTCTTAGCTGCTATAAAGACTGACCCTATCTCTTTAATAAAACGTGCTTATTCAATGGTAAAGCTAAAGAAATAATTTACTTTATGCCAACTTGTCAGCTAAAGCGATAGATAAATGCTTTTCCTTACATTCTATGTGCGAACCAGGAGCCACCTTGTGCATTATCGAGCCTGGTCCACTGACCTTGCAGATCCTCGTTGATCAACAGCGCCTGGAACTCGAAGCGCACGCCGGTAACCGAGGTGGCGTTGAATACCAGCTCATCATCAACAAAGGTCCCTATCTCCAACGGAGCATCCAGGAAGTATCCGTCGCTGGTGTTAATGGTTCCGGTAACCTGGGCGCCCATCTGTTCCAGATCCAAAACAATGGTAGGATCTTCAGATGCACCGGTGCCATAAACCAGCCCCTCCCATCTGCCGGTTAGCCCAGCCGGTGGGGTAGGCGTCGGCGTCTTATCGCCCCAGTCGCTGGGGGTTGGAGTTGCTGTGGCATTAGGATCCGGGGTGCCGGTTTCTTGGGGGGTCTCGGTCGCCTCCGGGGTAGGGGTGAAGGTGTTTCCCGGTTCTATGATGTTCTCATCGTCCTCTTCACAGGCAGTGAAAAGCACCAGGGATATGGCTGCGATTATTATTATCCCGAAAAGTATTGCTATCCTAGCTGGTACCATTTTATCCATTCTCCTCGTCGAATGTTACCTAATCAATACTATTTCCATGATACGCTTTTGTCAAATCAAACTTGCATTGTAGATCCATACCTTATCTCAAGCTCGATGCGATCCCTAGGATCTTATCAAGCATTTCGTCTGCCATCATCTCCCATGAGCGCTGGCTTGCCATCTGTTTTCCCTTGGGGTTGGATCCCTGTTCAAGTGCCTTCTTGCACTTCTGGAGATATTCCTCCTTGTTAAAGGCAATATGCACAACATCTTTGTAAAAGCGGATAACATCCGGCACATCAGTGGAGACGATCGCTTTGTCTGCTGCTAGGTACTCGAGCACCTTGACCGGGTGGATGGACCTAGTTGCGGGATTGATCAGGTAGGGCAAGAGACACACATCGAATGCCTTGAGATAGGAAGGCAGCGCCTGGTAATCCTTCAATCCAAGATAATAGATATTAGGCAAGTCTTCACCAACCTTAAAATCAGGATCGCATGCGGGGTCATTGATCATAACCTTAAGAGGGGACTTGAATCTAGCTAGAACATAATTTCTCTGCACCGGTCCTACTAGCACTATGCTCCACTGGGGCATGGACCTGGCAAGAAATACCAAAAGTTCTCCATCCAACCTCTCGTTTACCGATCCCATGTATCCTAAGATGGGACGGGGTATCTTAGCGATATCCTCTGGTAACTCTAGGTTTTCTTGGGTTACAGATGCGAAATGCTCGAAATCGACTCCACAGGGGATATAGAATATCCTCTGGTGGTATCTTTTGTATTTCTCGAATAACCAGCTTGTGCCAGTAAAGACCAGGTTCGCAGCCTTAAGCAGCCTCTTCTCCATCGCGACAGCGGCTGCCGGTATCCAGTCATAGGCGGTGTAGTCATCGATGATATCATACAATAGAAGTTTCTCTCCTAGCCCATGCGCCAGGAAGTCTGACATAGGATCATTGGTATAAAGGCAGTATCGTTGGATATTGTGTGAGACAATAACTTCCCTGATATAAGCTCGCAGCAGCGCATTGTTGAGCCTTCGGGTGAGCATGGCTGATCGCTCGCCGGGAAAGATCAACCGGCGATGCACCTTGATGCCGCTTTTATGTTCTAATATCCTCTCTCTCCTAAACTTAAAGATGCCATCCAATACATGATGTAAGGGGATTGGCGAGAAATATATCGTCTCGTACTTTTCAGCCAGTCGTGCAGCCAAATGCTGCGGTCTTTGCCACACACCACCCCACTTGACCATCGGGTACAGGATGAAAGCCATCGATGGTTTATCTTTGCTTAGACCAGGTCGTGATTGGTATAGGCGAAACCTGATCATCTCAAAAGGGATCTTCCATGCGCTATACACAAGCAGGCATAATGATGCCATTAACAGCTTTGCTACACTCCGAAGATCAGCGATAGGTTTGCCCATCATAGCGCCAGAAGATGCTATTCTCTCCCCTCCAGGCGATCAGCCAACCGCTTTCCAGCCATTAGCGCATGATCCATGTTATAGTACTCCCACTCTGCGTATCTGCCCAAGAGATGTATATCGTATTTGGTGAAAAAAGTTCGACAGGCTTTTACCCGCTCGGCTCGGTCGTGGGTATAGATAACATAGCCCCAGGGAATATCGACTATATCGGTTACGATAACCTGTGATGGGGTCTGTATGAAGCCGCATCGAATCAGGTCCTGGATGCTGCGCTCGATTATGCTCTTTCGGTCTATCGGCTTGCGCTTGGAGTAGGTGATCTCGTTGGTAAAGGAGAAACATCCCGGCGGGCAGCAATACGGGGATGCGTTTCCTTGCACGAAGATGCGCTGGGTCAAGAATTCAGGCTCCGGGTAATAGACCCAATGCTTCTCGGTGCAGTGCGGCTCTTTGACCCCGATATTGGCGCAAATAACCGAGGTCGTCTCCAAGCCCCGGGCAGCCTGCCTAACCTCTTCAGGGGTTCCTTGAGCCATATTGACCAGCTCAGGAAGCGGAACCGTGGATATAAGCCTATCATAGCCGATCTCATCACTATCATTGATCCGAACGGTCTTATTCTTAAGGTCGATTGCAGTTACCTCAGCCTTCACCTTGAATTGTTTAATCTTGGTCATCATTGCCTTGACCAGCGCCTCGCAGCCACCTCTCAGAGGATAGCCGAACCAGCTATTGGGACCGAGGTTCTTTGCATGGCGGCGCAATGCCCCATCAACGACCTCCTCCATGGTTGGATTGGGAACTCTCTCAAGCAACCAGTCGCAGGCGATCTGCTCCAATGGATATGCCCAGACCTTGTTATTATAGGGGATCATGAAGTGTTCGGCGATTCCGTTGCCAAAGGTATGGTAGATCCACTCCTTGAAGTTTGTCGGCTTCTTGTCGTTATACTTCAACCTTGCCTCGAAGAATCCGACCAGGCATTGCTTGACCACCTCAATCGGCAATCCGTAAGTGTTTGCCTGGAATGGATAGCGGGTGAAGGTCGCCTTTGAGTAGATGAATGACTCACGATACTGGATGTGGTAATTATCCTTGAGCAGCTCCTCAAGGAATGCCTTTATGTATGGTATCTTGGTGAAGAAAATGTGCCCAGCCAGGTCGAAAGTGAAGCCATCGATCAGCTTGCTTCTCATCAAGCCACCCGGCTTGTCCTCCTTCTCCAAGAGAATATAGTCTGAATCCTCAAGATGGTATGCGCAACCCAAGCCTGCCGGACCGGAGCCGATTATCACTATGTCCTTTTTCATTTACATTCCCTTTGTCTCTTAGGCGATCCAATTATTTTTGAACAGCCCTATAATATGATAGGGTGCGCTCGTAAAATTACAACCTTGAAAAGGGAAAAATATCGCTGGTTATCGGGGTTGATGCTATCGCTCTATGCCTAGCCTGGCTGCGATACCGCTGTCGTAGTAGTGCTTGACGAGACGCATCTCGGTAACCAGATCCGCAGCCTCGATGATACGAGGATCAGCGTACCTACCGGTTAAGACCAGCTCCATCCCATCCGGTTTGCCTCTCATTAGCTCAAGCACCTCTTCACAGGGGATAAGCCCAAAGTCAACCGCAACATTTATCTCGTCGAGCACGACAATATCGTACTCTCCGCTTGCCATGGCTTGTTTGCAGCTATCAAATGCTTGTTGAGCAAGGCGGATATCCTCGGCATCCGGGTTATCCTTACTTACGAAGGTTTCCCTGCCTCCCTGGAGGACAATTATCAGTCCGGGCAGGTATTTTTGGGCAGTAAGTTCACCATATTCGAGGTTTCCCTTCATAAAGTGCATGATGAAGCTGCGCAGCCCATGCCCGGCAGCCCTTAGCGCAAGCCCCAGGGCAGCGGTGGTCTTGCCCTTTCCATCGCCGGTATAGACATGTATGTATCCCTTCCCGAGATCAGCCTTGGTCATTATTCACCTGTGCTCACCTGTGTCATCCGTGGATATTCCCTCTCCCAACTATAAATAATTGTTCATTCAAGTTCAACTTTTGAAGATACAACTGTTTCCTGGTATGTTTCAACTCGATGAACCATCAAGCAAGGAGCTTCAAAGTTGAGTCTGGATAAGCTGTTTTACCCGCAGAGCATAGCCATCATCGGAGCATCGGAGCGTGAAGATAACCTGGCGCGGATAGTACTTCGCAACCTCAAGGATTACAATTTCAAGGGCAAGGTTTTCGCAGTGGGCAGAGAAGAGGGGGAGGTTTATGGCTATCATATACATACGAACATCCTCAGTCTCCCACAACCTATTGACTTTGCCACCATAATGACCCCTGCCAAGATAGTGCCTGATACAATGGAATTATGCGCCCAGGCGGGAGTCAAGGCGGTTCATATAGCTACCGGCGGCTTCGGCGAGTATTCGGAAAAAAGCAAGGCGCTGGAAGACCGGATCTTACAAATAGCCAGGGACAACCGGATGCGGATCATCGGTCCCAATTGCCTTGGGGTGGTAAACAACGAGAACGGCTTGGTTACGCCTTTCGTTGTCCTCTGGCGTCCACCATTGGGTGGCGTGTCTATCATAGCACAGAGCGGGGGCGTTGGGCTTTGCTATGTACAGGGCTTGCACAACAATAATGTCGGCATCAACAAGTTCGCCAGCGTAGGGAATAAGCTCGATGTCGATGAGGTGGATCTGCTGCGCTATTTCATCGATGATGAGGGTACAAAGGTCATCGTTATGTACCTGGAGAGCATAGAAAGAGGCGAGGAGTTCCTTGAGCTTGCGGCATCCACCGACAAGCAGATCATTATCCAGAAGGCAAACTGCTTCCCTGAAACCTCAACTATGGCGCGTTCGCATACCGCAGCCGTCTCCAACGACGATGACATATTCAGCGCAGCGCTCAGGCAGTACGGCGTGCTTCGGGCTTACGACCTCAGGGAGGTCTTCGATATGGTCAAGCTATCGCTGCTGCCCAAGTTCAATGGTAAGAAGGTGGGAATTATCTCTCGTTCCGGTGGACATGCGGTCATAGCCACCGATTTTATCAAGAAAATAGGCTTCGAGATGCCCCGCTTTCCAGAGCATATAAAAAAGATAGCCTCGAAAAGCATGATGGCTGATATCCTGCACCTCGATAATCCAATGGACCTAGGCACTCTCTTCATACCCCGCATGTACACCAAGATCCTTCATGAATCAGTTAAATGCGGGGTATTCGACCTGATTTTGTACATGATATCGTACAACAGCGAGCCAGAGTGGGAGTCGGAGTTTTTAGACGAGACAGCGGTAAAAGTTATGCTGGAGCGCTATGACCTGCCCATCGTGGTCGGACTTATCCCTTTTGTTCGCGATTATCATTCCATTGCGCAGAAGATACCCTTTCCCATCTTCGACGATACTGAGGCAGCCATCCTGGCGATCAAGCATATCTACGATGCGGGAGTTGCAAAGAGGATGCTCCTCAAGGCAAATCCAGTCGATTATTCTATTGATATAAAGGCAGCCAATGCGATCCTCGATGAGCTTGTTGAGAATAACTTGCAACCGAACCTTGTAGATTCGATACGCATCTTCGAGGCTTACGGCATCCAGTTTCCAAGCTATGAGTATGCCCAAACCAGGGATCAGGTTGAGCGCTGCATGTCAAGGCTCGTGCCACCGCTTGCCTTGAAGTTGGTCTCAAGGAAACTGATTCACAAGACCGAGGTCAAAGGGGTGAAGCTGGGGGTTCATAGCCTGGATGAAGCGCTTGATTTCTGGGATGAGATGCAACGAACCATCCCAAGAAATGGAAACGATGATGCCTTTGATGGCTTACTCCTCCAGGAGATGGCTGGTAGCGACAGCCTGGAGCTGATAATCGGATCCAAACGCGATCCCTACTTCGGTCCCGTGGTCATGGTCGGCATGGGGGGGATCTTCGTGGAGGCGCTAAAGGATGTTGCTTATGGCATAGCACCACTTTCAGAGGAATACAGCCGGCATTTACTGGAGGGTCTGCGTAGCGCCAGGTTGATGGAGGACTTCCGGGATAAAAAGGCGAGGGACAAGGCATCAATAGCCGAAACTATGGCTCGGCTCTCTTGGTTGTTAAAGAACCATCCCCAGATAACAGAAGCGGAGATCAATCCCTACTTGTCATACAGTCAGGGAAAAGGTGGATTGGCGGTCGATGCTCGTATATTACTGGATTGATCATGCTGCGCTAAAAGAGAGGAGTATAGAGGAAATAGCAGCTTGATCAGTATGCAGCCTTAATCAAGTTTTTGTCTTATATCCTTTTCGGTAAGCTACTTTAGGGGCTTGCCGATCGGGATAATTATCATTGACTTCTTCTCGTCGTACTCCACAGGGAACTTCTTTTTAATCACCCGGTTGGCG
Organism: uncultured bacterium; assembly: GCA_964448115.1. Lineage (GTDB taxonomy): Bacteria > CAYUVA01 > CAYUVA01 > CAYUVA01 > CAYUVA01 > CAYUVA01. Next base: position 16,049 of record CAYUVA010000030.1, read on the forward strand.
ATCTCATAGTAGTAGATGAAAGACTTGCCGTGGATGGAAAGGCTTCCCTGTATATTCTGTATCCGATAGCTATTCTTCTTCTTCTCGTTGCTAAGGTAGATCCCGATCAGATCCTTTTCTCGGTCATACATAAGCACTGCGTACTTGTACTGGTCAAGACCATGTTTCTTGACGCAGGCACTATTGATGCCTATTTGCCCGTTGGAGCGGATAGAAGCTCTTGGTTCAAAGGATCTTCTGATCTTTGTGAACTCCTCGAATGTCATCAATACCTCCTAGTTGAGTAATTAATCCTGTTGATATTTATGTATAGAAAACCTATCCATTTTCATCTTAAATATAAGGTATTATAATCTTTTGTCAATGTCAAGCAAAATGCAATGTATCTTTCTTATTAAATCAAATATACCATAAAATTTCCATATTGCAGGGATATCCTTATAAATCAGAAAGTTTGCCTAACAATAACTATTTACTTCAATGATATTTTAAAGCCCAATAATTTATGCTTCATTTAGAATATTGCTATCAACAAACCATTTTTTAAAAAAGGCTAAGATGCTATCAAGGTTGAAAATCGTGTATATTTGGATTAAAGATCCCTCGATGAAGATAGCATTTATATTCCCCAGGCTGAAGTATCCCTCTGGCGATCCGCCGGTGGGTATGGCTCTGCTGAGCAGGATTTCCTATCAGAAACTAGGCAAGCCGCCACTGGTGCTCGATACAACCTTTTATAAACGCCCACACGAAATTATAAAGCAAAGATTGGAAGAGTTCAAACCCGATCTAGTCGGCATCTCACTGATGACCACCATGCTAACCGATGCCCTGCAAGTCGCCAAGTTGATAAAGGTTATCCTGCCTGGCAGCAAGGTTCTGCTCGGCGGACCGCACCCTACCATAGCGCCGCATGAGACCTTGTCCGAGCCGGCGGTAGATGCGGTAGCTATTGGTGAAGGAGAGGAAATTATCTCCGATATTATCGAGAACGATATTGATTTTGAGAATATTAAGGGGATCACATATAGAAAAGGCAACCAGATAATATCCAACCCTCCAGCTCCGGTAATTTCGGACTTGTCGCAGTTACCGCTGCCAGCCTGGGAGCTTTTTCCGATGCAGGATTACTTCAACAATTGGTTCCAGTTGGACTGCATATCGCTCAATTTACGAGGAACAACTGTCATTGCCTCGCGGGGCTGTCCCTTCAATTGCTCGTTTTGCCAGCCGACACTGAACAAGATATTCGGCAAGAAGCTCAGGTTAAGGGAGCCTGGGTCAATAAAAAAGGAGCTTGAATACCTCATAGATCGCTTCGATATTAACGCCTTTGCCTTCCAGGATGATACCTTCACGGTGAACAAGGACTGGATCTATCAGGTATGCGACATGCTCGACACGCTCCCCAGGCGCCTAGTATGGAGCTGCAATGCTCGTGCTGACCTGGTCGATGAGCAGCTATTTACGCGGATGAAGGAGTCAGGTCTTTCCAAGGTGGCAATCGGTATGGAATCAGGCTCACAAAGGGTGCTAGATGAGATCTACTACAAGGGAATAACCCTGTCCGATATAGAGAGAAGCGTGGAGATCTGCAAGCGTCTGAAACTCAAGGTGCAGGGATTCTTTATGCTCGGCGCTCCCACCGAGACAAAAAGGGAGATAAATCACACCATCTCCTATGCCACCGGACTAGATATCGACGATGCATCTTTCAGCATCACCACTCCCTTATATCACACGCATCTTTACGAGATATCGAAGAAATTCATCGCCAGGGAACTCAAGGACTTCGATTATTATAAGACCTCGGTCTATCATCATCCATCGGTGCTATCACCACGGATGCTGTCTTATCTGAAAAAGAAGGCTTTCTTCTCATTCTACTTCCACCCAAAACGATTGCCGGCGACCATCAAACTGTTTACCTCAAACGCGGGATTAAGAAAGACATTCTTGAAATTGAAAAGATTGTGAAAACTATATATGATATGATTTATCTAATAGGAATAGTGGGGAGTAATAGATCATGCAAATGGTAATTGAGTTCGTAACCTGGAACCTGTTTCTGCTTGGGATCATCTCTTTTGTCCTGATGTTTGTTCGTTTGTGGGTCAACGCGCGTCTAGCCACCAGAGCAAGGAAGAATTACGAGAAGCTCATCGATGATATTGAATTCGTTACCCGCGACTTTCATCGCATACTGGAAGGCAAGAGACCACGCGAGATCGACCATTTCCTGTTCACTGAGATCCGCCGGCGAAACAAATTGGCACATAAACATAGCAGATTCTCTCATGATGCTGCCCGGAAGCTGTTCAAGCTATACATGGAGGCAAAGCAGGTTGGTAGAGAGAACGATGCTGAGGTTTATGTCAAGGAAAAATTCGAGCATCAAAAGTCAAGGATGATCAACCAAAAGGTCTATTATGATCATGTAGTTAACGCTCAAAGCCCCGCATTCTTTGGATTATCCTATGGACTTATCTTTTCGCTTGCGATAACTATTATCTCCTATCGATACGGTGTGATACTAGGTCCCCTGAGGTTCGCATTAAGTGGTCTTGGGATCATTCTTATAGTCCTGGAAATGATATTGGGCAGGAAAAGGGAAAAGAAAGCAAAGAAAATCAAGATTCAAAAAAAGAAAAAATAGTAGCTTCTACGATCGCCTCGGCAACCTGGGTAGGCTGGAGCAGCTTCCCTAGCATATAGCAAATGTCCAGACTTGATCTCATGTTTGATATTTTATTGTATGACCCGAATAGTATAGATGACACTCCAAGATGATCTGACATTGGCACTTTCAAACTGTACCCTAATACCGGTTGATGATCATTTCAGTATTCCAGGCGCCATCGGGGTGCTCTACGATGACCAGGGCATCAAGCCCGCACTTGTTTACTCCATGATAGTGCACCATGATCCTGTCCGGCTCGGTGAAATCCTTTATGAAGCTGACCGCCACAACCTTCATCCTTAGCAGCACAGAAGAATGTGAGAAGCTCCGCTGCGCGATCGGCTCCGGGTTGTTCCCCGCCAGGATCTTGATGGTCGCCATGTCGGAGCCGCTCAAGCCCTGGTTAAAGAACCAGAAGACCGCCTGGTAGCGCATCCCTTGCTCAAGGTAATCGATGTCGCCGGAGTTGTACATAATGCCGTTGCCGTCTGATGGCTGCGCCTCCCAGTAGGCATCCTGAGACATATCATCGGTGTTCTCAGTTGTAGTGCCGTTGTCGTTGGATGGCCTACTGCCGATAACAATGCCCCCGCGGCTGCGCTCGCCCTCCAGTATCCAAAACCGCCAACCCTCGAAGAAATACAGGTTAAGAAAGTGGCAGTAGGTGATGTTGAAGCTCTGCCCGTGCCCCAGGTTCCACTTGCCGTCATGGTTTACATCAACGATGACGCTTCGGTTGATCACCTGGTCGTAATACATGGGATCGAGCAGCGCCTGGTGATACCTTTCATGCGATGCGAATGGGGATACGCGGTCGCGCTGGCTCGCTATCCAGACCACATCCTTCCTGAAGCCCTGGTTCACGATGTTATTGTACAGGTCGAACCTGAGCCATTCTTGAGGATTATCCCAGGGCGCACCACCAATCAGGTCCTCGGTTGGCGGCATGATATAAAGACCGACCAGACCGGCAGTGGTCAGATCCGCGGGCAGCGAGTCGAGCGCCAAAACATCGATGAAATCCCTGGTGTGCGAATAGAATACCGCCCCGCTGGCACCGCCGCAGGATCCCCAGTTTACCACCTGCTTGAAATCGGGGTTCAGGTTTGGTGCCTGCTTGAGATAGTCGAAGGCGAGATCTGCCATCCAAGCCCCCCAGCGCCCGGTATGGCACGGCGGTGCAGGCTCGCCCGTCCCGCTCCACAGGTTGTCCTCGGCAAATGCGAGGATGTCCTCGATCTGCTGCCCGATGGGGAGATCTAGTATCTTTGTCCAAGAATCGCCATTATACTTGACCACTACACCGCCGCTGCCGGCTGCATAGATGAGTTGAGGATTGACCGCGCTGATGGCGAAGAGCGAATGACAGGTGCCGGAGGGCATCAGTTGCCAGTGTGAACCCTGCGCAGAGGCTGCTAATAAAAAAGTAGCAATAGCAGCCACAGGGCTAAACAGCTTCTATCGATTGTAGTACTCATTAAACTGGCATTATAAAGGATATATTTACATATATCCTATTTGTTCTCATCGATGTCAAGTGGTCTTCATCTCATTTGAAAATCTCTTGAGATCCGCTTGGATTATCGGTAAATTGTTTGCTGGAGCCATAAAAATAGGTATTAAATAATGAGTAATCATCCAAGGACTACCGATTCCATTCTCAAGACTAGTATAAGACGATCGCTGCTTATCGATATCGGCTGTGCGCTCACTGTTTATGGCTCCAGTCGCATCGAGGAAAACTACATCCCCCTGGTCTTATTTGTCCTGCTATTATGGCTTCTCAGGGAGCTTCGGGTGGTTATCGTTCCCGATAAGGAGAAGCTGGTTGGCGCGGCAGTTGTTCTCATCTTCATTCTCGATGCGACCTTTAGTGAGAAGGGAATCTTCTTCGCCATGGTTCATGCCTTGAACCTAATGACCATAGCAGTCCTGTTTCGCAAACCGACCATGAAAGAGCTGCATCTAGCTTTAATGCTAGGCTTTTTCAATATCTCCATTACCGCCTCGGCGACGCAGGGTTTGTGGTTTGCGCCCCTTTTTTTAGCTTACCTGCTGGTTACTTTGATGGGCTTGATAAATACCAGGGCGGTCGATGCCACGGTTAGCTTTCCCAAGCGCGGCAAGGCGACCAGTTTTCTGTTCTTGGCAGGCGGAATGCTTGTATTGATAGCATTAGTCTTTGTGTTCACTCCCCGGTTGACCACGCAGAGCTTCATCGAGGGAGTAGTCCCGGCTCCGGGTATGGTCGGCTTCACCACCAGGCTCGATCTGGGGGACATATCATCGCTATTGAGCAGCTCGCAGGTGATTATGCGCGTCAAGGCTGACAGACCGCAATACTGGCGCGGGGGTGGACTGGACTACTTTACCGGCCATGGATGGAGAGATTACACTGAGAAATACGAACATTATCGCAGAGGCAATCTCATATATCTACGCGGCGATGTTGACTTGACACAGGATTTCTTCGTCCAGGAGTACACATTGTTCACCGAGGGAGGAAAGGATCTCTTCGCCGCCTATCAGCCGATGCTGCTTTCCGGGATGCCAAGAATAAAGTCAGTCCTGGTCAGCCAGACTAAAGGGATAACGGTCTCTGAAGATATCAAAGCTGGCACCGAGTACACGGTTTACTCTGCCCCTTATGAGTCGAGAAGACAGATTCTGATAAAAGCCAGCGACCAAGATCCCGAATATATAAGGCGCATCTATCTGCAATTGCCTAAAGATTATCCCAAGATCAGGCAGTTCGCGCTGGATATCACCCGTCCTTTTGACAACCGCTATGACAAGGCAGCGGCAATCCGCATGTGGTTCCTGGAAAACTATGAGCACTCGCTGGAAGTGCCAGAGCTGGTCGGAAAGGATGTCGAATACTTCATACTGGAAGGTAAACGGGGCTACTGCTCCTGGTTCGCCTCGGCTATGTGCCTTATGCTTCGCACCATCGATATTCCGTGTCGCATTGGAGTAGGTTTCCGAGAGGGGATGTTCAACAATCTGGGTCGCTACTACCTGGTGCGCCAGAAGGATGCCCACGCCTGGGTCGAGGTATATTTCCCCGGCTATGGATGGAACATCCAAGATCCCACACCAGGCGGGCTGATGGAGATGAATTTCCAAGACCGATACGCCATGTTTTTAGATAAGGCGCACTTTATATGGAGGCGCTTCATCATCGACTATCGCGCATCTACCCAAAGACGCATCTTCGAGGCAGTGGCTCATGGAGCAAAGGTAGCTTTCGAGCATATAAAGAGCCTCCCAGGCAGCATCCTCGGATTAGCCAGGAAAAACCCGCCTATGGCAGCAATAGCCTTTGTCTTATTGATGCTGGCGATTATCGCAGGGCTTCTTTATCGAGCAGGCTTGCTGGCAATAGCGATCCAAAGAATGCAGCTTATGCTCGTCTCCAAGAGAAGGCTGACCCCGGTTCAGCGGTTATACTTGAGGGCACTCAAATTATTAGCTGCCAGGGGTTACAATAAACACCCCTGGGAGACCGCCCGCGAGCTAGCCAAAAGGATACAAGCCGAGAACAAAGAGCTTGGAAGGGCGGTCTGGGGCATAACCGATGCGTACGAGGAAGCGCGCTTTGGTTATAATGATGATATAGAGAGCCTTAAGAAACAGATAGATAATGTAAGGAGAATGCGATGAGCAAAATGATCGATATCTCTGATAAAACCCCCTCGAAGAGAACCGCGGTCGCCGAGGCTATTATTAGCATGTCAGAGGATACATTGCTTGAGATAATAAATGGAAGAGTAAAGAAGGGTGATGTGCTTCAGTCTGCAAGCACAGGGGCGCTTCTAGCCATCAAAAGGACCCCGACCTTGATCCCGCACTGCCACCCGGTGCCCATAGATAACGCATCAGTGGAGTTCAATATCATAAAAGAGAGAGCGAGCATCGGCTGCCTGGTGTCGGTAAGCGGAGAAGCCAAGACCGGCTACGAGATGGAGGCGCTGGTTGGAGCATCAACGGCAGCGCTTATTATCTATGATATGTGCAAGTACATGGAAAAGGGGATGCAGATAAACTCGCTGCGCCTTTTATCCAAGACGGGAGGAAAATCAGGGGATTATAGTCGTGAGGAGTGAGGGCGGTTATGCTCTCAAAGCCCCAAAGGAGCGAATACCCCGATCTTGTCGGGAACTAAGACCTTATACTTAATAACCTTTCCCTGATATGGTTCAATAGATGGAATATATCGTCGGATAAGGATGGTCCCTAACCTGTTGGCATGTTCCGATTCGCTATCTACCACTGTTATCAAATAGGATGATCTATCTGGATAAAGGCTGGTTGTCTGTATATTTTCGGCTTTGCCTCTATTCTTTGAATAGAGAACCTCGCCGTCGAAGGTTGGCGCGTTCAGGTAAGAGGCTGCTGACTCATAATGATCGCAGAAGATTAGTTTCTTACCCGGGGGAAGGTTTCTAGCAATAATGGAGACCTGTGCATGAAACCGGCTGCGGATGCGATGTGCAGTAAGGTATAATAAGTCATAGGTAAACATGCTCTCGAAGAAAAGAAGAACAACGATGATGGCTACCAGGTCGGCTCTTTTTGAAAAAAGCCTCGACAGATTGACCATTCCGGCTGCGCTCAGGATGATAAGCACAAAGAATCCGCTGTAGTAATACCGTGCGCCGAAGAACGACATGGCGCTGTGATCCCAGTATAGACTATAAGCGATTACTAGTCCGAGAAAGAAACTCAACAGATACAATCCCTGCTTTATCCTGCCAGGAAGAAATAATCCAAAGGGAACTAAGGCTAATGATATGAAGGGAAATCCGAACAACTGCATCGACAATCCGACCAGGTTGACCAAAAGATTGCATATTGCCCTTGCCGGGCTGTGCCCCTTGAATCCGACTTGCCCCCCTTGAGGGGAAAATGCTCCGAAATGGCGTGGCTGCGAGTCAAAACCTAACTTATCCTGTGGAAAATCGACATTGAATGCCAGCTTATAAGGATCGCCGGTGAGCTGATAATTGTAAAAGCCATAGAGCATAACAAACAAGATGACTGGCAATGCGATCAAAAAGCCATTTTTTATAAAAGCCCACCTTAGCCTTACAACAGCCTGCACGAGAAAGTAAACCACTATAGGCAGCGAGATACCCACCGCGGTCAATGGACGAGATGTAAAGGCTAGACCGAGTGTAATCCCAGCAGCCAAAGCATAGCGGACTCGCAGACTCTCTATTGCACGAAGCGAGCTATACACAAATGCTAATAAAAAAAATGCAGTTGGCGCGTGGGAAAGATACGAGGAGCTATGAATTACGACATAAGGAGAGAGCAGGCAAAGAATCCCTGCCAGTCGAGGTATTATCTCATCACCATATAACAAATAGGCTATCTTGACCACAAGCACGCTATCTAACGCAGAACATAATGGCACTATCAGCCAGGGCAAGCCGACCAGGAAGCCTACTGCCAATAGCATCGGATGCCCGGGGTGGAACCTGGAGAAGACCATGCCATCGAGATTGACCAGGTGCATGACCTTGAAGGCATCCCAGGGCTGCGGTGCCGGGATCTTGAGCAAACCACCTGCGAACATGCTTCCTTGGATGTAATAGACCACCTCGTCCGGCGTATGGGGGAGGCGATGAAATACTAGGTGTGCAGCCAGTAAGTACTCCAGCAGCGAAAGGAGGAATATCCACCATAAGAATCGGCGCCGGGGAGTGGATTTTATAGCCTCAAAGGCAGCTCCCAGCACTTTAGTAATGCCCCTGTTTCGCCTGAAAAGAAATCCGATGATAATGATAATCGGCAGGGTAATGAGCAGGCGATCTCGATTGAGCCTCTTTTGAAGGTGGGGAGACTCCCTGGAGAGTATCCAACTCAGGTTTTCAATGATGCTGTTATTGCTCGTTGATTGCTTATCCAGCCTCGGTTTAGGCGTGATATCGATGTACTCAAGCGGCGCGGAATGGGCATAATTGCAGGCAATAAAGGCTATCACCACGAGTACAACAAGAGCGCTGAGTATAAGCCTTACCTTCACCCCATCATCCGGACAGCTTGATGATCTCCGCCTTTATTTCCAGCTCCAACTTTAGAGTTCCAACCGATCTATAAGGCGCAAAGAGCTTGTCGGTAGGGCTGCCGGGGTTCACCAATAGCACGCGGTTGACCTTTTTTATCACCGGGATATGGGAGTGTCCGAAGATTATGCAATCGAGCTGCTCATCATCAAAGGCGGATAGCACCCGCTTGCTCAAGTTTATCGGTGATCCCCAGCCGTGAATCAAGCCGATATTAAACCCGCCGACGGTGATGACCTTTTTAACTGGCAGGTTCTCTGCAAAGGCTCCGTTATCCATATTGCCGCGCACCGAGATCACCGGCGCCACCTCCATGAGCTGATCGATCACCCGCTGATGAACATGGTCCCCGGCATGGAGTATCATCTTTGCATTGGTGAACTGCAACAGCACCGACTCCGGCAAATCTTTGGATTTTTCGGAAATATGCGTATCCGAGATAATGCCGATCTTCATGGCGTATTCTCCAGCAGCCTATTGAACGACCCTATTACCTTTTCCCACACGAAGTTATCCCTTGCATATTTCATGCCGTTTTCAGAGAGTCCACTATATAAATTACCATCATTCAAAAGTAAAGATAAGGCAGCCTTGAACTCGGAATAATCGGAATACCAAAGCCCGGCGTTACTTTTAGTGCAATGCCCAACCAGCACCTTGCTGGCTCCGTTTACCAGAACCGGCACCCCCAATGACATCGCCTCGATTAGCAGGATAGACAGGCTCTCATAGGCGGAAGGAACAATAATCGCCCTTGCCCCGGCTATTGCCTGCCACTTTTCGTGCTCGGAAACCATGCCAAGGTACTTTATATCATCGCACTTGGGGATGCTCATTGAAAGGGAGCCGATAAGTACAAGGTCTATATCGAGTGCAAGCTCTTTTTTGGATCCAAGAAAATAACGTATCAAATCGCCGACACCCTTGCCTTCATCGAGCCTGCCAGCGTACAACAGGTACCGGCTTGACAGATCATGCCTTGCCCGGAACTCATCAAGGCTAATATCATCAGGGGGCTTAACGCCGATGCCGAGGACGGCGGAAGGTATATGCCCTATCCCGAAGAGATGCTCGGTGAATTCCCTTTCCCAGGGCGTCAGGTAATATATCCCCCTTGGAAGGTGGAAGACCTGCTTGAAGATATCGAGATATATGGGTGGCTCATCGTGGGTGCAGGGTACCAGCAGGCTCTTTTGCGGACAGACATGCAGTCCATAATAGCTTGTGGGATACAGGTAGGTATAGAATATCAGCTTGTCATAGCGCTGGTGATTTTCCTGCAAATATCTTATCAGGCTCGGCGAAACCGGACCCTGCAGATCCATCCAGGCTAGCTCGTGCGCTAATGTATGTGGATTATTGTACAGCCAGGTGGAATAGCTGTCGAAGGCGAGCTTGTTCCTGGGCTGGGTGTTTTTGAATCTGCGGATGGTGATGCCATTAAGCTCCTGCTCCCCCTGGGCATAGTGATTATTCCATGTCTGGTAATCCTTGGCGCAGGTGGTCAAGATATCGATCTTGTGCTGCTCTTTGAGCCTTTGTGTTAATAGCCGGCAGTGCAGCTCCGCACCGCCGGTAACATCCTCGCCGAAGCGCTGGATTATGAATCCAAGGTTCATCTGCATAATCCCTTGCGCAGTGATTCGGTGATGAGCATATCGAGATCCCCGTCCAACACCGCGTTTATGTTACCTATCTCCAAGCCGGTGCGATGATCCTTGACCATCTGGTATGGCTGGAGCACATAAGATCGTATCTGGCTTCCCCATGCGATCTCCCTTTTTTGTGCCTCCTGAGCCTCCTTTTCCTTTTGCCTCATCTCCAGCTCCCTCTGGTGTAGCTTAATCTTTAGAATCTTGAGCGCCCAGGCTTTGTTTTTATGCTGCGAGCGCTCGTTCTGGCAACTGACCACGATACCGGTCGGGATATGGGTGATGCGCACCGCCGAGTCGGTTACATTTACATGCTGACCCCCGTGCCCTGAGGAGCGAAAGGTATCTATGCGCAGATCCTCGTTTCGTATTTCTATTTCGATATCCTCTTCTATATCCGGGGTTACATCCACCGAAGCGAATGATGTATGCCTCCTGGCATTGGCATCAAAAGGTGAGATGCGCACCAGGCGATGCACGCCTTTTTCGCACTTGAGCAGCCCATAGGCATGCTCTCCCCTCACCGAGGCGGTTATGCCCTTGATACCCGCCTCCTCGCCGGCGGTGCGATCCAGCTCCTGCCAGGTCAATTGAAGGCGATCTGCCCAGCGAAAGTACATGCGAGCCAGCATCTCAGCCCAGTCCTGGGCATCGACACCTCCAGCCCCGGCGTGGATCTCGATGATGGCGTCCTTGTCATCGTTCTCCTGACCAAGATACATCTGTACCTCAAGCTGATCCACCAGAGCCTTCAACATGGAGATCTCATTTTTGATATCTGCCAGCACCGAGTGATCCTGCTCGTACAGTTCCATGAAGACCTCGATATCCTCGGCTTTTTGGTGTAGCTCTCGGAATGTTTCTATTTTATCTTGAAGGGATGATCGTTCCTTGGAGAGCTTTTTTACCAGGTCCTGGTTGCTCCAGGTCCCTGGCTGCCCCAGCATATTATCAATTTCCTCGATCCTCGTTTTTGCCTTGAGCGGGTCAAAGATAGTCTCCCATCTTTTGTATTCTTGCCAGCAAATCCTCGAAGAGTTCCCTTTGTTCCTGCATCCTAATTTTACCCTGCTATCTATATTTTTTGTTTCAAACCTAAATAATTATGTCAACAAAACCGATAAATTTCAAAAGCAGGCACCTTGGATGCACATCGCCGCCAGGTCCCCCCATGTCATTATCTTGAAAGTATGGGCGAACATAGGTGTTTGCTCGTTAATGGGCAGATGCCCGTGTCTGCCTCTACTTTCATACGCTGAGGTGAGATAAAGTCCTCTTGGAGAGGGTTAGGGAGAGGGTCTTTTCCTTCCTACCCCACATCTCACGCCCCCAAGCCTATTACGCACCTCGCCCCACTTCGTGGCTAGGTTTGAATGACCGCTCGCTCACGCTCACCGCTCGGATTACGCTATATTTCTTTGCGATCTTTGCGTCTTTGCGACTTTGCGTGAGGCTTCTTTCTTGGGTCCTTGTCCCGACTTTGTAGAGCCAAAATCGGGGAGATCTGCGGCTGGTTTTGTTGTGTCATTATTGTTAATGTCAATACCGGCTGCGATGCCGATGAACAATGTTGCCGGAAATGAAGAGACCGCAAGCTGAAACGGGAAGCTGAATATCGCATCGAAAAAGACCGCTCCTACAGCCAGGATGATGCCTAGCTGCAGCGCCTTGTCAGCATTTGATTTAAGATTGTTGTGTCCAGCAATGGCTTTCTTCAGTAATACATAAAGCCAGATCAATAAACATAAGATCCCCGGAAGACCGACCTCGGCTGCAAGTTGTAGATACTCGTTATGCGCCTCCCTTACCAGCACCCCCGAATAGTGCTTGATAAAGCCAATATCCCACTGCAACACCTTTGGGGCATAATCGTAATACTCAAGGCGAAAGCCTCCGGGACCGATTCCGAGTAAAGGATTATCAGCGATCATGGATATCGCTACCGCCCAGTAGAAGAACCGCGGCCCAGAGGTGTCCATCTGGTATTGACTGAAGAAGATAGCGAACTTCTCAGCCAAAGTGGGGGCAAATATCAAAATAAGCAATAATATCAAGATCAATGCTCCGGCGGTGATCGTGATCCTAAATTTTATGCTGATGAACCTGAGACCAACTAAAATAAAGATAGGTATCCCGGTAACCAGCGCCAGGATCACCGCCCGGGTGTGAGATAAAAAAATGCCCAGCACCGATAGGCTGAGAGCAAGCGCAGAGATGACCCTGGTTAACTTGTCTCGATGATAAAACATGACTCCCAGAGCCAAAAATGGCGCCATGGAGAGATAGCCTCCCATCAAGGTCGGCTGCCCAACGAAGCCGGCAGCCAGCCATCTCTCGGTATATTGCGCTCTTCGTGCCGTAAATAAGGGATCGATCCCATGATACTGAAACAAGGCGTACAGGGACATGAGAGCTGCTGTAGCCAGGTATATCCACACCAGTTTCAGCCTCTGTCTTGTATTAAAGATCGCTGCTGCAATGAATACCAACATGATGTATAAGCCTACATGAACAAGGGCTATCAGCGACATCAGCGGATGACTGGATAACAGGCAAGATAAAATGGCACAGAATCCAAATCCGATGAGCCATCTTCTTCCTGGATACAGCCTTCTCAGCCAATTTACTCCACCTGCCAGATCGGATAATAAGAGCAATGCCAATAAAAGCAGCACTACATCAACGAAAACCTGCTTGGGGAGCCGGAAGGTGTTGTATCCGATGGGATTGAAGACAAAGGGAACCACGGCTAGACAAACATATATTATGTTGCGTGCAAATCTTGTGTTGACGCTTGTCATAGGTAAGGCATATCATTATCATAAATATAGGAAAACTGCTAAGCTGAACCAGGGCACTCATAATTCGAGATACACAGTATCTTGTAATAAGGGACTTGAATTGTGGAACATGTTGTGTTAGGTTAGTCTTAAATTATGGGAAGAATAATCTGCATCGCTAATCAGAAGGGCGGGGTAGGGAAGACCACTAGCGCGGTAAACCTGTCCGCATCAATCGCCCTTGCCGGGAAAAAGACGCTCCTAGTTGATTGCGATTACCAGGGCAACGCATCCAGTAGCCTAGGGCTTTACTCATTAAACGGCAACAATACGCTGTACAACCTTCTTTTAGGGCAGAAAGATATTGCAGAGATTACAAGCGCTACGCAGGTAAAGAACCTGATGATGATCCCCTCCAATATCGACCTGGTGGGCGCGGAGACAGAGCTTAAAAGCCAAAAGGGCAAGGAACGACTGCTTCAAAGACACCTGGCATCGGTGAAGGAAAGGTTCGATTATATCATCCTCGACTGCCCGCCGTCCTTGGGATTGCTGACCTTGAACGCCTTGACTGCCAGCAACAGCCTGCTTATCCCGTTGCAGTGCGAGTACTTTGCGCTTGAGGGGATCACCGCGCTGATGCGCACCTTCAAGATGATAAGGCGAAGCTACAATCCGCTGCTTGCCCTTGAGGGAGTGCTGCTGACCATGTATGACAAGAGAACCAATCTATCCAGGCAGGTGGAGTCTGATATCAGGAAACACTTCAAGGATAAGGTCTTTCGCACTGTTATCCCGCGTAATGTTCGTCTATCCGAGGCGCCGAGCCATAATAAGCCGATAATGCTGTATGATATAAAATCGCCTGGCGCACAAAGCTATCTTAGGCTTGCCAAGGAGATACTGAACAGACATAAGAAGGGAGCCTGATAATGGCTGAAAGTAAAAAAGGTCTGGGCAAGGGATTGGATGCCTTATTGCCGGAGGATCTCGACCTTGAAGCGCTGGAGGCAAGAGGCGAGATCCATCTCATCGCAACCGATGCTCTCAAGCCAAATAAACAACAGCCTCGAAAATCGTTCGACCAACAGAAGCTCAAGGAGCTAAGCGACTCGATAAGGGAAAAAGGTGTCATTCAGCCGATCATCGTGCGCCAGCGTAGCGAGGGCGATTACGAGATCATAGTCGGTGAGCGCAGAGTCAAGGCTGCCCAGATGGCGGGGGTGCAAAAGATACCTGCAATCATCAAGGATATCGATAACCAGGAGGCGCTCCAACTGGCACTTATAGAGAATGTGCAGCGAGAAGACCTGAGTCCGCTGGAGGAAGCCGAGGCTTATAGGGTGCTGCATACCGAGTACAAGATGACCCAGAATGATATCGCAACCAAGGTGGGTAAAAGCAGGGCGACCATCACCAACACCCTGCGGATGCTTAGACTGCCACCCATGATCCTCAAGTTCATCGCTGATGGCTCACTGAATGTAAGTCAGGCAAAAAAACTGCTTGAGGTCAAGGATGAGATACGGCAGATCGACCTGGCGAACAGGATCGTAAAGAAAAACATGTCCATAGCTGACCTGGACAAGCTGATTAAGCGCAAGCCGGTAAGGAAACAACCTTCACCGGAGCTAAGAAGCTATATCAAGACCATTGAGGATGAGCTTTCTGGATTGATGCGCACTAAGGTTCGCCTTAGAGAGCTTCCCAAGGGGGGGGAGATAAAGATCAGATTTCACTCCGTGGATGAGTTCGATCGATTGATGGAGGCATTCCGCAAGGGCTTTGGCAATACATGAACTAGGCGAGTCCAGCCCTGGCTAGGATCCTAGGAATATGCTCCTCGGCAAGGAACGCCATCAGATGGATGCCCTGGATATGGTTTTTCAGCTCGCAAATGACCCTTGCAGCTATATCGATCCCAGCCTCTAGGGGATCGCTGGCATTGGTTATCTGATCAGCAATCTGTTTGGGTATGGAGAATCCGGGCACCTTATGGTTGATGCGCTGGATCATCGAGCTGCTGCGAAGCAGAAAGACACCGGCGAGTATCTTGATCGGTAGCTTTCGATAAGGTTCGATGAACTCTAAAAAAGCATCGACATCGAAGATCGGCTGGGTCTGGAAGAACATGGCACCGGCTTGGATCTTTTTGCGTAGTTTGATGTGCTGTAGCTCTGAAGGGGTGCTATTGGGATTGAAGGTGCTTCCTGGATATAGCTCGAGTGCGCCTTTTAGTCGATTCCCCATCATGTCCTCGCCATTGTTCATTCGGGATATGATCTGAAGAAGGTGCACGGAATCGATATCAAATACCGGCTTTCCCTGGGGGTGATCTCCTAAAGATATGTAATCCCCGGTTATGGCTAGAACATTTTTTATGCCCAGTGTATGGGCGCTTAGCAGGTCGGATTGCAAAGCTAGTCGATTGCGGTCGCGACAGCAGAGCTGAAAGACGGCATCCACGCCCTGATCCAGCACCACCTTGCAACCGCCTAGGGAGCCGAGGCGCATCACGGAAGCCTGGTTATCGGTAATGTTTATGGCGTTTACCAATGGGGCAAGGAGCCTTATCTTGTCTATCATCGCCGATACATCGGTTCCCTTTGGTGGAGCCACCTCGGCGGTTATGACAAACTCTCCTGCTTGCAGCGCTTGTCTCAGGGCAGGCTTACTCATCGCTTCAATTTACCCTTTTGCCTGACTTTCCTTTTTTTATCGCGGTAGGCTTGGACATCTATCTTGTACTTGCTAGGGTGCAGCTTCTTTGAGTAGTCCATGGGCGGAATTATATGCTCTATTGGATTCTTATTGTATATCTCCTTGAGCCTTCTATTGATAACCGCCCAGGCGCATTCCATAGCCGGATCTATCTCGCAGCGTCCATCCTCCATGCCCCCGCAGGGACCGTTGAGCAATCCCTTGGGGCAGTGAGTGCGCGGGCAGACGCCGGCAGTGATGCCCAGGATGCAATTCCCGCAGGTGATGCAGTTCTGCTCGTACTCCACTGCCTTGACCGCGTTGGCTAGAAACAGGGAGTTGAGTCCAGGGTATATGGGAGTATTTATCACTTGGCGCACCGCCTGCACCCCGGCCCCGCAAGCCATGATCAAGATCGCATCAGCATCATGGATCTTGGGGGATCGCTTGAAGGCTCGCTTGATATTGTTGACCCGGCAGGCAACCGAGATGACCTCTTTATAGATTACCTGCTTTGAGTTTTGGGTCAGAATCAAAGCCATCTCTTCGACCTCTTTTTGACCGCCGGACAAGGCTACGGTAGCGCATTCGCCGCAGCCGATTATCGCAATCCGCTTGTAATCCTCGAGGTATCCAAGGATCTCCTCCAGAGGCTTTTGTTCGGTGATGATCATGCTGTTTGCCCTAGAATTGTAGTATTATGTTGACATTAGCCAGTTGTCAACCACTGCTTTAAATCGGCACTATTAAGCCCGGGGATCCTGGTCAAGAACCTCCCGGGCTCCATTATCTGTTGAGCAATGTTTACAGGTACTTATCTATGGCTTGCTCGAAGACCTGTTTTGGTTGCAAGCCGATAAGCCTTTCCTTTTCCGCTCCCTCGTGAAACAACATGACAGTGGGTATTGCCCTGATCATGAACTTAGTGGCAATGGAGTTATTATTATCGGTGTTTATCTTAACGAACTTCACCTTCCCAGCGTACTTCTGCTCCAGTTCCTCGAAGATAGGGGTTAGCATCACGCATGGACCGCACCAGGGTGCCCAAAAATCAACCACTACTGGCTTATCAGACTGAAGAACCTCGTTCTCAAAGTTGTCATTGTTTACTTCCATAATGTTTCCAGCCATATCGTTTGAACTCCTTTCATAACTTTTTTTACTTCAGTTCGCTTTTTCTTTCAAGGTCTTTTATTCGACCCCAATCTACCTTATCCATTGGTGAAAGCGATCTTACGATTTCGTCTATCTTTAACCAAAGTCGGTAAAAGAATATTCCCTAGCCTATTGGTAACTATGGAGCAAGCTCTTGTTGGGCAATTTGGATGTATTCGAGGATCTTTTTTTGTGCCGGCTCTATCTTGAGGGACTCTTGCCAGGCTTTGATAGCTTGTTGTGATTTACCCATCTGAAGGTATGCAATGCCGAGGTTATTCAGCGCGATGTAATAATCCGGCTTGATCTTCAATGCCTGCTTGAGGATCTTGACCGATCGTTCCAGGTTCCCCTGTTTGCCATACAGGATCCCGAGATTATTGTATGCATCAGCCAGGTCGGGCTTTAGTTCGATCGCTCTTTCATAGTATTTCTGAGCATTCTGGAAGTCGCCGAGGCTCTCATAGACATTGCCCATGTTATTATATGTCTGCGCATAGTTGGGATTAAGCTGTAGCGCGGTTTGAAACGCCTTGAGCGCCTCCTCGAACTGCTGATCTTTCTGGTAGGCGATACCGAGGTTATTGTGCAGTTCCACCGACTTTGGCTCCAACTTGAGCGCATTCCTGTACTCGATGATCGCCTTTTTGTATTCTCCCTGTTTCAGGTATATCTGGGCAACTACCGGCCGGTAAAAATCAAGGGCGAATCCGCGCCTGGTGTTGACCTCGAACTGAGCCAGTGCCTCGTTGAAGTTACCCATCTTGTATAGAATATTGCCCAGGTTATGCCGCGCCTGCTGGAAGTTGGGATCGATGGAAAGAGCTGTTAAGCACTCCCTTTTGGCTTCATCGAACAATCCTCGCTTAAAGAATATGCAGGCAAGGTTATTGTGCACCTGTTTGTTGCCCGGGGCGATCTGGGCTGCCTTGTTGTACATCTGCATCGCTTCCTTGTGTTTCCCATGTTCCCAAAGGAATTCTCCCTTCAGGTAGTGGAACTTGGCGAGCAGCGAGCGAGACTGATAATCCTTATAAACCCTGATGTCATCGAGTTCAATGTCTCTCTCGCGGAATGTATCCCAGAATCCCTTGTAGGGCACCACTTGTTCATCGATCCTGCCCAGCTCGTAAACCAAGCCCCTTATCTGCGAGGTGAACTTGTCAAGTCCGATTATTTCTAGTGGTACCGTCGTATATACCTTGAAGCCCTCGGGGAGCTGGAAGCTGCCATCGGTCAGCTTCTTTAAGACCTTGCCCCTCCCCTCGATGATAACGGTTACATCCGGCCTCGCTTGATTGGCTACCTGCAGATAGCCTAGTATATACGGCGAGATCCACCCCTGAGTCAGCAGGGTTGCCTTTCCTTTTATGGAGTGGAACACATTCATGCCATAATCATGGGCGAGATAATAGTTGCTGCGATCGCAATAATAGAAGTTGGCAATAAAGATTAGCACTAGCAAAATAACGAAAATAAGGGCGCCCCGATGCTGTGTAACTTTTTCAGATGCTCCTTTTTCAAATATGGAGCCGACAGCGTATAGCGCCTTGCTCCAAAAACCGATCAAGAACACAAAGCCATAGCCCAGCCACACGCTGCAAATAAACCAGGTGGGGATGTAAAACACCTCGATATCGATGATCTCGTAGTTCACGCAGAACCAGAAATTGAAGAAATACAGCAAAAATGTGTACCAGAAGACCTTGCGATTCTTTTGGTAAAGATAGAAAAATCCGATCAACAGGATGACGAACCCTATGGGAGTATATTGGACATTCACAAAATACAAGAACTTGCAGAGGTTCTGCATGAGGATCTTTATGGGATGGGTGAACATGAGGGTCTGAAACTTGGCGCCGGTAATATGACCGAACCACTCTCGAAATTGGGTTAGATCCCCCCAATACAATGAGCAGATCGCATTTCGTGAATTGAGATCCAGCGCCCTGATGGCAAGGAAAATGTAGGTGGAGAAAGCCAATATAAAAGCGGTGGAGGCTCCGACCAGGGATCTCCCATTGCCCCGTAAATGCTTAAAGATCTCACCAGACAAGCTGTGCAGGTAGCGGAAGTTACCAAGAAATAATATGGGTAATAGTATCATCAGATGTCCAAATGAAAAGGGGAGCCTGGAGTTTACATTGAGCAAAAAGCCAGCAAAATAGATAAGCAGGATTAACCCCAGGATAACCAGCCTAAGCTCCCACAAGAGAAGCGATCTGATGTACTCCCTAAGGCGCTGCCAGCCGGGCAGGACATCATAACAAATAAAGACAAGATACCCGGGTAAGGCGAGGATCATGGTCATGTGGTTGGTCAGGCTCATACCGTATATGAAACTTAGAAGCACGAGCATTCTCAAGGTACGGCGCTTTACCCATACCGTTGATAGCCAGAACATAAGGGAGAAGAAAAAGGCGTTCAGAGGATAGACCTCGACGATCACCGCCTGGCTCCACATCACCTGCGAGAAACCGAATGCAATCGCAGCGAGGGCGCTTATTAGTCGATACGGAATGAGATTATCCAGTGCAAAAAACAGGAACATAACAGCATACGCGGTAGCCAGTGCGCAAAAGATGGATACCTTGTATGCCATATTGCCACTGAAGAGAAACAGAATGAAGATCTTGCCAAGCATGGAAAATGTCGGGTAACCAGTAGGATGCGCCACGGTAAGAACCTCCGGCACTACCGCTAGCTCACCGCTATCGCCGACATAACAGCTCGGAATGATCGTCTTCAGGTAGCCAGCAAAGATGATTACGAAGATTAACAGGGCAATTGCCAATCTATAGCTATAGGCTTTATTTGAATCTGCTTTGCGGTGCAACCTCGGCTCCCTTTTCCTTCAGTGCTTTAACATGCTGCAAGGCGATCCTGCGATAGTTATCCATGCCAACAACATCCTTAGTTAGATATAAGAATTTTCCCCAGACGGCAAGCGCCTCGTTATACCAAAGCTCGTTACGCTCCAGAATGAGACCGATCTGGAAGTAAGCGAAATAGTAATTAGTATCGACATTTATGCAGTTGTTGTAGTACTCGAAGGCTCGCTCAAGGTTGCCCTGTTCATAATACAGGTTACCCAGGTTGTAGTATGCCTGGGCATTGAATTTGTTAAGCTCTATAGCCTTCATATAAGCCTCCCTTGCCTTGTCATACTCGCCGAGCTGCACGAAACAGTTGCCCAGGTTATTATGCACGGCAGGGATCTTTGAATTAAGCTGATTAGCCTTTTGCAGATAGTCGATCGCCTTTTGATATTGTTGCTTGCCGAGCATGATGTTGGCTGCAAGGTAGTAATCATCGACCTTGACATGCTCGGTATCAAATAACCTGTGCAGCATTTCAAGCGCGCTATCCTTGTCCTGGACCTGGAGGTACAGTTCCACTAGTTGGCGCAGCTTACCTGGATTTTGTCTCCAATCCGGGGTTGTGCTCAATATATCATCTATCTGTTGCCTGATAGCTTCCCTGTCCTTTTCAATCTCCTTCTTTTCCCTTATCGTTTGGTTGAAGGCTTCCTCGATGCGCACCCTATGTCGGATATCAAGCATCTGGTAGGTATCGCCGGGCAAGCGTGGCTTGTAGTACTCAACGCTGAGCTGATCCACATCCAATAGCGCGGAAAATGGCAGGTTTGCTTGCGACATCACGCTCAGCGCCTTTGAGTACATGTTAAGGTTCTTGTATGCCTTGACCAGGTTGATCAGAATCGCACGAGCAGACAACTGGTCTTTTGTTTTTACTTGTTCATATAAATTGTATACCCCCTCAAGCACCTGGTCTATTTTCAGGCTCCGCTTATAATCCTTCTTGGATATATGCAGGGTGTAGAACTTCTGCTTGCTGAATGGTTCTTGTTTGCGGGGATGGCTCTGTTGATGTAACTTGTATCGTATCTCCTTCTGCAAGCTGGGGGTAACCGTCTTGTTGTCGCGATAGCGTAAAAAAGCGGGATCTATGATTATATCTTCCAAGCCGCTGCCAGTTTTAATCACCTTCCAGAAGCTGGTGTTAACCGCCGCGTGATCCAGCGCGATCCCCTGGATGAATAGCTCTCTAGCTTGCTCATCTTTTCCTTGCGCATAGTAAGCCAAAGCCAGGTCAGAGTAGTGCTCCTCGTAAAAGATGCCGTAAGGATCGTACTTGATCGCATCGGTGAACATCTCGATAGCCTCCGGCAACCTATTGAACCACCAGTAAAGGTATCCCAGGTCGCTCACATAAGCCGGGAAGGTCGGCTTCAGGGCGACCGCCTTCTGGTAAGCTGCAAGCGCATCCGGGAAGCGATTCTGATAAATGTAGATATCACCCAACATCTGGTAAAGCTCGGCATCGATAGGATTTACTGCAATGGCTCTTTCCAGGCTTTGGCTCACCTCGATCCCCTTGCCTTTCTTGCGCAGCTCCTCGCCGGTAAAACGATAGCGAGCAGAGATGCAAAAGGCGCCTATGATAAAGATACTGAAAATAGCAATAAAGATGGCTGCAACAGGGATGATCCTTTGATAGTTTCCTTCCCGGGGGGCAGCCTCGCCGTGGAGAGCCTCCTTGCGCTTCATGCCAGCTTCATGCCCATAATAAGCTTCAGCCCTGCAAAGAACGACCATAAGCGCTGCGAATAGAAGCGCCATGCCTGAAAAACCGAACGGGTAGTCGAGCAGATTGTTAAACATCAGCGCGGCAAGTCCGGCGAAGCTCCCCGCCGCCAGCCATGATGCAGAGCCGGATTTCGAGTAGTATGAGCGCTTCAAGCCGTATTTCATAATGACCAGGTATATCCATAGGGTTATGAAAAGTCCTGGTATTCCATTGGCTTGCGCCATTTGCAAAAAGATGTTATGCGAGTGCGCTCCCAGCTCCCCGCCACCGCCTCTAAGCCAGGCACGCAACCACTCGTACTCGCTGTGTTGCGGACCCCTTGTATGATTGACCATAAGGTAGTGGTTGCGCAGCCCTAGCCCGGTCAATGGGTTGTCCAATACCGTGTAAATGGAGGTTCTCCAGAAGATGAAACGATTCCATACCCCCCCAGGGTTCTTCAGCCTCTCCTTGGCTTTATAGACAACCGGGTTGGGTATGAAGATGAACAGGCACAGGGTAATGAGCATCGCCGCCATGCCTGCGATAAAGATGTATTTGTAATATCGAGGCAGCCGCTTGCCAGTGGAGAAAAAATGGATCAAACGAGCGACCAACATCACTCCCAGACCAACAAGGGCTGATAACCAGCCGTTTCGGCTATAAGTCAATAACAGGAAGAAACCCTCTGCAAGAAGCAAAACGCCAATCAACATTCGGTGCCTGCGACTTTGGCTGATCATAAGTACTGCTATGGTGAGTGGCATGAATGCAGCGAAAAAGGCAGCTATCGGATTGGGATGAATATTAGCCACCCATAGCCTTATCATAAGCGCCAGACGCCAGCCACCCTTGAATACGCACTCGGACATCTTGGCAAAACAGTAAAAGGAAAAAACCATTGCAATGCTAATCATCAACATCAATAAAAAACGAAGACCGCCTTGTTGCTGGGCTACATGCAGCATTAGTAAGAAGGTAATGCCGTAATTGATGAACTTGAGATACTCCATCAAGCTATTGAAGTGATACGCAGAAAAGATGGTGGAGATGGTGATAACTGCCAGACCTGCCAGCAACGGAATGGTAAACGGGTTGCGCAATAGCTTGGCGATGCTCTTTTGGGATCGGATATCATTGAAAAACAGGAGCAAAAGAACCAGCGTCAATCCATGACTGAGGCTGTAACGCAGGTAATGCATCTCGTTGCCAATGCAATAAGCCAGCGAGGTATATGTAAGATGCACGGCCAGCCCCATCCAAAGGTCGGGAATGCACTTGTGCCTCGCCTTCAAGATGAGAACCACCAGCACCGTGTTGATTACAAGGAAAGGGAATGCAAGGTTAGGCATCGACTCCACAGAGCTTTGGGGAGGGATCGACTCGAAGGCTTGCATGAGCAAGCAACAACTGACCGCAACAAAAAACAAGGTATTGAGATTATACGGAAAGACAGCAAGTGGGCTAGGAGTGCTCCTCGACTTGCGGTAAGCTCCCAATAAGTAAACCAGGTAAGTAACAACACAAGCAAAAAGCGCAATCACGAATGAGCCAAAGTAGATATCCCAGTTTTTCAGGGGAATGACTAGCGAGTATCCGAAGATAGCCAGCAGCAGTATCTCGGTTACGGGGATGATAACCCTGATCAGCTTCATCGATAACCAGTTTTCATATTAAGCATTAGGTTGCAGCAATAAAAGCAGCTTGTTTATACATCAAAATCGCGATCAGTTCAAAGCAGGAGAATAAAATGTATAATGCTGGTGGATAAGGCGATCACCTCTGAAGAGTTCTCAATTGGATCCTGTTACCTTGACAATAATTGAATCAAATTATCTTAGTAAATTGGCTTAGCGGATCGCGGGATCCTTAAAATATTTTCCAAATATTTTCTTCTTTAATATCAATAAGTTAAAGTAATAGGGCAATTAGCACCCCTTAAAATCGGCTCTGAAACTTGAGTCAGTTAATGTAGATTTGGAGAAAAACCACCTAAAATATCAAGTAGTTAAGTCATATGTTCCACATGGAACATTAATTCTTTTTTTGACAAAGCTCCTATTTGCAAGATCGAGTTTTTAAAAATGGCAGTGGCACTTGGATCCTC
Source organism: uncultured bacterium (assembly GCA_964448115.1). Classification (GTDB taxonomy): domain Bacteria; phylum CAYUVA01; class CAYUVA01; order CAYUVA01; family CAYUVA01; genus CAYUVA01. The sequence continues at coordinate 39,784 of CAYUVA010000030.1, forward strand.
AAATTTTACCCCTATGAATATTGGCTTGAAGGGGTGGTTTATATGCCCTATTCATCTAATTATTTCCCAATAATGGCTCGAAAATGCAAACTGGGATGATAATTCGATTATTTGAGACAATCCAGGTGGAACTCTCAGGTTACCTCAGCCTTTTGATTATTGGCCGCTAACCTATTCAGGATTTATTATCGCTTTTTTAGGCACCTCCAGGTTGCAGCATCCCAGGCAGCCCTTGAATGCTCCGACTTGCTTCAATTTAGCTCGGAAGCCGCCACTCTTCGGTGAGCGCCAGGCATCCATCAAAGACATGTCCTTGATATTGCCAGCCATGAAAAATGGACAAAGAAACACCTCGCCATAAGCGGAGACATAGACCTTGCTCCAGGGCGCCATGCAATAGCAGGCTGTAACATCTATATTGCCGGCATAGTATTCCTGCATGATCTGAGGTGTGAAGCTGAAGGGTGTGAAGCGAACCTGTGTGTTGCTATGTTTGCCGCGTTCTATTACCGCCTTAAGTTGCCTTTTGAGCAAGGTGAGATCATCGAAGCTGACCTTATGTTCCACTTGAGAATCTGCCGAGGGATCATCGAAGCGGAGCCTCTGGCTATGAGCTTCCAGGCGCTGGTATGCCATGAGGTTATAAAAATCGAGCTCCAGGCTCTCGGCAAGTTTATGAAGTTCGGGCAGATCCTCCAGGTTCTCCGGCAGCACGACTACCTTCAGGGCGAGGAGCGGATACCTCATAGCCTTGTTCTTCCTGGTCTGTGCCAACCTGCGCAGGTTTTCAACCACCTTATCGAATGCGCCCCTGTGCCTTGAGATGCTGTCATGATGTTCCTTTATCCCGTGTATGCTGACCTCCAGGAGGACAAGCCCCTTGCCAAAGGCATTTTTAGGTGCCAATTCAAGCAATTTCGATGCAGAATCCTCACCTAGGAGTAATCCATTTGTGATGAGATGGATTTTACGCCGAGCAGCAGCATAGCTTGCGATATCGATGAAATCGCTGCGCAGCATCGGCTCTCCGCCGGTGAGGGTGATTACGCTATTTGCTGGCGTCTGATCGACAATTCCTTTTATCTGCTCCAAAGTCATCTCATTGGCGCGCATTTTGTCATGCTTTTTCTGGCCATTACTCGACTCGTACTGATAGAACTGGCACATGGTGCAGTGCATGTTGCATCGGTAAGTAAGCTCGATCATTACAAACAGCGGTGCAAAAGCGCTCGAAGGTCGTAGATAGTAAGGGAGGGATGCGTAAAGTTTATTACCAAGATGATATAGTCTAGCTAATCGCAATAAATATCTCTCGAATTATTGGTGGATTCATCAACTATTTAATGAGATCATCCGATTATACCAGCGAAACAACTAGAAACCAGATAACTAGAAACTATAAAACTAGATTCTCGGCGGTCTTTTTCGTGTTTTCTTGTTTGTCCTGCCCCGCCTGGTTCTGCCAAGCGAGTTTTTTATCTTCTTTGGGGCGATCTCAACTCTTTTCAGGAATCCATCTCCCTTGCTCTTGGTAACGACCGCCGCATCGTCCCTGAGGGTAATGTGGACAATTCTTCTGTCGTGTGGGTTCATTCTATCGGTCAATATGGACTTGCCCGATTTTTTTACTTTCTGCGCAAGCTCGAGGGATAGTTCCTCGATATTTTTCTGCCTTTTGTGCAGGTAATCCTCAGCATCGACCACGAAGTAGAACTTCTCATCGGAGTCTCGGTTCGTAACCCTTGTAACCAGGTGCTGTAGGGCGTTGATCGTCTCTCCACCTTTGCCGATGATCAGCCCTCCACTGTCGCTGTAGATGTCGAGGTAAATGTGATCTGCCTCCTGTCGTACCTTGATATCAGCGTTTATGCCGAGTAATTCCATTACCTCATTTATGAGGGCTTTTGCTTTTCTGATAAGCGGTGTCGCCGTGTTGAAGGAGACCTGGATCTTGGCGTTTTGTTTGTTGAAGCCGAGGATTCCCTTGCTACCCTCCTCGATCACCGTGTACTCGATGTCATCTGGTGTAACACCTAAGGTCTTACATGCGTTTTTCACAGCTTCTTCGATGGTCTTGCCTTCAGCCTCGATTTCGATGATCCTCATAGTTGAATAACCTCCTTGCTGCTAGGCACGCTTCCTTTTCTTGCCGATCGATTTTGCCAGATCATCATTTTCAGTCATTTTCTTTCGTCTTGATTTAGCCTGTTTTCCATCCTTCTCCTTTCGGTTGATCAGGGCTTGTTGTGCGATGGAGAGCATGTTATTTGCCAGCCAGTATATGACCAGTCCGGAGGGGAAATTCAAGAACAGGAAGGTAAAGAAGATAGGCATGATCAGCATGATCCTCGCCTGCCGGGGATCCCCTGAGGTAGGCGACATCAATTGCTGGGCAAGCATGGAAACGCCCATGATGATTGGAGTGATGTAATAGGGATCCTTTGCAGATAGATCCTTGAGCCAAAAGATAAAGGGAGCGTGTCTTAGCTCGATGGATACAAGTAGTACATTATATAGTGCAATAAAAATCGGCAGTTGAATAAGTATCGGCAAACAACCGCCCATAGGGTTGACATTGTATTTCTTATACAACTCGGTAAGCTCCTTGTTCAGCTTGACCGGATCTTTCTTGTACTTGCGACGCAGATCCTGGATCTGGGGATTCAGTGCCTGCATCTTCTTCATCGACTGCATCTGTTTCTGAGTAGGCAGATAGAGCACCAGCTTGATGACTATGGTTATTATTATTATTGCCCAGCCCCAGTTGTGGGTGTATCGATAGAAGAACTGGAGCATAATGAACAATGGATGAGCGATGAAGCCGAATATGCCGTAGTCAACTACCTTATTAAAGTTGCTCCCCACTAGCTTCAGGTGATCCAGGTCTTTGGGACCGATATAAACCTTAGCCTTTACCCTGTAGCTCTCGGTCGGCGAGATGGAGACCTCCGGAAGCTGCACCTCAAGATAGCTGTGCTCATCATCGATCTTATGAAAGGTTACATATTGTTCACGGCTAGGATTCAAGATTATACCACCGATGAAGTAGGAAGCCTCGTAGGCAGCCCAACCGAGATGCCCTCGGTATGGCGGGGCTATTCCAGCCTTGGTGAAATCGACCTTCTTTGCCTTATTTCCAACCCCGACAAGGAATCCGAACCTGCCGCCATACCTGCCCATCATTCCACCTTCATTCTGTCCTAAGTCGGGAGCAAAGGAGTTGCCCAATACCAGTCCAGGGAGATCACGCAGCTTGCTATTTGTATAGTTTTCAATTTTGATACCAGTAATTATATCGTAGCTTGTGCCGTTGAAGGTGTATTCTCTGGTGATCTTGAAGCCATCCTCGGTTATGCGGATCAGGTTGATGGTAACCTTGCCTCCTTTGGGCACCGATACTTTATCTCCCATAGAGTCTTGAGGTATGTAAATGCCCTTGTTTATCTGTCGTGAAAGCGAGGTCGATGCCAGCTTGATATCAAAGGAATCCGGCTCGTCTTCCACTGGTCGTTTTGAGAACATCTCGATGGGGTCGCCACCCAGCTCGTCCAGGTGCTTGAGCAGGCGAAAACTGACCATCCTGGCACCTTTTGTGCTTATAAGCGCACGATATAAAGGAGTTTGGACAGTGATATACCTCTCGGTGGCTTGGAGCTGCTCTTCGGGGATGCTGGGCGCGGTAATATTTTGATCGATCCTTCCTACAACCTCAGGTTCCTTATCAGCTACTTGTCTTATTTGATCAGCCTGGAAGGTGCGATTGGCATCAAAGGGCTGGGTTCGTTGTGCCGTTTCATAGGCGACGCGCTGTTGTGCCTGCTTCAGGTTATAGTACTGGAAGGCGAAAAGCACCAGCAAGATCAGTAAAATTGCAAGTATAGAATTCTTATCCATTGTGCCTCATTATCCATTTTATCTAGGGAACCGGGTCATAGCCGCCAGCATTGAAAGGATGGCACTTCAGTACCCTCCGCAACCCCAGCAAGCCCCCTTTCAATAGCCCGTAGCGCTCGATAGCCGTAGCTGCATAATCCGAACAGGTTGGATAGAAACGGCAGCTTGGGGGTATGATCGGCGATATGAAACGTTTATATAGCCGCAAGATCAAAAGTCCTATCTTTTTACCCATAGGTCATCCCCTTCAAGATCTCAGGATACCAGCTTTTGAAAGAAGCCTGGTCAATTCGTCATCGAGCTGCCAGTAATCCATGCCTGCGGTCTTCTCGCCGAGGATGATCGCTATATCTAGGCTTTCTGCCAGTTGGTCATATCTTCTGTTGAACACCATATCCTTTATCCTTCTTTTGACCTTGTTTCTGATCACTGCCTTGCCGAGCCTTTTAGGCGCAATCACCGCCAGCCTTGTATATCCGAGTTGATTAGGAACAAAGCGCATGCTCAAGTTAGTTGTGCTTACCCTCCTCCCTTGCCTGAAGATGCGCTGGAAATCACGCTTTAGATGAAGCTTTTTTTGGTTGTGCTTGCGCAATGATATCAACATCAGGCTACCAGGGAGCATCTAAGGGGTCAGCCTTTTTCTTCCCTTGGCTCGTCTTCTTTTGAGCACTTCCCTTCCAGCTCTGGTCTTCATTCGTTTCCTGAAGCCATGTGTTCTTTTCCTAGTGTAGTTATTGGGTTGAAAGGTTCGCTTCAATTTTTCTGATCACTCCTTTTTACTGCTGTAATTAGTTCACTTTATTGCCCGGTAGTTCTGCCTAAAAGTATGTCAACCATGCCTGGGATAGTGAAAAGGTTATTGCAGGTGTTGTTTGGCGGTCTGCACCAGTTCCTCGAAGGTCTCTGGGTTATGCAGGGCGATCTCGCTGAGCACGCTTCTATCCAGCTCTATTCCAGCCTTTTTTATGCCATAAATGAACCTGCTGTAGGAGATATCGAAGTTGCTCAATGCAGCATTTATTCTGGTAATCCAAAGCCTTCTGAAGACTCTTTTTTTCGCCTTACGGTCTCGATATGCATATACCCACGCCCTCTGAACCGCTTCTTTTGCGGTGCGGTGCAGGTTTTTCCTTCTGCCCCAGTATCCCTCGGCGTGCTTCAGTATCCTCTTTCTTCTTTGGGCTCTTCTTGGTCCGCCCTTTACTCTAGCCATATTATTATGACCCCCTGGTGTTTATAGTCCGGGAAACAGCTTTTTTAATTTCTTTATATCACTGCCAGAGACAATAAGCGGTTTTCTGAGCTTTCTTTTTCTGCTGGCTGATTTCTTGGTCAAGAAGTGACCTCTACCGCTGTGGTAAGCCATAAGCTTACCGCTGCTAGTTTCCTTGAACCGCTTGGCAGCGCTCCTGTTCGTCTTCACCTTGGGCATATCGTTTCCCTCATTTCCAATGATTTAGTTCTGCAAAATCTAAAGTTTAATGCAGAGAATATAAAAATGCAATAGCAGGATCTGCCAGGGGTGGATTCAAGTTTTGATTGATTTATTTTTCATTGAATATATAATACCTTGCGAATGTTGAATAATCGCCACCGTTAAAAGAACGAACGGTTGAATGGCTCATCTTCGGGAATAATAAAGGGAGAAAAGCAATGAAATATACCAGGACTAACTCACCTTTTACGGGGGCAGCCAACCTGAGCCTTGCTCCATTTATAATCATAAGCATGGCATTGCTAGCTGGATTATGCTTTGCAGCCGAGGCGAAGGCTCCGGCTGCCAAGGGGGATCTCCCCTTTCCACCAGCGAAGATATACGCGGCCGGCTTCATGCAAAGCTATGTAACCTCCGCTGATGGGGGCGGGGTCTGGATCTGGGCTTACGCGCCGGAGCTTCTGGCTGGCAAGCAGGTCGAGGTCTATTACCAGGGGGTCCCTTTCAATCTTATGATACCGGTCCATGATGCGCAGGCGGGGATTTTCTTTCTGGAGGACTATTACTTCCCCCCAGGAATGGAGCCGGGTAATGCATTACTAGAGCTTTATCCCAGAGACGCCCTACCTCGTCAGATAATTCCCTGGCCTTATCTGCACTGCGAGGGGGTTCCAATACCTACAGCAACCCCGACAGTTACTCCGACCCCAGGACCTGCCACTCCGACCCCGATTTATACGCCCACGCCGACCGGCACCCCTTGTCCACCCCTTGATGGCTGCTGGTCATTATATGTAGTGCTCAATGGCTGCGGGGGAGATCCCAGCTTCGTGTGTAACCTTTTCCCCCAGCTCGTCCCAGAGGTTACCGGCTTGATGGAACTGCATGATGACCAGGGAACGGTTACCGCCACCGTCCAGGTAGAGTTCCAGGGAGAGAAGTACATGGGCGATGCGACCGGTACCTATGATTGCGGGAACCTTGAGCTATCATCGCGCATAGAGATCCATTCCGAGAGCATGGACGGAACCCTGGAGCTATTCATACGGGCGCAGGTTACCGAAGGCAGCATGGATGGAACGGTCGATACTTATGCATGGGGCACTTATGAGGGGATCGCTTTTGATTGCAACTGCGATGCGGTGCTAACAGCGAGCTTCATCAGCACCGATCCCTGCGATTTTTAGGGGATTATTTTTATCAGTAAAGGAGCTTGGAATTGCATTCGTGGGAGAAAGTCTTATGTGAACTGGAGCTTATCCTGTAAATCGTACCGAGCTGTTTAATTAGATTCTTGACTCGATAATCGATATGACCAAGGTGCAAGCGCTTATAAAACTGATAAAAGACAATGGTGGAGCCGCCTCATGGCAATATATCTATGACAATATAGAGAAATATTATCCCGCAGCAAAGGCATCCAAGGATTGGGAGGCAGGGCTTAGGGGCGTATTATACAGAGAGATAAAAAACAACCGTAGCTTCAAGCGAATCGGATTCGGTGTTTATGCTTTGCTTGACTATCAAGAGGAAAATACCACAAAAGAGATTCAAAAGGACAAGGTGCGTGTCCATTCCTATATTGAGGGTTTGCTGGTGGAGCTAGGCAACTATGAAAAGTTCGATACATATTGTGCAGATCCCAACGCTACCTTTAAGGCTAATGTATCAATAGGACAGCTTACAACAGTGCGAGAATTCCCTGAATTCACCTATCCTGAGATAATCTCAGTCGCTAAAAGGATCGATGTAATCTGGTTCAATCGTAAAGGATATAAATTCCCTAGAAAGGTCTTTGAGGTAGTAGAAAGCATCGGCACAATCGGGGAATCTTTAAATAGAATATACCAGCTCAAGGAATTTCAAGCTGAATTATTTGTGATAACTCAAGCAAAATATCAAAATAAAATCATTAACATTTTAAAGCGTGAACCATATTTCATATATAGCAATCTTTTCAAGGTAAAAAGCTATGATGAAATTATCAATTATTATCAAAAAAGATTAGAATTAGAAAAGTTGAAACTTTAAGTTTATTAAAATTTCATTTAGGAAATGCAAAAATGGTTATCATTGATTGATGGTTTACTTATCAAAGACTCTTTCAAATCTGCCTTTGACATTGGGCATTTGTTATCATATCTTCCTTTATATAAAGTGCAAGATTGCATAAAATCTAGAAGTCAACTAAAAAATTAGCAACCAAATACGAGATGAGAAAAGCTAGTTTTTTTATAATTATCGTTACAGGGATGTTATATTATGCGCTCTCTGCTGCACAGGATAAGCCGAATGTGATCCTGATCAGCGTCGATACCTTGCGGGCAGATGCTGTGAACCAACAAAACATGCCTTATTTGACTGAATGGTCAAAGGATTGCCTGATCTTCAGTCGCACAGTAAGCCAGGCGCCGCATACCTCGCCGAGCCACATGACTATGTTAACCAGCCTCTACCCTGGGGTTCATCGTATCTATAATTATTCGCAAGATGGCTCTGGAGAGCTCAAGGGATACTATCTGAGCAAAGGCATAACCACATTGGCTGAGGTTCTAAAGGAGCATGGATATGCGACCAGGGCGTTCACTGCCGGGGTGAATGTTACTGGCTGTTTTGGCTTCAACCGCGGATTCTTAGACTATGGAGAGAATGACCTGCTTGATCCGCTGGTTGAGAATTATACACCCTCCATGGAGCCGGTAACCAAGTGGATCCAGGCGCAAAAGGTCCCGTATTTCGTATTTTTCCATACCTTCGTCTGCCACGCCGGGTATGATCCTCCTGCCATGTTCAAGCCACCACCACCTGCAACCCAGAAAGACCTGTACCTGGGCGAAGTAAAATATGTTGACCATCAGATCGGTAAATGGCTATTGAAGCTGAAAAGCTCTGGTGAGCTTGATAACACGATTGTTTTCTTTACTAGCGATCATGGCGAGGAGTTCAAGGAGCATGGTCGCATCAGCCACAACCAGTTCTACGAGGAGGTTTTACGGGTACCGCTGATAATCCATCACCCTCGAATCAAGCCTCAAACCGTATCTACCCTGGTAAGGCTCATCGATATAATGCCCACCATACTCGATTGGGTAGGTGCTCCGATCCCCCAGCAAGCGCAAGGCAAGCCTATCTCTGTTACGGAAGCTACGGACAGGATCGCCTATTCGGATATCTATTTCATCAGTCATGGCGACCTGGCGGGACCGACAGTTTCCATAACCACCTCTACTTACAAATATATTTATATAACCAATTGTTACGGGCGTTTGAGCCATGTCGAGCTGTACAATCTTGTCGAAGATCCTGAAGAGGTAGTAAATATCGTGGGTAAAGAGAAGGACATCGCTTTTAATTTCAAAACCAAGGTAGAGGAATTCATTCGAGCCTGCGAACAAAAGGCGCAGGAGTTGGGAAGCAGCACAATCAAGTCTCATACTCCTACCGCGTCTGCTCTTGAAAAGCTAAAGAGCTTGGGCTACCTGAAATAGGAGGAGGCACCAAGGTGGGGGCATTTTTGATGACACAATGTCATTCCGCGCCGGCGGGAATACAGTTTCGAGGCAGACTACAGGGGGTGAGGGAGCAGGGAAAAATGATCCCTCGCACTTTGCTGCTCATCTCCTTTGCGTTCTTTGCGTCTTTGCGTGATCAAGTCTTTCTTTCCTGCGCCTTGGCGAGCGCTTCTTTTCCTCATTTCCTCTTTGCATCTTTGCGCCTTTGCGTGATAGTATTAAGCGTTGATCGGATTGCAAGATACTATGAAACCTACGGTTAAGATCACCGATGATCCCTTCATGCTGACGGTGCTCATAGTCATCGTCATTCTTATCTCCCTGTTTATCATCTATCCTCTAGCCACCGTCATTTTTAAGAGCCTCTCAAGCGAAGGGGGGCTTACATTGAGACGCTATGTGGATCTTTTGACCACGCATCGTGATCGCACTCCCCTGACCAACAGCCTAGTACTCGGCTTCTGCACAGCCTTGTGCGGCACCATAGTCGGCTTTCTTTACGCCTTTGCGCTAACCAAGGTGCGGTTGCCATTTTCCGGATTCTTCTACTATATCTGCCTGTTCCCCATCATATCGCCCCCCTTTGTTATTGCCCTTTCAGGCATCATGCTCTTCGGGCATAGCGGTGTGATCAATAAAGGACTTTTAGGCGGTATGGGCGGATTCGAGATCTACGGTCTGCCTGGGTTGGTAATCGTGGAGACGATCACCTATTATCCGACCGCCTTTTTAGTACTTTACGGGCTTTTGAAGTCGATGAATCCGCATCTTGAGGAGTCGGCGATGGACCTGGGCGCATCCAAGTGGCGGATCTTCAGGACGGTTACTATTCCGCTTGCAATTCCGGGTCTTGCCTCCAGCTTCCTGCTCATCTTTGCCCAGTCGCTGGCTGATTTTGGCAATCCCATGGTAATCGGGGGCGATTTCAGGGTCTTGGCTGTGGAGGCGTACTTTCGAGTAACTGGCACTATGATGGATCTCTCTGGGGGAGCTGCCCTGGCGGTCATTTTGCTGATTCCATCTTTAATAGCTTATCTTTTACAGCGTTATTGGGTCTCCAGGCGCAGTTATGTAACCGTTACCGGCAAGCCTCCTTCCGGCTCCAATGTGATGGAGACGCCATTTACACGCTGCCTGGGCTTGATCTACTGCCTGACCATAAGCAGCATCATAGCCCTGTTTTACGGGGTTGTTCTTTTGGGTGCATTCGTCAAGGTGTGGGGAAGGGACAATGCCCTGACCTTGAGGCACTTCAAGTATATCTTCAGCCGCAACAACCTGCAATGTATCCTCGACACGGTGGCGCTTTCTGCAATAGCAACCCCGATGATTGGCATATTATCGGTCTTCATCGCCTACCTGGTGGTTCGGCGCCGATTTATCGGCAAGGGAGCGCTCGATTTTTCCACCATGCTAACCTTTGCCTTGCCCGGCACCGTGGTCGGCATCGGGTATGTGCTGGCATACAATAAATCCCCTCTTTTATTGACCGGCAGCGCAGCCATACTGATAATCTGCTTTGTATTTCGCTTTATTCCCCTCGGATTTCGCTCGGCAGCAGCCCAGTTGATGCAGATCGATCCCAGCATCGAGGAGGCATCGATCGACCTTGGCGCATCCACACAGCGCACATTTTTCAGCATAACACTACCCATGATAAAGCCAGCCATCTTCTCTGGGCTTGCCTTTGCTTTCGTTCGTTGCATGACCGCATTGAGCGCGGTGATATTCTTAGTCTCCGCGCGATACAACCTGGTTACCGTGGCAATCCTGGCTGAGGTGGAGGCGAGCAACTACAGCGCGGCATCAGCGTACAGCCTGGTCATAATCGCAGTCGTCCTTGCTGTTCTTATTGCCTTGATGAAGCTGGTCTCACGGATAGGTCGCGGCAGCGCTGAGGATATGCTCACTGCCGCATAGGTCTATCTTGATCTTCGGGCAGCATGGAGATCATCCTGGCAAGGTTAGGATTCCTGCCGGTTATCTTCTCGAATAGCACCGCTGCCAGCCCGATATAGAAGCATATATCATACAGACCATCCTTCCCTAGGTGGATCATCGCATTTGCAGCGTAGAAATCATAGAGATCATCAAGGCAGAAGGCTAGATTACCTTCATCTCCGCCCGGTTTCACCAAACGGATTACGGAGCCATCCGCTATTGTATTTTCCCATAGATATTCCGCACCGGGAGAAGCCCTCGATATCGGGTCAGTGAAGAATATCGAGCTATACCCATGAAGCTTGCATACATTAAGGATCGACCGGTAGTCATCGCTATCTACATCGATGATGGAATAAATTTGGTCGGTAAAGATCAACGACTTGCGCAGGATGATGCGGGACAGATCATTGCGTCGAGGCTCGCCGATGCAAAGAGATACAATGCTCCTCGATCCCTCCAAGATACACTCCAGCTCGCTTAGAACCTGCTGTTTGTGCTTAAAGGAGATATCTATCGCATAAGGTGTGATCAGGTATTCAAGGGATCTTTGCCTTAAAAGGGCGCATAGCTTCTGGAAGCGACCCCTCTTGGTCAGTGATCTCAACAATGGTCGCGACTTGCCATCGCCCAGGTTGCGGAAGAGATGGCGAACATCGCCATGCAGAAGCACCAACTTACCGAGCGCATTGAGCGGCTCCAGGTTATTTTTGTTAGTTACAATCCCTCCGCCGGTTGAGATGACGCAATCCTGCGTTTTCTCGAGGCTTAGCAGAACCTCGTGCTCTATTTCCCTGAAGCCGGTTTCACCATGTTTCTTAAAGATCCCGGCAATGCTCATGCCCGCTCTTTGAGAGATAAGCTCATCGAGATCGATGAAGCCCATTCGCCTCTGTTTGGCTAACTCTTTGCCCAGATAGCTCTTTCCGCTACCCGAAGGACCGATGAGAACTAGATTATTCTGCATAACTGCTTATATTTATTGCATAAATCGCGCTTAAATCAAAGACTATAGGTAAACTCGGTCTCGATTACAAGCACTTGGGCACTTGGAATGATATATAATGAAATAGTGCCCCTCTCCTTTAGGTCTTTATGGGGTTTGAGACAAAATGCTCAGGAATCCACTGCGCCCAATATGACCCCTGATGAGAAAACGCAAGTCTTACCAGCGATGCCCAACACCAGGTTTCCCTTCTCGTCCAGTCCGCAGAAAGTCCCCTCCAGCTTGTCATTTCCAACCATGAACATTATTTCCCGATCCTTCAGGACTAGCCTTCTATCCACCCTATCGAGAATGGAGCCAGCATCGAGACCATCCAACCTAGCCAGCGTCGGCTCTATTGCTCGTATGTATTTGTCAATAACCTTCCCTATATCAGTCAGCTTTCCAGTCTCAAGATAGACCGATGAGGCGGGGAAGATCGGATTCTCAGGGAGCTGATCCTTGCTATTGTTGATGTTCACCCCTAAGCCGATGATGTAATAATAATCAGCATCCACCCTCAACTGCTCTATGAGAATGCCGCCCACCTTGCGAAGCCCGATCATGATATCGTTTGGCCACTTGATGCCACAGACAGCAGTGGTTACCCCTTCGAGAGCCTCAATTGCAGACAGTGCAGTAATGAATGGCAACAGGTTCACCTGCTCCGGAAGATGGGAATAGTCCCAAGTTACGGTGCAGTAAAGCCCGACCTCCTTAGGTGAGTACCAGGTGCGCCCGTGCGTCCCCTTGCCGCTGCTTTGAGCACTGGCAATAATGACCCCCTTGCTCAACTGCCGAGCTTGAATAAGTCGTTTTGCCTCCTCGTTGGTTGAATCGATGCTGTCGAGAGAGATGATATTTTCTTCAAGCATATTGGCTCAGGGTAACCTTGATTAACACTGTACAGTTAGCCATCTTTTTCCATCATCTGTACTGGGCTTTGAATATCCTCATGTTCAGGCTGTCCATCAGGTAAAGGAAACCCTTGTTGTCAACCGCAACGCCGGTAGGGAAGCATGGCTTGGTGATAGGGCTATCGGGGATGGCATCGAGATAGCTCAGCTTCCCATCGATGATGCACGCCCATGTCATAAAGTCGGGCAGGGAGATGAACAGGTTGCCATTGCTGTCGCTGCACAGGGCTGTGTCCGGCGACTGTCCACCGAGCGGTATGGAGCGGATGAAATACCCTTGCGGCGTGAAGAGCACAAGGCGATCCAGGGCTATATCAGTTATAAAAATATTGTCATCCTTGTCCAGCGCAATGCCGGTCGGCTCGCCGAGAGGCTTGTCCATGTCCTCTCCCTTTCCAAAGCGATGGATCTGTTTTTTATAAGCATCAAAGGCGCGTACCACCTGATGACCGGAATCGACAATATAAAGCAGCCCATTAGGATGCAGCAGGCTCTGCTTGGGGGCAAAAAGGTTCACCTGCCCCGTGCCGATGACATCGATAAGATCCCCCTTGGGACTCAACACCTGTAGTCGATGATTCCAGGTGTCGCTGATGTAGAGTCGTCCTTTTGCATCGAAAAATATGCTGGTAGGGATGTTGAATTGAAGCGGTTCTGAGCCTTCAGTGCCGATGCTTCGCATGTATTCCCCCTGTGGTGAGATGACCTGGATGCGATGATTCCTGCTGTCAGCCACATAAAGGTTCCCCTTGTCATCGATCGCCAGCCCTCGTGGCTCATTGAACTTGCCCGGCTCGGCGCCTTTTGTGGTCTGGTAAAACAGCTCCATCCTGATGTCATCCGCACCTGCTTTCTCTGGCGCATCAGGCAGCACTTCGTAGGATGGCAGCTCCACCTGTTCGGCGGATCGAATATCGATGTATGGTTCGATGAACAGGCGCTTTGGTGGTAGTATGGTTCGTGGTTTTCCAGGCTCGATGTAATATGCGCTGATAAACTTGTATGGGGAGCATGAGCGGTAACGGATCTCGAAGTCATGCAGACCAACACCCAAGTTGAGGCGACTGGTGATTGCATTCCAGCCGGAAAACTCGACCCTGTCATGGAGCGTATTGCCATCAATTAAAAGGGTGTTTCCATCCGTGGAATCGATGAAGAACTCGTAGTGTCCCGCCTTCTCGATCTCCAACTTCCCTCTCCATATCGCAGAAAATGGCGTTCTGAGTGGTTCATCGCTCCCCGGCGTCCACTTGTGAACGCAGGTCGCTTCCCTCGCCACCTTGACCGGGTCCCCCTGAAAGTCGGCATTATTATAGTACTCCACGATCAAGCCATTCCCTTTATCCCGGACCCTGTATAACCAGCTATTAGGCAACGGTCTCTTGAGTCGATTAGGGGTCTCAAAGTGGATGACCGCACCGGCGCTGCTGGCAGGGATATTCTTTGCCCTGAGTTCCAGGGCATGTAGCCCCTCGTAAAGCTTGTAATACTTAGACTCATCGTCGCCGCTGGAGGCGACCTTGATGCCATCGATATAAAGCTCGGCTTCGAAGTCGCTGTCGAGGTGAAAGCGATATCCTTCGTAGCGAGGGAGGATGAGCGTCGCTATCCGCAGCAGCGAAAGATTCTCCAAGCCAGGTGGATAATCAGCCTGCCAAGGATCGTTGCTCCCCTGCTTGATGGCAACTGGATCGCCGGTGCTCCAGTTGTCCTCATAGAAACTATCGATGAAGCCACAGCCGGCGGTAATTTCATCCTTCTCTACCACTAAAGTACAATAGAACCGATCCGGCTGCTCAGGTCCGGGGATAGGCGTGTATTTATGCCTGGGATAGAAGTCCTTTAGCCACTTGAGGTAGGGCATGAACTCATCATCTATGATAAATGCCAGCCCCTTGTCTGGATTTAGCTCGCTCATCACCGGCGGCATCGGCTCCTCCAGGCGATGAATGTCGGGCATCTTATGGCATATAAAGGCGAAGGTCTGCCCGCGATAGACCCAGTCAGGGATGAAGACATTGTATTCAGGGCAAAGCTGTTTTGCCAGCTTGGATATCTGCGTCTCGGTAAAGTAGAAATCCCGGCGAACGAAGATGTTGTTGCGCTGCGTAACAAAGAAGGTAAAAAAGTTGAGCAGGATCACCACAGCTAGCAGCGGCGCTAAAAGCACCATGAACCATTGTATTCTTTTCTTACCAGCTAGCTCGATCCAGAAGATCCAAAGTTTATGCAAAAACACGCCGGCAAAGATTATAACCACCGGGCAAGCGCCTAGGATACGCAAACCATGCGGATTGGCGTCCATCCGCGTCCAGATCGATGCCTGGATCATAAAGAAATAGGCGATGAGAAGCAGAAGATGATAACGCCTCCCCGCCTGCAGAAGAACCAGGAAAAAGCCCCAGAAGATAAAAAGCGAGGTGATGAAATCTGCATTCGGCTCGTGGGGCAGGTTGTGGCGCGGGCGGGGATCGCCCTTGTAGTTGAACATCAGCAGCGTCTTGTAAACATTATGAAATATGGGCGCAAAGCTGTCCTGAGCCTTTACATCCTTGAAGACCGAGGTGCCGAGCGTGTGATGATAAAAATCGCGCGGATGATTGATGAAGTAATGTATAAGCGGCGAGGTTACCAGGGACGCCACCGCAAACATGATCAAGCCGCCTATTAGATGCCTGTACCAGCGATCGATATCGCTAAACAACCTCACCAGCAGATAGACCGCAACCGCCGGCAGCACCAGCCTGAAGCCTAGATATGTATATAATCCGCCGCCCAGAAATATACCCGCCAGAGCGTAGTTGCGGTAGCGATCATCGGTCTCGATCTTGCTTAGAAAGTAAAGCACCAGCACCACGAATAGCGGATACAGGATCGCCTCGAAGACAACCCGGCTGAAATTGAGGTGCCACCTCGATACGGCGAGCAAAAGCGTCGCTGCCAGGCCGACCCGCTGCCCCAAAATACGCTGGGCAAGCAGGTAAAATAGCCCTACAGTCAGAAGTCCCATGGCAGCGGTGGCTATGCGCATCGAGAGGACGGAGACACCCAAGAGCTTGAAGAAAAAGACGATGATGAAGATGAACAAGGTCGGACGACCCTCGGCAGTGGATACGAATACAGGATACTTGCCCTGCTCGATAATCTTGATCGCATCGTTGCCGTTGAACGCCTCATCGAGATAGCAACCGTTGGGGAAGCGATGCAACAGGTAACCGCGCATGAAAAGGGCTATGAGCAGTATAGCGCCTAGACAGATCCATCGAGAGCGCTTGGATAGCCCATTATCGAGAGCTTCTGCGCCATTATCCTTACCCCGTAACCTGAGTGCATAGAATACAGGCGGGACGCTGAGCAGCAAAAGCGGTAAGCCGAGCAGCAGGTTATGATGCTGCCTGGTGAGGATGTTCCCGGCAACCCCCAAGCCTAGACCGATTACCAGAAAAACAATCCGCAGCACCATAGTAAGTGGAATTATACACCTTTAGGCTTAAGATCAATAGAAAAAGGCAAAAAGGTCAAGCAAGTAGTCGAACAGGCTGAGAACCAGGGAGGACCGGCAATGGCACGCAAATACA
>CAYUVA010000031.1:0-54775 GCA_964448115.1 uncultured bacterium
AGATGGAGGCGCCGGTGCCTTCTTCGAGGGTCCATGGATCCTGGGAAGCGTTTGGTTTAACATGCTTCTTTACTGCCTGGGGAACCTTTTCCTGAAGGTACATCTTCAGGGTCGCCAAGGTAACCCTCCCTTTATTATCAACTGCTTCTCCACTCAAACCTTGCACCAGGTAATAGGAGAATATTCCTTGATTCTTACCAGGATATTCGTATGCGACCTGCCCCTCGGCGCAGGAATATAGCGTGCAGGAGAATGCCGAGCCTTTGCTTGTGCCGGCGGGGATCTCCCGCGCCAATGCCTGTGCAAAGGTTCTAGTTAGGAGATTCGGCTTATCCCCGCGATCCTTGTATGGATTATTACGGCAGGCATCGACGATAATCAAGCTCTTCCTAGCTTTGATACGCTTCATATATTTGTGCAATTCCTGTACCGAGAGGGTTGTCTTTCTTAATGTATCCAGGTCTGTAAGGTCCGTCTCTTGCGTGAGCAGGAATGATCCATGTTTGTTCTGGATGCCGTGCCCGGCGAAGTAGAAAATGAAGAAGTCATCCTCGTCAGCAACATTCTCCAGCCATTTGAGGTACTTTATAACCTTGCCGCTGTATGGCTTGAAGTCATCGACCTGGTCGCTGGTTAGGATGGTGATATTGTCCACCTTGAAATCGGCATTTTGCACTAAGGTTCTGCCGAACTGCCTTACATCGTTGCAAGCGCCGGCAAGCTCCGATATTCCGGAGGAATTATACTTGTCTATGCCGATGAGCAGGGCATAGCGGGTCTCCTCGGCGAATGATGGGCAGGCGAAGGCTGCCGTGAGAATGACTGTGGTAAATATGAGTGCGTATTCTCTCATGATCCGTGCTCCTCGTGTACTCCTCGTTGTTTCCTCATATTAAGCTCCTATTTAGGTATTAGTATATACTTTTATTCTGATTATTGCAATACCCTTTCTCTGTCACCAGAGCTTCCGCAAAATGGATCATTTTCCTTTTGCCGTTTACCAATATTGATAGGCAAAGGGAGACATGCAGATCTCCTTTTTGGCATTTACATCCTTTTTTCCCGCACTTTCGAGCCATAGTTACAAGGCTTCCGCAGAGAAACGGATAGTTATGAGCCAGCCTTGTCAACTCTGCTCTAGCGGCTCGTTCATTTGCCGAGAGAAATCCGCGATGTTTCACAGCCCCCCTGGCTGTTAGAATATATTATAACAGATAGCAAATAATTTGTTAAGGGGAGAATAATTGCGAATTTGCTTAATTAGTAAAAAATATATAGGGATTGCCTATCTAAATATATTCAGAGTGTAGCCTTGCGGAAGTTCTAATCAAAGCAGTTTGACAGGATTGATAATTTGCATTAGAAAAATTATAGTTGGGAATTTAAGGTCTTAAAATTAGGAACCTATAAAGAACAGATATTGAGGAGTTGAGCATGAGAAAAAGCCTTATCCTTAGCCTTGCGATCATCTCGATGTTAGTGTTTTTTGACTCGAGCACCTACGGGTTGGATGTTCAGGCGGGTGTGCGCTACTGGTTCGCCTCTTGGGGTATCGATAACTTCAAGGTTGCCATCGCCGACGCCAGCTTTAATGTACCGCCCATCGAATACTACTTTCCCAGTTACTACGATACTCCCAAGGATACGAATACAGATGGCACTGGTATTTTCGGAGGCTCATTCACCATCAACCTTACACCGAGTTTAGGTTTTGGTCTTACCTACTTCTCTGGCAGCTATGATATCAAGATGAGATCGACCGCCGAGGTTCAATCCGAGCCTCAGGAGGGCAATATAGCGACCTACAAGACCAATTATACGCTCGAGACCTCCACTGACAGAACCGACCTCGATGTCTATGGACAGTACAAGTATCGCGGAGTCTTCACCTTTTATGTAGGTTTCAAGCACATAACCTATTCCTATGGCAAGCAGACATTGGATCTCGACTACGAGATCACTGATGGTACAACTACCATGTATGTCGATGATCTGCCGACCACCTTCAACGCCTTTGAGGCGACCTATTCGGGACCTTATGTAGGCATGGGCGCGTTCAGGCAGTTGGAGGGTGGCTGGTTCTCCTTCGGGTCATTCTCCTATATGCCGGTGCTTATCGGGGGTGGCGATATGGAGAAACTGAGCAGCGATAATAGCGGTATGGCATTCAACCTTGAGGTTGGGATCGGGATGTTGCTTCCCAAGGCGCACCTGGTGCCGAGCTTCAGCTATAGATACCAGTATTTCTGGGGTTTCGAGGACCTGACAGATACCTTCCACGGGGTGATCGTGGGCGTAAATGCTTTCTTTTAGGTCATAATATCTTGTAAATATGTAATACCTGGGTTGGTGGACTGATAATGGGGGGCGATGACCCCTCACACACTCTTTGACAGGTACGGGGAGGTTCCAGGCGCCCTGGAATCGTTGCCGGTATGACATGGCTTAACCCCTACATGGATGCTCGAAGATGGATTTGCATTTCGAGCGATATTGATGTCTAATACTAGTTTGACCGTGGGGTCGGATAAGCCTTGAAGGAGATGATCCGAATGAAGATTACATCAGGTGATAAAATCATAAAGAGATGGTGGAGCCTTTTCATCCTCCATTCAGTAATTCTGGTACTCTTTGTTGCCCCCTGCTGGGCTGGGTTGAGCAATCAGTCCCAGGAGGTGCCGACTTCGACCAATTATTTGACCTATGCGGTTGCCTGGGGCGATATAGATGGAGACGGAGACCTTGATCTAGCGGTGGGCAACTTTCATGGCAGCGGCGAATATATCGGCAAGGATCTCGTGTTCGAGAATGTAAACGGCACTCTGAATGCAGCCCCGATATGGCAGGATATAACTACTGCGGACACCAGTTGCCTAGCTTGGGCTGACCTGGATAATGATGGCGATCTCGACCTGGTGGTCGGACATAACGCCGGGGCGAACGCTATATACGAGAACACGGGAACTTATCCTTATCTATCGCAATTCGCCGTCTGGCAAAGCTCATTGGCAGAGGCGACCACAGCCATAGCGGTCGCCGATGTCGATAAAGACGGCGATCTCGATATAGTCGAAGCCAATAACGGTCAGTGGATCAGGCTTTACAAGAATACGCTTTACACCTCTCCGGGGCAAAAAAGCGGTAAGGATGACCTTGCCGACCTTTTTCCCTCAGATTCGGACTGGCGCTCGGTAACACCTTATGAGACTTATGACATGGCATTGGGTGATGTAACTGGAGACGGCTATGTCGATATAGTATGTGCAAATGCAGGGGTATATAAGAACACCATATATTTCTGGGATGTGAACAACGGCAGGTTTGCCGACAATCCCTCATGGACAGCCCAAGAAGGAAAAAACTCCAGGGGGGTAGCGCTAGGAGATATGAACAAGGACGGCAACCTGGATGTGATCTTTGCCAATTACTCTACTTCCGAGGATATCTTTAACCAGGTTTACCTCTCCAACGGCACCCCTTCCTTCCCTCAAGATCCTGTCTGGGAGGCGGATCAGACCAACAAGTGCCTCAGCGTTGCCGTGATCGATGTTGACAATGACGGTGATCTCGATATCGCGTTTGGAACCACATTAAATGAGCCGGTTTTGATCTATTACAATAATGGGGGTATCATCGAGGACACCCCGAGCTGGAGCTCGGAGGAATTTTCCTTTACTCGAAGCTTGGCTTGGGGCGATGTGGATGGGGATGGAGACCTGGATCTCTGCGTTGGGAACTATATGGGCAAGGTTGGCATTTATTACAACGATGTCCCCATCCTTCCTAGCACTGGCGAGCAGTTTCCGATCATCAGGAACTATTATGCGGTTAGAGCTGGATACCTGGACAATACAGCCGGGGTCGATCTGTTCGCCGGTGGCTCTAGTAAAGATCAGATCTACTATAACGGAAGCACGACCGTCGGCTGGACATCGACCAGGAGCGTAGTAACCAAGGATGCCGTCATAGCCGACTTCGACAATGATGGCGATAACGATCTTATCACCGCCTCGGAGAACGAGTACAACATGTTATTCGTAAACGAGGAAGGCGTGCTTGGAACCAGCTCTGCCTGGCAATCGGCTGAGGACTTCCCCAAGCTGGATACAAGGGGTGTGGCTGTAGGAGATATCGACCGGGACCTCGACCTGGATGTTGCCTTTGCCGAGTTCGAGGAATCAAACCGCATATATAAATCAACCAGCGGCACATTGAACCCGGAGCCTGACTGGCTAAGCGACAAGAAACATCCCTCGACCTGCGTTGCCTTCGGGGATATAGATGGAGATGGCTGGCCGGAGCTGGTGGTAGGAAATGCGCATCGCAAAATCGAGATCTACTATAACACCGGCGGAGAGATACAGATAAACCCGGTCTGGCTATCGGCAAACAAATATGTGGTAAGGGACATCAAGCTGGCTGACATAGATGATGATGGCGATATCGATATGCTGGTAGCCTGCGATGGCTGTGCAAATATGGTCTTTTATAACACCGGCGGAGGTGGCATGCCCCAGCGCTTCAACACCACTCCGGACTGGACATCGATACCGGCTAGAAACACGCAGCAGACGGCATTGGCTGATATAGACAACGATGGAGACCTGGACTGGATCTGCTCCAACAAGGGACAGGCAGATACAATCTACCTCAATAATAACGGCTCTTATGATCGCAATCCCTGGTGGCAGTCGAACTACACAAGCTCCAAGACAATGACGGTAGCTGCTGGCGATCACGGCAAGGATGGCGACATAGACCTGGTCTTCGGGATGACCAATACGCCGCTTATACTCTTCGAGAACCACTTCTCACCGGAGGCTCACCTGCTGCCCAACGACCCAGCTTTTGTCTTCATCAAATCGAATATAACCGATGTCCAGACCGGCAAGGTCGAGATCGAGTACCTGCTTTATGATGATGAGAGCGATCCCTGTTCCATAATCCCGCAGTACAGCTTCAATGGCTCCAATCAATGGTATGCTGCCACCGAGGCTGAGTTCGGCAGCGATGGCGTTACCGAGCTATCTTCTGCCCCTTACAGCCAGGGTGGGCAGAGCCACAAGTTTATCTGGGATGCGGACAAGGATGCGCTGAACAGCGGATTGGGCACCGCCTTCAACAGCGACTGGGTTACATTTCGTATCCTGGTAAAGTCCAATCCGGGCAATGTGGGACTGATCACCCGACCCGCCTTGGGATCGGTATCCGCTCCCATGAGAGTAAAACCTGTGCCGGATATTAAGATGCTCAAGCCGGAGAACGGGGGATTCGACAATGTGAACATAACCTTGGAGTATTTCCTATCCGAGGACTGCACGGTTATGTTCATCTTCCGCTGCGTAAGCATGTCAGCGCCGGACCAGAAGGTGGTGGCTTACAAGCTCGGCGGGGGACAGAAGAAGTGCCTCCCCGGCGCAGCCGGATACCACCATGTAATAATCGATGCCGAGGATCTGCTTGCCGATCAGGACCTGACAACCGATGATTACCTGATTGAGCAGCAGACCTACGAGGTGATAATGAGGGCATCGGATACATATCCCCCTGTTGAGCCGTGCAACGATCCCGAAGATTTCCCCACCACTGGCAACATCACCGAGGTGAGGACATACAACTGGACTTACGATAACACCCCGCCGACACTGTATGGCATATATCTTCAAGACATAAAGCTGGAGCCGAACCAGGAAGCGCAGTACCTCAACTGGTACACCAACGATGTCAAGACCTACATGTATGTCGATTTCAACGGCAACGCGAATTATATTTACACCACCGAGAATGTCGATGACTTCGGCAACCCGATATATGGCGAGCCGGATGAGTTCTCCTGCCCACCGGCGGGACAATGCGTTTATGAGTATGAGCTTGCCTACGGGGACCGCAATGCGACCTTGTTCGTTAAGCTCAAGGACGATGCCGGGAACTTCACCGGCGATGCCAGCGACAGTATCTGCCTTGATACGAGGTACTATACGAATGACTACAACTTCACCATCCAGGTCGGTGACGGTGGTCAGTTCCACGCCACAAGGGACTTGACCATCAGTTGGCGCGGCTTCACCGAGCCGATCAACTACGCTGAGTGCACCTCCGGGCTGGCTGGTTTCTATTATCGCTCATCGGGGCTAGGCAGGACTTATGATCCTGGTCTCTATCCGCCGGCATCGTTCGGTGTGTGGACAACCCAGCGGTCGGTCTCCTTTGAGGAGCTGCCTAATGGCTACTTCGACTTCGAGGTAAGACCGCAGGATCGAGCCGGCAACCGCAGCAGCGCCTACTTCAAGACCAGAGCCTGCATAGACACTCAGAAGCCGAGCTGGAAGCAGGATGCCTGGATCTGTATCAACGACTGCGAGAGTATCTGGACCAACCAGCCGGTGCTCACCATAGATTGGGGGGGCTACCAGGATACCGGCTGTGGGGGGATCTATGGCTTCAATATCACATACAAGGTCGATGGTCAGCCCTATCCTTGCGATCCGGTGAACAATCCATGTTTTGCTCTATATGACGAGATAACCTGGCTGAACGCCCCGGATGGCTTACTCGAGGTCTGCGTTGAAATAGAGGATCGAGCGGGCAACAAAAGCACCACCAAGCAATGTGCGCAGATACGCAAGGACAGCCAGTGGCCGCGCATCGCGCTCGGCGGGTACCTGCTCAGCAACCTGGATACATTCCAGGGTGGGGACTTGATGCTATTTGCCTGGACGCCTTATGACAGCGATGTTTACACGGTTGAGATGTACCTGCCGGACGAGACTGGCGTCCTGGAGCCAACCGGCATCTACCTGCGCGATGACGGGCAGCAGGGAGATGCCATAGCCGGCGATGGAGTATGGACCTACTATGCGAAGCTGGGCGGTGGACTCCCCGGCGGCGAGTATCTAATCGCGCTGGTGGCACAGGACAACGGCGGCAACATGAGCGACCCCTGGCCCTTTGCCAATATCCGCGGATTACAGGTCTCTGCTAGCGAGAATGGCTCTTGGAGGATAGATTACGATCACAGCGCATTTTTACAGCCCTGGCGCCTCGATTACGAGAGCAGCTTGCGTGCTCGGACAAAGAAGGCTGCCGACAGATACATCCTGAGCGAGAAGCTCGATGCGTTACATCGAGCGCTTGAGCCATACCTCAAGCAGCATCAAGAGAGTGCGAAAGGCTCTTATGAACTGCTCATGCTCGCCGGCGGCTATGCCACAACCAATATCGACTTTTTCACCGGCGGGGAGCTGGTGATCTGGGGCGTGCCCTGGGATACGAACCTAGGCTGGTGCTTTGCTGACATGCAGATGCGGCTATTCTACATCGACACCTTCCAACAGGGCAGGGGAACCGAGCAGCCGCTCGAAATATTCCTGCTCGATCCCAACCAGGACTGCATCTATGAGCTTAGGGTCGCGGTACCGCCGCTGGTGCCTCCGGGACCGTATATACTCAACACGAATATCGAGGGCTTGGTGATCGGTGGCTACCTGTTCGGATTGCAGGTCAAGGACCCGACTACGGAGCGCGTATCCCAGTTCTGGCCTTACCTTAACATCGAGGAGACCGAGCTGCGCTGCATAACCGATGCGGACCCCACCGCCGGGCAGCCCGGCTTGATCGTAACCTTCTACCACGATGCAGCAGGGGGGACCCCTCCCTATAAGTCATTCACCTGGAACTTCGGAGATGGCTCAGCGCCAGAGGTTTTCTATACACCAGGATATGTGCAGCATCAGTACAATCCGCCCGGCGATGCGGTATTCACTGCCACTATGACCGTGCAGGACAACGCCAATGCCACCTCGGTCTGCACCGAGACGATCACCATAAGCGACTGCCTGCCTGGCGAGCTTAGGATCGGAGCCTGCCATGCGGATCCCTCAAGCTCGCAGACCTACCCGGTTACAGTGCAGTTCCACTTCGACAATTACTGCGAGGCGCCGGATAGCGTGTTCTGGACCTTCGGCGATGGCGGAACCAGCAGCGAGTATAGCCCGTCGCACACCTATCAACTCCCCGGCAGCTACCATGTAACCATGACCGCCACCAAGGGCTCCCAGACCGATGGCTGCGAGACCGATGTCTTCATCGGATGCCCGGAGCTTGAGCTTGCGTCATGTTCTGCTGATCCCAAGTTCGGCACTGCTCCACTAACGGTTACCTTCCGAGCTCAAGCCAGCGGTGGACAGCCTCCATATACCTATATATGGGACTTCGGGGATGGCAGCTCGGATCAGGCGACCAGCAGCGGTGAAGCCGTGCTCGACCATGTCTATCAGAGCACCGGCGAGTATGATGCCTCGCTGACCATTCAGGATAGCTGCGAGTTCGGCGCACAGGTCATATACCCCGATGAGTGCGACTTCCATATCAGCGTCGGCGGTGCCTGCGACAAGATAACCGGTCATAACATCGACTCTATCTCGGTAAACGGCTTCAGGTCCAATGTCAACATGAGCAATGTGAAATCAGGCGAGTTCATCACCTGGATAGTCATCGACCAAAGCTCTGGAAGCACCTGCTTCGAGAGGACTGTCTCCTTCACCAGCGACTACGCTAATCTTCAACTATCTACCGATGTCAACAATGGCAACAGCGAGTGCGGTTTCGAGTCTGGAAAGAGCTACCAGGTGCAACTGAAGTACAACGATGTAATATGCTATGATCACTTCCGCGATGTCGCTATTCCATAGGAAAGAGGAGCACGCAAAGACGCAAAGATAAAGTAGGCAAGGAAGTAAAAGGACGCAAAGGAAATTATGGTTTTTAAAATCGGTATCTCAATAACACGATATCACGGTACCACGATCTTTATGACGAGGAGAAGATAAGAGGCTAAAGAAATGCTGTCCAAGGTGATATCCTGCTCCCTTTTGGGCATAGACGCCTTTGATGTCGAGATCGAGGTGGATACCTCGTTAGGTATGCCCTATTACTCGGTGGTTGGCTTGCCCCAGGCAGCGGTCAAGGAGTCCAAGGATCGCATCCGGGCAGCTATCTACAACAGCGGATACAGCTACCCGGAGCACAAGATAGTCATCAACATGGCTCCGGCTGATGTGCGCAAGGAGGGCACCGCCTTCGATCTCCCCATCGCCATGGGCATCCTTTGCAGCCAAGGTCATGTAGAGCAGGATAGGCTACTCGAATACTACATTCTGGGAGAGATAGCCCTCGATGGCGCCATCCGCCCCATAAAAGGAGCTTTGTCCATAGCAAGCCATATAGCCAAGACAGAAAGAAAAAAACTCATCCTTCCCGGAGAAAATGCCCGCGAAGCAGCCCTTGCTGATGGCTTGAACGTTCTTGGGGTTGATAGCCTTATGCAAGCGGTAGATCTGGTCAATGGAAGGACTGAAATAGAGCCGACCAGGGTGGATATCTCCCGGTTGTATGAGCATGCCAGCGGCTTCTTCATCGATTTCATGGATGTAAAAGGTCAGGAGCAGGCTAAACGGGCGCTCGAGGTAGCTGTCGCCGGCGGGCATAATGTTCTGCTCATCGGTCCCCCAGGCTCAGGAAAGAGCATGTTGGCAAAGCGCATCCCGACCATAATGCCGCTGATGACCTTCGAGGAGGCGATCGAGACCACAAAGGTACATAGCGTTGCCGGGGTCTTGGACTCAGCAGAATCGATCGTGGCAAGGCGCCCCTTTCGTTCCCCGCATCACACCATCTCCGATGTCGGCTTGATCGGCGGTGGCGCGTATCCGCATCCCGGCGAGGTCAGCCTGGCGCACAACGGGGTGCTGTTCCTCGACGAGATGCCCGAATTCCAGCGCAGCGCCCTGGAGGTGCTCCGCCAGCCCATGGAGGATGGCAAGGTAACCATTTCAAGAGCGCTTGTATCCTTGACCTATCCAGCCAAGTTTCAACTGGTAGGAAGCTCCAATCCGTGCCGCTGCGGATACTTCGGCGACCCCAAGGCGAGATGCACCTGCACCCCACACCAGATACAAAACTACATCTCGCGCCTGTCAGGACCCCTGTTGGATCGCATCGATATACATATCGAGGTTCCCACAGTAGATTACAAGGAGCTTAGCAGCAAGCGCAGCGGCGAGCCATCCGAGGAGATTCGAAAACGAATCGTTGCTGCCCGCGCAATCCAGCAACAGCGATTCAAGCAAAGCAAGATCCACTGCAATGCCCACATGGAGTCAAGACAGATCAACAAGTACTGCAAGTTAGATAATGCCTGCCAGTCTATCCTCGAAGCTGCCATGGAGCGGCTCGGCTTAAGCGCCCGAGCTTATGACCGCATACGCAAGGTCTCTCGCACAATAGCTGACCTGGAAAACTCAGATGCCATACAAGCCCAGCATGTGTCTGAGGCTGTACAATACCGAAGCCTTGACCGTAAGTTCTGGCTTCGATGAAATCTATAATAATTAAAAATGAGAATTGTAGTAATTCAAGACAATGGATTGAATGAAAGCCTGGCTCTGACGGAGCTGATATCCTATTTAGAGAAGGAAGGGCATTCATTCTTCCTTTTTTTAGAGGATGAGGAAAGGAACCTGGAGGATAAAATAAGAACCATTGAACCTGATGTGTTCCTTATCCCTGCTGATATAGGCGGACATCACTGGGCTCATAGAATAGCAGCCTGGCTAAAAGCCAGGTTTGATAAAACGGTGATCGCCGGTGGAACATATCCAACATTCTATAGTGAGGTATTACTTAAAGATAACAACTTTGATTTTCTCATAGTGGGTGAGGCTGAATTACCATTAAAGACATTACTGGAGCGCCTAGAAACAAGGATTGAACCTGATGGTATTCAAGGAATTTGGTTTAACAAGGATAATCGAGTGCATAGAACTGGTTATTCTCGTGCGATCGTGGATCTTGACTCCCTACCCCTCCCTCGTCGTGATATCTACTACAAGTATCCCTTTATCAGAGATTTCAAGCTGAAAAGATTTGCCACCGGCAGAGGATGCTTCAATAAATGTTCATATTGCTTCAATCCAAAGCTTGCTGCTGGCTATCCGCCAGAGATCCCCTATGTGAGAAGAAAATCTGTAGATAAGGTAATCGATGAAATTGCTCATGTCTCCTCAATGGCGCCTATTAAAAGCATTCACTTTTCTGATGATATCTTTATTACCAGTAAGAAGTGGTTGCTTGAGTTTGCACAAAAATATCCCCAAAAGGTGGGTATCAAATACTCATGCAATCTGATGCTTGAAAACCTTGATATATCCATAATAGATGCTTTGGCTGAATCCGGTTGTCGAGCAGTAGCCATCGGAATAGAGTCTGGATCTGAGGACATCAGAAGACTACTAGGCAGAAGTTTTACTAATCAAGAAGCTATCAAGATGGCTCACTACCTTAGAAAAAAGGGGATAATGGTTACGAGCTTCAACATGCTCGCCCTACCAGGTGAATCCATAGATGATGGACTAGAGACTCTAAGGCTTAATAATCTTATGAAGGTTGGCAATGCACGGGTTAACCTGACTATTCCTTTGCCTGGAACACAATTGGCAGGCTTTTATGGCGAGCAAGGCGGTGGCGAATTTTTCGAGGAAATATTGAATGTGCCTGATTTTTCCCAAGGAAAGCATTTGAAGCAGATGGCATCAAGTGAACCTGATTTTCGAAATCTTATGCTTGTTTTTCCGTTTGCTGCCCAACATCCCTGGAGTTTTCAAATTGTTGAAAAGATCTCTCGCAAAAGATATAACTCATTGCTAGGAATACTGGGATTATTTGCTATTTGGAGGGAAAAGAAATTCTTCCAGATAGATTTATTCTCTGGATTCAGATATTTTCTTCACACAGGTTCACCCTATAAACGCTCAAAGAACTTCGCTACCCTGATTTAAATTATCAGATAGCAAAAAATATCTTTAGACAGCAAGGAAAAACCTTATTTATCCTTTCCCTCCATGATCTTTTGGAGGTTTTTATTTATATTTAAGAGCTTGCGTTCAAGGCTCCTTTGCCTCAGGGCAAGGTGGAGGATAAAGAGGAATAAAGCCGCCCAAAACAGGATGTATGCTATGATAAAGTATGTCATAAGCGCTGAATCCCAAATTTTATGCTAGAACTCGATCTCCAGGTAGGGGAATACATTGGACTGATTGCCGCTTTTATCATAGGCGACCACCTCGAGTAGATAGTTCCCAGCCAAGCCAGCCAAGTCATCAGCGGTTAAATCCACCTGCATTCCATAGACCCCATCATAGGCTGCAAAGTCCCCGCTTAAGCCGTTATCGAGCAGCAAAGCACCGCTACCCTGTCCATTGATATGTATCTCGACCCGGGCGATATCTGTCAATCCATCCGGATCCTGCACATAGACCACCATGTTGAAGCGACCCGGCTGTCCCTCGACCAGGTTGGTATTATAATATCCGCCCATGCGTATGATAGGGGCTTTCAGCGCCTGGCGCGGGTTGCCTGCCTGGCTTACCACCCTTGAAGCAATTATCTCCCAGCTTATTGGCTCTATTGCCTCGGCGCTCTGGTAGGAAGCAGTGGCAGGAAAGATGGTAAGGTAAGGCCAGGTCATGCTCCTGTAGTCATACTCATCGGTGGCGACCAGCTCCAGGGTCATGGTTCCCATCGGCAGTCCCGGCGATACCGGCACCGACTGCATCCAGTAAAGCCCATCGGAGATCTTGGGTAGCATAACCCCGGTGGCAGCGCCCTGGTAGTATATCTCGATCCCCTTCAGGTCATCGCCATCCGGATCGCCCGCCCAGGCTATCATCTCGAAGTTACCTCCGTAGTTGGTCGAGAGCCTTGTATCCAGGTAGCCCGCCATGTAGATGAACGGCTTTTGGCTCGGCACGGTTGGCGTGGGCGTATTAGTTGCGGTTGGTGTCTCGGTCGGCAAGGGCGTATCTGTAGGGGTCGGCGTATCGGTCGGGGTGGCGGTCGGGGTCGCATTGGAGAAGACATACATGTTGTTATTGAAGCAGCCTATGTAAAGCCTACCCTGGTTATCAATAGCCGGCGATGAGCGGATAACCGAGCCAAGCTGATAAGTCCAGTCGATAAGTCCCTCGTTGTTGACCTTATAAATATATCCATCATCCGCTCCGACATAGACATTATAATCCGGTCCAACAATTGGCGATGAACGGATTACTGTCGTTCTGATCGCTGTATATTTTCTCCTCCCGCTTTTCCTGATGCAGAGCAGCCCGTAATCGCTAGCGGCAACGATATCGCCATTGGGCAAAAGCGCCGGCGATGTAGAATCAACCACGCCACCAAGGTCGTAAGTCCAATCGATAGTCCCATCCGAGTTCAGCGCGTACAACAGGTCGTCTCCGGAGCCAAAGTATATCTTGCCCTCCTCTGAAATGGTCGGTGAGGATTTTACCGCGCCGCCAGTGGTAATGCTCCACAGCAGCCCGCCCCACTGGTCGAGCGCATATACCTTGCCATCCTCGGAGCCAAATACGATGGTATCAAAGGTCGCCTCTGGCATGAGGCTCGGCGAGGACTCTATCATGCCGCCGGTCATGTATCGCCACAAGAATGAGCCCGCATTATCGACCGCTACCAGGTCGTATCCCTGGGTGCCGATATAGACATTTCCGCTGGCTCCTATGGCTGGTGAGGAGTTGCTTATCCCAGCGCCGGTCTGGAAGCTCCAGCGCAGTGTGCCATCGCTGTTTAAGCAATAGAGCTTGCCATCCATGCTGCCCAAGTAGATGTTGCCCTCCTCGTCCAGGGAGACAGCGGAGTCTATCTCTCCATCGGTGCGGAAGATGAACTTCAGGGAGCCGTCCTGGTTCAAAGCCCAAAGCTCCCCCTCGAATGAGCCGATATATATGGTGCCATCAGGGGCAATTATCGGCGAGGCGTTGATGATCGGTCCTAAACTCACCCGCCAATCAAGGGCGAGATTTGCCGGACCTGCCACCTCGCTCAAGCCCTGCCGCTGGTAATTGCCCTGAAATGTGCCCCATTGCTCCAGTGCGTATATGGCAGGGCACACCCCGAGTAGTATGCTCAATGTGATGATAACCATGTATTTCTTCATCTAAAAGCCCCCCTGGAACTTATCAGTATGAAACACCATTAGTCCTTGCTTATGTTGACATACTTCATCTATTATATCAACAGCATTTATGAAAATACAAGGTTTTATATCAATAGCCCTCATCACCCTGATCGCCTTATTGATACGACTCCCTTACCTGCTTGAGATCCCCTATTTCATGGAGTTCAACGAGACCGATATAGCGATGCAGATCGCCAGCGGCGAAAGGTTCCCCCTGACCAACCACAGCGCCTACTTCGGCGCCAGCTTCAATTACTACATTGCGCTCGGATTTTTCATTTTCGGCTTTCACTACTGGGTGCCGAGGGTTCTCACCCTTATCATCGCGCTTGTATGCATCCCGCTCACCTACCTGTTAGGCAAGGAGGCTGCCGCCTCGAAGCACGCGGGGCTTATCGCCTCGCTGTTTATGGCGCTTAGCTTCTATCATATCTTCAGAAACAGCCACTTTGCCTGGACGAATAGCACAACGCCGACCCTTTGCGTATTGACATGGTGGCTTTTTGCCAATGCATTGCGCAGCGGCAAGGCTGTAACCTTGCTCCTATGCGGGATCGCCTATGGGCTTGCCCTGCAGAGCCATATACTGGTGGCTGTTTTAGCCCCACCAATGGCAGCGACGATATGTATCGAGCTGCTCAAGGGGAGAATTTCATCATGGCGCATGGGGCTAAGAAGCGTTGCTTTCATCTTTGTCGGCGGAATCATCGGCTATCTCAATATGATCATATACAACATCAAAGTCCCCCTGGGAAGCATAAAATACGGGCTGATGTATCCCAAGTACGCAACCGGGGTGGAGAAGGGGTACCTTACCGCACTATCCGAGGAGCTTATTCTGCTGGTTCGGCTGCTGGCTGGATTGTTCAGCGATGGTGGCTCAAAGCTTCATTACATCGCACACCCCATATCTATCCTTTTCGTTATCTCTGTTCTCCTAGGCGGTGGACTGCTGTTTAGAAATGAAAGATCCCTGGTGCCCATGAGCCTTTTGGCAGGCATCCTGCTAATCCCAATCATCAACAAGGCTTACGACTTCATCAACCTGGGCAGGTACCTTATTTTTCTGCTTCCGCTTTGTTACATATCATGCGGAGCGCTTTTTTGGCAGCTTTTATTATGGATTGATGCCCGCTGTCCGAAGGATGCCATGAGGATTGCTGCCTATTCCAGCCTGGTAATGCTGCTTGTAATAATGCTTGTCTATCCGGTGAGGCAGTTGTTCGCCTATTATGAGCATGCGCTCAAGGATGGCGAGAACAGCGTTGCCTTCGTCGAGCTGCTCGACATCATTCACGCCGCGACCGATGACAAGAATAAGACCTTGCTGCTTTTAGATGGTGCCCTCTTTTCCAGCCACTATCTTCTTAGCACCATGGCCATGGACGGATATTCTGTCTCTTATCTTGAGCCGGGCTACACCCCGCGCAAGGATTTGCATCTCGATTACAAGCGAGCCGAGAGTTTCATCGCCGACTGCCGAAGAAATTTCCCAGAGCATAGGATAATCTGCGTGCTATCGCCGCTCAATGCCC
The DNA here is from genome assembly GCA_964448115.1 of uncultured bacterium. Lineage (GTDB taxonomy): Bacteria > CAYUVA01 > CAYUVA01 > CAYUVA01 > CAYUVA01 > CAYUVA01. The sequence goes on from CAYUVA010000031.1 coordinate 15,565, forward strand.
GGCACTTCGTAACCTACCACCCCATAACAAAAGCGCTAGGCACCATAAGCCATTATGTAGATAAAATCCCTTATAACGCCTTTTGCGCATTCATCCTTTGCACAAAGAGGGATCCCGAAGTGCTACAAGGGGATCTACCCCTGGTAGCTGCCAGCGAGTTCGATAAGCTTCACCTGAACACCTTTGAGCTTTTCGCCCCATCTTTGCGCATCCACAACCTGAAGCTCGATTTCTTTCCCCCCAATTATGTCTTCGCCATCTGGCAGCAAGGGGAAGATAATCAGCTATACTACTCGCGCATAATCAACTATGCCCCATCGCAGGTGTTTGATCTAGGCGAGATCCGGCTCGACAAATATACATTCAAGACCATGGAGCCGGGAAGGTTCGCGCTTGCATTTGCAAACAGGAGCGGCTCAGAAGACCTGCAACTTTGTTTTACAACCCTCCCAATCGAGAAGAACAAAAAGCCGATCCTGCTTCAACAGGCAAAGATGCCCAGTGCCTATTCGCTCGATATCGCCCACAACCATAACCTTTTTACAATAGCCTTATTGGAATACCAGGATGAATTAACCTTGAATATATTCCAGGTTGATCATGGCGGCATCATCGAACAGTGGAGTTACCCGCTAAGCCTGGAAAAGATGAATCGAAAAGAAATATCCAGCCTCAAGGTAAGTATAAACTCCAGCGAGTGGTGCACCATCGGGTATGATCACCGAGGGACAGGGTTTATTGTTCAATACAACCTGGCTACCCAAGGGGCAACCAGGAAATACACCATAGATGATGGTTTCTCAGGTATCGATTGTCTAAGCCTGGAAGGTGATGATATCCATGCGGTAATGCAACTTGGAGGAAGGCTATATTACCAGGATGACCTGTTTGGGGAGTTGAGTCATAAGCGACAGCTCGTTTTGAGCTACCAGGATATTGCCCATAATCCTTATGCCAGCCTAGAATCGCAGATGGAATTCGATGTCGAGGTCGATGACGGCGGGTACCTGCATATAGCCATCCAGTCGGGAAATAGGTGGTCTTATGGTGTTAGTCGTATGAGCCTTGACTCACCGAGAATCAGGCTGCAAGCCAGCATCTATGACCTCAAGCGGGGAGAGTTGACCATAAGTGCCAAGAATCCCGGCGAGGCGATCGACGCTCAGCTTTGGCTTGTACATAAGAATCAAACCAGTGGAGAGGTGCATTATTACCCCTCATGGAGCACAAGCCCGCATAGTGTATCCATTCAATTACCCGCTTCCCTGGAATTGATCGGGCAGAAGATGCCCTTTTCGCCCGCTTTATTGCACCAGGAGGGTATATCACGGTTCACCGCCTTTTTATCGATGAAAGGAAGCTTATATCCTCTATCATTCGTTGAATACCTAACGGTTCCCTGAGATAACCTCTGTTGGGCTTATCAATCCTCTCGTTGCCTTGCTTTTAATACCTCGGACAGTAAGAGGTTCTCCATCTCTAGCTCATTGATGATCGTATCAACAAGCCTAAGATCCTCGATATCCTCATCACGATAGTGGGTATCGGTACCGATGGAGATCACGACCCCCTGCTCCCTCAGTGCGGTCAGAAGTCCACGGTGTGCCCTCCAATTATGATGATACGACGAGTTCAGCTCGAAGAATATCCGATTCTCAACCAGCAGTCGTGCCAAACCCTCTGCACCCTTTTTTCGATGTATCCAGTTGAGGTCAGGGTGCGCCAAGCCTACCATCGGTCTTATTTCATCCCTTACTGCAATAAGGTCTTCCAGGCTCCAGGAGTCGATTACATACTCCTCGACATACTCGAAGAGCACCAGGTCTAGCATATCGATCAGACGATCGGGGAAGAACTCGTCAATGTAAGGCGAATGGCTTCGTATGGAGTCAATCTCAATTCCCCAATAGACATCGATATCATTCTTGAATCGATCTTTCATCATTGCGCCTTTTTTTATGTATGCTTCGAGCTTTGATAGCCTAAGCGAAGGGCACTTGCTGGTTTGCAGATGGTCTGTTATCGCCACCGCTTCCAAGCCATAGCCTATGGAAAGCTCGATGATCCTTTCCGGGCTTAGATCTCCATCCGAGTAAGTGGTGTGATTATGCAAGTTGGACATTACTCCCGGTCTCACTTTACGATCACCGTTCTTGCCAGGCGCATCCCCAGGTTGTTGGCTTCATAGTTCGGATCAGCGTAATGTCGATTGGCGCTGCGACAGTATCCCGCACAGCCGTTCCACATTCCCCCTCGCTGCACCTTGAACTGTCCCTGCAAGGGTCCAACCGGGTCGATCACATGCCCGCTCGGATAATTATCATACCAGTCCCAGCAGTGCTCCCAGACATTGCCCAGCATATCGTATAATCCCCAATCGTTCTCCCATTTAAGCCCCACTGGGGAGGTGCGGCTGCTGTTCCACCAGTACCAGGCTATAGTTGCAAGGTTGGGATCCTCATCGCAGCCCAAGTTGTCTCCGTTGTAGTAAGCGGTCTGAGTGCCTGCACGACAGGCGTTCTCCCACTCGGCTTCGGTAGGAAGTCGATAGCCATCTGCGCTAGTATTCCAGATAACCGTCGAGCCTTGTATGGTATAGCATTGCTCCAAGCCCTGGTTGACCGAAAGCGCATTGCAGAACTCAACAGCATCGTACCAGCTTATATTCTCCACCGGCCTTTGAGGATCATCGTCGAAATAGCTCGGATTATCGCCCATGATCGATACCCAAAGCTGCTGGGTGGTCTCATAGATTGCGATGAAATAGGGCTTGGTCAAGGTAACCAGGTGCCTATCCTCGTCCCCCTCGCGGCAATATTCATCAGGGGGGCTGCCTCGATAGAACTGGGTGGGCATACAAAGAACGAAGCCAGCCGGCGGCGTAATGGTGCCGCTGAAGGTGGCGGTTGGAGTCGGCGTGCAGGTAGGGGTACTGGTCTTGTAGCCACCGGTGGGGGTAGCGGTGAATGTGGGGTATCTCGTGTGCGTTGCAGTGGGACTGTTTAGCGCGGTAGGAGTGCTGGTCGGCGTTGATGTCGGCAGCACAGGCGTCGGGGTAGGGGGATTGATCGTCTGGTTTACTCGAAGAAATGGCCAGTAATAATTAAAAGCGCTCGCTCCCGGATGCGCCAGAAGCTGGATGAGGTGACTGCTTGGTTGAAAGCCAGAGCGTATCCATGTCGGGCTGAACTGGTAGATGCCCTCCTGTTGGTCTATGCACTCAAGGTAGATGCCGGTAGGGGTGCCGTAATAAAGCTCCACCAGGGTATCTTCATCAGCACCAGGGACAATGGCGAGCATCTCGAACCAGCCGCCCTGGTAATATGTGATACGAGTGCCCATGTAGCCGGCAGCATAGACCGGAATGCTGCCAGCGAAACTGGCTGATGGAGCAGCAGCCCAAACCATCAGACATAGGCAAGCCATAGACAGGTTTTCTAGGCAACCGATCGAAGTTCTCATCTTAGACCCCTATCGAGATATATTTCACCTCGTAGTATTCCTCCAAGCCTTGCCTCCAGCCCTCTCTCCCCATGCCGCTGTTCTTCATTCCGCCAAATGGGCATTGTGCAGCAGCCGGAGAGCAGTCGTTGATGCCGATGATCCCTGCCTCTAGCTCCTCGGCTGCGGTGATGGCAAGGCGCAGGTCGCTGGTCAAGATATTTCACGACCGCCAACGAGCCGGTGAAGCTTATCTTGGAAGCCCTGTCATCATCCGAGAGAGCCTCGGAGATGCGCTGTGGAATCCTGATGACCATGTTCCATCAATATATTGCCCTCTTCTGTCCATCGCGCTCATAGTCGTTGAAACTCCTTATCTTTCTACATTCAGATACGGCCACAGACCGCTAGGCTTCGCATGACTAGTCAGAAGAAATACCTCCAATAGGACATTAAGCGGCGAAATGCCAGACGGAATCTCTACTTGCAGACCGTAGATGCCGTCTCCAGCAGCGAAATCCCCCTGGGTGCCATCATCCAATAGCCTTATGCCGGTATCTGTTCCCTGATAAAAAAGCATTACATCTGCAATGCTCTCCAGATGCGAATTGAAAGCTACGAGTGTCATGGTTCCACCGCTGCCATCCAGATAAGTATCCAAGTAACCAGCCAATAAGACCTGGGGTATCCGAGGCTCAGCAGTGGCTGTCGGGGTAGGTGTAGGTGAACCGGTGAATGTGGGAGTAAAGGTCTCTGTCGAGACGGGGGTGCTGGTAACCACAGGTGTGGGCGTATCGATAGTAACATCTCCGAAATCGACCAGCGTGCTTTCGGATTTCCTGGTTGTCCAATATGTTCCCAGGCACCAATCCTGTTGCCTTTGTGCAACTATCCAGCCAGGGAGGCTGTGGTAGTAGCAAGTCTGGGTGCCATCAACCGGGATATGCATGCTGCTTTGAGTCTCCATTACCTTGAAGGCGGTGTAGCCGTTGATGTACTCCAAGCCCAGGTACTGCCCGTCCATGCTGGCTGTATATGTCTCCTCGAAGGTGTCGCTGTAGCCCACGCCTGTGAAATCGCCGAAGATATAGACCTGGCGGTCATCCCCCCAATTGTACTCGCTGCCTATGGGGAAGCTGAACTCCCTAAGCGGCTCCCTGTATTCCTCCTTGATATTGATCTCTACTGGTCCCCAGTTCTCCAGGCCAAAGCCGATGTCAGCCCAAAGCTCGCCGTTTATCGACCTTCTCCTGTGCACCAGCGCAAGGTCGTCCTGCCTATACCATACCTCACCGCCCAGGTCCCCGTCGGTCATGCGCAGTTCAATCACATCCAAGGGACCAATGGATACATCGTATGCTTCCAGGCTCAACTTGCCGTCAACCTGCAGGACCCAGCACTTGTAGGAACCCATGCCCATCTCCTGCATCTTCATCGCGCTTTCAACCACCCGGTAGGTGGCGTTGATGCCGATCGTTCCCGGCCAGCGCATGGAAGCATCCAAGGCAAGCACAACATTGAGATCCTCCAGGTATGTCCACCAGTCCCCTGTTTGCCATTGCGGCATCTGGTTCAGTCCGGGGGTGGGCGTCTGGATTATATCGGTGGGAGTGGCGGTCGGGGTTGGCGTGGATGTGGGGGTAACGGTCGGGGTGTCGGTGTGTTCCGGCGTCGGGGTCCTGGTGTAATAAGGGGTGGCGGTGGGCGTGTGCAGGCTGTGGAGCATCTCCGCCTGGTAGGGCAGGTAATTGTGCGCGCTGACCGTAAGCGTGATATCACCGCTGCTGGCAGTGTCGAACTGTAGGTAACACAAGCCGTTGAGATCGGTGGTTCCGCCGGCAAGGAATTCCCCGTCCTGGAACAAGCCCACCCTGGCGCCCGGGATGGCTCCCCCTTTCTCGCTATCCAGCACCTCCACCTGCACCAGGTTGCTCCCGCTGTAGAATTGAGACGGATGAAACACCGTAAGGTTAGACGGCTTATCGGTCATTATCCACAAGGCAGGCTCTCCGAGAAGGTTGAACACGAAATGGGTGTAGCGATCCGGGTGGTCCGGCGTGAACGCATTGTCCATGAAGAGGGTCTTGGCGAGGGCGAACATCGCCCCCGCATTGTAGTTACCCAGGATAAAAAGGCTTCGCCAGACCTTCTCGTCGATCAGCATACCGCTGGGAAAGCCGATACCGATCTCCGAGTTGCCCATGAACAGCACCCCTCCGCCGAGCGGGTTGTGCAGCCACGGCTCGGCAACGCAGTCCTCCTGGAAGCTGCCGTTGTTACAGGCGCAGGTGGCGAAGATCGAATACCTCCCCGTGTTGGTCAAAACGCTTATGTCATCGCCGTCCAGGTAGCAGAATGTGTTGTTGGAGCCGTGCCCCAGGTGATTGACTATATGCTTGCCCGCGTTCAGCTCGGCAAGCTGCCGCTGGGGAGTGTTCGGATAAGCGTCCGGGTAGTTGTAGTAATCATCGTACAGCTTGAGGATGGGATGGAACTGCTCAGGGAAGTTGTTTGCCATCGGGTTCTTGGCAACGCTCGAATACACACCCGAGTGCCCGGTATAGTCGGCTACGAATAGTGCATCGGTCTGGTAGTTAAGGTCTGGCGAGATCTCGTAGGTCAAGACCTTCTGGACGAAGTTGCCTACCTGGGTCTGGTCATCCAACGGCGCCCTTGCCACGAATAGATCCGGATACATATCAAGCTCATCTTCTATCTGTCCATACTCTCCATCTCCATTCGCATCCCAGTCCCCATCGAGGTCGGTAAAATATAAGTCGGTTGCGATCCAGGCTTCATGCTCATATACATCAGGCACAACCGCTCGACACCATATCTCCCGGTGCGGAACCAGCTCCACATCACCACCGAGAAGAAGATAGGTGATGCCCAGCGTCTCCACCTGGTCCTTTATATAGTTGCGCAATCGCTCAGCATCATCACGCCCCTGGTAGTTCGCCTCTATCCATTGCATGGTCTGCACTACCGTCTTCAATCCCATTTTGTTTCTCCAATCGACCAGCGGTTGCCAGGCATCGACCAAGGATTCATCGGTCACAAGCAGGTAATCTGCCCAGTCATCCTTTTCGCTTTGCTCTTCACTACTTATCACACGGTCGATAACCTGCGGATTTACCACCACGCTCTTAGCCTGTCTCGCCCATAAGGCTCTTGGTCTTGGATGAAGCATCAAGATGGATGCTAGCTCACCGGCTGAAAACCCCTCATAATCGATCTGGATGCAAAGCTCTCGATGAAAGAGCGCTTCCCTGGATATCGGGTTGTATTGAATGGGGAATACCCTGATGGTTGCGATGTAGATCCCCCCGAGATTTCCGCTGCCAACTAGCTTGATTGGCTGGTTCGGAAATAGCCTATCCTCTGAATATATACACAAGATAAGGCTGGGATCGACCTTGGGGAGCATTTCGGGGCTGTTTATGCTCAGGTCGAACTCGATGGTCTGACATGGATAGATGGAATAGGTTCCGGGGAGCCTTTCGGTTATAGCCTCGTGGAGTTTAATCTGGGTTATCTTCGCAGGCTCAGGCAAGGCGACATTTATGGTTCGATAAGGCAGGTACGGCGAGGCGATCTTTTTTATGTACTCGCAGCCATCTACTGTCAAAATATCGTATCCAGCAGCCTTGATTGCCTTTGGATACGATGAGAACTCGACCTCCACGCTCACCTGCCCACCCCATGATACAGTAAAGGGTACCAGCAGAAGGCAAAGCAGAGTTACTGGGATAATTTTATATTTCATCCATCAACTCCTGGCGATTATACTGATGGCTTTTTCACTTAGCTTATTACCGCATTATCAGGCAATTTTCTAATCCGAAGCCATTCATTGTTACTGCTTGATTATTATCAATTCTTGCCACTAATCGCAAATCGCCAGTATCTTGGCAGTTTTTGATTTTTTATCCGAAGACCTGGATAAAAAAGATAACACGAAACAAATGAGCCTCTTTCACGAATATTTTTGTCGATGGTCTCATCAGTGATCCTTGAACATTAAATAAAGGCACCTGATCGATTTCACCATGTGAAATACTATAAGCTCATAGTTTTTAAGGCAAATTCACCTCTTTTACATACCTATCCATAGTCTCTTACAAAAACACCGACTCGCACCCCCAAAAACCACACTAGGTCGCCAAACGGAATAAAGCATCAACCGTCAAAACAGCTCTTTTTAAGGGATTCAATCGATGCTCAACAAGGAAGCAATTCGGAGATTAGCGAACATCGATGTTTCAGCTAAAGAGATTGTTGATTTTTGCCATCATTGGAATATCATTGAACTATCACTTCTTTGGCGTTTATGTTATGAGTTATAGCAGTTTGTCCTAATTGCAATGAGGCACTAGTGAATAAACGGCTAATACTCATCCTGTTGTTTATCTTTACCTTCTCGCTCTTTCTAAGGCTCTGGAACCTTAACAGATACGGCTTTATATACCAAGGAGTCTATCATCGAAGCGCTGCTGATGTTGCCTATTCTCCTTTCATGTTCGCAGATGCAGTCATCTACCTGCTAAGGGCACAGAACATGGCTTGCGGGCAGGGCTTTGGCTTTCCTCTCCAGCCACCCATGTACAGCTTCTTTCTGCTCACTCCCCTTTTGTTGGTAAACAAGGTAGTATTTGCGAAGCTGCTTAATATTATATTTTGCAGCTTAACTCCATGCTTGGTTTACCTTATCTGCTTGAGATTGGGGCTTAGGCTTACTGCTTTACTTTGCAGCCTTTTATGCGCCACCTCACTTGCTTCTATTATACTTAGCGTAACCTTGAATCCAGAGGGCTTCTATAGCACCCTGATATGCATCTTGCTTCTGGTGTTATATTCGATCAACCACGGTGTTTTATATCGAAAGGCTGCTTTAATAGCTCTGATAGGCTCTATGATCATCCTAACTCGAAGCGAGTTCGTGCTAATTTACCTTGTTATCACCGTTTGGTTGCTCGCTGGTAGCACTGATTTAGCTCGATGGAAGATTATGCTGATTTGCATAGCAGTGCCGGTACTGGTAATCATGCCCTGGACGGTGCGTAACTATCTATTCTTCAAGGAATTCAATAAAAGGATCGATGAAAGACTGCCTAAGCTAGTAATTCTCTCCAGCAATGGACCGATCAACTTCTATATAGGGCACAATCCATTGGCTAACGGAAGGTTCAACCAGGAGGTTACCACAGAAACACTGAATCTAGCTGATCGCAAGTTCAGGAGAATCTACTACAATGGTTATCGTTTGGGCTTATCCTGGGCGCTGGAGCATCCGAGATGGGAGATCAAGTTGGCTATGAAAAAGATAGCAGCATTCTTTGAGGGATTCAGTCTGGGATTCTTTAACAGCAACCTGCCGCTAGATGGCAAAAAACTGGAGGGCTATCGGTACAAGGGAGACTCGATGATACCCCAAAATCCTGTTATCGCTTATATTCTAGTGCCATTGGCTCTGATCGGTTGGATCTTCGCTATTCTCAGGAAGAATAAGGAAGTGATTTTAATAGGAGTAATGATCGCAGCAGCCGCAGTGGTGAATATTGCATTCTTCGGATTGGCAAGATCGGCAATGGCTATGCTGCCTTTAGGCTTCATCATAAGTTGTTATGCAATGGAAACATTTTATATTAGGCTTCCAATGATCTTTATGAAGCAAAAAACAATTAACTATCTTATCGTAGTGATATTCTTGGTTTTGCTGATATTCGATTGTATCATTACATATTCACCTCGAGTGGTAGTCTCTTCTCAAAAACAAAGTGGACTAGAGATAATCGAGTCCATACCAACCTTGAGTCGTTCTCTAAACCTCACCCCTAAAGCCTCCCAAGACCTATTCAGAGGTCATCGCCATATACACCAGAACCAGATATATGTCTGGGGGGATCCGGCAATGCCCATAATTCTTGGATTCCCCCCTGAGCGGGAATCACAGAACTATGGAAATCGCCACCCTTCTTGTCATGCCCGCCCAGCACCAAGTGCGGGGTAAACTCCGGCGGGAGTACAGTAATCACGGGAAGTGATAGAGTGATAGAGACATATTGAACCACAAAGGCACAAAGAGGAAGTGATACCCTGATACCGTGATAAGGTGTTACCATTGTAGGAGCGCTGTTTAAGGGCGCGACTTCCTTCTCCAAGCATTGATTGTAAGCGAGCGGTCATTCAAGGCTTTAGGCTTCGGGAGAAAGGAAAGAGGATCACGCAAAGACGCAAAGAGGAAAGTGATACCGTGATAAGGTGATAGAGGAGAGGAAAGACCCTCAACCCAGCCCTCTCCCAGCGGAGTCTGTCTCAAAATGTCCAAGAAGTCCCATACCCTGTCATTCCGAGCGAGTGAAGCTCTGGCGAGCGAGTCGAGGAATCTCTCCCCCCTTCTCCCTCCAAACTTGGGGAAGGGGGCGGGGCATGGGGCTTCTCATCCTTCCTTTCTTTGCGTCTTTGCGTGAGCGTCTTTGCGTGCTCGTCCTTCCTTTCCTTGCGTTCTTTGCGGCAAAAGGGATCTGCCGTTGGATCAATATAAATCGGTGCTGCACAAGCCTGAAATCATCGCTGATATACTTAGCGGCAAACCAGTGCCACCACCGGGGCTTTATCCGCCACCAGGTCTATTCTTACACGGCTGGGGCGAGACCTTCCAGACCGATAAGAATGAATATCATATAACACTGCAAGTCTCGGACCAGAAGAAGGTGAACAAGGTGCGCATCTATGTCAACAGCATATTAAAAGTGGAAAAGGAGATCAACGCCAACGAAATGGATCTAAATATAGTAGTTCCGCTAGTACCGGGCATGAACCGCATCACGCCGATAGCCTTTAACCACCAGGGCGCGACCAGCTACCCGTGGTATCTCGATGTCGATTGCCGCTCCAAGACCGGTGAAAAGCCGAATCTCTATCTCTTTGCTGTCGGCGTCAGCGATTATCCGAATCTTCCCAAGTCCATGCAGCTCGAGGCCCCGCACCGCGATGTGACCGCGCTAGCCGACTATTTCGCCAGGCAAAAGGGGATATTCTATAAGGAAGTCTATGTCAGCGAGCTGGTCAACCAGGAGGTCACGGTTGAGCGGATAATCGAGGTTCTCGATGTAATGCCTGCCATAGATGATGGCGATGTTGCTATCATCTTTCTCGCCGGTCACGGCGTCAAGGATGCTGATAGTGGGAAGTTCTACTTCCTGACCAGCGCGGGGAGCCTTGATACTTTTGAAACTTACGGCTTGGACTGGGATCTTTTGGGTGAGAAGCTGTCGAAGATCAAGGCGAGGACTATCTTGCTTCTCGATGCCTGCCACGCTGGAGCTATAAGCCAGGAGAGCATGCTCAGCAACGAGGATCTTGCTGCTCGTATGGTTCAAGCCGGTCGTACTGGCGCCATAATCTTCAGCGCCTCTAAGGGGACGCAGGAGGCGTTGGAAAGCCCGGATCTAGGGGAGGGACACGGCTTCTTTACTTATGCGATCCTGGAGACCTTGGGCGCAGAACGTTTCATCAAGCGGGGTGAGAAGGAGGCTCCGCCAATGATTATCGATGGCAATAACAATGGTCTGCTCGAATTTAGCGAGCTGGTTGACTATGTTATTCATCGGGTCGATGAGCTTACCGCCGGTTACCAGACTCCGTTTGTGGCTCGGATGGAGCTATTCGGCGACTTCCCGGTTGCAAAGCTGGAGTAATCAATTTACTACGGATTGTAATGGGGGACGACCAGGTACGGCCAGGGGGCGCTGATGATGCCGCCGACATTAGTTGCCCTCACCTGGAATAAAAACTCCTGGCTTGAAAGCGGTTCCACCTGAATCGGCTCCAAGCCATATAGACCTGCTTCAATATCTATCGGTTCAAGCACAACCCCGGTTGCCTCGCCTTGATAATAGATCTCGACCCTATCTACGGCTGCGCCTTGGGGATCTTCGACAACCACCTGCATTGCCAGATAGCCGACGCTCCCCGCCTTGAGATTGGTCCCCATGTACCCACCGAGCGTGATTCGAGGTGGCTGGCGGATTACGACCGTGGCAGTTGGAGTGCTGGTCGGCAAGCCAGTCGGAGTCTCTGTGGGGGTCGGCGTGCTGCTGTAACGGGGCGTCTCCGTGGCAGTGGGGGTCTTGGTCGGGATATCGGTTGCAGTTGCAGTCGCGGTTGGTGTGCTGCTGGGGAGCATGGTCGGGGTAGAGGTATCGGTAGCGGTTGGAGTACTCGAAGCAGTCCCTGTCGGCGTGCTAGTAGGGATTGCCGTCTCCGTGGGAGTGAGCGTCGGGGTGCTGGTTCGCGTGCAGGTGTTGGTTGGGGTGGATGTGGGGATGTCTGTTGGCGTAGAGGTAGCGGTTGGCGTTGGGCTTGCTGTCGGAGTCCTGGTCGGGGTGGAAGTAGGCGTTGAGGTCAGATCCGGCGTGTCGGTCGGCGTCCGTGTCCAGGTTGGAGTCCCTGTCGGCGTAGGCGTCCTGGTAGGCGTATTGGTCATGGTCGCGGTCGGGGTGGGAGTGTAACAATCTCCATCCAGCATCTGCTGAATCCTTATATCATCAATATTCCACCCGCAGTAGCTCCACATGTAGTCGGTGGGTCCCATACCCCAGCGCACTTTTACCATAGGATAGCCATCGACATAAGCGGAGATATCGTACTCTTGATATATCCACTCCCCGTCGTCTATGGTAGAACTAGGGTTCTCCCAAACCAGGTTCCATGATTCTCCGTTGTCATTGGATACCTCTATGAATGCGCGATCATAGATGTTCTGTTCCACGCCGAGCCAGCGATAGAAGCTCAGCATCGTCCCGGTGCCATTGCTGCAATCTATGGTTGTCGAGGTAAGCCATCTTGTGCTCGGAATATTATGTTCATAACCTCCCTGTAGATTATAGCCATATACATTGCTCCCCGTGTAGCCCGATGTTGGGTCCGGATCGCCATGATCTCCGGACCCTCCACTCGGCGTGCCGAATCCCCAGCCGGTATCCATGCTGAATCCTGCATCATCATCCAGGGTCGCCTCGAAGATGTAGGCAAGCCCGGCGTTGTTGGTGCTAAATGATAGGCAGCCACTCTGGCTGACATTACCCGCCGGGTCGCTGCTGCTTACCATAAAATAGTACTCGGTGCAGGAGCTTAAGCCACTGATGAGCACACTGTGCTCGGTGGTCAGCGCAACATTTGTAATATTGAGATCGAGCGAGTCGCAGCTTGAGCCATAAAAGACTCGACTATCTGCCGGCTCATCGGTGTTCCATTGCACGGTTGCAGTCGATGCGGTTATGCCGGTTACTTGCAAATCGGTAATCTGCGGAGGATTGCAATCGACCGTGCCCGCATCGCATATCCATTCGGCTCCATCCCCAGTATCCTGGTCATAGTAGCAGGCGCGCACCGAATAGCCATCCGAGACATCGATGGTGCCGTTTTCGTTGGCAGGAGCCTGGTTGGCTATGGGGATACTCCCCTGGAACCAGCCATCGCCGCTACCGCTAAGGCTCAGCGTTTCGCTGTCGTAATCCCAACTGCTTCCTCCATCATCGGAGACGGTCAGGGTTACATCGTGGCTTGTATCTCCCTCAAGATCCACATCATATACTGTAACCATGATACTCTCGGCGCAGGAGTAGAGCGAGCTATCGATCTGCAGGCTGCCGCGATGATCCACATAGCCTGCCACCGACATCTGTGGACAGCCGAAGAGCAGAAGCTCATAAGAGACCCAGCGGTTTGCGCCATAGCTCAAATAGCCGATATTATCTTCCTTGGAGTCAGCGTTCATTATCCCGAACTGCCTTATGCCCTCGGCAAACATCGCATCAAAGAACTGCCTATCGTAATACTGCGATGAGCCGTTGGTGCTCTCGTGCATCCCCCAGCCATACCTGCTGTTGCCGATAAAAACCACCGGACCATGATCATCGTTGGTGAAGTGCTCCAGGATACAGTCCGCGGAGCCGTAGTATCCGTTATCCCCGCGATTATCAATCGACCCGTCATAGCACCCCTGCGAGTATGCCCAAAATAGCTTTTCATTGGTAAGTGCATCAGCATCCGCGTTGTACATTCTCATGCAATACTGCACATTCGAGTGCCCCAGGTGGTTGATCACATGCAGGTAATCAGCATTTATCTTGTTTATTAGCGTGGTCTTTGTCCAGTCTGGGTTCATATCCCGGTCGTACATGGTCTCCACGCTCCACCCCGGCTCAGCAGCAAAGCCAGCGGTAGTGTATCCCCATGAGCTGGAGCCGTCCTTTATCTCGTCCTTGTAATCCCCGCCGTAAGTGGGATCATCCCATAGAAGCTCGCCAACCATGATGGCATTCTTTAGATAATCTAACTCGTAGTCGAGCTGCTCGTACTGCAGTTGCTTGCGGATGAAATTATCCAGCTCGGTCTCGTTATCGACCGCAGCCCTTCCCACATATACCTCGAACAGGTGATCCACATCGCCGCCGCCGATGCCATCGTTGCTCTCTCCCCAGCGGCTGTCCCCGTCGTTGTTGTAGTTGCCATCCAGGCAGCCGTAGTAGTTATCGGAGGGGATGTTGGTATCGGTCTCGCCATACCCGGTGGCGGTCAAGCCCCTGATGGGGACGATGTTATCCCCGCTCTCTCCGCCGACATCAGCGCCGTCCGCATCGCCACCCAATAGTACGAATCGGGTATTGAAGTTCTCGTAGGCATGTATGATAAAATTCCTTATCTTCTCCTGATTGTCAACGCCGCTGAAGTTGCTGTATATCCAGTTGGTCGTGTAGATGGCTGCGCTAACTCCGCGGCTGATCTTGAAATCCCGCAGATCCTGGAATCGATGTTCACTTCCAGCGTTCAAAAGAATAAAGCTGGTTATTATGATATACTCGTACTGTTGTTTGGGCGCTGCGCCGAGCCTGCTATCCCGCTTGTAGCCATCGACTTCCTCAGCGTTCAAAACCAGCTTCTTGACCAGCTCCCGATCCGCCTTCAATCCGCGGCAGGGAAGAACTCCTTGGGGCAGCTTATCCATCGGTTCAAGCTCGATTTCCAAGCGGATGCGCTTGTAATAGTAAACCTCTCCCCTTGCCGGCAGGTACTTGACCGGGCAGACATTGATATAAAGTATCTGGTAGCCCGTCTTCCATTGGACTATATGCTTGAGCAGCGGATCTGCGGGATATGGCGACTCAAGGCGGTATATCTCACCAGATGGCTCGACATAGACCGGTTTTGCATCGCGCTTGCTAAGTGGAACCTGCGGCTGGTGCGGATAAATAGTGATCCCTTGCGCCAAAATGTCCTGTCCATCGGCTCTCAGGGTTATCTTGGCGCTCTTTTTACCTTGCGGTATCAGTATTGGCATCGAAATGACCGGTAGCTCCGGGTAGCCAACCTTTTCGGCTACGTTGGGGACACCGGGGATGATGATTTCTTGATATTGATAATCCTTGTTGTTTGCATAGTCCTTGATCGTGCGTTCTGCGATGCTTGGTTGCTCGAACTCGACCTCGGCGATTATAAGATCATCACTTATTGTGGTGAGGTTGACCCTTTGCGATATGTCGGCTCCACTGGCGAGATGAGCAATAAAAAGGATTAATGCAAGCGAGATGAGAACTGATTTTTTCATTGTATTTCCTATTTTAAGATGATAACAGATCAGACCAATTTAAGGGTCTTTTTCTCTTTGCCCTGATTAAGCAGAGCCTTTAGATCCGCCGCAGAAGCGGTTGAAGTTCCTGTCCCACGACAAGCTACACTGCTAACCGGCGCTCGAAGGTTCATTGTGCCTCTATCCACCAGCCCCGCTACCCAGGTCAGCTCTTGCGCAGGAAGCGGCTGGTTCAACGGAAGCTCAAGGAGCATCACTGGACCCAGGTCGCAATTTGCCGGCATGGTGAAGCGAACCGGCTGTGGGGTAGCAGCAAAGCTCGGATAATAGTACCAAGTTCCCATGTACCCGACCGCCAGGTACAAATCAGCCTCAAAGGCAGGGGATGGGTTGTGCAGGCGCAGGTAAACTCGCATAGTATCCCCGGCGCCATAAATCCTCTTATTGAGCGAAACCTCTACCAGGGCACTCGATTGGTATGCGCGATGCTCGATCATGGCAGCATCGCAGGTAACGCTGGCTCCGAAGATGCCACCATTGGCGTTTATGGTGGCAGCAGCGCTTGTCAGCCAGTCCTTGAGGTTGGAGTCGCTTGTGTTTATGTCTGGATTATGATCGGGATCATTGTTTATCGGGTACAGGACATGCTTTGCGCCAATGTAGTCGAGCGCAACCGGGTCTATAGATGCCAGCAACGTGTTTGTCCTGGTGGTATTCTCCGGCGGATGCCCATCCCATCCCTTGTGGCAGACCCAGATACAATCGAGGATATTGATTATCGGCGGTCTCACCAGCGAGAACATCCCCCCGGTCACCTCGCCGATCTTCTGGTAATGGAGAAGCACCGCGAAGCTGTACCAGTCGAGCAGCGACATGGAGAGAGTGCCATAGCCAAGCTTCAGCGCCCCGGTGATGCCGCAGCCATCGTGATCCTTGAGCACAGGGACATTTATGTACTTGAGGTTCTGATGATAGCGACCATCGCTATATACGCCCTCCCTAAGCTCTATGCGGGTGCCGAACCTGGTGGTGAAGCAGGGGTAGTTGACCAGGCTGTTCAGCTTGCGATAGCCGTGGTTGCTGTGATCGCTGATGCCTATCTCCCGCGTTCGTATATCATCGAGCAGGTAGGTGGAGACCGGCTTGCCGGCAAAGACCTCGTTAACCAGGTACTTGAAGCTGTGGGCTGGATTCTCTGCGTTTGCGTTCGGGGATGACCTGCCTCGGTCGCAGTCGAAGCTGCCGAAGCCTTGCCCGTTCTCGATAAGCACTATCTCTCCGCCAAAGCCGTCCGGGTGGTCGAGGATGCGCTGGATCAAGCCACGAACAACATCGGAGTTTGTGTTCCCCCGCTCGGTGAAGGTGGCGTTGACCTTGATCACCACTACATCATCCTTGTGTATCAAGCCCTTGTTGGCGCTGAGCGCATCATCGAAGCTGGAGCGATAGAGCTTGCTGCCGCTCTCGGCAAGGCGATAGACGAGGTTATCCAAGCCGGGGTGGTAGTTATTACTCGCAAAGTCGGGGGTGGGGATTTGATTGACATGTGCGACCAGACTTTTGTCTGAGGCAGCGAATAAGGGCGCTGGCATCAACCTCAGGGGCGCAGCCAGACATGCTCCCCCCGCAGCCAAAATCTTCAAAAACTCCCGCCGTTTCATAGCTATTAAAAATATTTTAGCCATTTAAGCAGCAGTAGTCAAATTACCGCATTGACAAATATAGAAGGCAAAATAATTATGGATATCAAATAAGTTAGCGACAATAGGGTTATGTATGCTCCTAATCGAAAGGAGAAGGGATTGTATATCATCCTGATATCAGCCTCGCCAGGGGGGAGCTTAAGGCAGCGAAACATCAATTGGCATGGGTAAATCAAAGCTGCCTTCCCATTGATGAAGGCTTCCCAACCTGGGTAATAAACATCGTTGATAAGAAGATAGCCACCGTCTTTACTCAATGCTTTGGCCTCGATTATATGCGGCTCGTATCTGCTAAGCACTAGTGCTGACCAGCCACGATCATATTCGACATTGTCCACATCATCCAGCCCCTCGATTATCAGTGTAGAGCGGATATCTAAATCGCCTGATGCCAGCAGCCTCATCGCTGAATGATGATCCGATGCATGAATAGCTCTACTGAAAAGTGATGCCTTGGAAAGGTAAGCTGGATCTTCATATATAATAAAATCGCCGACTTTTAAGCTCCAATATTGAGGATCAAGCTCTTTCTCCGCATCCCGTTTAGCGCGCACCTTGTCGATTATGAAACGAAGCCCCATAAATCGTGTATAGTCATTATAATTTTCCACTCTTTTGATTATCCAATTGGCTGCTGGCTCCTCTCCCTGAGCAATGTTCATGTATCTAAGATAGCGGGATAAAACAACCGGATCATAACCGCTTACCTCGTAGTAACCAAAGCGACTGCTGGCATCAAGATATCTTTCCTTGCGAAAGTTCACCCGAAAATACGGCTCCGACTCAGGCGTGATATGTTCAACCAGAGGCTTGAACAGATGACAGCCCTTTACTGGATAGGGGAGGATGTAGATGGAGCTGACATAATAAAGATCGGCAACTAACAGAACCAGCAGCGCTCGGATGGCAAGCTGGCGCCATTGAAAAAATAAAGCGATGAATAGTAACATGCAGCCAGTGAATAAAAATAAAGCAGCGCTGTACCTCAAGGATGAAAGAAGGCAACCCCGTGCTGACTCGACCAGCTTTTTGGCTGAGATTCCGTTCGCCTTCGCGAGCTGTACGACTCCGCCAGGGGACAGCTTTTCTATCATAAGATAAACCGAGAACGGATCCTGGTAAGAGACATTTGAAATGATGAACATGAGCGAAGCAATCAGGATGCATGATATTGCAAAAGCGGTAGCCAGCTTTCTATTAACCCTCGAATGCAATAGTAGTTCAATCCCCTGTCCGGCAAGCACTGCTAATGTAAAAACCGTAAATATCAAGAACCGCGAGGGTATCCTGAAGATGCTTATCCCTGGAATAAATCGGTATGCAAGATTATAAAAAGGAAATAACTCGCCGAAGGATAATAAAAGCGAGATGACTAAGATAAAGACCCAAACTAGCCGTTTGGCTTTTTTATGAAATAATCCAATGAACGCAAGCACTAAGCCGGGAATACTAATGTATATAAACAGCCACTGCAGCGCTCCTGATCCCCAGTATGGCGTCTTTAGTATATCGCCGAATAGAAATGGAGACATAGCCAATAAAAGGTTCGATGGACTAAGCGACTCCTTTACCGATAATAGCTTGTTTAATCCTTCGCTTCTGGTGGAGTGCAAGGTTACTTCGAGGCTGGGGAGTATTTGAATCGAGGATAATAATAGACCAAATATCAAAGCGCCGATACCGTAGCAAAATAACCGCAGCGCATTGACGCTCCCCTTAAGCAAACCATGACACAATGAATAAACAAGCACAAGAGCGAGCATCAGATAGAATATGTAAACGAGAAACTGCGGATGCCCGGCAAGGGCAACGAGCCACAATAAGATCCCTAAGCCGATGGCATCTCGCATGTGCAAGGAATCGGTCAGCCTGAAAAAAAGCAGTATCAATAAGGGTATATAAGCGAAGATATAAGTGCAGTTCGGCGTGCCATAGAAGACTCGCATTATCATGTAAGGTGAGTAGCCATAAATAATTGCAGAACAAAGCGAGCCTAAAACCGTCATCTTAAGATATCTGGAAAGGTAAAACATAAAGATAGAAGCGGCTAGAATGTGTAAAACCTGGCTAAGCTTGAGCAAGATATGGACCGGCAGCCATAATAAAGGATAATTCGGCAGGTAAAACACGGAGCCTTGCATTCCAGCCAGAAACGGCGTTCCGCAGTAATAATGAGGATTCCACAGCGGAA
Source organism: uncultured bacterium (assembly GCA_964448115.1). Taxonomy (GTDB): domain Bacteria; phylum CAYUVA01; class CAYUVA01; order CAYUVA01; family CAYUVA01; genus CAYUVA01. Next base: position 34,493 of record CAYUVA010000031.1, read on the forward strand.
TCAAGCCCTGCTTGAGCATCTTTGCGCTGTAGCTATACCAATAGTAAAACTGCGAGACGAGATCATTGCCCCATAACATCGCATCGCTGAATAATACTTGAGCAAAAAAGAGGAGATTTATGGCTAATAGACTTGTCAGGGCGGCGACTACTTCCCCTTTGTTAGAACCTTTCAAGACATTTACCTGACTTTGCTTATCGCCTTCAATCGCTCAAGAATGAATTGGGCATATCGTTCCCATGAGCGCTCTTTTGCCACTCTCATCCCCTCGCTCAGGCGATTTGTATCCGGTTCGCCAAGGATACCTTCAACTTTATCGATAAAATCATCAGCATCGGAATAGATATAGACAAGTTCCCCATAGTAGCGCACCACATCGGGGATTGCTGGGCTTACTACCGGCTTGCCGCCTGCCATGTATTCGAGGATCTTGGTTGGGTTTATATGCATGGTTATCTTGTTGAGCACAAAAGGTATAGAGCATACATCAAAGGCAGCCATGTAACTGGGAAGCTGAGCGTAATCCCTGGCACCCACCAGGTGTACATTTGGCAGTGAAAGCAACCCTGAAAAGTCGCCGATAATAGGTCCAATCAAGAAAAATTGCCATTCGGGTCTTTTCTTGGCGACCTTTTCGATGAGCTGCTGATCTATCCTCTCATCGACCATGCCAAAATAGCCGATAATTGGATGCGGAACCTGGCTGATGTCCTGCGGAAGCCTGGTTTGTAGAAATGCTGCCCGGTTGAAGTGCTCAAACTCCACGCCACAGGGCAAAAGATTTATCTCTCCCCTTGCCATTGGCTTCTTGCGCTCGTAAAGTTCCCTGGTGCCAGCAAATACCAGATCGGCTTTTGATAAAATATATCGTTCTCCGATGGAGAAACCACGGCGCGACCACTCGAAGCCGCTGTACTCATCCAGGATATCGTAAACGAGTATCTCATGCTCGATTACATCGCAAAGATAGCTGTACTTCGGATTGTTGAACCAGAGGATATCGACCCTCGAATGGGGAATAGTTTCTCTAAGATAGGCGTTGAGTATCCAGCGGTTTAGCCATCGCAATATAAAAAATGAATCCTCGCCAGAGAGCAGAACCGGCTCCAGGATCGCAATCCGCTCATCGATGATATCAAGACTGGCTGTGCATGATCGTATCTCGCCTTTGACCATATCCTTGACATAGCGCGGGGTAAGATAAAGGACAGTGTAGTATTGCTTGATCCTGACCACCGTCTGCTGCGGTCGATGCCAGATCCCTCTCCATGGATAGCCGCAGATGCATAGCATGGTTCTATCGGCTTTTTCTAGAATCTTTTGGACATCAGGAGCACCGCCAAGGCGTCTTTTACGCGCATGGGAGAATAAGAAATTAACCAGCAGCTTAATTGAAAAATAAAAGAACCGAGGATAAACACGCATCCTATCTTCCTAGGGAACGCAGCTTCTGCATGGCTTTTTCAAGCTCCCTCTTTGTTTTAGGATCTAACTTGATCTGCTCACCGCCTTGTGCCTTATCTAGTGAACCGAGCGTTGAGCCGGGGGAGCTGGTCGATGCAGAAGATGATGTTGCGGAGCTCCCCGGTCCGCGGATGACCTCGACTTTGGTGGATGGCTTGGAGGGTCTGGCAATTGGCTTCCCTTCCTTCTTCTTTATCCTCGCCAGCTCTTCAGCGCGCTGTTTTTCTATCTCCTTTCGATGTTCCTCTTCAATCTTAGCCTGGGCGAGTTCGAGCTTCTGTTTGGCGGTTGATTTAAGCGCCTGGTCCGCATTCTTGTAAGCCTTTTGGTACCTTATTGCTGCTGCGTTGTATAATCCGCTATTGAAGTTATCATCACCCAGCTCGATCAGCCACTCGGCGTACTGATGTTGGAATTGTATAAGCGCCTCCCTAACTTCTTCTGACTTGGGGTGGCTATGCTTCATGAAGATGAAAAGCGCTTTTTGGTAGTCATCAACTGCGCTCTCGTAGTCCTGTTTGCCAAGCGCTTCAGCGCCTTGCGATAGCAGCTTGCCAGCCTGGATAAGATCCTCGCACTTTGCAGCCGCCTGCTTGGCGTAGGATGCATATTTGCTATCTGGGTGCTTTTGCATGAGCAACCTATATTGGGTCAACGCTTTCTCATAGTCCCCAGCAGCGGCAAGCTCGTTAGCCTTGTCGTAAATCCTTCGCTCGGCGCATCCGCTGGTAAGAACTGTTAGCAAAAGTATGATCATCGAGTATTTCAATAGCCTAGTCATCGTTTGATTCCCCCTTTTTGTTCTTCTTTTTCCTAGATAGGAAGCCTAGCTCCCTGTAGGCTTGATTTCTCTATAATAACGCTATCGAAGTTCTTGACCCCCTCCAGGTTGCAGTTATCGAAGTTGACCTCGATGAAGGTCGCCCGCTCGAAATCAGCCCCACTAAAGTTGGAACCGCTGAAGTCAACCCGATAGAAGTATGCATCGGTGAACCTTATCAATCTAAGGTCTTGATTGGATAGACTACAGCTTTTGAAATTTGTTCCCGCCAGGTTAGCTAGTCGTAGTATCACACCCTGTAACGCAGCTCGCTCGAAATCAGAACCCTCGAGATCCGCTGATGTCAGGTTGGTAAGGCTCAAGTCAGCGCCGCTCAGGTCAGCGAAGCGAATGTTTGCCCGAGACAGGTTTGCCTTGTTCAGTTTTGCATTCTTAAGGATGCACCCCTGGAAGTCAGCGCCTTTGGCATTCATCTCCATCAGCTCGGCTCGTGTCAGATCAGAGCTTGAAAAGTTGGCTGCTTCGGCAATAGCGCCGATCAGACTCATATTCTTCCCCGATATGCCAATCAGCCTGGTCTGTCTCAGGATGCTACCAGCCAGGTCGGCATTCTCCAGCCTGGCTTCGGTGAGATCGCAGCCGCTGAGGTTCATCTTCTTCATCTTGGCGCCGGTGAGGTCAGAGCCTTTCATATTGACCCCGCGCAGATCCATGCCGACAAGGTTGGCGTAGCGCAGGTTGCTGTCGCTCAGACTGCCCCGTTGTTTTACAATGCGGGCTATCTCCTCACGGGTAAACCGACTCATCTAGGCTTCGCTTAGGTTAAGTATTTTCCATTCTTGGATTATTCTAGGTAAGGGTATGAAAGGTGTCAAGAAAACCAATTTTTAAAGTATCTAGTTCCTTTCTTTTATTCATTGTATTATATGGCTTTTAATCCAACGCCTTTATCACTTTATCACTCTATCACTTCCCGTGATTACTGGATTCCCGCCGGAGTTTACCCCGCACTTGATGCGGGGCGGGAATGACAGAAAGGAGGCGCGGTGGTGATACAACTCATGTATCAAGAGCAACCTAAAGGATTGCCCATCCAGAAAAACTGCGATGTTCCTATGCTAGGCTAGTTGTTGTCTTACCGAGACAACGATCTTGTAAAGCACGGTTACGATCAACGCTCCCAGGGCATATATTCCTACCGAGATAGCTAGCTCCGGCATGGTCGGCGAGTACTCGATGATCTCGTGCATCGGATTGGGGATGAAGCCGCCGACTACCAGCCCCAAGCCCTTGTCTATCCAGGTGCCCAGGATAATGGCAACAACGCCGACGCCCAGGATGCCCTCCCGGCGCCTGAAGCGGGGGATGATCAGCAAGGGGAGTCCTATGGCAGCCAAAAGAAGCGATACCTGCATGAATGGCGCTAGATTCCCCGCACCATGAAGCCCGAAGAAGAGGTACTTAAGCGACTCGTAGTGGGAGGGGACTCCGCTGTAATAAGCAGTAAAGAACTCCAAGCCGAGAAAGAAGACATTGGCCATCATGGCATAAGTAACTATCTTGGCAAGCGCCTGCACCGGCTCCTTGCCCACCTTGAAGCTGCTGACCTTGCGCAGAATGAAGATGAGTATGATCAGGATGCCGGGACCGGCTGCGAACGCAGAAGCGAGAAACCTGGCAGCCATGATGGCGGTAAACCAAAGATGCCTTCCCGCCAAGCCAGCGTAAAGAAAGGCGGTAACAGTGTGGATGCTGACCGCCCAGGGGATGGATAGGTATATAACCGGCTTTATCCACTTGGGTGGTGGAACCTGTTTACGCTCCGCTCCCAGGGTTACAAAGCCGATAAAAAGGTTCAAGGCAAGGTAGCCGGAGAGTACGAACATATCCCAGAACATCACCGAGTTTGGTGTTGGGTGCAGGATCACATTGGTTACGCGGGTCGGCATGCCCATATCGACAAAGACAAATAGCATGCACATAATAACCGCCGAGATGGCTAGGAATTCGCCCAAAATGGTTACCTTGCCGAACTGCTTGTAGTTGTGCAGGTAATAGGGTAACACTACCATGACCGCCGAGGCGGCGACTCCGACCAGATAGGTCAACTGCGCGATGTAAAAGCCCCAGGTTACATCCCGGCTCATCCCGGTGATCCCTAAGCCGACCTGCAACTGCCTCATGTAGAAGTAAAATCCTATACCGATGAGGATAAACAGGGTAAACAACCATCCGTAGTACTTTTTATCTCCCGTAATCGCTTTCTCTATCATCTTGCTTGGCTCCTGCTTTATGAGATAAGGTAATAAACTTGGGGTCTGGTTCCCAGCTCCGGCTTTCTTATGATCGCATATCGATCCTTGAGCAGCTTGCTCACCTCGGAGTCAGGATCAGCGATGTCTCCAAACAACAGCGCTTTCTCAGGGCATGCCTCCACGCAGGCGGGAATCATCCCCTTTGCCAGCCTCTCTGCGCAGAAGTTGCACTTTTCGACCACACCCTTTGTGCGAGTAGGATACTCTGGATTGGGCTGCTCGATGAATAGCTTGGGATCTCGCCAGTTGAAGCTGCGCGAGCCATAAGGACAGGCGGCAATGCAGTATCGGCAACCGATGCAGCGATGGTAGTCCATCATGACGATCCCATCGGTATTCCTGCGGAAGGTCGCCTTGGTGGGGCAGACCCTTACACAAGGAGGATTATCGCAATGATTGCACATCACGAGCATCTCTATGCCCTTAAATTTACCTGCAACATTCTCATGATACTGGCTGGGGAATGCGTGCTTGAAGTGCTCCTTCCAGATCCACTTGACCTCTTCCTTTCTCCCCTCGATGCGAGGCACATTGTGCACCGTATGGCAGGCATCGATGCACTTGGTGCAGTCATGTTTGCACTTTGTCGGGTCTATCACCATAGCCCACCTGGTTCCGCTTAGCGTTTCTGGATTGATGGAATATTGCTGCTTGGTTATGGTCTCGCTGGCGAGCGCTTTGAGCGCTGGTGCGGCAGCCATGCCGATGAGCGCTGCGCCGGTCGCCTTGAGAAAATCGCGTCTATTCATTGAGGTTCTCCTTTTCTTGATGGTGGCAGTCCCAACAGGTCGGTTCAACGGCTGAGTAATCATGGCAGCGGTTGCAGAAGCCCTCGGTGTCGCTGTGGCAGTCCAGGCAGGTGTTAGTGAGGCTTATCTGGTAAGCCTGCCCATCACTGGCTGTATAAAGCCGTTTTCCCTCCCTGACCGCCTTGTCCCGCCAGGTGTTGAGCAGATCCATGTGATAAGCCTTCATGTATTCAAGGGGTTCTACACAGTCTGGCTCGTCTGTGCCGATAACAAGCTTAGGAGCTGGTTCCCTGGCGCCGATAGCGTAGTTAAGCCAAAAGGGACTGGTGAATATCAATAAAAAGGCAAGGATGCCCAGAAGTACAAGGCTCTTATCGTACATCCGCTGTTTCCTCCTTTATCTGTTTCCATGGTGTACCCCGCAAGTCAGCATCTCGTTGATCCCCTTCAATAATAAGCGCATTAGCCACCAGCTCGTGCAGTCCGCCGACCTCGACCCCCGGCACCCAGTAGTCCATTAAAGCTGGTAAGGTAGCCTTGTCGATGGCGCAGATGCAGCAAAGCAGGTTGACCCCGTGCTTCTGCCTGACATACTTGACAGCATTGGCTCTGGGAAGCCCGCCGCGCAGGCGCATCTCCAGGTTCTCGTCGGTGCCCAAGCCGGCTCCGCTCCCGCAGCAGAAGGTCTGCTCCTTGATGGTGTTCTCCGGCATCTCGAAGAAGTTATTGCACACCTTGCGCAGGATGTATCTCGGCTCTTGGAGCAAGCCCATGCCCCGGGCTGGATTGCACGAGTCATGGAAGGTTACCCGCCAGTGATCGTTGCGACTCGGATCCAGCCTCAGCACATTATTGTGCAGAAGGTCAGCGGTGAACTCGCAGATATGCACCATCTTGGTCGATCTTGTGTTCTCGAATACGGTGCCGGTGATGGGGGACTTGGGAACCTCCAGGAAGTCGGCAGGTCCGTTCAAGGTATCCATATATTGATGGAGCACTCGCCACATGTGCCCGCATTCTCCGCCCAGCAGCCATTTCACCTTCAATCGCTTCGCTTCGGCATAGATCTTGTAATTGAGCCGCTTCACCGACTCGTAGGAGTGGAACAGACCGAAGTTGCCACCCTCAGAGGCATAGGTGCTGAAGGTATAGTCAAGCCCGATGGTATGGAACAACAAAAGATAGCCTAAAAAGGCGTAGTAGTGCGGGTCTGCAAAGTAATCGGCAGAGGGGACTATGAAAAGGATCTCGGCTCCCTTCTTGTTGATCGGCACCTCGATGTCCATGCCGGTCATATCTTTGAGATCTTGCACGGCAAACTCGATGCTATCCACGAAGCCGTGCGGTTGGATGCCGAGATGATTGCCGGTGCGGTGGCAATTGGCAAGCGGAGTGCAGATCCAATCGATGTTGATCCCCACCAGGTTCATCAGCTCCCGAGCCATCATGGTTATCTCCGCTGTATCGATTCCATAAGGGCAAAATACGGAGCAGCGACGGCACTCGGTGCACTGATAGAAGTAGTAGAACCACTCCTTGAGCACATCGATGGTAAGCTCCCTTCCCCCGGCGATGCGTCCCATCAGCTTTCCCCAGGTGGTGAAATCGTTACGATACACCGAGCGCAGCAGCTCAGCCCTGAGCACTGGCATGTTCTTGGGGTCGCCGGAGCCTATAAAGTAATGACACTTGTCCGCGCAGGCGCCGCAGCGCACGCAGATATCCATAAAAACCTTGAAGGTGCGGTATTTATTAAGTCGATCCCGCATTCCCTCGAAGATTATCTCCCTCCAGTTTTCGGGCAGCTTCCAGTCCTCGTCCATCGGCTGCCACTTCCTGGGAAAAGGAAGATCTAGGTATTCTATCGAACTCGGCTGGGCTGCGTAGTTGAAGGTGCCCCGCTTGAACTCGACCTTCGGCTCCAGCCAGTTCACTTTTCGTGGTGGCTTATAGTCAATGGTTTGGAATAATTCCCTCGGTTTAGGTAACTTAGCTTCCGACATTTTACTCATCCTTTTCTAGTGGTAAACCGGCTTCTCTCATCAGATCTCTGAACTCATCCTCATACTCGGAATAGGTATGAACCTCGACCTCATAATCCCACGGATTGACATGTCTTCGCACTCGATTATTGTTTGCCAGATTTCGAGTGGGGCTTAAGAATATTCCCGGCATATGCAGCAGCTTGCTGAAGGGGAAATAGACAAGCAGGGTGCTCACCAAGAAGAGGTGTATGTAAAACAGCACTCCGATCCCCTCAGGAACTACTGGATTCAAGCTGAAAAGCCCGACAGCGAGTGTCTTTACGCCATAAAGGTCCACCTTGTAAAAGTGGCGCATCAGCACCCCGGTTATCGCTATGGATGCGATGAGCAGCAGGGGGAAATAATCCGAGGCTAGCGATATGAAGCGCAGTCTTGGATTATAGACCCGGCGCAGGAAAAGATAGGTTAAGGCAGCCAGAATAAAAATGTCAGTTATGAAGATGGTAGGGATGGTAAGCTCGAAGAAACCATCCAGGCTCTCGATGATGTTTATCAAGCCAGGTGTCGGCTCCACGAAGAACCTGAAGTGCCTGATCACTATGATCAAAAACGAGTAGTGAAAGACCAAGCCAGCAGCCCAGAGCCACTTTTCATCGCCGAATACTAGCCTGGTTTCATCCTTGTTCACCGAGACCTTATGGTTACGGAATAGAGAACGGAAGAAGAAGATCTCCAGAAACATCCTTCCTAGCACACCGAATAGGTTATGCGGGCTTTCCAGGTTGTTCGGCTTGATGAATTCTAGGGACTTCTGCTGACCGCTGGTTGTTGGGATCCTGAAGGGCACCGGGGACCTAGCCCAGTAGATGACCCTCAGGATGATGCCTACTAGGAAGACCAATATAGCTATACCCGGCACTATCACCCCGAACAGGTACTCCATGCCGGCTATACCGACTCCAATGTAGGCAAACAGTACGAGCATCAACACAGCTAGTAGTGAGGCAAAGATGCGCATGGGCTACTTCCTTTCCTTGTTAATATTTTCTATATGTAAATTGGGAAACTGTCTTGCTTGTCTCATCCTAAGCTCGAAGATCTTCTCGCGGCTATCCATGTAGAGATCAAATCCGATCAGGGCGATTCGATCTATGTTCATATCCAGGCGATGGAGCTGATCGCTCGCTGACGGATCTCGATATAGCTCTTTGAACTCGTGTCTCAGGATATCCTTTAAGCCGTAGATGAACTCTACCGCCTTTGATGGTGGCATATCCTGCACGGCGCGGATCTTGATCAAGCCTTGAAGAGATTCGGCAACACTATAAGGATCTATCCTGGAAGCTACTGCTTGCTCTAACAGAGATTCCAAAGATGTCTTGATGGTTGCCCCGACCGGGTTGTTGAAGGGATCCGATTCTCTAAGCAGAAACCGACGCGTATCCTCTGGATAGGTCTCAATCGTTAAATGAAACCATTTCTTGAATATAGTCGGTTTCCTGTGTGAGATCTTCTCCCTAACCTGCATCCTTAATCTTTATCCTATTTTTTTAGGATGTGGTATAATACCATGCCAATAGGATAACTTGATATCATATATTCACCCAATCAAGCAAGGCTTGTATCATATAGCCAGGATACTTATCCCATAATCCTCACTGACCCTGCTTGATGCTTAGGACGCTATTAAGAAAGCATAAGCCCGACAGATTGTCGAGCCATGCCTTCATGCTATTTTTCCGCTTGCGTGGCTTGGATGGTATTCGTATTCCCTGGTCTTTCACATCTATATCAAGCTTTCCGATACCCGAATATTGTAAGGCAGCCAGCCCTCACAATCTTTGTTTCAAGGTTGATGGGGCATCCTTGCAATCAATTTAGTAAGCTTGCGGGAATACAATCCTCGATCCAGTACCGATCCGAATGTTGAATCTTAAACGCAGCCGGTCGGCTTGGGAAGTCCGGCAACCTTGCAAGCGCCCTTCGCAGGTCCTGATGGGAATAGCTCGTAGATCTTCTTTAGATTAAAGCCGGTCTCCTTGCAGAGCTTGCGGATCATAGGGGCGATACCGAACTTCAGGTAGTAGTCTCGAAGGTATTTGACCACCTTCCAGTGTTCCTCGGTCATCTCCTCAACAGCCTCGGTCTTGGCTAGCGCTTTTGCAACCTCTTCATCCCAAAGATCCGGGTCTTGGATGAAGCCGTCCTCGTCGACTTCCATTTGCTTTCCTGCGAGTTCCACCATTGGCATAACAGCAATCTCCTTTTGATTGGTTAGTTATCAGCATGTATTACCTAAGTTTCCAGCTTATACCGTCCAGTCATATTAAACGGTTAATAGCTATCCAAGGTTCCAGGCGACCGTCTTGGTTCAAGAACCTGGAACCCTCGGCTCTGTTTCGCTTTCCATCGCCTAACCATCGGCATCCGGCAGCTTTCACCAGCAATAAAACATTTCCTATATATAATCTTGGTCTCTCGTTGTCAAGTTAAAAATTAGATGACTTAGCTTCATCTTAAATTTCTCTCCTGCCTGCGCTAAGCTCAGAGGAGTCGGATGATATGAACTTGGAGCAATTCCATGATGGTAAGAATGGGTCGTCGCTTCGTAATTACTTACCCCCAATAATCCTCCCGTGAACCGGGGAACTAAAGAGGAAGTAACCTAAAGGTCTCTTTCAAGGCTTTGCTCCAAAATGGGCATCCTTTCTACATCAGTGTAAAAAAGAGGTGAGGCATCTATATTTTGTGCCCTATTATTGCGCAGCGTCCAACCAAGTACCCCAGTCGGCATGGGACCAAAGGCAAGCATCAAGAATAGTAATCCAAGTATAAAAAGCCCGATGAAAAACCTGATCCAGCGACTGATATCAGAAGTCTTTAGTCTATGGTCTTTCGTCTTTAGTCCTTTAGGAAGGGATACCATGCCGCCTATCCTTGCTTATATATTGAACAATATACCCCCAAAGGCGAGCCAGGCTGCCAGTAAGGTCAGGATCAGATTGAAGCTCTGACCTACCACATATAATATCAAGGGCTTCCCACCTTGCATCTGCTCGGCAAGCTCCCTGAAGTTCGACTCCAAGCCAATACTTAAAAATGCCATGCAGAAAAACCAGCTCCTGAAGGGGTGAGTAAATGGATCGATGACTCCGCCTTCAACCACGCTTGTCGTGTAGATTGGACTTAATATGAACGAAAAGATGATAGAAGCGCCCACGAAACCGAGTATGAACTTTGGGAACCTATACCATATCTCCATAGCCTTCGGTCTTGGAGCCTTGGGATCATCAGCCACCCTAGTTACCCAGTAAACCGCCACCAAGAATGCTACCACGCCGATGAGGACATTTTGTATCATCTTAACTACTGCTGCTATCTTCTCAGCCTCATCTCCTAGCACGGCGCCGGCAGCGACCACTGCCCCGGTGGAGTCAATGGTGCCTCCCATCCAGGCTGCACCTATCCTTATTGGCATATCGACTACACTTATAAACGCTGGCATGACAATCATCATTATAACCGTAAAGATAAGCGTCATACCCACCGCAAGGGTAAGCTCGTCTTTCTTTGCCTTGCAGGCTGCTGCCGTTGCGATCGCAGCCGAGACTCCGCAGACCGAGGTGGCTGCTGCTATGATTACCGACAGGGTTTTCTTGACCTTGAGAAATCTGGTACCGAAGCTGTACATAAATATAATAACCGTCGGTGTAACCAGCCAGGCAACGAAAAGCCCCGGAGCGCCTAAAAGCAGGATCTTTGAGAATAGGATCTCTGCTCCGAGAAGCACTAAGCCAGTTTTTATGTACATCTCTGTTTTAACGCCCTCCATGAGCCACTTTGGAGTTCCCACCGTGTTGGAGATAAGCAACCCAATGGCAAGCGCCCAGAACGCGTAGCTGATGCCGTAGTGCTTTATCTGCTGCTGATTTGCTACCCAGTAGCTAAGTGTCGAGAGGATAAAGACCACGAAAAATGCTAGTAGATATCGCCAGAAGCTGCCCCCCATGACAGCGACGCCTATGCCGGTAAGCACTCCCAGCCCTATCATCAGCATGATCAACTTGATGGGAAGTCCGCCCTTGAAGGCTTCGAGTGGGTTATCGATCCATTTACCCACCTTTGGAGTCTTGTTCGGAATGCCTAGGATAGATGATTTACCTATTGCCTGCTTGGCTAGATCCGGTTCCTGCACTTCTGCCGGGTGTATCTTTTTATATACAGGCGATTGAGGATTAAGGTTTGCCATCAATAGAGCAAAGCCAATCAGTATCAAGCCGAACCATATAGTCCACCAGTCTTCCTTTTTCCAGAGATCTGATATCGTGCTCATAACCGCATTCTCCCCCGTTGTTGTTATCCTATCTAGCGGTAATAAAATATAAACCCCACTCTCACGGATGTCAAATGAGGGGAATAATAAAGTTATCCAGGAATGAATGGCATTTGTATGTGGACTAAAGACCAAAGACTAAGGCAACTTAGCCACAACCAATACCCCTTGTCATCCTGTGTGGGGTCTCTATTATTAAAGAATCTGGACTCCGCTCGGGATGACATATAGGTTGATCATGCGCCTCATGGGTAAGGACTGGATGCCTGACGGAGTTCACCCTGCACTTGATGCGGGGCGAGAATGACAGAGAAGGAGAGGCGCAGGCATGAGATGGGGGTGCCCGTTGGCCAAACAAATCTTGTGTCAAGAGTAACCACCTTCCCGACCTATTCGGGAGGCATGAAAATTATGATGCGCGAAATTGCGCTATCTGTATAAGTAAGTGATCTAAAGCATAAAGAAGCATAAAGACCAAAACCTCACTTGCGGTTTGGATCGGGAGGTTTTATGATTTAACTATGAAACGAGAAGTCGATTATAGCTTGTATATCTGCACTGACCGGGGGCTTAGTCGAGGGCGAAGCAACCTTGAGGTGGTCTCTGCTGCCTTGGCAGGCGGCGCAACCGTGATCCAGTATCGTGAAAAGGAGCTTACCTTTCAGCAGATGCTAAAAGAGGCTACCCAGTTGCAGGATATTATTCGTAAGCAGAATCGAGCTTTCATTATCAATGATCGGGTCGATCTTGCTTATGCTGTAAAGGCTGATGGGGTGCATCTCGGTAGGGATGACATGCCGGTAGAGATTGCAAGAGAGATGCTCGGTGAGGATGCAATTATCGGTTCATCAGTTCAATCGGTCTCGGAAGCCGTGGAAGCCCAAACAAAGGGCGCCGATTACCTGGGTGCATCAGGCGTTTTTCCAACCAGCACCAAGCCGGATGTCGGTGCGGTACTTGGCTTGGAGAACCTTGAACGCATAGTCGAGGCAGTTACCATACCTGTAGTCGCCATCGGGGGTATCAACCTGGATAATGTCGCCTCTGTCATCGAGGCTGGTGCGCAGGGAGCTGCTGTAATATCTTTTGTGGTGGGAGCTGCTGATATTACCGAGACATGCCTAAAACTGATCGATCGCATTAGAAGGTCGTCTCGGCTCAGGGAGTAGATGTTTGGAGTAGAGGCTTTTTGTCTGTAAGTATTATTCAGGTGATAAACGACAACATCTTTTGATTTATGTTCTGGAAGAAAAAGAAGATAAACACCACGCCTGGCGAGGAGTTCGAGCTTCAGCGTGAAAGGATGGTCATCGAACAGCTCCAGCGCCGTGGAATCAAGGATGAACGGGTGCTTCAAGCCTTCAGGGAGCTTCCTCGCCACGAGTTCGTACTCGACGAGGACCGAGCCCGATCTTACGATGATCACCCGTTGAGCATCGGCTACGGACAGACCATCTCGCAGCCATATATCGTCTCCCTGATGACCGAAAGTCTCGAGCTTAAAGGGGATGAGAAGGTGCTCGAGATAGGCACTGGTTCTGGATACCAGTTGGCTATTCTTGCCCGGTTGGCTAAGGCGGTCTATTCGGTGGAGATAGTTGAGCCTTTGCTTGAACGCGCTAAAGAGGTCCTTACCCGGCTTGGCTTCGATAATGTTAAGCTCAAAGCCGGCGATGGCTGGCTCGGCTGGGAGGAGCATTCGCCTTTTGATGCGATCATCTTCACCGCAGCGGCGCCTAAGCCACCGATTCATCTCGCCGGGCAGCTTAAGGAGGGCGGTAGAATGGTGGCGCCGGTTGGAAGACAACGATTCCACCAGGACTTGATGTTATACAGGAAGGTCGATGATCGTTTGATCGAAAAATACTTAACCGGCGTGGTTTTCGTGCCCATTACAGGTAAAAATATCGATTAACCGCTCATCAATTAACCCACTAGAAACAAGATAACAATTTAAAATAATCAAGTTTGCACTTGACATTGATTTTTTGTTAATTTATCATTACCATGAAATTACCATTAAATACCATAAAATGAATACAGGATACTACGGCACATATCACTTCCAGATGGACGAGCACAGGCGTATCTCGATCCCTGCCGACTTCAGGCGCCAGTTTTCTGAGCCTGGTAACAAGATCTACCTCCAGCTCATCGATAACTGCATCCGATGCTACACTCCCAAGGAATTACTTGAGATCTCCAGGTTGATAACTCAAGATCCCCCGTTCAGCGCTGAAGCGAGAGCCAAACGAAGGGGATGGGGTAGTACCCTGATGCCAAGAACCATTGATCCGCAGGGCAGAATCATGTTGACCGATGATCTCATCACCGAAGCTGCCATAGTGAAGGATATAGTCATAATCGGCACCTTGGATAGCTTCGAGATCTGGGCAAAGGAGGTCTATGAGAAGTCGAGATCAGAGAATCCGGATTTATGGATATAGGATGATGAAAGAACTAACATTCTGTACATTTTTAATACAGGGGGAATTAAAGTGATAAAGGCAGAGCCAAACTTCGGATGGGAAGCAAGGATCACCGTAGTCGGCATCGGTGGCTGTGGTAACAACACGATAAATCAACTGGTCGATGCGGGAATTAAAGATGTTTGTTTCGTTGGCATGAATACCGATGCCAAGGTAATAAACAAGTGCAAGGCTGACTATCGACTTCACCTGGGAGATAATCCTCATGGATGTGGTGGAAGACCGTTTGTCGGCATGGAAGCTGCCAACTCCTGTCGCGATGAAATTGCGCAGCTTATAAGCGGTTCCAAGATGGTATTCATTGCCGCCGGCATGGGTGGTGGCACCGGCACTGGCGGCGCGCCAGTGGTGGCACAGGTAGCCAGGGAGATGGGCATCCTGACCCTGGCTGTGGTTACCATGCCATTCTCCTTCGAGGGGAGCAGGAGAAATGAAAACGCAAAGTGGGGTTTGAAGGAGCTTTACAAGGCTGCCGATACTGTGGTCGTAATACCTAACGATGCGCTTACCGAAAAATTCGGGAAAGACCTCACTTTGGTAAAGGGATTACGGCTCTCCGACGAGGTGCTTTTCAAGGGCGTGGTCGGGATCACTGATATCATCCTAAAGTCTGATGAGATCAACCTCGATTTCAACGATGTGGAACGCGTCCTGCGACAGGATGGCTTAGCCCTGATGGGCATAGGATATGGCAAAGGCAAGGCAAAAATTTACGATGCGGTCAACGAGGCTATCTATTCTCCTTTGCTGGATGATCTCTCATTAGAGGGCGCTAAGGCTCTATTATTGCACTTTGCCAGCGGAGTTGACCTGAATGCAGGACAGATCTCACACATCTCAACCCAGGCATCCAAGGTGCTTGCTCCCGATGCTGAGGTCTTCTTCGGGCTGAGAACCGACCCAGAGCTAAAGGACGATGTAAAGGTAACCATCATTGCCAAAGGGGTCAGCCGCATCCCAGGCACCAGGAAGGTCTGCACCAAGGTTTACAAGTCCCTTGCTGAGTTGCAGCCGATTGAGCAGCTTGAGAAGGAGATGAAAAGCGCTGACCTGAACGACTACAGCGTTCCCACCATCATGCGACAGCGATACAAGCTGCAACTCATGGTCAGGTAGCTTGTTCACTATTCGATACAAGGTGTTCGCTGATGCGCCTAAGGTTAGTAAGGTCGCAGATATCGCGCTCAAAGAACGGTATCTGAAGGATCTCGTCCTCCACCCTAAGCTCAACTTCAAGCTCTTTTATATACTTTCTCTCATAGGCAGCGAAGGCGTTGGTGGTCTGCAAGCCACGGATCATCTCCATCACTAGCTTTTCCTCTTCGTCTAAAGCCTGCTTTTTCTTCAGCTCATTCAACCTGCGTATCAAGAGATGCAGTAGCCTGGGGTCTCCATATTGTCTTATGAAGTGCGGATGCACGCGATTCAGGATGAATGCACCGAATGGCATGGATAGCTCTATGAGGCGGTTATAAATGTAAAGCGAGTCCTTGATGGAAAGCTGGTTGGGCGCGGCGACTATATTGAAGATGCTGATATTAGGGTCGGAAAGGATCCCTTGCATATTTCTAGCCCTCTCGCGCAATCCGCCGAACGCCTCCTCTCCAAGGGCTATGAAGCTGCTGATCTCAGCGATGATGCTCAGTCCAATTGTCTTCTCCAGGATATCGAACAGCTTCACCGCCCCTTTGTGGATCATCTTTGCTCCGCTGCCGGCGATTAAATCGGCAGGCATCATGAGGATCTTGATGATATTTGCATCGAGAAGATCGACCAGGCGGGTCGGCGCCTCGAAGAAATCAAGAGCATATCGCGTGGGAGCGGTATCGACCACTATGATCTCGTAGTCGGTATTTCGGTATAGATCGAACAGTTTTCCCAGCGCAACATACTCTTGGGTTCCAGCAAGTGAATCACTGATAATTCGATATATACGGTTATCCAAGATCTTCTCTGCCAGCTCCTTGCTGAGCAGTTTTTCGATAAGCTCATCCGCTGCCCGCTTGGTATCCATCATCATGGCATGAAGCTCGCCCTTGTTAGGATAGTTATCGAAGATGGATAGATCGATCTTGAACTCCTTGTTTCCTACATCCTGCACGCCGAGAGAGTCGGCTAGCCTCCGGGCAGGGTCAACAGTTACCACCAGCACCTTGTGTCCTCTAAGCGCCAATCCCAAGCCAGTCGCCGCCGAGACAGTAGTCTTACCGACTCCACCGCTGCCAGCAAACATTATGATCCGCTTCTTTTCAAATACCTCAAGCATCATTAATAGTCTTTAGTCTTTAGTCTTTAGTCTTTAGTCTTTAGTCTTTAGTCTCTAGTCTTTAGTTTACTTCCTTAGAAAAATAAAACAATTTTACGCGTCATAATTTTCATGCCTCCCGAATAGGTCGGAATCGGTGCTGCTCTTTACATAAGATTTGTTTCGCCAACGGGCACCCCCATGTCATTCCCGCCCCGCATCAAGTGCTGGGTAAACTCCGGCGGGAATCCAGTAATAACGGGAAGTGATAGAGTGATAGAGACATATTGAACCACAAAGGCACGAAGGCACGAAGGGGAAGTGATACCGTGATAAAGTGATAGAGGAAAGAAAGCCCCTCACCCCAGCCCTCTCCCAGCAGGAGGAAGCTAGGAGCCAAAGGGCTATCAGCAGGGAGAGGAACCTAGGGGGGGAAGGGGTCGGGGCATGGGGCTTCTCCTCCTTCCTTTCTTCGCGTCTTTGCGGGGACAAGCTTCGCGGGCATGACAATAAGGAGGATACTCTCTTCTTGTCATTCATGCATCCTGGATTTCAAACCGAGAATTTGGGATTTCTAAATTTTTACTATAAATGATAATATTTTGCCTTAACATTGAAGGAGTCTATTTAGGATCGTGGATCAACCTTTAGGCAATGGTAAGCTGGGGCTGGTCATTCTGGCAATAGCTCTGCTGCTGCCTATTATAGTCATGTTAACCGAGCCAGAGGTGAGCGGGCAGTTCGGACTCCCCCTGGATGATGGATGGATTCACCTGGTCTTTGCTCGTAATCTAGCTAATGGCAATGGCTTCTGCTTCAATCCGGGGATGCCAATTAACGGCGCTACCAGCTTCCTATGGCCAATCCTGGAGAGCGTCTTTTTCCATCTATCGCCGCTACCTTTGGTGTGGATAAAGCTATTCGGCATCATATTGCATTATCTCACTTTACTAACTATCTATCATCTGGTCAGGTTACTGGGTTCAAGCAGAGAAAAGGCGTTTACCAGCGTGCTTGTTTATGCATTCATGCCAGTGATTCTTTACAGCTCTATAGCCTGCATGGAGGTGAGCCTTTATGTGCTTCTGTCAACGCTTGGATTGTACATGTACCACCTTTATCGCATTCATAGAGGCTACTGGCTCTTGGTGGGGGCTACCTTTGTTTTTTACTTGGCTGGTTTAAGTCGTCCTGAGTGCTTCATGCTCTTTTTTATCATCCTAGCTGAGTTGTTTATTTTTATGGTTTTCGAGGCGAGGCGAGGATTACTCGCTTACCTTAAAGAGATCTCTCTCCCAGTCGCCATATTCATAAGCCTGGTCTGCCTATATTTGTATGTAAATTACACCATCGGCGGGCAGATATTCCCCAACACCTTCCAGGCTAAGCTGCCAGTGAACGGAATGGTCTATGCCTTGCAGCAGGGTGATACTGGAGAGCTTCTGCGCTGCCTTACTATATATCCTTTTAAGTCCTGGCTCCTTTTCATCATCATGGTGTTATCCATCAGTAGTCATGCTGGATTGCTCTTTTTTATTCCTGGCATAATAGCTATGCTGCGCCATCCCTTGAAGCGCATAGTACCCTTTTTATTCATCCTTTATCCGCTGGCTTATGGTGCCTTCACAGGTGCATTCTGGTTCTTTCATTATGGCAGGTATATTCAAAACCTGATGCCATTATTAGCCATCCTCACCGTGGAGGGAATATATTTCTTGTTTCAAGCCGGGCTTGAATCTCGTCTCATCCAGCGTCTTGTAGCTCGAATTGCCCTAGTTATCGGTATAGCAACCGCATTCGGAAGTGTAATAGTCGGTATATCAATCGTGAAAAGCTCTTATATCTATATGCGATTGAGCCTGCTAAAGCCGCTTATACAGCCGAAGTACTTTTTATTCTCAGGGTTGATACTGGCTGCGATAGCCATAATTTTTGCCTTAGTGATTAAAAACACCAAGCATACAAATCTATCGACAAATCGTAACCTGGTGATCGGTCTAGGGATCATAATATCATTATCCTTCACCATCCACTGCTCAAGGTACTACCTCCAGGCAGTCAAGAATATCAATCAGATGCAGGTGCACCTCGGTAAATGGCTGGCAGAGAACACGGAAGATGACGCTCGGCTGGCGGTGAATGATATTGGCGCCATAGGATTCTTTTCCCACAGAACCGTGTATGACCTCATGTCATTGATCAACCCTGAGATGATGGAGTTTCGCTTATTGATGGGACGATTCAAGGGAGATCTGGAGTTTCTATACTATTGCAAGCCCGATTATGCGGTGCTTTTTCCCTCCTGGTTCCCCAACCTAGCCTTCAACGAGATCCTTTTTAAGCCCATTTACCAAGTGCAGCTTGAGGATAATCTGATCTGCGGCGGAGATGTAATGGTGGTCTATCGCACGCGATGGAATGAATGATAGTTACTTGATTCATTTTCGATCTCAGAGATATAATTAGAACCTATACGAGATCCCTATGGACGGAGCAAGGCAGTTGGTCTGATTCTCCTTCTCACCGAAGCCTAATAGCACCATCCGGTATCCTAGAACGCCCCTTAGCGATAACCGCTCAGTGATAGCCCAGTCAAGGTCGAATGAGGCAGAAATATGTGCATTAGAACCATCCTGTGAATTTGCATTATAGGGACGATCAACCTCAAAGCGCCAGAAGAAGACTCCACTGCCAAAAGATGCAAAGCTGATAAGGGAGGGCGTCAAGCGCTTTATCGGGTATCGAACAAAAACCGACAGGATATATGAGCTGAACCTCTCTATCCTAACCTTGCGGCTGTACATCTCGAACCTGGGGTAGAGGATGAATCCCTTGCCGATTGGGAATTCGGCATTGATGCCATAAGCGAGCCCCTTGAACTCCTTTGTGATTAACTTATCCTTGGCTCGCTCCCATGCGAGGTAACTAATATCCAAGCCGGCTCGATCTATCTCCAGGCAGATAACCGGTGTGTTTAAAAGAAAAATCAGGGATGCAATAAACATTAGCTTCCGAGCTATGCTCATAATGCAGCGATTATAGAATCTGGATCGCTTATGTCAATCCTGTTCAGCCTTTTTCTTTAAATATTGGGCAGCGATCAACGCTGATAAGATCTTTTTCAGCTCGGGATCGTAACCATCGGGAAACATTGAACTAATCTTTGCATGTTCCTCTTCGCTCAGTTCAGCTTCTGGTAATTGATCCTTGTAGGCTCCATTTACCTCGAATCTTTTGGGATCTACCCTGAAATGAATTCTTTCTATAGGCATGTCAGGATGGCGGGTATTGATATTGTTGAGGATCACCGACTTGGTCTCTCGTAGGTTCTTCTTGTCACGCTCGGAGGTTAATGAGATTACAAGCGTCTTACCCTTTATATTATATGGCTTCGATTGCCTTGAGAGAGTCTCACCCACTATATTATGCCAATCGAAACGGAGTTTAAGCAGCGCTTGGATGCGATCTGGCGCAAAGGGATATAGATCCTTAAGCAACGATGAGCCCAGACCACTTATGCTAAAAAGGTTAGGGACATTCTTTCTTTGAGAGGCATTCTCGATACCATCCGTATTCTTAGATGGACTTATATCTTTATCTTCAGTCATAGACAACCTCAAGGGTAATATAACATTTTATCTAAATTCCTTGAAGGTTTAACTATCCCAGATGAACTTTACCTAAATTTACAAAAACTCTAATTGTTTTAATATTTTCCCGTCACTGGGCTATTTAATAAAGATAATTGTCAAAATAGGGCTTATGAACCACCACTTCAAGCCAGTATTCATAGGGGTAAAATCTGGGGATCCATGTGCCACTGCCATTTTTAAAAGCTCGATCTTGCAAATAAAGGCTTTGTCAAAAAAAGAATTAATGTTCCATGTGGAACATATGACTTAAATGTTTGATTTTTTAGGTC
>CAYUVA010000032.1:0-54655 GCA_964448115.1 uncultured bacterium
AGGCGATTTCTAACAGCATCACAATGCGAATTAAATCAATTCTTCAGAGCTGGCTGAGAATAATTATTCTCAACGATTTCGCCTAAGAAGGCTGCCTAGTCTCTTTGAGTAGATCTGAACAAAATCGAGCATCAATTTGAATATGTATATTTTTCTAGGGATGAGTATTATTAGTCTGAGCACTCGTAGTGGATTGCTATAGAAGCGAATATAGGCTTTTCTCTGGATGCGCTTTATGTCGATGCCGGTCAGTATTTGATAAAAACTTGCCTGGGCATAATAGTAGCAGCGGTGCGTCTGATTGGCATATTGCGGGCTGAGTTTTATGGCTTCCTCATATAACCTGGTGCCAGGCTGTGGAACCACCTCGAAGAAGCTTGCCATCTGCAACCTTGAGTTTACGGCAAAATCGATGGTGCTTCTCATCTCCTCAAGGCTCTCGTCAGGAAATCCGAGCATAAAATAGCCCTTTGTAATCATTCCCTGTCTTTGCGAGTATTCGATCGCCCATTTTATTTTATCCAGGTCGATATTCTTTCCTATCTTTTTTTGCAACCTCTGCGAGGCTGTCTCTACTGCGTACATGACCTTGTATGTTCCAGCAGCCCTCAACAGCTCTATGGTCTCGGCATCGAGAATGTCCCCTCGCAGCCCATTGGGAAAAGCGAGGTGGATCTTCCAGCCCTTGTCGATGATCGCTCGGCAGATATCCTTTGTTCTTTTCCTGTCCAGGTTGAAGATATCATCGAAGAAGTGAAACTCATCGATGCCATATTTCTCGATAAGTATCTCCATCTCCAGTATAACATTGGCAACGCTGCGCTTGCGATAGCCTTTTCCGAATATTTGATGGCAATATGTACAGCTATAAGGACAGGCGCGGGTAGTGAATAACGGCATATATCGCCTGCCAGCCTGCATATTCATCATGTTTCTGGTTCCAAGGCTGTTGTAAGCCTTGATATCGACGAGGTCCCAGGCGGGAAAAGGGATGGAATCGAGATCCTCTACATACCTTCCAGGCGGATTTACCTTGATCTCATTATTTTTTCTGTAGGCAATCCCATCCAGGCTATCGAAAGCGTTACGCTGCTGGAATAAAGATATAAACACGGGGAGCGTCCGCTCTGCCTCGCCGATAAACGCATAATCTATTGCAGCGCATTCAAATGGATCTCTTGGACTGAATGTAGGATATGGACCGCCGGCTATTATGGCAGCCGAGGGGATCTGCTTCTTGCATAACATCGCTAGTTGGTGCAGGTAATCTCGTTCATAAGTAAGGGAACTGAATCCGATTATATCGGGCTTGAAATCCTTTATTTGTTCGATATTCGTCTTAAGTCGCCAGTTTCGGCTGCCTTTCCTAGTGAGCCGGGTATCTAAAATGCCGACCTCCCAGCCTTTAGCATGCTTTCGTATCATGGAGGCGAGATACATGATGCCAAGCGGGGGAGTTACAGCCAGGTTGACCGCATTCTCGTAGGTTCTAACCAGCAGTATTCGGTTCATATACCTATATCACAGGGTACTTTTTTTTTCTCCATGAGGGAGACGATGAATGGGAGCGGCTGGCAAAGTTCGATTATGTTGAAATACTCGCTGACTAGTCGGTGAAAACTCGAGGGCGTATAGTGATTTATATGCCCTGGAGTATTTCCCCATCGCCAAAGATAAGCCCCTCGAACTATATTCATCATTCTCCACAGCGGCTCCTTGGGCACGGTGACCAGGGCGTATCTTCGGCTTACCCGGGCAAGTTCGGCAAGCGCGTTTTGGGGCTTCGGTAGGTGTTCCAATACTTGGGCGAGGATCACCATGTCGTAGGAGTCATCATGAAAAGGTAATGAAGCAGCGTCTGAGGCTAGAAATGGGATCTTGATCTCGTCTCGCTTGATTATATGTGCATCGATATCGCAGGCATGAAGTTGAGCATCCGGGAACCACCACATAAGTCGCTGGAGCACATGACCTTCGCCACAGCCTACCTCCAGTATAGAGGAAAACGATGCCTTGCGCAGGCATCGTTCCATTGATTTTAAGTATCCGCTGACCAGCAGCCTAACCATCGGGTTCCTGGTGGCATATTTGTTATAGAAATGCCCGGACATCACATCTTCTCTGCTGGTTTTTTAGCATATATGGTAATTATATCTCCTAGCTTTATCTTTAGCGCCATATCTTGCAAGCCCATCTGGTCGATCATTCGCTGTGCCACCTGATAGATCCTGTTGCTGTATGGCTTTATGCGAGGTATCAAGAAGCGCATCCCGGCTACCTTGGTCGCCTTTTCTATTATCAAAAGCTCGAAGCCGGCATCGGTAAGATATCTAATGGCGGTTTCCCTGGTAAAGTGATAGGTATGCATATCCTTGAAGAACCACCAGCGCCTGCCTAGCAGGCGAGGGAAAAAGCTGTCCATGATCGGGATGTCGATTAGGATTATCCCTGCTGGCTTGAGCAGAGCATAACAGCGGGTGATGAGTTCCTTCGCATCTGGCACATGCTCCAGCACCTGGAAGGCGGTTATGCAATCGAGGCTCCCCGCTGCTAGTTCAGAGTCCTCCAGGAACCCAGGCAACACCTCTAATCCAAGCTTCTCCCTGGCGAATCGCCGCGCCCAATCCGATGGCTCGATACCCATAACCTCGAAACCTTGCTTTCTTGCCTCATCGAGAAAGAAGCCAGCAAAACAGCCGATATCTAGCAATCTGCCGGGTTTGATAAATGTACTGACCCGCCTGAGATACATCTGGGCTGTTCTTCTTTTGTTGGCTTCCTCCTCGATATATAGGTGATCTTCAACTTTGGCATAGATATCCTTTATTATGTCAGTCTTGAGTCGTGGTGTCGTATATCTCAAGCCGCAGCGATTGCACTGTACCACCTGCCATAAGGCAGCATTCTCCACCACGGTAGGGCTGAAGGTGCCAGCAAGGACCGAGATGTTATCAAGCCTTGAATAATCACCCTTAAACAGTACCGTGTAGTCATCTGCCGAGCAGTAATTGCATGGCACATGCTCCAGAATGTCCGAGTTTACTGCGCTACCCTTCATTTACCTATTATATTATGACAAAGGGCATCGGCAAGGGCAATCGAGTTGTTCACCCCGCGATCCTCCGGATAGATCATCGAGGCATCGGTGAGGAAAAAATCATCGATCGGCGTAGCAAAAGGGATGATCCTCTTATGATGCCCCAGGGTGCAGATAGGCTGCGCATAATCATCCTTAAAGAGCCAGGATTTGATCACCATGTTTTCATTGAAGTTAGGGAAAATCGCCCTGAGCGGTTCATATAACCCTTGAAGGTACTGTTCCTCGTTCATCAGCAGTCGTTCATCATCCTGATGCAGGTATTGGGGAAGATAGACTATGCTGCCTATATCATCTCTAATTGGATTGAGGTTAGTATATTCGATGACGCCCAAAAAAGGCATCTTATCATATACATTAACCCAGAACTTGTCTCCCAGTGGTCGGTCGAGATGCAATAGCGCACATGCCACTGAGAGGTATGGCTGTTTTTTAAGCATCGCCTTGTATTCCCTGGGTAGAAAGGGTGCCATTTCAAGTGTCCTGGGGATGCCGGCGGTCGCGATCACAATATCATAGCTATTAAGATCCTGCCTTTGTTTTCCAGCCTCATCGAGGTTGATCTCAAAGATCCCCTTGCTAGAGTTAATCTTGGTTACAGCACAGCCGGTTCTTATCTCACCACCCTTATCGATGATCCTGTCAGCAAGTGCATCGATAAGTATCTTGCTTCCCCCCTCGATGTAGCCGAGCTGCTCTTTGCCCAGGAACCAGCGCCTGGACTTGGCTCTGCGCTGCGTCCTGCCATATATCCACGCTGCCGAGATCTCGGTGTAGAAATCCTTGAACTTCTTGGTCAAAAGCGGCTCCCAGATGTAGTGATAAGCCCGTTTGCCGCTAAGCCTCTCTAGCCATCTATAGGCAGGGATATGATCCAGCTTGCGGTAGTTGCTGATCGTCTTGATTCTCAGCATGTTGAATGCAAAGCGGAATTTATCCATCGTTCCTAAAGGCGAAAACTTGAAGATATCCCCCGGCTCGGAGAATGGATAGATCCTGCCTTGGATATAATAGTCCATCTTGGAGTGCACCCATCGTAGCCTATCATGCAATCCAAGCTCCTTAAGCAGCGATAACAGGTGCCTATCATTCATGCAGATAAAGTGATAATAGCGCTCCAGCCATACCTGGTCATAGTAAAACGAGCGTGCCAAGCCACCTAATTCCGGTTGCGTCTCCAGGACATGCACCTTGTATCCTGCCTTGACAAGTCTGTAGGCGGCGGTCAAGCCGGTGATGCCACCGCCGATGATGGCAACTTCCTTCAATCTAGTTCTCGCTTTTGGGGGTGTTTGTTGCAGGTTCCATGATTTCCTTGAGTTGATCCATATAGTCGTTTGCCGCTGATGAGAAGGGATCTATCTTCAACGCCTCCTCGAAGAAGTTCTTTGCAACCATGAGATCCCCTTGTTTAACCGCTATGACTCCGAGGTTGATCAATGACCGGATCTCTAGGGGATTGCGCTTTAGATCGAGCTTGAAATTGTGCTTGGCGCGGTCGAGATCACCCAAGTTGAAACGACATATCCCGTTATTAAAGTAGATATCCCGTGTGGGGGTTATGGATAGGCTCTTATCGAGGCATTTTGCTGCATAAGAAAAATCACCGGCATTCATCGACTTTACGCCGAGATTCATATAAGCGGTCGCTGCCTTGAGAGCATCACCAGAGGTGATGGCTGGCAAAGTATGCTTTGGTGTGATTGCCAGGTATTGCCGGTTCTCAATCCAAGTGTCCCTGAATATGCTATGCGGGCTGCTGTATTCAATAATCGGATGATCGTCGCTGTTGATCGATGCCAGGGACAGATCAAGGTCAGCAAGGGCGAGGGTAAGGCGATTTACTATACCCTCATAATCAACCATCCCTATTCGTTTAAGATCATCTGCTATCTTGTGCTTTTTTATCCGCTCGGTTATGCGATCGAGGTCTAAGACCGGCAAGGCACCACCTGGTTGGTCGCTTTTCTGCCCTACCAAAAGGATATCCCCTACGCTCCCCTCGAATATGTAGCAGTGGGGGAATACCTCCTTGAAGGTGCGCAAGATGCAGCGCAGATCCCGCATGCTCAGGTAATAAAGATGCACCCACTGGCAGATGTATCCGCCTTGATTCAGTCTTTGGTCAAAGAGCCTATATTGTTCTATTGTGAAAAGATTTGAGACGCCGCTGATCCACGGATTGGAAGGCTCAGATATAATAACATCATAAGATGTTTGGGTTGCGTTCAGGTAAGTCCGGGCATCATCGACCACCAGGCGCATTCTACTATCATCGAGCGCGCGGTTGTTTACATGGCTGAAAAGCCTTGCCGCCTCGACCACGCCGGGGTCTATCTCCGCGCAGGTAAGCTGCTCGATGGGATGTGTAAATGCAGAGCCACAGGTTACCCCGGTGCCTAAGCCGAGCACGAAAACACTCTTAGGCTGCGGATGGAATAATAAGGGCAACTGAGCTAAAAGCACCTGGGTAACCATGTCCTCGCCATCGGAGCCATCGGTCTTGCCATTTATTCGCAGGCTGCGCACATCGCCTCGTTGCAAGATGCTAACCACCGAATAGGGGCTTTCATGGTAAAAAATAACCTTGCTGTTCGGGCTGAAGCCCTCGATCAAGCTATCCGCATAAACATAGGCGCCGCTGCTCATGACCATCTTGTCCCAGGGCGCGACCTTGATATAAAAAAAAGCCAAAAGCAGGGCAAGCAACAAGCTGGTGAGAACGGTTCGCAATCCCCGCTTCGGGGAGTACTTGATCATCAAAAAGAATCCGTAGAGGGCATAGATGCCAGAGATAAACAGCAAAGAGCCACGAATGCCAAGCAGCCGGATGCCTACGAATGCACCGAATAATGCCCCTGCTATCGCAGCCACCGTGTTGAGCGAGTAGATGATACCCACCCCCTTGCCGGTTCGAGACTCGGTATCAACATATATCATTCCGACCAGAGGAAAGGCTGCCCCCATCAACAAGGTCGCCGGAAGCATGATCAAGATGCACAGGAGAAGTTCGATTACCAGGATAACACCAAAGGAGCCGGCAAACAAACCATAAAGCTCAATGAATAGAAGCGGTAATCTCCCCAGCATGAGAACCGAGAACAATACAGCCATGCCGCACATCAAGTTGATCGTACCTAGAACGACCATCGGGTTATTGCGTGGCAATGCCCAATCTATGCGCATCCGGGCTAATACCAGGCTTCCCAAGCCGATGCCTAGAAGGAAAGTTACTAACATCAAGGTAATCGCATAGACCGTTGAGCCGATCACCAGGTGCAATCCCTTTGTCCAGATCACCTCCAGGTAAAAGGATGCAAACCCACTTAGTATAAAAGCTATCAAAGCCAATCTACGAGCGCTCTTATCCAATCCGAGATCAATGGGATCAATCTCTGGCATATCAGCCTTCTCTTGCATCAAGCCATGACTTTTTTGGCTGGAGAATGATAACAAGATTATGGCAGCGATAATCACATTAACAATCGCTGTAGCCAACAAAGCCCCTATCATGCCCCAAAGATAGATAAGCAAAAGCCCGGTAAGCGCGGTGCCGGTTACGGCTCCCACAGTATTTATGCCATACAGCCTTCCCAGCTTCTCCTTGAGCATCTCTTTGCGCCTTGCCAGGTATTTGCAAAGAAGCGGTAAAGTAGCCCCCATGCAGGTGGTAGGAGGTAGCAGAACCAATACAGCAACTATGAATTTTAGGGCTATTGAGCTGGCTGAACCGCTATTATCATAAGAAGCCAGCGAGAAATAGACCTGATCCAGCAGATCGAGCAACAGCAATGATAAGAGGGCATATAAGCCAATGATAAGCTCCAGCAAGCCATATAGCCTTACCAACCTTGTTTCATTCCCTAGCTTATCAGCCAATATGCCAGCCAGGTAGCTTCCCAGCGCCAAGCCAGCCATAAAGGCGGATAAAACCGCACTGACACCATATATGGTGGTGCCCAGTATCAAGCCGAGCTTGCGCATCCAGATCATCTCGTAGCTTAAGCCACAAGCGCCGGAGAAAAAAAATGCAGCCATGAGCAAGGGCTCTTGATAAATGCCCTGCTTTGGGCAGACTGTCTGCGCCTTAGACCAAACTGGTTTATTATTCAATGCAACCCCAATGTGGCTATGTGATGATCTATGGTAGTTCCCGGCTTATAGAGTCGAGGGCATTCAATAGAAGCTCGGGATACTGTTTTATCTTGCGTGTAAATACCTTGGTTTGCGCCTTGGCTGCTACATCGAAAAGGTAAATGGTAACTATATACATATCCCCTATACTACCTATATTGCCGGTGATTATATAATCGACATTGAGCCTTCTTCCCAGCTCGGTCAAACAATCGCTGGAGGTGCAGCTCGACTGGTAACTCTCCTGTAGCTCCTCCAGCGCTTTTATGTAATCCCCTTGGACAACGACCTGCAGGTTGCCCGCCTTGAAGATCGAGGTACGAAGGTACTTGGAGAGATCCAGGACCTCCATGAGGTTCAAGGCTGATGAGGAAAGATCCAGCACTATCACCCTGGGAAGCTCTTGGTTAGGCTTTTTAGTGGCTGATTCGGACTCACCTGGCTGCGGTGTTGGAATTTCTTCGAGAACCAACTTATCCTTCTCGATAAGTTCCCTTGCCTCATCGGTGCCAATCCCTTGTTCTATATAAGCTCTTAAGGGTTTTGCCAGGGGGCTGTCCGGGGCTAACTCGATGAATCTTTTATAGTGAAAGACGGCGTTATCTCTATCGCGGCGATACTTTTCGTAGATCTCGCCGGCGTTGTAATGTGCAACTTTATTATTCGGGTCGGCAATCAGCACCGCCCGATACTGTGCCAGTGCTTTCTCGTAGTCCCCGCGCTTCATGTAGCAGTACGCCAGGTTGTTCCGGCAGGGCAGATCGTCTGGAGAACGCATGAGCACATCCTCCAACTGCCTTTGTGCGTTCTGATACAATCCACGCCTTATGAACGCCTCGGCAAGCTTCTTGCGGTAGTCATTGTTCTCCGGGTCGTGATATACTGCCTGTTGCAGGTATTTCAGCGCTTGGGTCGTATTATTCATCTCCAGGTAGGCGGTTCCGACCATGTAATTTGCAGGAGCATCTTCGGGATTGTTTGCCGCATATCTCTCAAGGCACTTTACGGTCTTCTCCCAGTCCCTTTGTTGGTAGGCAGCGGTGCCCTGTTTGTAGTGAGCGGCACAGCCTAAGAGTAAAGTAGTCAACAAAACCAGGAGTGATGCCTTTAAGATCAGTTCTCTCATAGCCTGCAATATATTAGTCCAAGCTCAGGAGAAGTCAACACGCCTGCCAGCCAAATCAGACCTTGAGCAGACGCTTGATTCGGTTCATTCCACGACGAACCATCCTGAAGATCCTCTGCGCCAGGATGGTATTATTAAAGGCTTCGATGCCGCTATCGAGCAAGTACTCCCTCAATCCCTCCCGGATCCGTTGATTCTCGATAATCTCGTTGGCGGGGCATCTCTGGCAGAATCCGGGCAACTTCCCCGATATTAGCGCGCTTCTTATACCAGTCAGGTAATCCCCCAGCCATACCTGGTCGAGCGTCTTATCCCTTATATTCTCCTGGCGGAATTCATCATAGCTGGTGCAGCAAGGTCCTACAAAGCCATCAGCATTTATCTGTATATGATGAAACGGCTCGTAGCATGGGATGCGCAAAAATGGATGATTATCCGCTTCCTGTCGCGTGCGTCTGCTCATGAACTCATCTAGATCGGATTGAAGCTCGACCAGTTCCCTTTGTTGTTGATAATCCTTGAGGTTGGTCTTTAGACCAAGCGAATCGGCGAGCTTCTCATACTCGCTTATACGCTGTTGAAACTCTTTATTTGCCTTGGCATCCATTATCAGATCCATGGCGAATCGATTGGCTCGAAGCGGATTTATATTGAGTTCGCTGGCACCGGTCTTCGCTGCCATGAGGATCATCTCATCGATCCGGTCATAATTAGCCTTGCTGAGTACCATCCAGATCTGGGTCTCCGGTAGCGAGGTGCCGGCAGCTTGCTTGGCTTCCTTGAAAAGCTGCAATCCCTTTATCGCCAAGTCAAAAGCGCCCTCGACTCCCCGAAGCTGGTCGCTGCTATTAGCATCTGGAGCATCGATGGAGAACTGAACCCGCTCCCAGCCGACCCTGGTCAAATCAGAAGCCATCCTCTCATCGAAAAGCGTTCCATTGGTGATGATCGAGCCGTTCATGCCAAGCTGGCAGATCTTTAGCATCATGGCATGGGTGAGCTTCTTGCGCACCAGAGGCTCGCCACCACCGATTATCACCCAGTACCTGACGCCGTGCTCTGCTCCCTCATCGATGAGCCTGAGCCAGCGTTCATCGCTAAGCTCATCAGGGGGGGGGAGATCCATTATCTCTCGCTCTCTCAGGTAACAAAAGCGACAATTAAGATTGCACTTGATAGTCGGGTGGATCGATATCGAGTAGCAGGGGGCAGTCGCCCCTTCACTCCATCGCAACAGCCTTTTTATGCGCTCATCCAAGATACCTTGTCCTGTTTCTTCAACTTCTCTGCTGGGCAAACTCCTGCCCGATTGCGCTCAGTCCTGACAGCACCTGTTGCAGGTAATCAAAGGGGTTCGATTCCGTCTTCTCGGTAACGCTAATCTGCATAGTAGTTGTCTTTTCATCCCAAGATATATTCGGCGACCTACCAATGACCCTGAGAAACGAGCGTGGCTCTATGGGAGCATCCGGCTTGAATGTTAGATGGATAGCACCTTTTTTAACCTCGACCTTGTCGATGCCGAGGCGCAAACAGCTAAGCCTGAGCGCCATCTTTTCGATTAACATCTCGGCTTGCTTGGGGAGTTTACCAAAGCGATCGCTCAGCTCCTGTCTTATCTCCACAAGCTCTAGCTTGCTTTTTGCATTGGCAAGCCGTTGATAGACCAGGATGCGTAGATTGGTATCCGGTATGTATTCAGCAGGTATCTTCGCTTCCTGTTTAAGCCTCATGGTAACCTCGAAATCTTCCTGCACATGCTCCCCTTTAAGCTCGGCAACGGTATCTTTCAGCAGCTTGCAGTACATATCGAAACCGACCGCCTGAATATGACCATGCTGTTCTGGACCCAATAGATTGCCAGCCCCGCGTATCTCCAGGTCATGGGCTGCCAGCTTGAACCCGCTGCCAAGCTCCCTTAGCTCCCTGAGCACGGTCAGCCGTTTCCTTGCCACATCGGAGACCAGTTGATGGGAGGGAACCAGCAGGTATGCGTGAGCCTGGTAGCGATCCCTGCCCACTCTACCCCTAAGCTGGTAAAGCTGCGCCAAGCCGAAGCGATCCGCTCTATTGATGATTATGGTGTTGACCGTGGGGATATCCAAGCCGTTCTCGATAATAGTAGTGGAGACCAGGATATCGTATTTGCCGCGAGCAAAGTCATACATGATCCTCTCCAGCTTGGATTCGGACATCTGTCCATGCCCGATCACTATCTTCGCCTCCGGCACCAGCCGCTGGAGGAAGGAAGCCATCTTATCGATGGTATCGATGCGGTTATGCACGAAGTAAACCTGTCCCCCGCGATCCAGCTCATAGCGCATAGCATCACGGATCACATTCTCCTGGAACTTGCATATATGGGTCTTTATAGCCCGCCTGTTGAGCGGTGGCGTATTTATCATGCTTATCTCGCGGATGCCGCTTATGGACATGTATAGAGTGCGGGGGATGGGAGTGGCGGTCAGGGTGAGTACATCGACCTTTTTTCTCATCTCCTTGAGCCTCTCCTTTTGCACCACGCCGAACCGCTGCTCCTCATCGATGATTAGTAATCCGAGGTCTCGAAAATCGATCTTGGAGCCGAGCAACTTATGGGTGCCTATGATGATATCTATATCACCGGTCTTGAGCTTCTTTTCTATGTCCCTGCATTCAGCGGCGCTTCTGAAGCGGCTGATCATATCTATCTTTACCGGGAAGTTCTTGAATCTTGCCCTGAATGTCTCCAGGTGCTGCTGAGCTAGCACGGTGGTGGGGCATAATAGGGCAACCTGTTTGCCTTCTATGACCGCTTTGAAGGCAGCTCGCATGGCGACCTCGGTCTTGCCGTAGCCGACATCTCCGCACACGAGCCGATCCATTATCCTTGGCGATTCCATGTCCTTTTTGATTTCTGCCACCGCCCTTAGCTGATCCTCGGTCTCCTCGTACTCGAAATCAGCCTCGAACTCCGCCTGCCAGTGAGTGTCAGGAGCGAATGGATACCCGGTCAGCGCTTCCCGCTCGGAGTACAGCTTGAGCAGCTCCTCTGCCATCTCGCGCACCGATTCCTTCACCCTCTCCTTTACCCTCTGCCAGCGAGTACCGCCGAGACGATCCAAAGTAACCTTGCAGGCGTCACCCCCCCTATATTTCTGAACAAGATGCAGGTTATCCAGGGGAAGGTACAATTTATCGTTGCCAGCATACTCCAGCAGGATGAACTCTCCACCAGTGCCGTTAGTGGCCAGATGAACCAGACCCTTGTATAAGCCGATGCCATGCTCGGAGTGCACGATATAATCTCCTACCTTGAGATCCCTCAGCGAGCTGATGAAGCGCACAACCCGAGGAGGCGACTTAGGCTGTTTTATCTTCTCTCGAAAAAGCTCGTAGGAGCTAAGCAGCAAAAGATCCCCCTCAGGCAAGACCAGACCGCTGGAGAGGTTGCCGGTGGCGATATGAAGCTGACCCAGGTGGCTACTTTTTTGTTGCTTAGGCTTATAATCGCCTTGTTCATCGAGATAGAACAACTCATCGAGTTCAAATTCGGTAAGCGCCCTGAGCAGGCTTCTAACCATGTTTTCATTGGGTAGTAATAGAACCAGGTGCCGGTAGTAGGCTAGAAGCTCCTTCATCTCGTTGGCCAGGTTCTCTATCTTGCCTTTATATAGAGGCGGATTCTCTATCTGAAGTTCAAAGCAATCATCCTCAGCTAGATGCTCGAGGATGAGATGGTTCAAAGAGACCTGCTGGAACCTGCTCATTAGCTCATCGGCTTGTCCAGGCGACAGAAAAAGCTCCTCGAAGGGGCATTGAAAACGGTCTTGAGCGCTGGTCTCATAATCCCTTCGAAGGCTCTGATAGATAGGCTGGAAGCGTTCCCTTGCGGTCTCCTCCTCGACCATGACGATCAAGGTTTCAGGGGACAGGTAGTCGAAGATGCTCTGCAGCTTGTCGTAGAATAAGGGCAGCAGATACTCGAACTGAAGCGCCCTCTGTTCGGTCAATAGATCATCGAACAGCTTCATCGCCTTGTCATCTGGGATCATGCCATCCTGGGAAAGTTGCTCCAGCCTGTTTCGAGCGTGCTCGATGATCCTGGGATGGGGATGCGCTGGTGCTGCCGGGTAGATCTTTGCCCCCTTGAGCGATCCAACCGTGCGCTGGGTATAGGGATCGAACTGCCGCATGGTCTCGATTATGTCGCCCGTGTACTCGATGCGCAAGGGCAATGGATTGTCCGGCGAGTAAACATCGATAACCCCGCCACGCACCGCGTACTCCCCATAGGAATCGACCACCTCGACCCGATGATAGCCAAACTGTACAAGTTTAGTTGTCAGTTGCTCATAGGGCACAAGGCTGCTGCCTGTGGATATCTCCATGCTGAAGTCCTGGAATATGCTGCGCGGGGGCACCAGCCTGATCACCGAATCTATCGAGCCTACCGCAATGACGCCCCTTTGATCGAAGAAAAGACGCAGGGCTTTAAGCAGTTCATGCTGCTGGTGGTCGCCAGGGAATTCCTCCTCCCAGGCGCTTACATCAAGTGGTTTAAGCGGTAGGATACCTTGCGGTCTCTTTGCATCATCATCCGAAGATAGCAAATAGAGGGTCTGTAGATCCCCGACCAGCGACTCTGCCTTTTGCCTAGAGGGTGTGATAACCAACAGGCTCCGCCTGGTCTGCTCATAGAGACTCGCCAGCATCATGGCAACGCTGCTGCCCCATAAGCCGCTAACGCTTACCCTAGGTGCCCCATTGAAGATGGCGCTTATGATATCAGGGTGCTGCCTTTGCCTGGCAAAGGTAGATAATAACAGCTCTTTGATGTTCACCTCCGGCATATTCACTTCCCAGGCACCCTGCTGTCCTTTATCTTTTCTATTATCTGGGTTGTTGACCGGGTATCTACCACCGGGATGACCACTGTCTTGCCCCCGTAAGACTCCACGAACTCCCTTCCGATCACCTCATCCAGCGCCCAATCCCCCCCTTTGACTAGGACATCCGGCGCAAGAAGGGTAATAATCTTCAAGGGGGTATCCTCCTCGAAGGAGCAAGCAAAATCGACCATCTTCAGGGCAGCGATTAGCTCAGCCCGTTCTGCAAGCGGAGTGATCGGCCTGCCGGCTCCCTTGATACGTTTAACCGATTGATCGTCGTTCAGTGCGACCACCAGGATATCGCCTAGCTTCTTCGCCTCGGCGAGGTACCTGGCGTGTCCTATGTGTAGAAAGTCGAAACAGCCATTGGTAAAGACGATCTTTTTCCCTTGGCATTTTAACCCCTCGATGATAGCTCGAAGCTCCTGGTTATCTTTGATAAAGATGCCCATACTTGCGCCTTGTGGGTGTTTGCAGCATTTTAATCCTTGAAGAGATCATCGATCGACATCTTCCCCTTGGGTGCCTTCTTTGAGTACTCTTGTGGCATGCAATAGCTGCAGGGAGTGAAACCGGCTGCGTAAGCCTCCTGCAAGCTCTCGAAGGATCTCTCCCTATCTCTATCGATGATCCTGTCGATATTGCAGCTACCCTGTTCGTTATCCAGGTCATGTACCACCTTCTCGCTGCCGAAGGTATATGCATCGCCGATATATCGAGTCTTATATGAACGGTATTTCCACATCGGCATAGTTCTTACTCCTTTCTTTGTCCAAATCGATTCCAATGAATCTTTTTAGGGTCATAATAAGTTTTTGGTTCCCTGCTTTCTGCTGGATATCCGCAGGAGACCAGACAGAGCACTCCCAGGTTTTTTGGGATATTGAGAAGTTGTTTTATTTCCTGCTCGCAGTCCTTCCCATTGTAGGTTGAATCGATGACCGCACACCAGACTCCGCCTAGCCCCATTGCATGAATTGCCAGCAGCATATTTTCAGTCAGGGCGCTGGTATCTTGCACCCAGCGTTTGCGGGACTTATCGCCGCAGATAGCAAAAGAGCAGGCAGCATCGGCGGTCATGGATACAGCAGGTCTTACCGCTCCCAGCCGCTTGAGCATCTGGCGCTCGGTAACCACGATTATTTCCCAGGGTTGATAATTATTCGCTGATGGCGCTGCCATTGCTGCCTTCAGGATGGTCTCGATCTGTTGAGCATCGAGTGGTCGATCGGTGAACTTCCTGATGCTTCGTCTGCCATAAACCACATCAAAAAAGTCCATAAATATATGTCCTCCTTTCACAACTTAAGATTATAACAAACATTCGGATGCAATCCAGTTCCCTTATCTGACACGGGCGTATGTGAGGATATGGCATAGGTAATGACTATTCTTTATTTCTCAGAGGCATATCGTTCCAAGAATAGTCCCGACTTCCCCCTGGCAGGCGGGACGGACACTTTATCTTTGTGCACTAGTGCCTTTGTGCTTCAATACGCCTTTATCACGGTATCACTTTCCTCTTTGGGTTCTTTGCGTCTTTGCGTGATCAACTCTTTCTTTTATGGTTCTTTGCGCGAGATCTGCGGCGTATGGCGCAGATTATTTAAGGCGGACCCCCCCGAAAGCCGAGTTATAAGCAATATCAAATAATATTATAATATCCAAATCTTCAATTATATCAATGAGTTATCCCATCTGCGTGCCATTATGGCACGATATTTGGGGGGCAAAATTGGAGGCATGAGGATCCTCGGAAGAAATTTTCAAAAACATTCTTCTTTAATATCAATGAGTTAATCTAAATAGATCAATTAGCACCCCTCGATATGGGGTTTTAAACTTGAGTCCGTTGATGTAGATTTGGAGAAAAACGACCTAAAAAATCAAATATTTAAGTCATATGTTCCATGTGGAACATTAATCTTATTTTTGACAAAGCCTTTATTTGCAAGATCGAGCTTTTAAAAATAGCAGTGGCACTTGGATCCTCAAATTTTACCCCTAGATTTATTGGCTCCAAGGGGTGGTTCATATGCCCTAACTAGAGAATTATCTTTATCAAATTGGTTACCATAGGAATTCTGATTGAATAATTGAATCATTATGCTTAAGGTTTGAGTATTTGTTAAATATTTGTCCGCTAACGCACTAGGAATTCATTTCTTCCTTTGTGCCTAAGTGCCTTGGTGGTTAAAAAATGTTCAAATCTCACAGCTCACCGCTCAAGCCATCCCTATTGGCTGACCGACAGGTATGGCCATAGCGAGCTATATAAGCCTTCACTATCCAGCGCATCTATGCCGAAGATATAACTGGCTCCAGAGGTGGAATTGCGAGCAGCAACGAAGATCTCGATGCCATAAATCCCGTCTCCTGCCTGAAAGTCCCCGCTTTTTCCATCAT
This sequence comes from uncultured bacterium, assembly GCA_964448115.1. GTDB lineage: Bacteria > CAYUVA01 > CAYUVA01 > CAYUVA01 > CAYUVA01 > CAYUVA01. The sequence goes on from CAYUVA010000032.1 coordinate 15,635, forward strand.
CCTTGAGGTAGATGCCGGTCGGCTTCTGCTCGTAGAATACCTCCACCCGCAGGATGTCGTTATCGGACAGGAAGGCTACCAGGTTGAGTTTTCCGCCCTGTGAGCTGAAGCTGGTATCCATGTATCCGCCGATTAGTATCCTTGGTGGCTTGCCGGGAGGCAATTCGGTAGCTGTTGGGGTTGCAGTGTAAGTCTCGGAGGGCGTTGCGGTCGGTGTTGCAGAGATATCGGGAGTTATGGTGGGAGTCATGGTGGTTGTTGGTGTACGAGTCGGCGTGGCTGAGATGAATATGGTCGCTGTCGGGGTTACCGTCGGTGTAGATGAGGGAATCGGCGTGGGGGTCTGCTGGGGATCATACTGCGAATAGACAGCCACATCATCTATGTAGAAGCCCTCTGCTGTGTCCCAGTTGTCCGAGTAGAAGCGAAACCTGATGCGAACCGCTCCGCTGTAGTTGGACAGATCGTACCTCTCCTCGAACCAACCGCTGGCCAGCCCGGTTATTGGTAGAGCACCGCCTGAGCCAATAAAGTCGAGCGTCTGCCATCCACCAGAGCCAGTGGTTAGCTCAACATAAAGACCATCGCCACCGTACATCGGCACCGAGAACCATCGCCAGAAGGACAAGGTCGAGTTCGGTGCCAGTATAAACTCCGGGGTGATCAGCGAGGCATTCGTGTTATTGCTGTACTGACGGTTGAATTCACTGCCACAATAGAAGCTATGATCTGGGGAGTGTGAACGATAGGAGGTCTTATGCCAGTTGTCATTTATCCCATTGTGCACCCATTCAACTCCCATGCCTTCATAGTCATCGTAGAAGCCGGTTGCTCCCACCACCAGCCTGGTCGCCTTTGAGCTATAGTAGTGCTGCCCACTTACCGTCATTAGCATGAGCGGGAAATGCCCAGCGGGCAAATCAGCCGAGATATCCAGGACTATTGGATGGAGAGTAATCCCCATCTCGCCGGGCAGGATAGCAGCCAGATCGCTGCTGGCACTTGATATATCGATATACTGGTCGATGGTGCTCACCGTGAGCATCAGGTCTTGTGCGCTCCCGCTTCCCTTGTTCTTGAAGACGAATGTAAGCTCGACCGTCTCGCCAGGATCGGGAATGTTATCGCCATCGCCGCCATTCGAGTCATCCACTATATACTCCTGGTAGCTCAAGATTGGCGCATTTACCGAGTGATTAAGCGGATGCTCGAAGGTGCCCTGGTCGGGGGCGTCTAGGTATAAGCTTAAAGGTATCGGGTATCCATCCGGGAGGTAGTCGCCGATATTAAAGCTGAACCCTTCTGTTGGCATGACGCGACAGCCAGCGCATACAGCGCCATAGTTGACCGTGTCTTGGATAATGGTGATATTGGTGTCGCTACAGGTCAGGATACCGCTTACCTCGCTGGCCGATTCAAGCCCATAGTTTTTCACCTCTACAAAAAGCCCAACAGTTTCACCAGGATTGATGAGACCATCCCCGTCATTATCTTGGATGATTTGCTGCATGATCCCCAGGTAAACCTCACTTGATATGACCTCGATAGTATCCTCATAGGGCTTGAAGTCAAAAGCAGCAACGGTCAATTCCATCTGTCCTGCGGTAAGGGGCGATATAGACAATATAACCTTGCCGGCAGTGTCTGTATGTGCATATTTATAAACCTCTTCGCTTTTTTGGACACATACCCTTGCATCCTTTAGGGGAGTGTTATCATAGCTCACCACCAAGGTAATATTCTGATCCCCGGTAGGTATCTGGGTTGGATGATGTACCTCAAGCGTTCTGGGCAGCCTTGTCCATAGGGGCATTTCAGGGTCGCCCAGAAGATTTATCTGATACACATTCCATCGATAGACATTCGCCTCCCGCGAATAGGGGACGAAGTGGGATTTCATTGCACTGACCACCGCGCCCAGGTTCTGGATATGATTATTGAAAAGAACCGAGAAGAAGCGCTGGTCAAAGCGATCCGAGTAGCCGTATAAAGGATTGCCCGGCGATCCCCAGCCATACCTTGAGTTGCCGATGAATGCGACTCCGCCGCCGTTGGCGTTGTTCAGGTAGTGCTCTGCGATGCAATCGTAATCAAAGGCTGCCGGCCAGCAGCCGATGGTGAATAGCACTCCCAGCTTATCGCCGTTGTTCAATGAATCCATGTCCGAACGATAGAGCATCCCGGCGCCCACGCCCATCTGATCGTAGAAGCAATGCCCGCAGTGGTTGATGATGTTCATCCCCTGGTTTATCGCGTTGCGTACTGTGGTAGGGCTTTCGTTGCCCAGGCTATGATAGAGCTTATTTATTGGATCGAAGCGGGGAGGAACGAACAAAAAATCAATGTAGTTCTTGCTTTCTGCAGAATCCGTGTAAGGATCATCCCAGAGGATATCAGCTAAAAACAGCATCTTGAGCTGATAGGCATCCTGATTAGCCTTCTCGTAGGCGATGACCTTTTGGACAAAGTTGCTCGCTTCAAGGGAGCCTTCCACTGGCGCCCTGCCGATATGGGCATCTGGGTACATGTCGATAAAGTCGAAGATCTCGCCATAGATCCCATTGCTGTTGGCGTCCCAGTTACCTTGAATATCTGCAAAGTAAAGGTCTGCGCTCAGCTCGTTCTCATCGTCATAGTATCCCGCCTCGCAGTCCATGGCGAAGGTTTCCCGCTCCGGGATGATGTTGGTATCTCCGCCGAGCAGTACCCACTCCGTTCCCCAGTCGTTTATGGCATCGGCGATAAAAAGCCGTATCTTGGTGGCAAGGTCGAAGCCATAGTAGTTGTTGGCGATCCACTCGGTGTCAACGACCTGCGCTGGTACTCCCTTCTTGGTCTTCCAGGCTGCGAGCGGCTCGAATTCATCGACCAAAGAGGGCGAGGTGATGATCACATACTTGACATCGCGCGGGGGGAGGTTGTTCACAGAGGAGATAATGTCCACTAAATCTAGTATCTCAGGGCGAACCAGCATCGTATTATCGATGATCCTGCTAAAGGAGCGGGCTGGTTCGGGGAGGCGGCTTCTATCCGAGCCAAGACGAATGGTTACCTTAAGCCTGATCTTATCGGCTTGAAGCAGGCGTTTTTCCTTGGGAAGGTATCTAAGTGGATAAACTATGAATTCATGGAAGCTCGCATCCCTCAAAGTTCCCTTGCCTGCGTATTTTACTGGCTCAAACGGATAGACCTCGCTTTGATCATAGAATAGTGGCAATGGTTGGGTAAACTCGATTTTTCTTGTGCTTCCAGCAGGCACATAGAGTATCTGCGGCTTCTGAGCGGGGAATACATGGTACTTTCCGGGCAGTTCGCGCCACCGGATGCTTTCGATGCTGTAGTCTATAAGCTCGGCGTTTGCCGGTACTGGTAGGCGAATGACCCTGGTGGGCAGTTGGGGAGCGCCGACCTGGCTGGAGAGATCCCATACTTGATCGCTGGCAACTGGAATGACCATGTCAAAGCCATGCACCCTGGCGATGGTGAACTGTTGGCTTGTGTTGTCGATGGTAAGATCGACCTGCTGTTCATCGGCAGCGAATACGAAACTCGACAGACAAAGAACAAGTAATTTCGGAATAAGAAAGCTGCAAAGACGGTTGGCTCGAATCATTTATTCCTGCCAGATAATGTTCGATTCAATCAGAGCCTATTCTTCCCAGTAGTCTCTCCTGGAATGCATCAATAACATCTCTACTAATAAAGATAATACTTTGCTCCTTGCTTGTAAAGGGCAAGTTGACGTAGAGCAGGGCTTATTTTATCAGATAAAGTGTGAATTTGGAAAAACTATTAGTCTATATATTAAAGTAAGAAATCGAAAAACTAGGATTAAATTAGGAGCATGAGGCATTCTTTAATCCAATCGGCGATAGATCTCAATGACGGGATGGGTGTACTTCCAATCATGAGGAGCATAGCCCTCGTTCACCTCGATGCCGAAGAGGGCAGGTGGATTATCGAAGCGAGCTACAAGCTCATAATCCCTGGAGTTCCTGATCGCCTCCAGGAAGGCATATTTCCCTGGAAATAACTCACTTGCCCTATAATAGTGCCTGTATTCGGCATCTGTCATGATTATAAATTGCGGCTTGATGCGTTTAAGCAGCGAAAGGTTGTAATCTAGCATCACATAATCGTAAAGCCCCAATTCACGGTAATCCTGCCATAGTAAGGGCGGCGCATAGAAATAGACCTCGCCGAGCATTCCTAAGGTGGCTGAGCGGGGGATATTCGACTCCATCCACTCGTTTGCCAACTCCCTGGGATCATCTGATGCAAGCATTGCTAGGCTTGAAAAGCAATATATCACAACCGCAAGCCCTAATAACCCGAAGCACAATATGCCAGGCAGATTATACCTGTCGCCCCTTTTGAAGATTCGAGCTGTAAGTATAATCAGCAGCGGTATTATAGGTATCAGGTAGCGAGCAAAGGCGAAACGACCTATCCCAAGAAACAGAAAGTAGGGTATGATTACAAATAATAATAGCTTATCCTCCCTCTTGAGCCGCCAGAGAGCGCCTGATACCCCAGCAAGTACAGCGACGAATAGTGGCATCCCCAAACAATGGGTCATAACCGGATGCAAATAGTGCATCCATAGGTTGTGAATGCCGATGGTATCGAGCACCGGCTGCCTTTGCCCGTAGATTACAAAAAGTATGCTTCTTGCAAAATCGCTCCCGTGGGTGAACATGCTCGGATTGCACGCAGCAAAGGTTAGCAAACAAAGCAGTACTGGGATCAATATCAGATGCTTGATGATGGAAAATCCTACACGATGCCCCTTCATCTTGCTCCAAAGGACATAAACATAGGCAGCGCCGAAGATGAGCATGTTAATCTTGGTGGCAATTGCAGCCCCTAGTGCGATGAAAGCCAGGTTGACATGGAATAGCCTATCCGAATCCATGAAGCGATGCAGCAGAAATAAGAAGATCAAACCGAAGAATGTTGCCGTTTGCCCAGCCTTGATAAAACGCGCTTGCACGACAAGCTCAGGGGTAAAGGCAGCCAGCACCCCAGCGAAGATTCCACTTATCTTACCATATAATGATGCCCCTAGAATAACGGTCATAGCCACCAGCAGAACGCTGAAAAAGACAGCGGTGAGACGGCAGGAAAGGTAGATGGAAGCCAACTCACAAGGATGCTCTCGATAGTAGTCTTCATCATCTACAAACCGGTGCCCTTGTAGTGTTTTACCGATCATGGCGCCGGCTGCGAATAGATAGACAGCCAGGTTGCCACCCACATTATAGGCGCCAGGGTTCAATGACTGGCTCTCGTGCATGTTTAAAAAGGCCTTTAGATAGGTTGCCTCGTCGGGATTGTATGTGGAAGCGAGCCGATGGTGCCTTATCATCGGCAAGCCCCAATCGAGGCGATATGCCCTCAGGACAAAAGAGACAAGAATTATCGAGACCAGGCATAGAAGAAATATCTGCTTTCTGGGAGTCATACTCCCCGTTCTATTGTTGCCTGAGGGCATTATCATAGCTAGCGCTCGCTATCTAGCAAAGAAAAAACCAGGGAACCGGGAAAACTTACTTCTTCCAGTACTCCTCCATCTGCTGGCGATATCTCTCCTTGTGCTGGTAAAGGGTGGGCACCTGTTCGGGTATATAGACCAGACCGAAGTCGTTCTTGTAGTACTTGCCTTCATAAATTTTCTGCAATCCGAGTTCGGCTGCCATCCGGTCGATCTCTTCGGTGGCATAGGTTCCCGGCTCCACCTCTGCAACGCTTGGGGGGAAGGAGTATTGAAGGTCTGGCTTTGGCTCCTCTTCTTCTATGGCAGTTTTCTTGCAGCCAGCCAGTATGCAAGCCGAGATGGCGATGAATACGGGGATGATTATATATTTTGTTTTATATCCGCTCATAATGGGCGATTGTATTGATTTCTCATTAACAGTTCAACCTCATGGTGCATCTTTCCCATCTTTTCTAATATTTTCTTCACCGAGTCCTCATCGGCAGGCAGTAGATCTTTGGGGACAAACATCTCTTTATAAGTGATCCTCCCTAGGAACAAGTTCCAATATTTCCTGTAATACAAGCCATCCGGCTCGAATCGAAGCTCTGTTGAGCCTCTACCGAGTAATCCCTCAAGTAAAGAATAAGGCTCGACCGCATCCACGAACTGGAGCGGGTCATCTATCAGCCGTTCCTGGTAGCTTTTTCTACCGTAATCAGCCAAGATATCCATAGCAAAGCTCCAGGTCGATGGATTATCAGCCAGCGAGACGAGGTAAGCGATTAAATCTAAAGAGCTATTTATATTATTGAGGCTCAGACCTGGGATGCTTCCATCGGTTATTCCCATTGTCAATTCATAAGCCTGGCTTCTATCCGAAGGCACTCCATGAGTTCTGCCGGGCGCTCCGATGTATTGTATAACATGGATATCCTTTAGTTGCCTGCGCTCAAGCATGTAGCGCACAAAGCTCCATAATTGCATCTGCTCGAAGTAGTGCAGACCACTCAGATCGCTTTGCTGCCCAAATAATAGACTCGAGTCATAGCATGTAGGAATGAATAAAATATGCGTCCATCGCTGGTAGCTCTCGGCGAATAATAACCGGGTGATCCAAGAGGTGAAATTAGTTCTATGCAGATAGTAGTGATCTAGCTTATCATTGAAATAGAAGTAATTAAGATTCTGTACGAGGTCATAAAGATCTCCGCAGCGAGCATCATCTGATATGAGAAAAATATAGAAATCATCCTGGTCATGAGGTTTCTGAAGCCTCTCAAAGATGAACCTGAAGTCATCATAGACCCATTTCTCGCAGGCTAAAGGGAATCGAATGATAAAAAAGAATTGCACCAGTAGGTATATTCCCAAGATTAACCCGGGCAACTTGGGCAGCCATTTTCTCTTGCTTGGATTCATCCATAAATGCAAGGCATAGATTGCCATTGCAACCGCCATGACCAAGCCCATGCTAGGGATATAGGCTCTCTGGAATCGATGCATGTCTTGATTATCTAGGAAGCAGAAAGGGATCAAGACCGCCGGAATGTGCATCAGACCGAATAATAAAAGTGCCAGAAGGTCTCTTTGTTTGTTGATATATAAAATAAAAATCCCGAGCATCAAGATCATGCTGAGAACTAAAGCAGCCCAAGCCCGTTGGTCCATCTGATTCCATAGCTCGAGGCGAGCGAAAAAAAGAGCACAGCTTGTTTGATATAAATATACGAGCTTGACTCCAAGACCAGTTAATAATTCAAGGATGCTTCGCTCGCCGCCTTGCATGGATATCTTGGCTATGCGATAAAGTAAGGCTATCAAACTAAGCAGCATTGCAGATATGTAAATGAGCACTACCTTGTTAAATCGATATCTATGCCTGAATAAGTAAAGCCAGGCGGGGATCAGCACACCTAGCATGATCCCGATCTCTTTTGACAGAATAGCAGCCCATAGGGCGACAATGGATATGCTCAGCCAGGATTTGGAATTATGTAATGCGCCCTTAGATAGCGAATATAGGGATAATACGATGAAGAACCCAGAAAATACCTCATAGGATGTATAGACCAATCGAACATTATCATTATCCACCAACAATAGCACAATTAAAACAACTACTCCCCAGCTAATCCACGATGAGTCGGTCATAATGTGAACCAATTTTCCCAGATAGACCGAGGTTATTAAAAATACAAGCAGAATGACTAGCCGATACAGGTAAAACCTATTGCCAAAAAAATAGATCATCGCATGAAAAATAAAATAAACCACTGGCACTCGGCTGGGATCTTCCACCATGAAGTGCTCATCGCAGGTAGCACCGATGGTGAGGTAATTATGAAGATGAAACAGCGCTGCCAAGAGAAGTATAAATGTTAGGACCGAGAAGACCTTTGGAGATGAATCCCATCCAAGTAATTTTAAGATTACAGGCAATTATTCACATCCGCTTCACTAAGAGAGTTGCTGGCTCATCTCACCTTCGCTTGGGCAGTTTTATCCCCAGTCGCTTGCATTTCTTGTGCAGAAGGCTTCTGTCTATACCAAGCCTTTCAGCAGCGCTGGTTACATGGTAGTCGGTCTGAAGGAGCGCCTCTAAGATCAGGCTTTTCTCATAGTTGTTCAGGCGCTCGGAAAGGCTCGATGGTTTGCCGCTTTCAGGTTGGATTAGGGTTTTTTGTGCATACCCTCCTGGCTTCAGGTGCTCAAGAACATCTTGTTTTGTAATCCTGTCCGTGCCCAAGAAACAAACTATCCGCTCTATGGTGTTCTTAAGTTCCCGCACATTTCCCGCCCAGGTGTGTTGCATTAGCACCTGTAATGCTTCGGGGCTGATCTCAGGTATCTTTCTACGATTCTCCTTGCAATACCTTTGCAGGAAATGTTCACATAAAAGCTCGATATCTTCTGTCCGTTCCCTTAGTGGGGGGACATGGAAGGTGAATACTCCTAGCCGGTAATAAAGGTCATCCCGGAAGCTTTTTTCTTGAACCATGCGGTCGATATCCTTGTTGGTGGCTGCAATTATGCGCACATCGAGGCTGATCTTCCGATTGCTTGCCAGGGGGGTGATGCAGTGATCCTCAATTGCATTCAGTATCTTGGCTTGCATGGACAGCTCCATGTCTCCGATCTCGTCCAAAAGTAAGGTCCCACCGTTGGCTTGCTCGAATTTACCTGCATGAGAGCGGGCTGCATCGGTAAAAGCGCCCTTGTCATACCCGAAGAGCTCGCTTTCGATCAGGGTCTTGGGCACCGCCGAGCAGTTGAAATCGATAAAGGGACCGTCCTTTCTCGCGCTCTGAAGGTGTATCTGGCGAGCGACCAGCTCCTTGCCGACCCCGGTCTCGCCAGTGATAAGCACATTACCCTTCGATTTGGCTACCTTGTGAATATTTCTCCTTATCTCAACGATTGCTTCAGATTTCCCGATGATATCAAATTGCTCCTTGACCTGCTTCTGGAGCCTGTTGTGGTGATCTATCAACCTGTGGTGCTCAAGTGTATTGCGGACGGTTACTATCACCTTCTGAGGGGAGACCGGTTTCTCCAGGAAATCATAAGCGCCGTGCTTTAATGCCTGCTTAGCGTTATCCAATGTTCCATAGGCACTTATCATGACTACTGGCGTGGTGATCCCTTGACTCCTTATTATTTCCAGTATCTCCAATCCCTTTGGTTCATCATCGAACTTTATATCCAGGAGGATGAGATCAGGCTTCTGAGCGTAGATTGCATTGAGCGCGCCCTCAAAATCATAAGCGACCATCGGCTCATAGTTCTCCCTTTTAAGCTCTTGTTTCAGCGGCGCGCTGAAGTCTATCTCATCATCGACGATGAGTATCTTTGGCTTACCGGCTACCATTATCGATCCTGGAAATTGATTTTATTCACCTACTTCTGCAATGTATGATACTACATTTTCACTTTTGATTGAAGAAGCTATGCCAGGCTGTTAATTTGCTTAACCTTCTGGTTACCAGTGTCTAAAACTGCTGTGCGCTTGGAAAAAAGATGTTATAATATACCCTTGATTCGATAGCCTTAGAAAGGATAGAGCAATGAAGGTCGCTATAGTAGGTGGAGGCATTGGAGGGCTTGCTGCTGGGCATGAGCTTTGCAAGCTGGGACATCAGGTTACCCTGTTCGAGTCAACCGGCAGGCTAGGAGGTCTGGCTACGGCGATAGAGATAGCCGGCTCTTTGCTCGAAGGCACCTATCATCATATCTTTAAAAGCGATGTCCCCATTCAGGATCTCATCCGCGAGCTTGGGCTTGAGGATAGGATGGTCTGGCTCACCAGTCCCATGGGGTTCTTCTCGGATGGCAAGATCTATAATTTTGCTACCCCGCTTGACCTGCTGCGCTACAAGCCTCTATCGTTAGTCGATCGCCTGAAGTTCGGCTTTAGCGCCCTTTACTTCCAACGGCTCAAAGACTGGAGCAAACTTGAGAACTACACGGTGGAGCAATGGGTGGAGAGATACCTGGGAAGCAAGATCTACGAAAAGATATGGAAACCCTTGCTTTGCTCGAAATTCGGCAATAGCTACGACAAGATATCGGCTGCCTGGCTATGGGGAAGGATAAATCCACGCTCCAAGTCGAGAAGCAAAGGCGGAACCAAGGAGGAGCTTGGCTATATGCTGGGAAGTTTCCAGGTGCTGTTCGATAAGCTCGGGAAAAGCATAGAAGAAGCCGGGGGCAAGGTTCATCTAAGAGAGACGGTGCGTGAAATATCAACCCAGAATGCAGATCCAAAAAAGTACCGCATCCGCACCAGCAAACACCAGGTGGAAGGCTTCGACCAGGTGCTTATCACCATCGCTCCACCCTTGGTCCCAGACCTGGTCAAGGAATTTCCCGATGTTTACAAGCATAAGCTGATGGAGTTCGATTACATGGGCGCTGTCCTCTTAATCATGGCTTTACCTAGACAGATGAGCAACATATACTGGATGAACATCTCCGATCCGCAGATCAGCTTCGGGGGACTGATCGAACAGACGAACTTCATAGATAAAAAGTATTACAACAATAAGCATATTCTTTATGCCTTCAATTACCTGCCCCAGGGGCACGATTATTTTAGCTTAAGCGAAGGTGAATTACTCAAGGAGCACCTTCCTTCGTTGCATAAGGTTTACGGGAGATTCGATCCCTCTGAGGTGTTGGAACTCAAGAAATTCCAGGTTAACTATGCGACCCCGATATATACACAGTATTACTCGCAGAAAAGATTACTTCCTGATACGCCGCTGCCGGGTATCTATCTAGCCAACATAACCCAGATATACCCCGAGGACAGGAACATGAACAATACCATCGTGCGGGCGCTGGAGGCGGTCAAGCTGATGCACATCAGGCGTCCGAAATAGTGATATACCAAGCACTAACATGGTAATCAGCCAATCTTGTGATAAAGCCAGGTCGAGATATCAACAATGGGGCAAGGTACTATCCCATCTGACCAATCCACTTGTGCTCGGTCCGCCTGCAATGGCAGTTATTGCCTGCAAGGAAGGCGATGTCGAACGCCTGGGAGCAATCCCTTTTCTGCTAGCCTTGCTGGTGATGTCGATTATCCCCTTGCTCTATGTGGTGATAATGGTTCGTCTGGGATTGTTTGTTGATTTCTTCGTAACCGATCGCAGTCAGCGGGTTTACTTCATCCCGGTAATAATTGTTTGTTTTATGCTCGGTGGATTGATGCTCAGGTGGTTTGGCGCCTCGGCGCTTATCTGGATATCATTCTTGAGCGCGGCGGTTACGATGATATTAGTTTTCATCATCAATCAATGGTGGAAGATAAGCCTTCATACCACGGGAGTAACCACGATCTGCATCATCTATCTTTATAGCCTGGGGGCACTGGGAACTTTATTTATCATTATGCTTCCGATCACGATCTGGGCAAGGCTGGTATTGCGAGAACATACATTTATGCAATTGCTCGGCGGCATGGTGCTTGGCGGACTGGCAACACACATGCAGTTTTGTTTGTATTTCCACTAAAAAAATAGTCGATCATTTACAATACCGTGTCCCTATCAATACCGGAGTCGGAGCTGGCTTATCATACGCAGAAGTTGGCTTAGGAGATTGGGTGGTTGGTGTATGTCCTGGTGTTTGGCCGGTGTAAGAACTACGGTTAAGATAGCTATTGCGACCTGATCTACTTATCTCTTCAGCTTAGCAGTAGTACCTGCGAATCAAGGTTCGAGGCGAATTAAGTGAAAAGTACTGCCCTTAAGGCTATAGATCATCCGCCAGCCAGCGGGGGAAGTAGAACCACCTCGTCCCCGTCATTCAAGCGTGTGTGCACACCTTTACCCAGCATCACATTCTTTCCGTTAACGAAGACCTTGCTGGTGCGCAAGGGCATCTCGATCTGCTTGCCATATCTTTGTTTGAGTATATCGAACAGACCCTTGACGGTTGTGGAGTCGAGCTGAAGCTCCTTTTCCCCTGTAACCTCTCTCAGCTTGGTAAATAGCTTCACTTTAACCATTGTATCTCCTCCAATTCCCGATGAATTGGGACTATCGGTTGTTGAATTCAAGGTTGCTTAGCCTTTCAGGTCATCCATTCCAAGCGCCTTTAGCTTGCCTGGAGTCGGCACGCCATTTTTATCCCAGCCCCTAACCTTGTAATAGACCGGCAGCATCTCATCGAGCGGAACCCTGGAGCGCGGGTTATCTGCAATCTGTCGTTCCTTTAGCTGCCGTTGAGGGAGCGTATCATCCTTGGCGCTTAATCCCTCGCGCAGGCTGAAGAGTCGCTCCATGTTGTAAACCCTGTCTCCACAGTCAAGGAAACGACCGGTAGGCATCTTCATGCCGGTCAGCTTCTCTATGGCCATAGAGTGGTGGATCATCGGTAGATGCAGGGGTAGCTTGCCCAAGGGGAGGTAGCGCTGGTAGTCGAGTATGAAACGAGAGCCTATCATCACATCAGAAAAGAGCTTTGCTAGCCTGCTATGCGGGGGTATGGCTCGGTTGGCATTACCGGGAACGATGGCGTAAGTGGTAAAAAGACAGCTTCCCGCCGAGGATACCGCATCAAATAGGTTCTGTTGAAACACGACTAATGCGGGTTTTCCCTTTGGGGTTAAAGGATCTATGGTTACAGGTCCTAGCGCCTCGAAGAATACGAGGTAACCGCCATTGAGATGGCAGCCCCCGCGGTTTGAGGTCGCATATCCGAGTGCATGACCTACTGCTCCTCTTGGCTCATAGACCGCATACTCCAATCCCTTGCACTGGTTGGTATATTCCATGCCGCCGTATTTCTCAGCCAGGCGTCTGCTCCCTTGCCCGATGTCTGCCCCAAGACCGCGCTTGTAGGCTATTTCCTCGAGCAGTTCATCGATGCCATCCTCGGAGCCGAACTTGAGCTTGCTTTTCAACTTGCCCTTCTCGGTAAGCTCCATGGCAAAGGCAATGGTGCTGCCGCAGGATATGGTATCTATGCCGTAAAGGTCGCACAGGTAGTTCCATCGTATAATATTGGGTAGGCTGCGGTTTTCTATATTGGGACCGAACATGCCGACCGTCTCGAACTCCGGACCCTTTATTTCCTTCCCCTCGAACATAACCCTGCGCTCACAGCGCATATTGCAGGTTGTACAACCAGCCCACTTGGTGAGGTACTTTTCAGCAAGTGTTTCTCCGCTCACCTCATCGGCATGCTCCCAGTGCCCGTCCTTGAAGTTGCGATGGCAGAGTGTATTAGTCGCGTTGCAGCCATTAACCAGTCCAGATGTGCCGTATTTATGCAACTGTTCGCCGGTAATAGGGTGTTTATTAAGGTATTTGCCCCACCTAATGATAGCCTGTTTAAAGCCCTCGGGATCGTGCTTCTCGACCTTTTTATTTCCATTGGTGATAATAGCCTTGAGATTTTTCGATCCCATGACCGCACCGACACCTGTTCTCCCAAGGGCACGCTCGCCGGATAGGATGCAGGCTATTGGCACCAGGTTCTCTCCTGCCGGTCCAATGACAACTTTACCCCATTTCTTGGGCAGAAGCTCTTGTGTTTGCTCGGTGTTCTTTCCCCAAAGCTCCTGAGCATCCTTGATCTCTACTTTTTCATCGGTGATCTCGATATAGACCGGCTTATCCGCCTTGCCACGCAGCATGATACCATCATAACCTGCCTTCTTAAGATATATTCCGAAGTCGCCGCCGCAGTTGGAGCTTGAATATATGCCGGTTAAGGGGCTTTTGGTCGAGGCGTTGAAGCGGCTGCTCGAAGGCGCTCCGCTGCCGTTCAAGGGACCGGTGTTGAGGATAAGGATATTATCTTCACTCAGCGGATCCACCCCCGGTTTCAAGTTATCATACAGGATCTTCGCTGCCAGTCCCTTGTTTCCAATGAATCTCTCCAGATCCCGGTCATCGATATCATAGTGCTTGATCTCGCCAGTGGAAAGATCTATGTCTAAAAAATCACCCATGTAACCCTTGTATTTAGTACCCATGTTCTCCCCTTTGCTATTGACTATCGTATTAACACAAATATAGCATAAGCGATCATCGATTGGAAATGCAAGGCTATTTTTTTGCTAATTTGAAACGATACTAGCTAATGGTAAAATATCAATGTTATGCCAGAGCTTCCCGAGATAGAGAACATCGTAAGATATCTCGATCCACTGCTTTACGATCGCAAGATCCTCAAGATTACGGTCAATCGTCCTGACATGATAAGGCAAGGCGCTGGATTGCTGATTGATCTGCCTCAAAGGCGCATCGAGTCGGTTAGGCGAAGAGGAAAGTATGTGCTTATCAAGATCAGCGATGATACCTGGCTTATCTTCCATCTCGGGATGTCCGGACAGTTGACCCTGGATAAATTCGGACATCCGCCCAAAAAACATACCCATTTCGTGGTTTTGCTAGAGCCTGGCGACCTGGAGCTTCGACTTAGAGACCCACGCAGATTCGGGGGCATATATTTGTGTAAGGGATACAAGATAGATGATCTGCAGCCATTAAGTAAACTGGGTTCGGAGCCCCTTAGCCTCTCCACCGAGCAGTTCCATGAACTCATAAACAAAAGCAATCGACAACTAAAGGCTCTATTGATGGACCAGGGAATAATAGCTGGGCTGGGGAATATCTATGTCAATGAGGCGTTACATCGCTGCCGATTACATCCACGCACCAGGTCGAGACGATTGAATCACGAAAAGTCAGCGGCTCTGTTAGAAGCCATAAAAGAGGTCTTGAAAGAGTCGATAGCTTCGGGGGGATCATCTATTGCAGACTACATCAAGCCAGACGGGAGCCTGGGTGGATTCCAGGATAACTGGCGAGCACACAGCCGGGAGGGAAAGCCTTGTCCTGTATGTGGGCATATCATCGTGAAAACAAGATATCATGGGCGAGGAACCTATATCTGCGAGCATTGCCAGAAGAAGGATGAATGAAAATATAAATAAAAAAGGAAAGCTCTATGTAGTCGCCACCCCTATCGGCAATATGCAGGATATCACCCAAAGAGCCATCGATGTCTTGTCAAGGGTCGATCTTATTGCAGCCGAAGACACGCGAATATGCAAGAAGATGCTCAGCATCCTGGGGATAAGCGCCGAGGTGATCAGCTTCTTCGAGCATAACCAGCTTTCCCGCATCGATTACATCATGGATAGGCTTAAGATGGGTAAAGATGTTGCCCTGACCTGTGATGCGGGAACACCAGGCATCAGCGACCCCGGCTATTTATTAGCACGAGAGGCGAGGCTGGAAGGCTTTGAGATCATCCCAATCCCCGGCGCATCAAGCATCACTGCCGCCCTTAGCGTCAGTGGCATTGACTGCAATCGATTCTCATTTTTAGGCTTCTTACCGGTAAAAAAGAAACAGAGGGAGGCAATATACCAGCAGGTCGCTGAAAGCCAGCTCCCGACAGTACTTTTCATACCCCCACACGATTTTGCCAAGACCATCGAGGAGCTTGACGAGTATATGGAATCACAGCGAGAGGTCTTCTACGCGCGAGAGTTGACCAAGCTGCACGAGGAGACAAGGCTCTCAAGCTTTGAGGAGCTTAAGGAGCTTACTAGAAAACCACCAAAAGGAGAGATAATCATAATAATTAGCGGCTGCCAGTCGGATAAAGAAACCAAGAGGGATAAACTGTTGCACCTAAGCACTGCCGAGCACCTGGTCAGCTTGAAAAAAAGGGAAAATCTGTCTATGAAGGAGGCTGTCAAACGGGTTGCTACTGCACGGGGATTACCCAGGAATGAGGTTTACCAGATCGCACTAAGCCTGGAGAGAAAGGATGACTAGCAAGGTTTATTATGCAGATGCAAGGGTTCGTAAATGGGATTACAAGTTCAGCCTCCCTGGTAAGTTGGATGCGCTGCTATATGAATATGACCTAAGCCGGCTTATGGAAAAAGGCGAATGGGTGGCGGTCAAGCTCCATTACGGCTCGGATGGCGCCTTTCGCACCATAAGACCGATCTTTATCCGCAAGGTGATCGATGAGATCAAGCGTCTGGGTGGCAAGCCATTTCTGACCGATACTGTGCGTATAAAAGGACTTGAATACCTCGCGGTAGCGACAGAAAACGGCATAAATCAACTAAGCTGTGGAGCGCCATTGGTGCTAGCCGATGGGCTTTATGGCATGGACCAGGTCATGGTGCCGGTGCCTGGCGGGGTAGAGATGCTAGAAGCCTCGGTTGCACGAGCTGTGGCTGAGACACCTTGCATGATAGTGCTTTCGCACTTCAAGGGTCATATCCAGTCCGGCTTCGGGGGAGCAATCAAGAACATAGCAATGGGTTGCATCAGTGGAAGATGCGCCAAGGGCAAGCAACATAGAAGCGATCGCGGCGCCATGCATCAACTGCATGATGTTCACCTGACATGGAACCAGGATCTCTGCGACTTCTGCGAGCAGTGTATCAATGTCTGCCCCTTGGAGTGCATTCGTTTCGAGTATGACAAGCTGATCATCGATGATGATGATTGTTGGGCATGTGGGCGCTGCATGCGCGCTTGTCCGACCCAGGCATTGACCGCACCGTTTTCCTATGAGAAATTTCAGCGCTCCATGGCTGAAGGCGCCGCTGCCGTGCTATCGACCTTCAAGCCTGGAAAGGTCGGGTATCTTAATTTTATTATCGAGGTGCAGCCGGAGTGCGATTGTATGCCCGGCGCTGATACCCCGGTCGTGCAGGACCAGGGCATACTTGTGTCTGATGACCCGGTGGCAATCGACCAGGCATCGTGCGACCTGGTGAACAAGGCACCCCCCTTGCCACAATCGCTAGCAGAGGACTTGGGAGTCAAGCCGGGAGATAAAATACTCGAAGAAATCAACAAACCAGTCGGTGAGCTTCAATTGATCGAGTCGGAGAAACTCGGCTTGGGAACCCGCAGTTACGAGCTGACCAGGATCGGCTGATCCTCCCTAAGGACTAAAGTCTAGAGTCTGGGGGCAAAAATGTCATTACTTGTGAGCCTTGCGCAAGCCAGTGGCTAACGAGGCATAAAACAAGCAATTGACTTGATATTTCCGGCTCCTTTATTCCTATTTGATAAAAGGGTCATTCTCTATAATGATATTCCATGGATATGCTAACAAGGGATAACAGCATAGCAGGTTGTATTTATACTTTTTATATGCCGATTCAAATGGCACTTTTATTCATCATCTGTTCGCAGTGCTGGTGCTGGGTGGCGGATGACGGGTATGGCAACGAGAGTTTGAATGCAGGTTACATCTGCAAATCGCAATTTGTTCCCGGCGAGATCCTGATCAAGCTAAAGCCTGGCAGGTACATGCTAAGCGACGAGGATAGGCTCTATATCGATGGATGCGATGTTAGCGAGATCATCTGGCACGATGAGATAAAGCTTATCAAGCCAATCGCCCCGAGACAGTTGGCTGATAAAGTCCCCCCATTAAGGGATGTTCTCAAGATGGTCGCTCCAAAGCTCAGCAAAGCCCAACTGCTCGAGTGCTGTGATATTTTATCTTCAAACCCTGGCGTAAAGTACGCTGCTCCAAACAAGATCTATTACTTCGACTTCACTCCCGATGATCCGTTGTTCAAGGAGCAATATTCGCTCAGGAACACCGGGCAAGGTGGTGGCATCACCGGCGCCGATATCGATGCGCTTCGAGCCTGGGATCTACAGCAAGGGGCTGGGGATGTCATCGTCGGAGTGATCGACACCGGTATAGATCTCGATCATCCCGACCTTTGGCAGAAGATCTGGGTGAACCGCTTCGAGGTAGCCTTCAACGGCATAGATGATGACAACAATGGCTTCATAGATGACATTGTGGGCTGGGACTTTGCCAACGAGGATCCTTACCCGGTAGATGACTTCGGTCATGGAACCCATGTAGCAGGCATCATCGGTGCGGTGGGGAATAATGGCGAGGGCATTGCTGGGGTCGATTTCAACTGTCGGCTCATGGCGGTCAAGATCGGCAGTATCTACGGTCTTCACGAGGACGATGCCGCGTTGGGACTAGCCTATGCAGCCGCGATGGGGGCTAAAATCCTCAACAATAGCTGGGGGGGCTACATCCCATCAGAGCTTATCAACCAGGTCATCCAGTATGTTGAGCATCTTGGATGCCTGGTGGTAGCGGCGGCGGGCAATGATGACACCGACTGGCCTCACTATCCCGGTTACCTGGAGCAGGTGCTCTGTGTTGCATCGGTAGATAGCCGCCAGCAACGTTCAATCTGGCGCCTGCCGTTCGCATCGAGCTACGGAGACTGGGTCGATATCAACGCATTCGGCAGCGAGATAATAAGCTGCTTTCCAGATAATGGCTATGCAAAAAAGAGCGGCACCTCGATGGCTACGCCGATGGTTAGCGGCGTGGCGGCATTGACGCTCGCCTCCTATCCGAACCTCCCCGCCCGGCAGCTCAAGGCAAGGTTGATCGCCACCGCGGACAATATCGATACTTATGACCCCGACTTTGCCAATAAGCTAGGAGCAGGCAGGGTGAATGCTTATCGGGCGATCAGCGAAAGACCTCATCCAATGCTCATCATAGGCCAGGTTGACTGCCATGACCATAAGGGCAACCAGGACGGGAGGCTGGAGCCTTCGGAGAAGGCAGCCATCAGGCTGTCGCTTCAGAATGTCTGGGTGGATTCGCCAGCCTGCACGGCAACCATTCATACCGATAATCGCTTCGTCAAGGTAACCAAAAGGGGAGTAAACCTTGCCCCGCTATCCCAAGATAATCTGGTCGAAATGCAGGATTTCTTCGAGATCGAACTAAGCGCTATATGCCCGATAGATCAAAGGGTACAGTTCGATGTTAACTTCAGCTACCAGGGCGATTATCCGATGACAAGGGATCACTTTTTCTTGACCCTTTTCAGCCCGATTATGCCTGAGAGGGGGTTCCCGTTCACGATAGCTGAAAATATCACAACCGATCCTTGTTTTGCCGATCTTGACGGAGACGAGGAGCTGGAGATCATCTTTGGAACCGGCCAGGGGAGGCTCTATGCGTTGGATCATCATGGCGAGCCGGTGCACGGCTTTCCCATAAAGCCGTGCAATGGGATTCTAGCCAATCCGGCCGCCGCTGATATCGACAACGATAGCAATATCGAGATAGTTGTCTCCACGGTTAGTCAAGGTGTCATGGTTATCGACCATAAGGGCAACCTGCTCCCCAACTGGCCGGCTAGCAGCGGTGGACATGGTTCGCCATCAGCCCCTGCTCTGGCTGACATAGATGGCGATGGTTGCCTCGATATCATCGATACCGCCTGGGATGGGGTGATCAATGCCTGGGATCACAAGGCAAGACCGCTGCCAGGCTTTCCAATCCGACTGGAGAATTCAGGGGGCATGAACACCTCGCCAGGGGTGGGGGACCTGGATGGAGATGGCTTAATGGATATCATCGTTCCCACCAAGTCAGGCAGCCTGCATGTCATCGATGCTTATGGCAGGCAACTCAACGGATTTCCGCTTGATCTCGGTATCGGTTTGACTTCCGCTCCAGCGGCGGGTGATATGGATAAAGACGGTGACCTTGAGATAGTCCTCGGCGGTCAGGACGGCAAGCTTTACATAATAAATCACGATGGCTCATTTATGCATCCCTACCCGGTGGAGACTCTTGGTTCCTTTACATCATCGCCAGCGCTGGGAGACCTCGATGCCGATGGGATGCTCGATGTGGTCATCGGCTCCGAGGATGGATTCCTGTATGCCTTCAACTGGCGGGGAGAAGCGCTGGACGGCTTCCCGGTCAACTTCAAGCAGGGCATAGTATCATCGCCGCTTATTGCAGATGTCAACGGAAATGGCTTCCTGGAGGTGATTATTACCATTGGCAATCATCTTTTCATCCTGGATTGCACCGGCAAATCGATTGCCGGCAGCCCATTGAATCTTCACCAGCCATCTACTGCAACGCCGGCGATTGCCGATATGGATGGCGATGGGAGGCTGGAGATCGGGATAACGGTCAACAACCGCAAGTTATCCCTGTTCGACCTGTTCAGCCTGCCAAGAGCCAAGCAGGTGCCCTGGGGCGCGTATCATAAGGATAACCTGCGCTGCGGATTCATCGATGATGGGCGCAGTCAGAGACCAAAGATCCTAATGGGAGGTGCGCTAGTCGAATCGACCGATCAGAAAAAAGGAGAGGTAAAGGTCCGCCTTATCGCACTGGTCAGGGATGCGGATAACGATGTCAATGTTGTAAAGGTTTACTTCAAGGGAGAGCTGATCGCCGAGATGAACAAAGAAAAGGCTATCCCCGACCAGCACAACCATGACCTATGGTTCAGCGAACAGGTAACCTTGGATGATGAATCGATACTCACTTATCATCCAGAGATGATCGCCCGCGATGAAAAGGGAAACCGCAGCCATTGCTACCCATATCTAACCATCACTCCCTGGGATAAGCCGGATAGTTACAATGATGATACAGCTTCAAGCTGGGAGGCTAATTATCTAAACACCCAGGCAGGCACCATCTTAGCGCCAAGGATTATCATCGCCGGCTTTTGGGATGCAGGATTTACCACCCTAAGCAGCGGATACCTTCGTATATATGCCCTGGTGCTATTTGGCGATGAAGTTACCGGTGGTGAGGTCGAGCTATTCTGCCTCGGCTTGCCGACTGGCATAAAGCTCGAAAGGATAGCCTCCCTCCCCATTGAGGGCGCGGAACTGCAATTTTACGAGTACAAGGCATACATAACCCCCCAGATGGTTGCCAAGGGGAGCTATCAATTCATGCTCATCGCCTCTGATGAAAGCGGCTCAAGAAGCGCGCCCTGGCCTTACATTCAGCGATGAAGATGCTATTATCCTGATCGGGGTGCTAGCGAGCATTGAATAACAATATAAAGAAAGACCTGCATGGACGAGGAGAGCAACCTATCTCCGACCAGGCGGTCAAGCTCGGCAAGGAGGCGCTTGTCAACCTGTTTGCCATCTCGGCGAGCACCTTCATTGCCCGAATATTCACCTTCGTAGCCAATGTTTACATAGTCAGGCATTTCTCACAGGTTGACTACGGCTTGTACTCCTTTGCCCGGGCTATCGGCATGTACCTGGTCATCATATCAGCCTTCGGCTTGCCGGGGGTGATGCTTCGGGAGATCGTCAAGGCACGGCACAAGGCTAGCGAGATCATTAGCAGCGCATTTATCATAAGGATAACCCTGTCCATCATCCTAGCTGGGTTGTGCATCATCAGCTTGCAGGTCTTTCAAGGCGATGAGTATAAAAGGCTGCTTTACAACCTGGTCTTCATAGCCACCTTGGTTCTTGGCTTAAACATCTTCGAGCCGGTGTTCGATGCCTTCAACAAGCAGCGATACGATTCGATCATCGTCTGCATCCAGTCGTTTCTATATACAGGCATGGTTTTTCTTGTATTTTATGTTCTCGATGTGCGGTCGATAATATGGCTGCCGGTGATAAATATATTGCTAGGCATCACTATTCTTGTTCTAGGCTTGGCATTCTTCAACCTGAAAGTTCAGCCTTTGAAGCCCCGATTTTCCCCATCGGAGATCAAGCGCCTTTTTAGGCTTTCTTTACCTATATTTCTTGCCCGCGGGCTGGTGCAGTTATACGAGAATATCGATATCGTGCTGATTGGCATCCTGGTAAGCAAGGTGGATGTTTCCATCTACCAGGCTTCGTATAATGTCTATGGCTTCACCCTTATCGTGATCACCATGCTGCAAAGGATATTCACCCCGCTTATCACCGAGGCGCTCGGGGATGAAGATCGATTGCCCAAGCGGATCGTCTTCTTTATCAAGACCAAGGCGATGATTGGGATACCGCTGACCATTGGCGGCTTCATGCTCGCCGACGAGATCATGCTATTTCTATACCAGCAACGATATCTGCCTAGCGCCGCGCCGCTAAGGCTGCTCATCCTGCAATGCACAATAGTTGGAGTCGGCAATATCTATGGCATGTTGCTGTTTGCCATGACCAAGCAACGGGAATATACGTTGAGCATCGCTGCCGGCAGCGTGGTCAATGTAGCCTTGAACCTGATACTGATACCGACTTACAGTTACATGGGAGCGGCACTTGCCACAATAATAGCCCAGACAGTGGTGGTAGTCATTAGCAGGGGTTATCTTTCTGGTGAGCTTAAGGTACCGCTCCTTGCAAACATGGGACGCATAGTGGCTGCCAACCTGGTGATGCTAGGCGCACTGATCTTTATGCAGCACCTCACGCTTCACCTGTTGGTGAAGATCGCATTGGCAGCGGTTATTTACCTTGTTTTCCTGGTCATATTCAAATCAGCAAGTAGAGAGGAAACAGCGAGATTGTTGGCTAGCATGGGCATAAAAAAATGAAAGATATCCTGGTCATCTCGGAGCACCTCGAATTCTTCGATGCCTTATTCAAGGCACTGAAAGGGGAATATTTACCCTACTTCATAGCCCTTACTCCTATTCACGCGAAACAGATAGCCGGACTTGGTTACCAGTCGATCGACATCAGTGAGTATTTGGCTGAAAACTCCTTACAAGAGAATGAAACTTATATTAACGATTCCAGGGTCGCCCAACAGCTACTCTTCGACCGAAGAATCCTCGAGCTTAGGGGATACGGGGACCGTGAGGCAGACCTGGTCAAGCTATTTTTTTGCTATCAACAAGCATTTGCAGAGATCTTCAAGAGATTCCGCATCGACGGGCTGGCAACCTGGAACAAGGCTTATGCGGTCGCCAGGGCTGCCCACGAGAGCGCAAGACAGCAGGGGATACCCACAATTGTCTTGGAGCGCGGGCTGTTTAGACCATACACGATCACAATGGATCCAAAGGGCGTCAACTATGAGAATTCGGTGCCTCGAGAAGCAGATTTCTACAGGAAGCTCGATCAAGACGAGCTAGAAGAAAGGAAAAGGCTCTTCAACGGTTTCATCAAGTTGCTTGAGAAAAAACACGAGTTTATCCCCAAGCAAGATCCGCCCTCGGCAAGCGGAATCCCTATCTTTATGAAAAACCTGACCATGCTGGCAAAAAAGAGAGCCTATTTTTATCTGCACCGGAAAAAGAGGCTCGACCTGGTCTATTTCCTCCAGGTGCAAACCACGGGCAACTACATTAAAACAAAGGCTAGGAGCATCGCATCAAGAAGGCTCAAAATAAAAAGAAAAACCGAATCACAGCCACAAGGGTTGTCCAAGCCCTACATATTCATCCCCTTCCAGGTGCACGATGACACCCAGATGCTCTGCTTTTCGCCTAATATCAGCAACATGGGAGAGCTGGTGCGCAGGGTCAAGGAGGGATTTCTTGGATACAAGGCATTGATTACCCGATCCAAGGCTAAAACTAGTGATCTGTCCCTGCTCGATGCCAGGCTGGTCTTCAAGGAACACCCCGCTGACAAGGGCAGGATAGACTACCGCGAGTTAAGGTACATCTACCAGGACGATCCCCTGGTAAACATCATATCCACCGGAGATACACAAAGGCTAATAAGGGAAGCCCAACTGGTCATCACCATCAACTCGACGGTGGGTCTGGAGGCACTACAGGCAGGCAAGAAAGTGATAACACTGGGACAAGCGTTCTTCAATATAGATGGTATCGTCCACCACTGCCCGGAGCCATCGCATCTGCCGAGAATCATACATGAAGCCATTCAAACGCCGATAGACCGGGATCTAAGGGTAAACTTCCTCGACTACCTCAAGTTCATCTATCAGGTGCCCGGCTCGTTCATAGCGCCAGATGAGCAGACCCTGAGCCTGGTCGCTGAACGATTCAAGGAGATGATGGGAGAAAATAGACATGAGGCTTGAGGCTTGAGATCCAAGGGCGGACATCCACTCCAAGCCACGAAGGGGTCAAACAAATCCTATGTCATGAGAAACGAAGTCCCGATTTCGTTTCGAGATTGCATAAGATGCTGGAATTCGGTTGCTTAAATGATTACCATTATACTAGAGTCTAAAGACTATGCTAAAGACCATAGACCGCTACATACTGAAGGAGATCATCCCCTTGTTCATTATCGGTGTGGTCATGTTCACCTTCTTCTTGCTGACCCAGTCGATAATCAAGTCTTTAGATCTGTTCATAAACCGTGGCGTCGGCTTGGGGGCTATCTTGCATTTCCAATTATTGGCATTACCTTGGATACTTGTATTGACCATTCCGATGAGCGTCCTGCTGAGCATCCTTTTAGCCTTCAGCAGGTTCAGCTCCGACAGCGAGATCATCGCCTTCAAGGCTAACGGGATAAGCCTGCTAAGACTCTACAAGCCGGTGCTTGCCTTTGGTTTGGCAACCTGGCTGATCACCCTATTCATCTTTATGTATTTGCTACCTAGCAGCAACCATAGTTTACGCAAGTTTAGGGTCGCACTGGTTCGCAGCCGAGCAAATGTTGGCATCAAGCCTTATGTCTTCAACCAGGAATTTCAGGACATTGTTCTATATGTCGATGGCATGAGCCATGATAGCATCACGCTCAAGAATATCTTTCTTTACGATGAGCGGGATGCTCAAAATCCAAAGGTCATAGTAGCACGGGAGGCTGAGAAGTTCTTCAACACCGAGACCAACAAGGTAACCATGCGACTTAGAGACGGCGCCATTCACCTTATCCCCGCCGATAGCGAAAATAAGTACATCATTGATCGCTTCCAGCTCAATGAGATAAACCTCACCGATGCAATACTTAGGGATATCGATGTGCCCAAGGGGGACAGGGACAAGACGGTAGGAGAGCTGCTTCAAACCATAAAGGAACGCGCCGCCAAGGGATTCAACACGAATCCGCAGTGGGTGGAGCTGCACAAGAAGTTCTCCATACCCTTTGCCTGCCTCGTCTTTACCTTGGTAGGGCTTCCCTTGGGGATTACTAGCCGGCGCGGAGGCAAAAGCAGCGGATTTGCTCTAAGCATGTTGCTTTACTCCGTGTATTACTTTTTCCTGACCGGTGGTGAGGGAGTCGGGGATTCGGGCAAGATACCGCCAGCGATCGCTATCTGGTCGCCGAATATTTTTCTTGGCTTGATCGGGCTGTATATCTTCGTAAAGATTGCCAAAGAAAAACCATTCAAATGGGTTAACTATATTATTTATCGCATAACATCGGTTGGAGCTAAAATTAAAATATTGATAAATAAAACATATAGTAGCTTTCATGCCAACGAGCGACATAGGGAGCATGATCACCTTGCGATAAGCTCCCGCAAGGCTGGCTTCTTTCCCAACATAATAGATCGTTATGTAAGCAGAGAGTTTCTGAAGCTATTTGCTGCCACCTTGTTTATTTATTTTATACTGGCAATGATTATCCACTTCTCTGAGAAGGTCGATGATTTCCAGGAACACGGCGCATCGATCCTTGATGCCATCAAGTATCTTGTTTACAAGGTGCTATATTTCACTTCCTTTGCTATCCATTATTCAGTGCTGTTAGCCAGTCTTTTGGCCCTAGGCTCTTTTAATAAGAACAACGAGCTGACTGCAATCAAGACCAGCGGCGTCAGCTTATACAGAACCGTGTTACCAATAATCATGCTTGCCGGATTGATCGGCGGTCTTTATTTTGCCTTCAACGAGAAGATCATCCCCATAACCCAGGAACGAGCATCTTACATCCTGGATACCAAGATCAAGGGTAAGCCTCCGCGCAGCTTCTTCGCCCAGAATAGACGATGGTTCAAGGGAAAAGGAAACAAGATCTTTTACTATCTTTCATTCAATCCGACCAAGAAGATGATGAGCGGATTCTCATTCTTTGAGTTCTATCCTGATATGACGATCAAGAAACGCGTTGAAGCGAATAATCTTATCTGGGAGCAAGATAATTGGTACTTCCTGGATGGAAGAGAGATAAAGTTCGACAAAAACGGAGCAATAATCGAGGATTCAACATTTGATAAAAAGCCCTGCCATATCGAGGAAACCCCAAGAGACTTCAACCAGGAGAGAAAGGAGTCCGAGGAGATGAATTATCGCGAGTTGAAGGAATATATCCAAGTCCTTACCGAGAGCGGATACGATGCGACTCCCTTCGTTGTTGATCTGCACCAGAAGATCTCCTTTTGCTTCCTCAGCCTTATCCTAGCCATCACCGCAGTACCATTTGCCACTCGACACAACCGGCTGAGCAATCCACTGGTGGGAGTCGGGATAAGCTTAGGCATCGCTATCGTCTATTTCATCATCTACCGATTGCTGATAGAGTACGGCCATGGCGGATTGATCTCACCGACAATCGCAGCCTGGGGGGCAAATGTATTGTTCTTGGCAATCGGCTTGGTGCTTTTCTTCAAAACGCCTACCTAGGCAACAAGGACCTTGACCGTAGGCAGAAAAGAGATATCCTTGATGCTCGTTAAGGAACAACCTCAGAATAAACGGCGGGTAAAATGATAAAAGAGATACTACTGGAGAAGATCGAAAAAGGCGGGGCTAGGGCTGGAGTCATCGGGCTGGGATATGTAGGATTGCCGCTGCTTTCATGCATCCTACAATCCGGCTTCTCAGCCACCGGCTTCGATATAGACCCGGAAAAAGTCAGGTCGCTAAATCAAGCAACCCCTTACCTGAAAAATATAGATATCAGCGCCATTACAAAGGGCTTGAAGCAAAATCGAGTAATCATTACCAGCGACTTTGATCTGCTAACCGATGTCGATATCATCTGCATCTGCGTCCCCACGCCCCTGAACCATCGCCAGGAGCCGGATATGACTTATGTTGAGCAGACCATGCAGGCGATCTTAGCAAGGCTTCGCAAGGGACAGGCTGTGACCCTTCAAAGCACTACCTATCCAGGCACCACCGAGGAATTGTGCCTTGGTATCCTAAGTCAAAGCGGGCTTGAGGTCGGATGCGACTACTTCTTGGGATTCTCACCGGAGCGTGAAGACCCCGGCAACAAGAGCTTCTCTACCAGCAACATCCCTCGGATAATAAGCGGAGTTACCAACAATTGCCTGGAGGTAATCGAGAGTTTCTACAGGCGCATCGTTTCTTCGGTAGTCCCGGTCTCCTCACCTCGCACAGCCGAGATGGCAAAGCTCTTGGAGAACATCTATCGCAGCGTGAACATTGCCCTGGTCAACGAGATGAAGTTGATCTGCGACCGGATGGGTGTCGATATCTGGGAGGTAATCGAGGCTGCCTCAAGCAAACCGTTCGGGTTCACTCCCTTTTATCCGGGTCCCGGCTGGGGGGGACACTGCATCCCCATCGACCCATTCTATCTCTCTTGGGCTGCAAAGGAATATGGCGTGCAGACTCGCTTCATCGAGCTTGCCGGCGAGGTCAATACAAGTATGCCTCTTTTCGTGTTCGAGAAGGTTATGCGAGCACTTAATATTTCGGGTAAAAGCCTGAAAGGAAGCAGGCTGCTGATCATCGGCATCGCCTATAAGAGGGATATCGATGATATGAGGGAGTCGCCGGCGCTTCGCATCATCAGCCTGCTACAAGAATACGGTTGCAAGGTCGATTACCACGATGATTACCTACCCGTGATGCCAAAACTTAGGGATTTTGACCTCAAGATGCGATCTGTGGAATTGAGCGTAGAATCGTTGCGACAATACGATGGCGTAGTCATCACCACCGATCATACTTACATTGACTACCAGAAAGTGGTTGATAATGCACGCTTCGTGGTAGATACTCGGAACGCCTGCCGCAACTGCCAGGATCCCATGGGCAAGGTCATCAAGGCGTAAGATGTGAAAAAGAAAAGACACACCCCGCTGGGCGGGGGCAGGGGGAGGGTCTAGTCAAGTGGTGTAATCCTTAATGTAATGAGGAGATACCGTGATAGCCTAAGAATAGCTTTATTCTTCTTCCATGAACGGGTATCTATAGTCGCGTGGTGGATTGAAGTTCTCCTTTATGGCTCGCGGTGTTACCCAGCGCAGCAGATTCAGATAGCTCCCAGCCTTGTCATTGGTGCCGGAAGCCCTGCTACCGCCAAAGGGCTGTTGCCCGACCACTGCTCCGGTAGGCTTGTCGTTGATGTAGAAGTTGCCAGCAGTGTTGACCAGGTGCTCGGTTATCTTGACTATCGCCTTGCGATCCTGGGCGAATACCGCGCCAGTCAAGCCATAGGGTGAACCTTTGTCGCAGATCTCAAGCGTCTCATCCAGCTTGGACTCATCATACAAGTATATGGTCAGCACCGGACCGAAGATCTCCTCCTTGAGCAGCCTGAATTGGGGATCCTCGGTAATCACCACTGTTGGCTCGATAAAGTATCCGACCGAGTCATCACAGCCTCCACCGAAGATAACCTCCCCATCACTGGACGCCTTGGCATAGTCGATGTATTCTTTGATGCTATCAAAGGCATTGCGGTCTATTACCGCCCCCATGAAGATGGTGAAGTCGGTTATATCCCCCATCTTTACCGTCTTCAGCTCATCGAGCAGCCTTTCCTTGAACTTGCCCCACAGGCTTTTGGGCAAGAAGAGGCGGCTCGCTGCCGAGCACTTCTGCCCCTGGTATTCGTAAGCTCCGCGAATGGTGTTGGCCACCAGTGCTTCGAGGTCTGCCGATGCATGTGCAAAGATGAAATCCTTGCCCCCGGTCTCGCCGACTATGCGTGGATAGCACTTGTAGCGATCGATGTTTTCCCCGATCTTGCGCCACATTCCCTGAAAGACCTCGGTTGAGCCGGTGAAGTGGCAGCCGGCAAAGTCAGGATGGGAAATTGCCGGGTCTCCGACCTGTCCTCCAGAGCCTGGCACCATGTTGATTACGCCATCGGGCAGCCCGGCTTCTCTGAGGATCTGCATGAAGTAGTATGCGAAGTAAACCGCCGAGGATGCCGGTTTCCAGATAACTACATTGCCCATCATTGCTGGCGAGGTCGGAAGGTTGCCGGCTATGGATGCGAAATTGAAGGGGGTTACAGCGAAGATGAATCCCTCAAGCGGGCGATGCTCCAGGTAATTCCAGGTGCCGGTTACGCTAATCGGCGGTTGCTCGCTGTAGATTTGCCCCATGTAGTATGGATTGAAACGCAGAAAATCTATCAATTCACACGCAGAGTCGATCTCCGCCTGGTGCACAGTTTTGCTTTGTCCAAGCATACAGGCTGCATTGGCGACGAATCTATACTTGGTTGCCAGCAGCTCACCCGCCTTCAGGAAGATGGAGGCGCGGTGATGCCAGGGCATGGCAGCCCATTCCTTGGCTACCCGCATGGCAGCCTCGGCAGCCATATTCACCTGCTCCGCGCCAGCCTTGTGATAGACACCGAGCTGGTGCCTGTGGTTATGGGGCATAACGCACTTGCCGAGGTTGCCGGTGGTAACCTCCCTGCCGCCGATGTAAAGCGGGATCTCAACTTGTTTTGAGGATAGCTCCCTCAGAGCGCTTTTTAGCTTCTTCTTTTCGCTCGAGCCGGGTAGATAGCCGAATATCGGTTCATTCTTCGGCTCTGGAACCTTGAATAAAGCCTCGTTCATTTCTTTATTCCTCCCAGGTTTTTATGTTTCCAATTCATTAGTCGCGGGATACGATCCCAGATGAAAGCATTGCTTAATATATCATATTCCCAACATATTTGCATACACCTCAACACGCACAGGTATATCGACTCAAGTACGAATTATCGAGATCTCTTTCAATAATTGCAGGGATCTTTTTAATTGCCTCTGATACCTGCAAGCCTATCGATTTATACCAGGGGTATAGTCAGTACAGGATTACCCTTCCGAGTTGGTAGATTATGGTAGTCAACACGAAGCCGATGAAAGTAAGCCCACCCCACTGCAATATAGCCCACCTGAATCCGCCAGACTCATAGCGTGTAATTGCAAATGTTGCCATGCAGGGAGTGGCAATGAGGGCAAATATCAAAATGCAAAAGCCAACCAACGGATTATAAGTATTACGAAGCGTCTCACGAAGCCCTTTGCCAGATCTTTCATCGGTTTCGCCTAACGAAAAGACGATACCAAACTGTGCCACGAAGACCTCCTTGGCAGCAAATGAGCCCAAAAAAGCAGTGCCCAAGCGCCAATCAAATCCCATCAATGATATGATCGGCTCTATCGCTTTTCCTATGCGCCCGGCAAAGGAATAGGTCAACGATTCGGTAGCCCTGGCTTTTTCCAACTCGGTTTCACTGAGATAATTGGCAGCACTATCAACCTCGAACTCTGTTTTCTGCGGATAGGAGCTTAGGAACCATAATATGATGCTTATTCCAAGAATGATAGTACCCGCCTTTTTCAGGTACATCCAGGCGCGCTGCCAGGCGTGATGAAACAATCCCTGCCAGGTGGGAAACCTATATGGCGGAAGCTCCATTACGAACGGTGCATCATCGCCGACTAACACGGTTTTTCGCAGTATTTTTATGATAACTACCGCGGCTGCAATCCCTACTAGGTATATTAAGTACATCATCGGCGCATGGAGTTTTGGCGGGAAAAAGGCTGGAATGATAAGCAGGTAGATGGGCAGCCTCGCTCCGCAACTGACCAGCGGCAGCGCTAGCATCACCGCCAGACGATCACGGCGATTCTCCAGGGAGCGAGTTGCCATTATTGCTGGCACCGTACAGCCGAACCCGATGAGCATTGGAATGAAACTCTTACCATGCAGTCCTATCTTGTGCATGAATTTGTCCATGATAAAGGCAGCGCGTGCCATATAGCCTGTATCTTCAAGGATGGAGATACCTAAAAATAACAGCATGATATTGGGGAGAAAGACCAGAACCCCACCTACTCCACCGATAATACCGTCAACGATAAGCGAATGAAGCCAAGAAAGCTCGCTAAAGCGCCAGCCTAGGCTTATCGCACCAGCGAGCCAGGCGAAGAAGTCCTCGATCCATCCCATGGGGATATTGCCGATGGTAAAGACGATCCAAAACAAAAGATACATGGCGCCAAAGAAAATAGGAAATGCTGCGAAGCGATTGAGAAGTACTTTATCTATCCGCTCTGTAAGGTTTACTCTATCGCTCTTGGGAATCCTCTTGGTGCATTCGCGGATCAAACCATTGGCGAAGCCGAACCTAGCATCGGCGATGAGCAACGCAGGATCAACATTATGAATTCGTCTTATGTATTGCTCCCTTTTTTGCACCTCATCAAGCAATATTTCGCCTTTATCGGTTCTCTTGGCTAAATTGATAAACTCCTCGTCTCCCTCCAGTATCTTTGTCGCTATATATCGTGCGTTGTAGTTGCTGGTCATCTTATCGGGTACAAGTTTGCTCAATACGGAGATCGCCTCTTCGATCTCGGCAGGGAAAAAGTAACATCTGGGGCGGCTTCGATTCTCCACGGCGTGAAGAATCGCCTCTTTGAGCTTGGGGATGCCGATTCCTCTATGTCCGATGGTGGTTACTGCCTGAGCCTGGCAACGAGCAGAGATGCATTCAGTGTCCAGGGTTTCGCCACGCTGCTCAAGCTCATCTATCATATTGAAGACCAGCACCAGATTCGCCCCCAGAGCCATGAGTTGGCAGGTGAGATAAAGGTTACGCTCCATGTTAGAGGAATCGATTATATCGAGCACAACATCAGGTTTTTCCTCGACTATATATCGGCGGGCAATCCTTTCCTCCTCAGAGTAGGCAGTGAGGCTGTAAGTGCCGGGGAGATCCACCATCTTTAAGCGATATTCTCCCCATTTCACCATGGAGCTTTTGATCTCCACGGTAACCCCTGGATAATTGCCTACATGCTGGGTTGCGCCTGCTAAAGCATTGAAGATGCAGGTTTTGCCAGCGTTCGGATTACCAGCTACTGCAACATGGATGATTTTATCTTTCATATTATTATCCTAACAGGCATTATACTAAGTATCTTGAGTTGCGCGGTCACTTGGCTTGTCATTTTATCCCGATAGCCTCTGCCTCTTCTTTGCGCAGCGTCAAGTAATATCCCTTGACCTTTACCTTTATCGGATCTCCAAAGGGAGCTGTTTGATCCATCTTAATTATAACATCGGGCAATATGCCCATATCGATAAGTCTTTGGCGTATGGATCCTTTTGCATGAATGGCGAATACTCTTCCCTCTTCACCGGGCTTTAAGTCAAGCAGTGTTCTTTTATATTGTCTCCCCAGCTTCCTTCTCCACCGATGCCTTCCATCTCGCAGAGTACAGGGGTCTTCTTCAATGCAGACATGGTTGAAGGAGACATCCTCGTGGCTATGCGCAGCCTGGAACCATTTTGTAAACCTATTGAGCAGAGTAAGCTCGCCCCTGGGGCAAGACCTAATGAACTCAGTGAAACTAACCATGCGATCAAGGGTCTCAAGGCTCAAGTGGTGTTCTATAGCACAGGCATCCTCCTCGGCTATTTCACCGGGAACTAGAAGTATATCAGTCAAGAAGCGGGTGAGAAACTCATGCCTCAGCACCATCCTTCTTGCCTGCTGTTCACCCTCAGCAGTAAACTCGATATATTCTCTAGCCTTGTAGTTGATAAGCCCTTCCTCGGCAAGCCGTTTCATAGCACCGTTCACGCTTGCCATACTTACGCCCTTCTCTTTGGCTATATCCTTGACTCGGGCGACCTTCTTTTCAGCTATTAGCCTGAAGATGATCTCCAGATAATCCCAGAGGCTTTCGGTTATCGAACTTGAGGCTTCCATGTTTCTCTCCTTGTTAGGCGAGACTAATTTAGTACGCATAATCTATTTTGTCAAGGGGAATTATTTGCAAAAGTTGTCCTATGTTGATAATAGCTTAGTGTTTTAATCTAAAACAATGGTCAAAAAAGAAATACTCCTATTGATCTTCCTCGCTGTTGCACTAGGTCTTGCTATGGCTATTTTCTTGCCCCAGACCATCCAATACACGGCAGCTCCCCAAATGAGGAGAGAAATGAATAGACAATTATCCTCAAGCGATGCAGAGCCCCAAAAACCCCATGCTGATGTCATGGAGATGATCGAGCAAAACAGGGACAATGCGGAGATGCTAATCCAGATCGGCAATATCCTTTTTGATCGCCATAAATATGAATCTGCCAGGATAGCCTACCAGGCTGCGCTTGAACATAAACCGAATGATCCTGATCTTCTTACTGACCTGGGCATCTGTTATCGAAACTTGGGGGATCCTGAAAAAGGGGTGGAGATGATGAGGCTAGCTGCACAAGCCGATCCCAGACACGCATTGTCGCGACTGAACCTGGGCATCATACTTCAAGGGGATTTGAATGACAGTATCGGCGCTTTGGCTTACTACAAGGAGTTTCTCGCCATTGCACCGCAGCACTCGCACGCAGAGATGGTCAGACAGCGCATCGCCGAGATAGAAAGAATTATCGAAGGGAAATAGTTCTTTCATGAAATGAAGGGTATTAATCTAAGGACAAAAGAAATTACTTATGAATTGGTGGTTTCGAGGGCTTGGTGTAGTCCTTTTTGTAATTATTCTGCTCAAACTCGATCTTACAGAGCTGCTTGACCTATACAGGTTGCTTGATATTGAGATCATCTCTTTCACTTTTTTGTTGGTCTTACTGGTCATCGCCTTGAAGGCTTGGCGATGGGCTTATCTCCTTGAGTTGCAGGGGATTAAGCTAGATTATATGACAGCCTTGCTCATCTATCTTGATGCCATCTATGTGGGGATAATTACACCGGGCAGGATCGGTGAGGCGGTCAAGGCTATCTACCTGAAGGAATCTAAGCAGGTTAGCTATCACAAAGGTTTTGTGAGCATTATATACGACCGAGGCTGGGACTTATTGAGCTTGTTCTTTTGCCTTTGGCTGGGGAGCATACTTATTGCACCAGTAGTCTCAGGTCTCTTGGCTATTGGCTCAAGCGCGCTTATGATGCCGATTCTTGCTATCCTTTTAGTCCCTAGATTACGCAGAGGATTTTTGAAAATCGTAATTAGACGCACTCCTTTCTCCGCCAAGCTGAGGTTAGAGGACCTGGTAGGTGAGATGTCGAAGATATGGTCGATAAAGCAGCTTATCCCTTTCGGATTGAGCCTGCTGGCATACCTGCTCACCTTCTGTATCGCTTATGTGCTACAGGCTATGCTTGGATACGATTTAGATTTTATTTTCGTCGCTGCGATTATCGCCCTTACCAATTTCTTCTCGCTGATACCGGTAACCATCTCGGGCATCGGACTGCGCGAGGCAGCATTAATCTGGTTCCTTGGCTACAAGGCGATCTCTGCGGAGAAGGCAGTCGCCTTGTCCATGCTAGTCTTTTTGACCTGCTATGTCGTGGTCTGGCTACTGGGAGCGATTGCCTGGCAGATCAAGCCGATTACCATGCTAAAAAAATCTGCTGAATAATTGGAAAGGCGGGTTTGGAGCTTCATAAAAGCGTAGGGGCAATTCAATTCTTTGAATTGCCCCTATTTATTGTCAACCCTCTAACAAGGAGTACTATTTGGGTTGGTTTTCCTACATGCTTTCAAGCTCAAAGGGATCGGTCGTGTAGGGTGTGATCCTCTCCATTACAATGCGCAGGTTGGTCTCTCCCATGCGCTTGATAACAGCGATGATCCTGCCATCCCGCTTCTCGAAGCTAGCCGGATAGTTGATATCCACTATGGTATAGCCTGCGGGGATGGCGACCTCGATGCGGCTGAATGTAGTCGTGCGCTCGAAGACCAGTTGATTAAGCTCGTTCAGATAATATGAGCCTTCGTGATAGTAGATCATATCCAGCCAATAACGATCAAGCTCACGGCGAAAATCTGGCTGATCGCTGCGCACCATTACCGTAGGATATTCGTTGTTTGAGAACTCCGCTGTAAGCTCCAACTCCTCCATGGTGTCAAAGGCATCGAATGCCCGAACCTTGGTATCTGGAGTGGAGGCTCTGACTGCGAAATTGGACACCGGCCACATGGTGGTTACATAGAACAGCCCCAGCTCATCGGATAGATCATAATGAACCAGCGGCATCTGCTCCACTAGATCCTGCTCCACCTTAGACATCACTGCACGCAGATGATCCAGGTTTGCCTTACTGTTAAACTCTACCCCGATATCGTGAGCCATCTCATCCAGATAACCGGGGATAGGTGCAGCAGAGGCTAGCGCAACTGATTCTGCTGATAAGCGAAGATCGCCCTCTTCAAGAGCCTTGAAGCCGATCTTATCGACCACCATGTCTCCCTCGCCGATGCCGATTCCACGGCAGTCCTGTTGATTATCGCTGAAGATATTGCTGTCCATGTAAGGCTCAGCTCCTGCGCCAGCCATGACCCCAAACCTGTTGCCGCTAAAGATATTATTCACTATCGATGGACCGGTTGGCCACCAAGTCCAGACGCCGGTCTCATTGTTCATAAGATTATTGTGAGCGATCAAGGGCATGGAGCTATTGCAGGCGATTGCACCCAGTCCGCCGTTATTCTTGAAGATATTGTTCAGAATAACCGCGCCGGATCCGCTGACATGAACACCGATGTGACGGTTATCCTCGATAATGTTGTTGAAGACGCCAGTCAAGGAGTGCCTGGTGTCAACACCGATAACACCGTTTCTTATTGTAAAGCCGATAATCATAGCGTTATTGGCGCCGGTAACAACCGTTCCCTCGCCGTTACCATCTAGTATGGTCGCTCCAGCACCCTCACCCATCAAGATAACGCCCTCAGCGAGCTTGATGTGCTCATGATAGATGCCGGCTGGCACGCGCACAATCTCCCCAGGATAGGCGGCATCGATCGCCTTTTGAATGGAGAATACCTCTTGAGTGATAGCCTGCTGCCCCGCGCCAGCCAGGCAGAAAAGGCTCATTAACACTGCAATGGTTAAAGTCGAGATGGTTGTTGATCTCATTGTCATGTCCCTCCTCGAATGTTACACAACCTTTCTGTAGTTATATCATAATATAAGACCTAATCGATCTTATGTCAAGTCCTTCATGTTAAAATACTCATCTCCTCGATATCTCCGCTTAGCTCGAAGTGATAGAATCTCTTGTCAGCGATCCTGGCTGTGTAGATATCCAATAGCGGTAAACCGACATCGCCCAGGCTTGTTTCCAACCCACCTTCGCTACCATCCAGATTATTGATCAGCACTATGTCCTTAACCTTGCCGCAGCTTGAGCAGGTTATCGATAGATCATCGAAATGCTTCATAGAACGCATGGGAAGCTCGGTTGTACCGCAATTCGGGCAGTTAAGCTCATAGACGATCTCATGGTTAAGCTCCAAGATCGCCTTTCTACCCAGCTTTTTCTTCCCGATGCGAACAAGATCGCCAAGAGTCAGGTCTTTTGATTTTAGTGGTAACTCATCGATTTCATCCCAGGATTCATGGCTGAGGCAGTCCGGCTTGATGCTGTAATCAACCAGGTAGCTTTGGAAGTTCAGACCATTGATGAAGTAGCCACTTCCATTAAGTGCATGTAAACCCTTGGGATCATGGATTATCTTTATTGCCTCTTGTACTTGCAGACCGCCAACTATTGAGCTTATGGTCGGAGTAGTCGGTACTGCTGTATCAGGGAGCCTTTGTTTTAACAACTGGCAGGATCTGCGCTCTTTGATCGCCTCGTAGTCCTCGTCGGTAAGTGTGCACTCATAGCATGGATACCTAGGTGGTATGAAACCTCTAACTACGCCCTCGAAGATGCTGATCCCTCCATCCACCCAAGGCGTTTGCACCTTGTAACAGCACCTATTGATAAACAGCCTCGCCTCTCGATTATCAAGCGCACCGATAACCACATCCATGCGTCTTATGACTCCAAGACCGATCTCGTACAGCACATTGCCATCAATGGCTTGGATGCTGATATCATTATTAAGCTCGGTAGCTCTTTGCGCAGCGACATGCGCCTTTGACTTGCCGACATCTTGTTCTCTAAACAGCACTGAGCGGGTAAGGTTGGTAGCCTCAACCTTGTCGAAGTCTATCACCAGGATTCTTCCTGCGCCCAGCAAAGCCAGATTCTTGAGTATCTCGTTGCCCAGCGCTCCGGCTCCCACGACCAGAAACCGTGCATTGATTATTTTATCCTGATTCCACCAGGAAATTATGCGAAGGCGGGAGTACTTATCTGCTAAAATCCTCTTAGGAGAACTCATATATACTTCTTGCGGTAGCTATCCTTTTTCTTCCAGAAGATATGATATATGTACCATCTCTTTTCAGTGATATCTCTTTTGTCAAGTGGGAACATCTTCTTGTTATGCTTTGCCCAGTTTGCCGCCTCTATGTTAGCAGGACTTTCCAGGTTATAGTTCTTATATTGCAATACCTCCCCTAAGCGAAGGATATAGTTAGCCATATCCTCCGAGGCTCTGAAGGCTGAGCTGAAGGCGCAGAACTTGCTGCTGTTGGGATAGATGTTCGGGTGATAATGAGGGCTTAGGATCGTGCAGGTAGGTCCAACATCGAAATAATTATATCCTAAGTGGATAACACAGATAACCTTCTTTACCTCGATGAAGTTGCCGTCCTTAAGCCCTATACCGTTGACCTTGTAGATTACAAGGTACTCATCCGGGGGATCTTTCTTGTTTGGATATACCTTTATCCAACGGGTCTTGCGAAAGGTCTTCTTTATCTGTTGATATTCGGCTCTCAGCCTTCTTAATAAGATTGCCGATGTCATTGTTACTTATTCTGCGTATATAAGCGTTCCTTTGGCGGAAGGTAAATCTCACTTCCAATCCTTATTTTATTTGGATCCTCCAGACCGTTGTACTCAGCAACTAGTTTTGTGAACTCCCAGGTCGAATTGCCATAATAATTCAGGCAGATCTCGGTGAGTGTATCCCCCGGCGCGATTATTATCACCATCTCGTCTCCCTTTGGATAAAATCGAGTGGCTTCGGGGATAGCAGTAGGAGTAGGCTGGAGTTCCTCTTCTTTTTTTTTAGTCTCGTCAAGAAGTGTTTGGATCATAACCTGCTGGATATTAATCAGTTTTTGTATCTCCTTCAAGTCATTTATTCCAGGCATTTGTTTCAGGCGCTCCAGGTAAAGCTGTTGTGCTTGGGTAGTAGTTTCCTTTACCTGGCGTACTGCCTGATCCACCTCTGTGTTCCTCTTATTCTGTTGCTGTATGTTATAGCGCTGGATCATTAACAAAGCGATTAGATTGATCAGCAGGAATACGAAAATTATCAAAGCTACCTTGATGCTATTCTTGAGCAGCTTTTTACCTTTTATATGATAATACTGTTTCTCCTCTTGGAGCAACATCTGCTTGAAGAACTGCTTGAACTCACGATCCAGGGTGCTGGTGATAGTTGTAATAATCTCATTTCGCACCTCAGCCCTGGTTTCGTATTCAGCGATAAGCTCGTAATTCTTGTTCTCCTCGATGAACTTGGAGGTATCCAGTCCATAAAGGCTGCTCTTGCGCAGTCCGCAAATATAGACTTGAGTAACCGACTTAACATTGCCATTTCTCTGGTTAAATACGCCTACCTCGTTGCGGACAGGATCGACCACGATTGCGACCTGCCATTCCCTGGGAAAGAAATTGCTCTGGATGAATTGATCCGCCTTGGATAGAAAAACTCCGAAGTTTGGATGCGAGTGATACCAGCCGAGGATCTGTAGCTCTGGATAGGTCGTATCCCTCTTGTGGTGGATGTGTTCAAGGGCATCGGTAGTGAACTTGAAGCTGGCTACACCCTCCTCGCCTTTGCGGGCTGGGATAGTCTTCATTACCTCGATGAACCGCTTACCGCTCTCTTCGTCCTTGCGCAAGAAGCCTAGAAGAATGCCGCCGACCTCCTGACTCCTGTGCAGCTTTGTATGGTCGTAGATCTCTGAGTAAGCGGTGGTGCTTAGAAAGACCTTGAAATCCTCAGAGTCAACCCCCACACCTGGAACACCTAGTGGTGCAGCCCATAGGTGGTCGTTCTCAACTGGTTCGAGCTGAACGGTAGCCTCGGTCTCCAGGCTCTTGATCAGCTTGAAGGTGCACGCTGGAGCCTCTTGTTTTTCATCTTCCATTTCTTCCATCGTATGATATTATATAGGAAAACAAATCAAATTGCCATAGTTAATCAAGAGTTCCAGCTCTGAAGAATTGATCTGAATTGAAATAGCGAATCCATAGGATGAT
>CAYUVA010000033.1:0-30075 GCA_964448115.1 uncultured bacterium
TCCGGTCCATATTCGCCGCTGAACAGGCATCCATTGTAGTCATACTGGGTGCTGGCACCCTCAAGCGTGTCTTTTAGGCTATCTCCGCATTCGATTATCGCTGGATCGTTGCAGCGCGGTGTGGGAGTAGCGGTTAGAACAGGTGTCGGTGTAACATCAGGAGGCCAGCAATACATCGAAAGGTTGAAGTCCCCCTCATCTAGGTAATACATGGACTCGGCAACTAGATAGTAAGAACCGGCATCGAGATTCACTATCCAGTTAGCCGGCCAGTCGAAGCAGGCTGCAATACACGATTCGGGATCAAAGCAATCTTGAATAATAAAAAGATGCAAAAAACGAGAGCTGATATTCTCTGTAATGACCTGTACATTCCTCTGCTCGGTGAGGGTGAAAGAATAGACGCGCTCCGGTCCATATTCGCCGCTGAACAGGCATCCATTGTAGTCATACTGGGTGCTGGAGCCGGTCAGAGTATCCTTTAAGCTATCCCCGCATTCGATTGGTAAGGGATCATTGCATCTTCGAGCTAAGGGAATACACTGCATGAAAAGGCTGTAATCGATCTCGGTAAGCTCTGAGGAACCATCCACCATGAGGAAATATTCCCCAGAATCGAGTGGCACGGTCAAATCCTGGTATCCATAAGATTCGCTCCAGGCTATGCAGGTGTTAAGGTCGCTGCAATCGGAGTAAAGATACAGGTATGTGGGTATAGTCGG
The DNA here is from genome assembly GCA_964448115.1 of uncultured bacterium. GTDB lineage: Bacteria > CAYUVA01 > CAYUVA01 > CAYUVA01 > CAYUVA01 > CAYUVA01. The sequence continues at coordinate 723 of CAYUVA010000033.1, forward strand.
CTCCGGGAAAAGCAAGAAACGAACATCGAGAAGCTGCGGCACATGCACCCGATAAACCTTCTCCCCGCTGAATGCTGCATGATATCCGCAGTTGTGATAATCATGGTATGATGAGCCTCGCAGGGTGTCGATCACGAAGTCCTCGCAGTATAAATCAGTCGGCATAAGGCATGGATCGCTCGGCGTTTGGCACTGCACCGATAGCGAAAAGTACCCGATATGGGTCTCGAACCAGCCATCGACCAGCAGGTAGTACTCCCCCGCCTCCAGGTGGGTGGTGTGATCGATCATTCCCCCGGTTACGACTGCCGAGGCCACGCAACTGTTATGATCCGCACAGTCTGTAAGCACAAATAGATTCAAGGAGATATCATCAATAGGATCCAACTGGAGGCGAACATCGTAATCGTCATCAAGCACCAGCCGGTATGCCTTCTCGGGTCCACGAAAGGTGGTCGGGTAGCAGTTGTAGGTATTGTAATACGAACGCTCTGCGGTTTGCCCTATGACCGTTTCTCCGCAGGTGATACCGGTAATATTATCGCATGGATTGCTCTCCTCAAGGCACCTCGTGCTAAGCGTGTAGTCTCCATTGTCATCAGCACTGGCACCATCCACTAGAACATAGTAGGTGCCGGGTCCGAATATGACGATCATCCTCTCGTCGCCATCGCCGTCGGCTGCTGCTGCACAGGTCTCCCAGGACTCGCACTCCAATAGAAAGAACAGGTCAAGATCCTTATCCTCAAGCGAATGCAGCTCGAAGAGCATCCAGGTCTCCTGTGTAAAGGAGACTTGATAAGCGTTCTCGGGTCCATAGCTTTGCTTACCAGAGCATGGATACCAGTTGTAGTATGACTGCCCGCTTAGCGAGCCTTGATGCTGTTCATCGCAACCGAGCGGTACAATAGAGCTGCACGGATTTTCTTTAGAGAGCGAGCTTAGGTTAGGTAAGTCAATGTTTCTAAGGTCTATGATCTTGATATTTTGACCATATACTGGACTGAGCGAAAGTATAAAACTTACTAATAAGGCAATAGGCAGGTATTTCATTTCGTTTTCCTCATCCACCTAACAAAGGTTCAACTTATTAGTATAATGCAAGATGATATTAATTCAATTAATCATCAATGTCAATAAGAAGTTAGCGCAACCAAGATTATTTTCAAGGTCAACTGTAAATCAAACAATTGAAACCATAGAAACTATATATTATAATTTCTCTCATGTTGTGAGTTTAATTTACCTTAGTTTGGTTGTAGAGGTGAAACGATGAAACGGAAAGCATACCTGGCTCTTTTGGCGATTATCATAGTCGCTCTTGGCGTGCAAACAGCTAATGCCGGCTGGAAGACCGCGCTGTCCATACCCTCGGATGACATGTTCATGGATGTCGATGCGGTCAGCGAAGAAGTGGCTTACTGCGTTGGAATGACCGATACCCCTCCTGCACAGGGCGCTTGCATCTTCGGCACAAAAAACGGCAAGGACTGGAATATGCTCCCCTTTACCGAGATGTCCTTTTTCTTCGGTGGGGTGAGCTTTATCAATGCCAATGTCGGCTGGTGCGCCGGCATGGGCTTCCCCACCATGGGACCTATCATGTACAAGACCATCAATGGCGGGCAGACCTTCACGCCACAGGCCATGCCCTTCGTCTTCGGCGCAGCCATCTTGGGGCTTGAGTTCGCTGATGGTTTCAACGGCTGGGCTTGCGGAGACGGCGGAAGCATTTTTCACACCAATAACGGCGGGGCAAGCTGGGCGCAACAAAACAGCGGCGTCCCCTCCGAGTATCGCGTGGTCGGACTCAGCTTCCTCAATGCACAGCAGGGCTTTGCCTGTGGAGGCTCATTCACCAGCGAGGGCAAATCCCCGTATCCAGCGCCTTACGATAACCTCCTCGCCGAGAAGGAGGTCTATGGCGGATTTGTGCTAAAGACTACTAACGGCGGGCAGACCTGGACATACCTAGCTAAGGAACTCCCCTACTACTTCATGAACTGCTTCTTCTTGGACAGTCAGAATGGCTGGGTGGTCGGAGACACCAACGGCGCGGGGAATGTTTATCACACTAACGATGGCGGGCAGACCTGGGAGACGCAGACCCTCCCCCCGCACCCAAATGGCGACTACTGGATCTATGATGTGCACTTTTTTAACGAGAACGAGGGCTGGGGTGTCGGCGGAGGCGTAATAGCTGGCACAAATGTACCCTTCTCGGCTATCATAAAGACAGTCAATGGCGGAGAGACCTGGACTCTGGACAACAGTTGGAGCGGCGACCACACGCTCATGGCCTGCGACTTTGCCACCCCCAACAAGGGATGGGCTTGCGGAACCGAGCTGACCCTGATCGTCTATGAGGGAAGCGAGGAGCCTGGGGACAGGGAGCCTCCATACATCGAGAACCGCCAGCCTGCCGATGGAGCAACCGATGTGCCCCGCAACACGGACATAAGCCTCGATGTAAAGGATAACAAGCGAGGGGTCAACTCGGGCACCATTGTCATGACCGTGCAGGGGGAAACCGTGCAGCCGACCTTGACACAGGTAGCCAATGGATACCGCGTTGTATATGACCCCGCTGACGATTTCGCTTATGATGAGGTGGTGGAGGTTACCTTTATCGCCTGTGATATGGCTATCCCACCCAACTGCATGGAGACAGAGGTTTACCACTTCACCATCGAGTCCGATCCCGGCACCCCTGACACCGCGCCTCCATACATAGCCTCCATATCTCCATCCCATGGACAGACCGATGTTCCGGTTGATACAGACATCGTTATCCGACTCAAAGACGATGACTCCGGCTTGAACCTGGTAACGCTTGAGGTTACTGTCGGCGGAGTCGCCTATAACTACGATTCTGCGGGCGTTAACATAAGTGGCACCGCCAACGATAGTACAATAACCATCGATCCAACCAGTGATCTACCTGCCGGCTCCGCAGTCGAGATCACGGTCTATGTCTGCGATCAGGCAGCCTCACCAAACTGCCTCGATGTTACAGGCATACTTTTCAACACCGAAACTCAGGCTGGACCCACCCCGACTCCGACTCCGCAGGATAAGGATGCTCCCCAGATTATGCTAGGTGGATACGAGCTAGTTCAAAACAGCGACCAAACCCTGCAGGTAACCATGAGGGCTTATGTGCCCGATGATGATGTCCAAAGCGTCGAGATTTATCTAAACGGACAGCCGAGCGGGATTCAACTGCTCGACAACGGCTTCATGAACGACTACGCAGCCGGCGATGGGATTTATGGCTTCTATGTGCCCAGCCTGCAGAAGCACCTGGTCGAAAGCGCGGTGCTGCTGGAACTGGTGGCAACCGATGCTGCTGGCAATCGAAGCCTGACCTGGCCTTATCTCACCTGCCTTGCGCAGAGTGCCACTGCTTATGGGTATGATGGCTATAAGGCCGATGCTGGATGGGAGCTTGCCAGACTGCTTGCCATGCATGGACAAGATATTCCCAGGAGAAAAGGCGCTGGCGACCCGCAGATACTCTTTGCCGGCTACTGGGATACGCAGCTCAGCTATGACCGTGGCGGAAGGCTGACCATACTCGCTTATGTGCAGGCTGCTGCTGGAGTCAAGAGCGTTGAGCTTTATTATCTCGGAGCACCAAGCGGAATTAAGCTCAAGGATGATGGCATCAGCGGCGATTTCACGGCTGGAGATGGAGTTTATGGTTACACACTGAGTTTCGCGCCCTTCGAGCTTCCCTCGTTTGTGCTATTGCTGGAGATAGTCGCCGAGGATAATGCCGGCAATCGCAGCGTTCTGTGGCCTTACCTGAGGTGGTAGAAGGTTTAGATGGATAGAGCTTGGGGGAGGGGCATTCCTGCTCCCTCTCCCTCTGGAGTCTGTCTCAAAAAGCGAAACAAGCCCCCCCACCATGTCATTCCGACCGAGCTTGTTCCGATTTATTCGGAACAAGCGAGTGGAGGAATCTACTTAAATCCAATGCCTTGAATAGATCCCTCGACTCGCTCGCATACGCTCACTCGCTTGGGATGACAGGGTGGTGGTGTGTCATGACTTCCATAGAAATCAAGACTCCGCACGGGATGACAGGCTGGAAACATCCCAACTTCCTGAGAAAGTAACAGAGTGATGCGGTTACTGGTTCAGCGCTGAACCAGTTAACTTTGCATCGCCATCCTCTCTTCACGGTATCACGGTATCACGGTACCACTTTCCTCTTTGTGCCTTGGTGGTTTAAAAACCCTCAAGCATCAAGCCTAAAGTCTATTACATTGACAGGGATGAAATAATAAAATATCATCCAATCCAGGAATTAAAAATGAACACTAGTCCTTATGTTTTTGGGAGGTTAAAAATGAACCTTAATAGGGTAACGCCACTTCTAATCGTCCTTATTATCATAAGCATAAGCTCCATAATATCCCCTGCAACCGCCGGCGATAAAGCAAAACAGGAGATGGTCTGGGAATACATCGGCGCCTGCCCGAGCGCCCGAGGTAGTCATGCCATGGCTTACGATTCCGATCGCGGCAAGGTGGTGCTATTCGGGGGAGTTGAAAACGACACCTGGGAGTATGATGGAATCATCTGGGAGGAAATAAACACAACCAGTGCTCCGAGTGAACGACGTAATCATGCCATGGTTTATGATTCCACTCGTGGCAAGGTGGTGCTATTCGGAGGATGGGATGGATTATCTTATATCAATGACACTTGGGAGTATGATGGAAGCGATTGGATCGATATTAACACAACCAACGCACCGAGCGCACGTTATACTCATGCCATAGTTTACGATTCCGCTCGTGGCAAGGTGGTGCTATTCGGTGGATATGATGGATCATACCGAAACGACACCTGGGAATATGATGGAGATGATTGGGTAGAGATAAGCACAACCAACGCACCGAGCGCACGTTATGATCATGCCATGGATTATGATTCCACTCGCAACAAGGTTGTACTATTTGGGGGATGGGATGGATCATCTTACTTTAATGACACTTGGGAGTATGATGGAAGCGACTGGGAGGAGATAAACACAACTAATGCACCGAGCGCACGATCTCATCATGCCATGGCTTATGATTCCGCGCGTAACAAGGTTGTGCTATTCGGGGGATATAATGGCTCATCAAACTTAAACGACACCTGGGAGTATAATGGAAGCGATTGGGAATATATAACCACTGCGATCGCACCAAGCGCACGAGATGATCATGCCATGGATTATGATTCCGCTCGTGGCAAGGTGGTGCTATTCGGGGGATTAGATGGAGTTGACGAATTAGACGACACCTGGGAGTATGATGGAAGCGACTGGGAGCAGATAATCACGGCAATCGCACCGAGCGCCCGCATACAGAATAATATTGCTTTCGATTCTTCTCGTAACAAGATTGTGCTATTTGGTGGAACAAGTTTATCTGATACAAGGTTAAACGACACTTGGGAATATAATGGAACTTATTGGGAAAATATATCTACAGAAAATGCACCAGAGGAAAGATATGGTCAGGCGATTACTTATAATGCTGTCCATGGTAAAGTTGTATTATTTGGAGGAGTAACAGATAATCGGTTAAACGATACTTGGGAATATGATGGTATAGATTGGGAAAAAATAAACACCCAAAACGCGCCAAGTGCTCGTCAATATCATAAGATAGCTTACGATTCGGACCGTGGCAAGGTGGTGCTATTCGGGGGATGGGATGGGTCATGTAAAAACGACACTTGGGAGTATGATGGAAGCAATTGGGTGCAGATAAGCACTACAAGCGCGCCGAGTGCACGATGGAGTCATGCCATGGTTTATAATTCTGTCCAAGAAAAAGTAGTTTTATTCGGTGGAAGGGATGGAGAGAATTATTTTAATGATATTTGGGAATATAATAGTGTTGACTGGGCGCTAGTAAGCACTTCAACTGAACCGGATGCTCGCGTTAATCATTCTATGGCTTATGATTCCATCCGTGACAGAGTAATCCTATTTGGCGGGTGCGATGAAAGTAATTACTTTAATGATACATGGGAGTATGATGGCGCTAACTGGGAACAATTAATCCTGGCAATCCAACCGAGTGAACGCAGATTTCATGCAATGGCTTATGATTCCGCTCGAGGCAAGGTGATGTTATTCGGAGGAGGAAATGAAAACGATTATTTCAACGACACTTGGGAGTATTATGAATTGTCTCCTACGCCGACTACAACTCCTACTAGTACGCAAACATTAACACCAACAAAAACCAATACCCCTACAGCAACCAGGACACCGACCTCGACTGCAACTACCATGCCGACATTCACTCCAAGACCCACTTTCACATCAACGCCGACACCCACCCCGCAGCCATACCCCTATAACCGCATTTTAGTTGCCGGGTATTGGGATACTTATGTAGATAGAATATTAGATAGCGTTGTATTCATGAAAGCTTTACCAGGCGCGCTGGATGGATATTATATTATTGGCGTTGAGCTATGCTACCTTCACGGTGATTCAGCCATTCCATTGGGTATAGCTCTCGAATACAAACCGCCTTGGCATGAATTGTCATTCACAATTAATAAGTACTCAGTTCCACCTGGCTCGTATCCCTTTGGTTTGGTGGCGCATTATCTACCGCCAAAGGACAGCGAGCTTTGGCCTTATCTTGTCGTTGAGCCTGGACCACCGACACTGACACCGACAGCAACTCCCACGCCCACCGATACACCGACCGGTATGCCCACCTTAACACCGACACCGTCTGGTACGCCCACCGCCACGCCGACCGAGACGCCTATCCCGCCGGTGGCGTGCTTTACGATTGATCAAGATTGGCATGTACCAGATGATCCCTTCAAGTGCGATGCCTCTTGCTCCGAAGGGGCGACCGAGCTTGAGTACTGGTGGGACTGGGACGATGGAACTGGCTATCACCAGGGCAGCGACTACGAGGAGCATGCCTATACTTGGGACGATCTTGGTTATCACGATATCACGCTTAAGGTTATCGATCTTTATGATCAGGAGGATACATATTCCATCAGGATAGAGGTTGTGGAGTGAGGCGTTAGGCTTGGTTATTGAACCACTAAGGCACCAAGGCACAAAGAAGAAAGGAATGTTGTCGGTTAAGACGCTAAGGCGAAAATAAAGCAAGGATGAAGAAGGCACGCAATACCACGGTCTTAAGGTGTCTCATCGCTGTTATGTGTATATCCGTCTGTGGGTGTGTGCATAGAGGCGAGATCAGGCAACTTGCTGAGGTTGCCGGCGAGCGTATATATATCGAGGGAGTTCCCTTTTTCGAGCAGGTGGGAGCGACCTGCGGGGCATCGGCTCTGGCATCGGTGATGAATTACTATGATTACAACATTAGCGCGGAAGTGATAGCTGAGCAGCTCTACAATCCCCGCAAAAAGGGAATTCTTACCATGGACCTGCTCGTATTCGCACACCAACACGGCTTCAAGTCGAGCGTCTTTCAGGGCAGCCTCGACAAGATAGAGCAGTACCTTCGACAGGGTAAGCCGCTTATAATACTGCTCAAGCTGACCGATATACCCGAATCCCCGATTAGATTGTTTTCGCTCCAGGACGAGTATCATTTTATCGTAGTTACCGGCATTTTCCCCGATGATGGAGCGCTCATTTGCCACAGTGGAAAGGGTCAAGACATCGTTGTTCCTCGGTCGGTCTATTATAAGCCTTGGGCAGCGACCGACCTCGCAATATTCTTGGTTTTTCCTGAGGTGGAAGAAGACCTTTTAATGATCCAGACATTGTTAGAACAAGGGAACTTCTCGGACAATTTGAGACAGATGTTTCGGGATCAGTCAGATTTTACCTTCACGCTCTTAGTCTCGAAGACCAGCAAATAAGGAACCGCTGGGCGATTGTCCCTGTCCCTGAAGGCGTTGAACTTCTGCGAGTTAATCCAGATCACATAAGCCTTGCCCGGCTCCAGTCTCACCGGCAATACGCAGGTGCGCTTGTCATCGAGATACTTTACCTTGCCATTGATTTCAGGGAAGGTCTGGTCATCTAATTTAACCCAAGACCACATGTTCTCGGTCAGCATATCCTTGCTGAAGGTCACCTTTATCTCGCTAAGTGAAGGATCGACCTCGGTATCGCCGGAGACAGGTAGCGTCTTCACTACTACCGGTGGCATGGTCTCCACAGAGACATTCTGTTTGACAAAAAGAGCGTAAAGCGAGCCGGCTACCAACACTAAAGGAATAATAAACGCAAACAACTTATTCATGCTTGAACCTCCTTTTAATTCAGGTTTATCTTTGCAGGGCATTTATCGCTTGATTCAGGTCGAAAATCAGTATCTTAGCGATATTAGGATCCCTTTTGGGCAACATCCGGGCATCGAGGGGCAGGTAATTCTCTCTTAGGACCGGATGATAGAGGACATAATGGTTCTCGAAAACCATAAGCGGCATTGTTCCAGAATTCATTAGCCCATCGAGAAACTCGCTCTCCCATACATACCGCTCCCAATCGACGATCAGATAGACCGCTCCCAACTCCCTCGCTTTCACCGCACCAGCCCAATCAACGGGCATGCGCAGGCTGTTCTGTTTGCCAAGGTAAAATGCGAAGATAGGGGTCATCGTGGATACATTGCCCAAGCCCTTGTGGCTGCTCATGTAGTCGATAGCCTCTCCATAGCCTGATCGAAGCGCATGGATGCTACAGATCTCGCTGCTTACACTAATGATAATAACAGCACAAAGTAATGTCGCAACCGCCAGGGAGAGCTTACCTCCTAGTTTTCGAGCTACCATATTTATTATCCAATTCAGGCAGTATCCGCTTGCAATGGCGAAGAAGGGGAGGCAGACGGTGATCGTACGAAAGAGACGCTGAGAGGCAAAGGAATAAAAAAGTAGCGGAAATAGCCCGAAGGCAAGGATATATAGTCCCTTGACATCCCGCCTTAACGCCAGCAGTAGCATACCGAGCATGTAAAGGCAGAATAACAAGGCAGAATCCATTCTCCAAAGCTGCTTGAGATAATAAAAGGGATGCTCGAAGTCGAAGCGGGACTCGGTGGCGAACTTGTGCCTCATCGCCTCGAGGTAGCTACCCGGCTCGTATCTCAAGTAATGAGGGCTGAAGGTGATATAATAAACCATGTTAACAGTAGCGACGATCACTAGAAGTCCAGTTGTAAAAGCAACGACCAAGATGAAAAGCTGCTTGTGCCAGCTTCCTTTCCCTCTAATGCTCCCGATAAGGATAAATAAATAAGGCAGCGGAACTATAATGATCCATCGATAGCTAGTTGTGATTGATGCTCCAAATAGCAGACCTGATGAAAATAGAGCTAGTAATCGAGATCTTCCTTGAATCTCCAAGCCAAAGTATAAAACCACCACCGATGCAAGCAAAAACAGTGTTGAATCGATCTCATGCATATTGAGTCGAGAATAGAATATATGATATGGCATCAAAGCCAGAATAAAGCTGGAGAATACAGCGATGCGCGCATCGAACATCCGCTTTGCAACCATATAGACCAACGCGACCTGCAAGGCGGCGCAAATCACGGAGAGAATGGCTCCCGTGTAATCCCCAAGCCCTACAAACGCAGAGAAAAGGCTTATCAGGATCACATGAAGCGGCTTCCAGATAAAGACCGGGAAGCCAGGGTAGCCCATTGGCGATGCTGGCATGCTTGAGCTAAATCCGAGCCAGTTGAGCAAGGTCAGCCAAAGCTGCTCGACTCTCCAGGAGAAGAACTTTGCTCCCATGAGGAACAACCCCTCATCCCAGAAGAGCAGCCCCTTGGCGGTCAGCTTGTATGCCCTAATCAACACCGAGACTAGGATTATCCCTCCAATCAGCCATGCATCATAATTCCATGTTTTGTTCAACTCGCTCCTTGCAGTCATTGATATCATAATATACCAGTATGGGAGGATAAAATTGACCAAGATATTGATATGCTGTATAACTCTGGTAACTCGGGGCGTAGCGCAGCCTGGTTAGCGCGCCTGCCTTGGGAGCAGGAGGTCGCTGGTTCAAATCCAGTCGCCCCGATAAAACCGAGTAATGCACGAGTAGCATAAGCTTCATACGAGAAAAAATATAACTCAATCCACTTAGTTTGGCGGTTCAAAATCCCTCACACCTCAAGCCTTATAAAAAATGGGATATGCCCGCGTTGTTCGCCGGACATATCCCGCATAACGAAAGATCTATCTATCGTCGGTCAGCCTAGTACATTCCACCGCCGTAGGGGGATGGCATTGGTGGTCCGCCTGGCTTTTCCTTCTCAGGAATGTCGGTTACTAACGCCTCTGTTGTCAGCATAAGCGATGCAATGCTGGCTGCGTTCTGCAGGGCTGTTCTGGTAACCTTGGTGGGGTCGATCACACCGACATCGAAGAGATCCTCGAACTTCTCGTCAGCGGCGTTGAATCCGTAGTTGAGATTCTCATTCTTGCGGATCTCCTCAACCACTACCGTGCCTTCCCAGCCAGCATTCTCAGCTATCTGCCTGCATGGTTCCTCAAGTGCCTTTTTAACTATCTCAATGCCCATAGCTTGGTCGCCGTCGAGTTGTATCGATTCAAGCGCCTTTTGTGCTCTTATCAGGGCGATGCCACCGCCGGGGATTATCCCCTCCTCGACAGCAGCCCTGGTAGCGTGCAGTGCATCTTCGACCCGCGCCTTCTTCTCCTTCATCTCGGTCTCGGTTGCAGCGCCGACATTGATCACGCAAACGCCGCCAGATAGCTTAGCAAGCCTCTCCTGGAGCTTCTCGCGATCATAATCCGAGGTTGATTTCTCTATCTCAGTGCGAATGAGATTGATGCGTCCCTTGATATCATCCTCCTTGCCTGCGCCCTCGACAATGGTCGTATTCTCCTTGTCAACGATCACCTTCTTGGCTTTGCCGAGATCCTGTAGCTTGATGTTCTCCAGCTTCAAGCCGACCTCCTCGGAGATGACATTTCCGCCGGTCAAGATCGCTATATCTTGAAGCATAGCCTTTCTGCGATCTCCGAATCCAGGCGCTTTGACCGCAACCGCCTGTAGGGTTCCACGCAGCTTGTTGACCACCAGCGTTGCTAGCGCTTCGCCCTCGACATCCTCGGCTATGATCACCAGAGGTTTGTTCATCTTGGACACCTGTTCTAGCAACGGAAGCATATCCTTTAGGGTGCTTATCTTCTTGTCATAGATGAGAATGTAGGGATCCTCGAGCACTGTCTCCATTCTCTCTGCATCGGTGATGAAGTGCGGTGAGAGGTATCCCCGGTCGAACTGCATCCCTTCAACAATATCCAGGGTCGTTTCTATCCCCTTGGCTTCTTCAACGGTGATGACGCCGTCTTTACCGACCTTGTCCATCGCATTGGCGATATGCTCGCCTATCTCCTTATCATTATTAGCCGAGATGGCTGCTACCTGTGCGATCTGCGACTTACTGGAGATATCCTTACTCAGTTTCTTTAGCTCATCGACTGCCACCTGCACCGCCTTGTCAATGCCGTGCTTGATCTCCATCGGATTGCGCCCGGCAGCAAGATGCTTAAGTCCTTCCTTGTATAGGGACTGGACTAACAATGTAGCAGTTGTTGTTCCATCTCCGGCGACATCCGAGGTCTTAGTGGCGGCTTCCTTGACCATCTGAGCGCCCATATCCTCGAAGGGATCTTCAAGCTCTATCTCTTTTGCCACAGTTACGCCGTCCTTGGTTATGGTCGGGGAGCCGAATTTCTTCTCCAATACGACATTTCTTCCCTTTGGACCAAGGGTAACTTTGACTACATCTGCCATCTTGTTGACGCCATCGAGTATAGCTTTTCTGGCTTCGATCTCGTAGAGCAATTGTTTTGCCATTGTTATTTCCTCCTTGTACCTTGTGCTTTAATCGAATCTTTCAATCTATTTATTAACCTCAAGATTTCCTTATGTTCCCAATAAATTAACATTACATCAGTCAAGTACAACATCCTTATGTTGTTCGCTATCTTTTGAGGTTTTTGGCATCCTGACGGTCAGGATTCCATGTTTTAACTTGGCGGTGACAGCATCAGCATCGACGCTGGATGGGATGTTAAACCTTCTACTGAAGACGCCGTGCTGTCGTTCAGCTCTAAGGAATCTTCCCTCTTTGTCGCTAAGGGCAGTTCGTTTCCTTTGCCCGAAGATGAGCAATTGGTTTCCCTGTAGGGTTATAGCCACCTCGTCCTTGGCGAAGCCGGGCAATTCCATCTCTAGCCTGAATTCCTCGGCATCCTCGATGATATCGACTGCTGGCACAAGGGTCTCCTCATCTCCCTTACACCATCGTTTTGAGCCGAAGTGCTGCCTCATGAAAAGCTCGTCGAGCATCTCACGGAGCCTCTTTAGCGCTATGTACGGGTTGTCCTTTTTTACGGTCATAACATCTCACCGCCAGAAATCTTAAGCGTATTGTAATATAATATTTGAGTGAGTCTATGTCAAGTGTTTTTTAAATTTCAATTTATATCAGGAACTCTGAATATCAATCTCACCATGAAAAGTCCAGTCAATTGATTGAATCTGAGCCTTGTGATAAATAATCGTTCTATGTTCGGCATCGGTTTCTCAGAGATAATACTCATCCTCATCGTCGTTCTCATCATCTTCGGTCCCAAGCAAATCCCAGAGGTAGCTCGTTGGTTGGGAAGAACATCGCTCTATCTGCGAAGGCTTCGCTACGAATGGGAACTTAAGATTCAAAGGGAACTGATGGAAGAAAATATAAAAGAAGATCAGCAAATAGAGGATGACTGGAAACTGCAATATAAAAGAGCTTACCCATCTTTAACACAAAATAAGAACAATGAACAAGAAACCGAAAGAGAGCAACCCCAGGGACAAGAAGAAAAACAAGGAAACGGACCAGGAAAGCCAAAAGCAGGACGAAAAGACTAAGGCTGCGACGGAGAGCGAACATGATCTTGGCGAGATGGGCTTTTTGGATCACCTGTCTGACCTGCGCAAGCGTCTTTTGTATTCTCTTTGTGCACTTGCCATCGGCTTCATAGGTGCATTTATCTTCTCTAAAGATATCCTCACCATCCTTATACTTCCCCTAGAGAAAGTTATGCCCCAGGATGGCGACCTTGTTGTATTGAATCTACAGGAGGGGTTCATGAGCCATATCAAGGTCTCCATTCTTGCTGGATTCCTATTCGCGCTGCCTATCATATTCTGGCAGGTTTGGCTCAAGTTCATCCACAAGGGATTGTATAAACATGAGCAGGTCTATGCAATAATATTCGTCTTCATCACCACCATTAGTTTCTTTGGCGGCGCCGTATTCGGCTATTTCATGGTATTTCCTTATGGATTCGAGTTTTTCTTACAATGGGTCGGAGAGCTGGGGGTGCCTAAAATATCCCTGGCTCAATATCTCGCCTTTATCACCAGGCTGTTTATCGCCTTTGGAGTCGTGTTCGAGTTGCCGGTGATTATCGTATTATTGAGTCTTTTAAAGGTGGTTAAAGCCAGGTGGCTCTTTAGAATGAGCAAGTTTTTCATTGTGCTTGCTGTAATCTTCGCTGCCATGATCACCCCCCCAGATTGGATAACTCAGCTCATGATCGCCGGACCGCTGATATTGTTATATTTCATCGGCCTTATTACAGCAGCCATAATAGAGGCTATAAGGGGAGATAAGAAAACACAAGATCACCAGCAAACTAAACAAGATAGTGATCTAAAAAAAATGGCTGACAAGATAGAGGATGACTCCGACTCGCCCGCCGGTTAAAGCATAGCTGATACATACTGCAAGCGGAAATATGCCAAAGCATACTCGAAATCAGTAGCGTTCAGGTTCACCTTGGCTTGCACCAGCTCGACCCTGCTGTCCAATAGCTCCTTGAATGTGATTACCCCAAGGTCGAACTGCGTCTGCATATAACGATAGGTCTCCTCGGCAAGCTGTAGGTGTTTACGGGAAGCATCGAGCGCAAGCTGGGCTTCCCTAAGGATATCATAGGCTGCCAATACCTGCTCCTTTACCGAGATCTCCTCCTTTTGCCTTTTGTATTCAGCACTCCTCAGCGCCAACTTTGCTTCCTCGATGGGAACCGTTACATGAGAGCCATCGAATATATTCAGACGAACCTGATCCCGGTCTGTGTATCGATTCCCCTCCACAAAATCAGAAGAATGATTAATAGAAATCGATGTATTATCGACCAGCGAAAGGGCAACGGTGAGATCCATCATCCAGTAATCACCGGTGAATTCATCCCTCATCCCCTCATAGACATACTCACTGCGCAGCTTGTTGTAATAGCTCGAGTAACCGGCGCCCAAGTAAATGCTCGGTAGTCGCGCTGCCTTGGCTACTTTCAGGTATTCACGATACATCTTGATATCCTCGTCTAGTTTCTTTAGCTCCTGCCTGTTGGATAGCGCATGTTCGATGAAGGATGAAGGATCATCCGGAATATTATCGGGAACCGCCTGGCTCGATTCTACGACCTCGAATTCCCGATCCGGCGGCTGATCCAATAATATCATCAGGGATCGCTTTGTTCCTTTAAGGGTGTCCCTTGCAGTTTGTAACATTAGCTTTGAGTCGAGAAGGAATGCCTCCTCAGCCATGACCTCGAGCGGTATCCCCTTCCCTAGCTCCACCTTTCGTTTGACCCTGGCTAGCGATTCCTCTGCCTTTAGTACCGTCTCCTGGTGAACTTTTAAGTCTGCCTTTGCCCGAAGGATGGCGAAATATTGCTGCTTGACCGAGAAAAAGAGATCTCGGCGAGTGATCTCATAGGACAAATCGGTTACATTGAGCTTGTGTTTGGCAGCCTTATAGGAGCTGCTGATCTTGCGCCCGGTATAAAGTGGTTGTAATAAGCCGATATCGAATGTCCTGTTGAACTGATATATAGGAATAAATGGAGAGTTGGGATCCAAATCTCCCCGATGGTAATCGGTCTGGTTGAAGCCAAGAGTTACCTTTGGATAGTACATTTCTCTGGCATCACCTACTCTAAGCTGGTCGATCTTCGCCTGCTGTTCGATAAGTTCTAAAGATACCGTCTCTTCGGCAGCGATCTTCAAGCAGCTATCTAGTGTCAGAACTTCCTGCGCTCTTACCATGGATAGCGAAGTTAGTGAAAAGTGCGATATGATGATGATGATGAATATCGAGATCCTCGATGCCATGCCTTTGTATCCAGCGTTCATCTCAATCCTTCCTCGATCTTTGGTTGTAAGCTCTATTTGAATCAAGCCTAATGTCTATCAGAAAATGCAAGAATTGAAAAATTAGCAAAGAGCTTGACATATCCCTCAAGAATCATAAATTACAACCCGGAGAGCGTATATGGCTATTACAGACAAAGAGATCGAGCAAAACATAGCAAGGGTTAAAGATCGCATCGCAAATGCTGCAACTAGAGCGGGAAGAGAACCTGGTGACATAACATTGGTTGCAGTGGCGAAGACTCATCCTGTCGAGCTTATTGAGCAAGCAGTCAAGCACGGTATCAGCGATATAGGGGAGAATCGGGCACAGGAGCTTCGTGATAAGGCACAAAAGCTAAAAGACCTCTGCCGATGGCACTTTATCGGACCCATACAGAAGAATAAGGTAAAGTACCTGGCACAATATGCTTCGGTGGTTCACTCTATCGACCGTATGGAGATCGCCGAAGAATTGCAAAAGCGACTAGATAGGCTAGACAAGACAATGGAAGTGCTCATCGAGGTTAACATAGGAGATGAACAGCAAAAGGCTGGAACCGGTCCCAAAACCATCGAACCTCTAATCATCGGCATCGAAAGACTGGATCGCCTGAAATTATGCGGGCTAATGTGCATCCCCCCCTTTTTGGATGATCCAGAGGCGACCAGACCCTATTTCATAAGAATGAGACAATTAGCTGAGCGGTTGCAGGGGTCCGGCTACGAGAATTTAACTCAGCTTTCAATGGGGATGACTGCCGACTTCGAGGCAGCCATCGAGGAGGGAGCGACCATTGTTCGTGTAGGCACCGCCATCTTCGGTCCCAGAGCCTGTCAAGTATGAATTCAACAGATAATCCGCCGAAAAAGATCGCTATACTATTTAGCTCAAATCGATTACCTGAGTTAAAAAATGCTTTTTAACACCACCTTTGCTATGCG
This sequence comes from uncultured bacterium, assembly GCA_964448115.1. Classification (GTDB taxonomy): domain Bacteria; phylum CAYUVA01; class CAYUVA01; order CAYUVA01; family CAYUVA01; genus CAYUVA01. The sequence goes on from CAYUVA010000033.1 coordinate 16,858, forward strand.
AGCGAAATCAGAGATCGGCTTGAAGTAAGAAGGGGTATCTGTCGAACCATAGATCGCCTTTATGGGAACATAGCTGATCTTAGAACCCTGTCTTAAAAACTCGAAGATGAGATGAGTCTCAGTCTCATACCTGCCGGGTGGAATATTTATCTTGCGCAGAATCCGCGTTGGGTATAGTCGATAGCCAGATTGCGTGTCTTTTATCCAGCATCCAGCCGCAAGTGAGATAAAAAGGATGCCTACAGCGTTAGAGATCCTGCGAACTAATGGAATTCTCTCCGAGCCTCGAATCCGCGATCCGATGATAAGCTGCGAGGGATTCTCCTGGTGAATTCGCACAAATTCAGTGATGTAAGCAGGATCATGCTGCCCGTCTGCATCGAGGGTTATGATAGCGCTTACCTGGGGATGATTCTCAAGTATATAAGAAAAGCCGGTGGTCAAGGCGCACCCTTTTCCCATGTTTCGAGGGTGTACTAATACTAGTGCGCCGGCACCCTTAGCGACCAAGCCGGTTTCATCATCAGAGCCATCATCGATAACCACAACGGTTAGCAAAGTAGCAAGGGTTTTATCTACCACCTGGGCAACGCTTTCTTGGGCATTATAGGCTGGTATCAAAGCAGCAATCTTATCATATCTATTATTTGTCAATCTGCTCATTGCTGGGAATAAAAAGACATAGACCTATCCTCCTTGAGGGAGAATAGGTCTATTAGTTTTCTTGTATAGCCTTTAGGTTCGCCTTATTCGTAAATGAAGGTAATACCTATAGCCATACCTATGTGCCAATAGAAGATAGCACCGTAGCCCTGAACTTCGGATCTAGCCTCGCTTGAGTCATACGGGCTGGGCCAACGGAGCACCAAGCTTCCACGGTCAGCATTGTTGTTCATAGAGAAATCCCTGGCTGCCTTACCTGTATAGTAAGCGTAAGCAGCGCCTGGCGTCAGGTAGATGGTGTCGCTGGTTGCGATCGTTGTATAATCGCTGTCATCATAGTAATCAACGGTTACAGTGAAGGTCTCATCGGTAACATTCTTGACCGTTACCCAGGTGTCTTCCAAGGTCGCCTGTGTGCCAGGAAAATCATTAACAAACCAGGGGAAGTTGATGGTGTTGCCAACAACGCCAAATGCCATGGAGGCTGCCAACAGTAGCCCTAGAACCATTACTGAGAAGATTCCGAATCTTTTCACTTAGCTTTTTCCCTCCTTTCAATCATAATTTATATTCCAAAGGCTTTCATCTTTCCTTATGGACTCAGCTATTTCATTGTAGCTTATCAAGCTTATACTTTCAACCCCTATGATCCAGCATTATACAGCAGAGATTTCTTATGTCAAGACTAATTTCAATTTCCATAGAATTACCATCATTTAAATTTGTTGCACATTTTATGCCAACTGTCAACTTGAACTTAAAGACCCTTTATGATATTCATCCTTTCATACATCATCAATCATCATGGCGACTTTCATCATAATTTATAGGGATATTCTAAACTTCCTGGGCTAACTAACACTTGACAAATATTGACACATATTGTCCGATGCTAGCTCTACACTACTTCAATTTTCCATTTGCAAAATCCAAACCGAGAATTTGGGCATAAAGATGTTGTTTTCTTATTGAAATGGTTATATATTATACTAAATTAAACGGGGTGGATTTTGAGATTCGCTCCAGGAGAATATGTATGTGAGCACGAAAATCCAGAAATTCATCGATGCTGAGGAGCTTAGGGTCAGCGGAAGGCTTGACCAGGCTTTGAAGCTATATATGGAGATATTAGAGGAGGATCCTGTCTTTTATCCTGCCCTTGAGAAGATCGGCGATGTATATATGGACGATGAATCGCCAAACCGAGCACTCGAATACTACTTCAAGGCATGCAAGGGATTCAAGGAGGAAGGAAGCGACACAAGAGCAGCAAATGTGCTCAAAAAGATGATAAAGATCGATCCCCGCTCAACTACCAGGTTCCTCAAGGAGGCGAGAAGATTATTGCATGACATAGAATCGGATACACTGAAGGTCATCCCCTCTGGGATGGTCTCCGAGCTGGTCTCCCGCCCCGCATTCTTAAAAGACCTCAATGAAGAGCAGTTTGCCGCTATGGTAAAAAGGATGGATGCGGTGGAGGTGAAAAAGGGAAAATATCTATTCAAGGATGGAGATGAGGGGGATTCAATATACTTCGTATTCAAGGGAGTTGCTGCTATTGTAACCAATGATAAGAAAGGACAGGAATTGGAGCTGGCTAGATTCACCAGGGGGGATTTTTTCGGCGAGTATGGCTTTTTTACCGGAGGTAAGCGATCCGCATCGGTAAAAGCACTGACCGACCTGGTCGTCTTCGAGTTAACCAAGAGCAGCGTGGACGCTTTGCTTAGGGACAAACCAGAGATCACCAAGATACTCTATCAGTTCTACAAATACCGCGTGCTTGATATCGCACTTGCAAGATCCAGGCTCTTTTATGACCTGACACCTGAGGAAAGAAAAAAGATCATCAATTCCTTCCAATTCATAAGAGCGAAAAAGAACGACCTGATCATACAAGAAGGCAAGGAAAGCGATGAGCTCTATCTGATTAAAAGCGGCGAGGTCAAGGTCTTCACCAGAGATCCTAAATCAAAGAAACCTATTTTGCTTGCCATACTGGGACCTCATGACTTCTTCGGAGAGATCGCCTTTATCACCAATCAGTCGCGCTCCGCATCGGTGGTGGTCAGCAAGGATTCCGAGCTGTTGCGTATTGAGAAACGGAAAATGGAGGATATTATCTACCAGTTCCCGCAGATCTCTAAGCGATTGCAGAGCGTCTTCAAGGAGCGCAACTATCATAAAAGCTCGGTCAATACCAAGCAGAATCCCTGATCGCTATATGAAACGGGCTAGCAGCTTTAGGCTCATTCGTCCGCTTCCCCTGGTCAGTTTCCTTCCCCAGGAGGTCGGCTGAGGTGCATCATCTTGTTCATGGAAAAACTCCATACCCTCGATATCTATCCCCAACTCCCTGTACATTCGATCAACAAGATCAATGATGCTTCTGTCCATCAAGTCGGGGAGATTAGCTCTTTCAAGGTATTTTTTATCCTCGAAGATGCTGTAATTCAAAAGGATCTCTATCGTAGCGCCCGTTTTTCCCAGGCGCCGAACCTGCCGAATGGATTGCTTATCTGGTGTTATCAGTTTCCTTAAAAGACCAGACCATGGATAATTGATGTAGATCCTATCAGCTAAACCGTTAAGCTCCGCCGGCATGTTTTCCAAGGAAGCGATTACGAATATGATATTATCCAAACCACCGCGGGCAGGCTTTTTGTATATCTTTGACGAGATCTTCTCCAACTGCTCGCGACAGGGATCGATGCCGATATGGAACACAGCTCGATTTTCCCTTGCCAGGCGATACAGGAACTTGCCATCGCCGGTGCCTAGATCCATTACCACCTTTTCATAAGGGCTGTGCAGGTAATGGAATGCATCAGCATCGATGAACTCACTTCTTTTCCCTTTTAGGATCTCCATTGAAATTTTTTTAACATAATCTTAAGCGGTTTGAAAAAGGGATGCCACTGATATATAAATTACCAGGAGAAACCTAGGGAGATAGCGATGCGTAAAGTAATTTTCCTTTGTATGCTTTTTATCATAGCACTTGCAGCGCCAAAGCTGGCTTATTCTGAAATGAGGCAACCATGCTCTACCAGCCAGATTAGGAGCCTAGGAGATGTTGATCTCGATATGGCTTTAGCCATCCTTGACTGCGTGTCCGATCACAGAGAGCAGATGGCTCAAAGGCGCTTGAAGCGGGTTCATAAGTCGGTCAGGTCCGACTATGAGCCACAGCCCTTGATGGCAGCAGCCTGTTCGGTTTATCTCAATGTACCGATCGGTGTCCCTTTGGCAGGCTTTGGCGGGGGGGCAAGGCGAGCCACACTGCCCGATGTTAATCCGGATAACTATGTGGTGCTTTTTAATCCCTCCGAGGGTGTGCTTGATCCCCTGCGAGCCAAGATCCTTATCCTTGATGACGGCTTCAACAAGGTCTGCATCATAAGCGTTGATGCTGTCGGCTCCACGGCTTATATAACCGAGGCAATAGCCGATCGCATCGCCGAGACCGGTATTGACCTGGATCACCTACTAGTTGCCGGCACCCATACCCACTCCGGTCCTGGCGATCTCTCAGAGCTTGCAATGTGGTGGTTCATTGCAATGGATGTCTTTGATGAACGCATCTTCGAGCATGTAGTTGATCGGGTGGCACAAGGTGTCATCACTGCAAACCAGAATCTCCAACCAGCACGCATGGGGATCGGCTCCATATATGTTTATGACCTGAGCAAGAATCGGCGCCATGATGGTGGCGATATCGATCCCGAGGTCGGGCTTGTCAAGGTAGAGACCACAGGTGGTGAGCCGATAGCTATCGTGTTCAACTTCGCCTCTCATAATACCTGTATGGGGTCGAGCAACATGAAGTTCTCCGCGGACTGGAGCGGCTTTGCCGAGCGATACCTGGAGTACATCCTGCCTGGACTCACTGCCATGCACATCCAGGGCGCAGAGGGGGATCAGAAGCCGGTGCGAGGGGGCTACGATGGCGCTCAGTGGGTCGGCGAGGAGATGGCTTATCGGATACTTGATAATATCAGCGACCTGAACACCAGCGCATACTGGCAGATCCAGACCGAGAACATGGTGATAGATCTCCCCAAGGCGCAGTTGCAATTAAATGCCTGTGATGATGAGTGGCTCGGCTGGCTGCCGGACTGGGTGCTTATCAACCTTGACCTCTTTGTCGAGAAGCAGGCTCGCATCCAGGCAATTCGCTTCAATGATGATGTGGTGATTACCATTCCAGGCGAACCATTGGTCGCGCTGGCACAGGAGATTAAGGGGATGGGACCCTATATGGATTACAATCATGTCCATGTATATGGCTTGGCGAACGGGCATATCTCCTACATCGCGCCGCCGGAGGAGTTCGAGCATGGCGGTTACGAGGTCTGTGCAACCATGTATGGACCCGAGCTTGCCGGGCTGATGGTGGAAAGTTGCCTGGAGACGATGCGCCGCGCCCGAACCTACCCGACACCGACACCAACCCCGACACCGACAAATACGTTGATACCAACTAGCTCCCCGTGGCCAACACCGGAGCCGACAGAGACCCCAGCACCGACCGCCACAGCGACCATCCCCATTGCTCCAAGTATATTATTCGCCGGGTACTGGGATACTTATATAAGCTCAGCTAACGGCGGCAACCTTGATATCATTGCCTACACGATGCGGGGATTTTATGATGTGCGCGATGTCGAGTTATACTACCTGGGGATCCCCACCGGGCTTATACTTCCCCTAGACATCAATATTGATTACCTATTCTGGTTAAAGGATATGTTGATCGAGCCAGGTGCGCCGCAAGGGGAGTATCTATTCACGCTCATCGCCAGCGATTATCTGTCAGTTACCAGCAACCCCTGGCCGTACTTGGTGGTACCAGAATAGCAAGACAAAGGATAGGTACATGAGCTACATCGATGAGAACCTGATGGATGGCGAGGTGGTGGTCTATCGCACAAGGCTTCACTGGATAGTCTTTGCCTGGCCGTTTTTCTGGGTGGCGTTGTTTGCAGTGATGCTAGGAATGGGCGATCCAACAGCTCCGCTGGCTTGGATAACCATCATCTGCGCATTGATAACTGGAATCCCAGCCCTGATCAACTATCTCACCTCCGAGTTCGGCCTAACCAACAAGCGAGTCATCATCAAGGTCGGGTGGCTTAAGCGGTATTCCTTCGAGACCTTGCTGAACAAGATCGAGGGAATACAGGTCTCTCAGAGCATACCAGGCAGGATGCTGGACTACGGCACAATCATCATAACCGGCACCGGAGGCTCCAGGGAACCATTCGTCAAGATAAGCTCTCCGCTTGAGTTTCGTCGCCAGGTGCAGCAGCAGATAGCAAGCAAAGCCTAGTTAACCGGTATATGTCTAAATACTTTGATAATAGGCTGCATATCTTACTTGTTTCAGGGCTAATATTATCGATTGCAGCCATCGCATACCCAAGACAGGCTTCAACGGACACGGTCGGGCTGATCATTAATTCCTTTGCTGAGATGATCGCAATCCACTTCAGGCAAAGGGAGCTTACGGTCGCCTCCTTTGATGGAAGTTACCTGTACCTCATAGGCAATGATATCCACAAAATAAAGCCAAAAGACACAGGAAGGCTCTACAGGGATTATATCTCGGAAGCAATGGTGGAAAATATCGGCACTGTCGAGATCCTCGAGCTGGCTGGCAAGGTCGCTAAAGCAAGGCTGTTGGATATCTCCCCCGGATTGGTGCCTCGCAAGGGTGATATAGCTGTTTTCTTAAACCGCGCAGGAAGAATCGGTATAACAGAACCTATCTTATGGACAAAGGAAGAACTGGAGCCAGTAAAAAATATATTCAAGGGGATGTTGATCCTCAATCTTAGGGAGCATGCCAATATATTCCCCGTTGATATCAACATAGAATCAGAGCGGTCTATGAGATGGATGTTCAGCAAGCAGAGAGAAAAGATGGCTGATGAGATTCGAGGGATAGGGGTCGATTATCTCGTACTGTGGGGTATAGAGCGAAAGGGCGATTTTCTTATATTGACCGGATTTCTGGTTTCAGCAGCGGAACTTCTCCCCTTGGAACAACCGCATGCGGCAGGAAGATGCTCGATATCTTACATGAATTATACCCAGAAGATGCTGTTTGATAAACCGAGTCAAAAAGGGGATCAGCTTGAGGCAAAGGTATTCATGCAGTATCCCGGCGAGCTATTTGATATGGCATTTGCAAAGGATGATAAAGGTAACCTGTTGCAATTGTACCTGGTCAGCGAGGATGGCATACTCATTTATCTTATAGATGGCGATGCGGTGAGATACAAAGGTATAATCACGCCTACATCATTATTCACAGAGCAGAATATCCCCCAAAAACGACCCGTGGTGCGCACCCAATTCCATAGGCTCATAGCCAAAGACCTCGATAAGGATGGAGACCCGGAGCTATACTACTATTCTAGCGATCACGGGAACACAATCGGGATAAAGCCTTCGCTCAGCGGCAAATCAAAGGTATTCTGGCAGGTTGATGAGATCCTACTCGACGCTGGATTCATAGGAGACAAGCCTTATGTTGCTACCTGTGCCAATCAGCCCGGGAGCGACTATTGTATCGACCAGGTCAACATTCAAGATCCCTTTGCAGCCAGGGTGATAAAAGAGCTGAACGCCGGCCTCAACTTTGAATTTTATTCACTGCTTCTTGCCGAATCTCCCGGTGGTAAGCATGACCTTGCCCTAACAGAGACGGTCAATGATGAACTGGTCATCTTCGACACCAGACTAAAGGATGTCTATTACACGATCCCTGACTGCGGACAGGGGAGCTGGGTGGGGAATATAGACCGCGACCCTTACCTGGAGGCTTTCGTGCCCTCAACTAGAATCGATGGCACGGATATCATGCGGATGATAAAGTTGTATCCCAAATCCGCAGGGATAAGATGGACTAGCCAGGAAATACAGGGAACAATAAGGCAGATCAAGATGATCGATCACGACCAGGATACGAAGGATGAGATCTTCGTGTTGGTAATAAATGAAAATAACTCTATTATATATAGATTTGACTAGTAAATATCTTCACTAGAAATAGGAGGTATCATGATGAAAGATAAACAAGATGAAAGCTCAAGGCAGATACAGATCCAGATCGAACCTGAGGTGGAAAAAGGTAGGTATTTTAATGTTGCTACCATATTACACAGGGAGACCGAGTTTCTGCTCGACTTCGGATTGGCACTGCCGGGAAAGCCTGCTATTAGAGTTGTAAGCAGGGTAATCACTCATCCTACTCATGCAAAACAGTTTCTTTTAACCCTGCAGGAGAACATTCGCAGATACGAGGAGAGGTTCGGCGCCATTCCCCTGCCCGAGGGACCAATCCACGGCATTGCCCCGGACAAGATAAACTAAGAAAAAACGCTTTCGAGCCATCAAGGTATGTTACCTGGATCCGACCCCATAACCAAGAGGCGGGATAAGGCTGTTGCGTTCATCATCGGTCTGCTTATCGTTGTGTTCGCATTGTACCTGCGACTAACCGGCATAACCTGGGGTATCAGGGATCTTAACCTTCCGCATCAATCATTTCATCCAGACGAGGTCGGCAACCTGAACTCCATAGTCAATACCAATCCCAAGCTCTACACCGACTACGACCGCTGTTGGTATTACAACAAGGGCATTTTGATGCACACAATCTGGAGCGCGACACTATACCTACTGGGATTGAAAAAGGATGTTTACAGCATCGATGGTAACATCCTAAGCTCTATGTATCTTGCGATGCGCCTGGTAGTCGTGCTTGCCTCGCTTGCAAACCTGCTGTTGGTGTATCTTATCGCAAGAATATTGTATCCAGGAATTTATGCAGCTCTGATGGCAGCTTTTTTACTTGCCATAATCCCTGCCGAAGTAATCAATGCGCATTACGCCAAGACTGATATTCCGGCTGAGACTCTATTGCTCCTATCATTCTTTTTTATTAGCAGATTTTTTCTCAAGGAAGCAAAAAATAAAGAGCTGATACTTGCTTGTCTTTTTGCAGGATTAGCTATTTCAACTAAATATTCGAGCATAGTTATACTTTTTCCGATCGCTTATGCTGCCATCGTGAAAAGCGATGCCGCTAGGGATCTGAAAAGGTTTGTAAAACTCGCCCTTGGCGGGATGGTTTTCGTTCTACTTGGCTTTTCGATCGGCTGCCCGGATATCTTTTTACATACTAACGAATTCATTGATGGGCTAAAGGAACAATATATAGTCCAACATAGTGCGCCGGGAGACACGATAGGGAGAACGACCAGATATACCGACTTTATTGTGAGAGTACTCCCTTACTCGATGAGCATCAGCGGATTTTTCTTGGCTTGCATAGGGGTATTCTTGAGCTTCTTTTTGCTGAATAAGAAGCCTGTCTGGCTCATCTTCTGCCTGGTAATCCCGTATCTTCTTTGGTCAATGACCTCATGGCCGCTGGTTAGATACAGCACATTGTTGATGCCCTTTCTGGGCATGCTGATCGGAATGGGGGTTGTAGAGATAGTGAGCAACTTTCGCTTCCTGCCCTGGATGCAGATCTACCTATCGGTTTTTATTGCTGTTTTGTGCTTACTGACCATGTCAGTGAGCATAAGATATGTCAATGCCATGGCTGGCGAGGACCCCCGGGAGCTTGCCAAAGAATGGATCGAGGAGAATGTATCCCCTGCCAGCCGAATCGGATTAGTGCATCCGGGGCTTTATCCCAATCCGAGATTGGACGAGCGAAGATATGCCTTGGTATCAATGTATGAGGATATCGACTATCTCGACACCGATGCCCTGGATCTTGTGGTATTGAGCAGCCTTACCTATAACCAAGTGCTCAGGGTCGATTCTCTTGATCCAAGGGCGAGCAAATTTTATGGTTTCTTACTCGATGATTCTAGCTTCGATAAGCTAGTTGCCTTCGATAATTACCCCAAAGGTAAACTATTCAAGGGTTTACTGCCTCCCAAGGATCCCCCCATAGACTGGCTGTATCCCTTCCCAATCATTCTTGTCCTGGAACCGAAGATATCCTATTGTGGAAGGCTGGCAGGGGGGCAACCCCCAAGACAAAATCAGTATATAATCATTCGATGAACTGATAAATAAAGTGAAGAACCAACGGAGAAAATGGTTATTCCCGGTGCTGGTAGCTTTCTTGCTCTCATTTGCACTCAGGCTATATGATATAAAGGCTCCCTTGATCGACTATCACAGCGGCAGGCAGATCGACACCGCCATGATCGCCAAGAATTTTTATAATAATGGCTTCAAAATATGGCTCCCGCAGATCGATACGCAGGGAGCGGAGCCGGTCTTCTTGGAGAGTGAGTTTCATATTTACCCCTTTATAGTCTCTGTGATTTACCTGCTTCTTGGAATACAGGATCTGATAGGGAGGCTTGTATCTGTATTTTTTTCATCTGCTAGCGTGTTTTTTCTTTACAAGATTGCCTCCTTCTATTTCAAGAGACCGATAGATGATATCATCGTCTTTCTCTACGCCATATCCCCATTGGCGATCAAGTATGGCAGAGCATTCCAGCCGGATGCGACCCTTGTGTTTTTCTTATCTGCTGGAATTTACTTCTTTTTTAGCTATGCAAAGAGGGCTAAGAAATCTCACCTCTGGATCGCTTTATTATTCATAACCATAAGCGGGCTGATGAAGCTCACCTCGCTGTATATTTTGCTTCCCCTTATGTACCTTGGGCTTAAGGCTAAGCGAACATCCTTCTTGCATTTATTTAAGATGCTTATCTTTATATTAGTCGTGATAGGTGTGCCGCTGTGTTGGTATGTGTATGCACACCATCGAGGCATGGAGGCTGCCTCGTGGGGCATCTTTAAGCACCTGAATTTTTACGAGACGATCAGCTTTTGGGCAAAACCTGGCTGGTACTTGGAAATATCGCGGGTTCTATTCACGCAGATACTTCCCTTGCCGCTATCATTGCTGCTACCTCTTGGTTTATTCCAACTGCATAGAAGCAAAATAGCCAGGGAGCTTTTTTTCTGGTTAGGAGGCGTTTTCATATTCTACCTGGTAAGCGCCTGGTCTCTTTTTCGCCACGAGTACTACCATCTGCCGAGCATCATTCCCTATCTTTTAATATGTGGATTTGCGCTTGATAAAATGAAGTTACTCTCTCGGGCATATAAATACAGCGGATTTCGAGAACTCTCAGCATACCTGATGCCATGTTTCTTTGCTGTCTTCATTCTAATCGTTGGATATTCTGCATATCTGCCCTGGATCTTTACTAAGGATACCAGATGGCATTCGTGGAATATGGAGCAGTATGTTGTGGGAAAATATATTAGCCAGGCATACCCGCATTCGCCGATCCTTATCTCCCCCTCAAATATAAGCATTTATTATGCAAATGCGACCGGTTGGGCAGTGATTCCAGGTTTATTCTCGGTTGAGGATCTTCGTAGATGTATTGCTGGAGGCGCCGAGATATTTATATTTTCTTTGCCCCCGCATGACTCACCATGGCAGGCAAAGTACAGCTTCTCGCATGATATTATCAACTACTTAAAGGGAAAGGGACTTCATAAGATACAGGTTAATAACTCCTGGCTTTTTATTCTCAAGCCATCGCATTGACTAATACTTATCCTTGTTTTAATTATCAGGTAGAATGTGAATAGAATATGAGCTGAGATTGTTATAAAAGCTAAAAACGAAAAAGAAAGGAATTTTAGCAACTATGTATTCCAAGAAAGTTATGGAACACTTCATGAATCCACGCAATGTCGGTGATCTTGAAGATGCCAGCGGAGTCGGCGAGGTCGGAAATGCTGCCTGTGGTGATATTCTCAAGCTCTATATAAAGGTTGACGAGAACGGTATTATAACCGATGCCAAGTTCAAGACCTTCGGTTGCGGCGCTGCCATTGCTTCAAGCTCTATTGCCACGGAGCTTATCATCGGTAAGCATATAGAGGAGGCGAGAACCCTGACCAATAAAGCCATAGCCGAGGCGCTGGATGGCTTGCCTCCACAGAAGCTGCACTGCTCGGTGCTCGCTGCTGATGCACTCAATAAGGCGATCGATAACCACCTGGGCATTGTACGCGAGGAGGATAACGAGATAATCTGTATCTGCAATCAGATCCCCCGCAAGGTTATCGAGGAGGCTATCTCTCACGGTGCTTTCACGCTGGAGGCTGTCGCAAAGAAGACCGGCGCCACAACCGGCGAATGCGGAGGAGTGGTCTGCGGGGAAAAGATCAAGGAAATGCTGAAAAAATATGAACAGGTATAAACTATCATAATATAGATGGAGAGATACAGATGAGAGAAGTTTATCTTGATAATAATGCTACCACCGAGCTTGATCCCGAAGTGAAAAAGGCGATGATCGAAGCTATGGAGGCTTATGGGAATGCCTCCAGCCACCATCATTTCGGGCATAGAACAAAAGAGCTTATCGAACAGGCTCGCGAACAGACCGCAAAGATCATCGGCGCAGAGGCTTCCGATATCGTTTTCACTGGCAGCGGATCAGAGGCGAACAACCTGGCAATAAAAGGAGTCGCCTGCGAAGGGCTGGTCTGTAAGGGGCTGGAGATAAAGGCTGGCAAGCATATAATAACCTCACAGATCGAGCATCCATCGGTGCTCAATACTTGCAAGTGCCAGGAACAATTCGGTTTCAAGGTAACCTACCTGCCAGTCGATAAATACGGGCTGATAGACCCAGGATTGGTCGAAAAGGCGATAAATCCCAACACATCGCTGATAACTATTATGCTCGCCAACAACGAGATCGGCACCATCGAGCCGATCAAGGAGATCGCAAAGATCGCTAGAAAGCATAATCTCCTCTTCCATACCGATGCGGTTCAGGCAGTTGGCAAGGTCGATATCGATGTTCACGAGCTTGGCGTTGATATGCTATCCCTAACCGGGCACAAGATTCATGGGCCCAAGGGTAGCGGAGCGCTATACCTACGCAAGGGATTATCGCTCTGTCCTCTAATACATGGCGGGGGGCAAGAGAAACGACGCCGAGCCGGCACTGAGAATGTCATCGGTATAGTCGGACTCGGGAAAGCGCTCGAGATCGCTCGCAAGAGCATGCCTGAGGTGCCACAAAGGATGCAGAGATTGCGTGATATGCTCTGGGAGGGCATAAAAAATAGCATACCTGAAGTGAGCCTGAACGGGCACCCAACCCTGCGCCTGCCTAGCACGCTAAATGTCGCCTTCAAGTACATCGAGGGGGAATCGATCCTGATGATGATGGACTCGGTAGGTATCGGTGCATCAACAGGCTCCGCCTGTTCCTCCGACTCACTGGAGCCATCTCATGTTCTGCTCGCTATCGGTCTTCCCCACGAGGAAGCACATGGAGCGGTCCGCTTCAGCGTCGGCAAATTTAACACCGAGGAAGACATTACTTATACTTTGGAAAAGCTACCTCCTTTAATAGCGCGCCTACGAGAGATGAGTCCCTTGTACAACGCAAAGACAAGCTAATACGCTCCCCCCCTTAATCCCCCCGTGAACGGGGGGAATAATTCTTAGAATTTCGTCATCGCTTG
>CAYUVA010000033.1:30175-53369 GCA_964448115.1 uncultured bacterium
GAATTTCGTCATCGCTTGAGTTGTCCCTCAATCACACCGTGAACGGGGGGAATAACAGTGGAGCTTCTATTGACTCAGCTCTGCCATGAAGCGGGTCTTGTTTTTATCTTCCTTAACATTTACCCTATATATATAGGGATGCATTAGGTTTCGGCTTGAAATGCTTTGATTGGCTCGCTCCCAATCATAATACATCCAAAATAGGCTAGGATATTAACGGCTGACCTAAAAAAGGACGCATCGCTCACACTCGATTATCATTCTCGTTATATACTAAAGAATACAGTACAGGGAGAACAAACAATGTAAGCATCAACGCACTTGTCAGTCCCCCAAGAACCACGATAGCCAGCGGACGTTGGATCTCAGCCCCTATCCCGTTGCTATAAACCATAGGCATCAAGCCAAAGAGGGTGGTCATTGTGGTCATTACAAGTGGTCTTAGGCGCACGCGGCAAGCGGTTATTATTGCATCACTAGTGGTTGCCCCCTGCTTTTTCGACTGGTCTATAAATGTAATCAGCACCATCCCATTAGCGACTGCCATGCCTAGTAATGCTATGAACCCAATAACTGCCGAGACACTCAAGTTCACCTTTAGAATCATTATGGCAAAGATTCCCCCAACCAGGGCAAAGGGTAGATTTGTCAGCACTAATAGTGCGCTTCTCAATGACCCCAGCCCGGAGTAAAGCATCAGAAATATCAGAAATATACACAAGGGAACTATTATACTCAGCCTCCTCATTGCACGTTTTTGGTTCTCGAACTGTCCTCCAAAATCAATGAAGTAATTAAAGGGCAATTCTTTCTCTACCCCTGCCAGCTTGTCTTTGAGCTCACTGATGAAGCTGTCTATGTCCCTATCCACGACATTGCACTCCACTACAACTCTCCTTAAGTTGTTTTCTCTGCTTATTTGCGCGGCAGTCTCCACCTTCGCAACCTCGACCAGGGATTCTAATGGGACAGTGTAGCCCATGGGACTCGGCACCAGTATCCCTTTTATGGCTTGCACATCGGTTCTCGCATGTTCTGGATATCGAAGCTGGATGCCGAAACGACGCTCTTTCTCCACCACAGTGGTAGCTACCTTGCCCCCTATGGCGATCTCCACAATATCATTAATATCCTCAACATTTATCTTATGCCTGGCGATCCTTTCTCTATTGATGATCAGTTCGATCTGTTCCAGACCCGAAATCTGCTCCACCTTGACATCCACAGCGCCGCTGGTTTCGATTAGTACGCTTGCTATCTCATCAGCGATCTCCTTGATTTTAACAAGATCATCACCGAAGATCTTGATAGCCACATCTGACTTTATCCCGGAGATAAGCTCATTAACTCGCAGCGCTATAGGCTGCGAAAAAGATGGTCTTATACCCGGTATCATGCTCAGTTCCTCTCGAATATCCTCGATGAGATCAGCCTTTTTCCTTCCTGGTTTCCACTTGTCATAAGGTTTAAGGATAATTATCATGTCATTTTGCTCTGGACCCATCGGGTCTTCGGAGATTTCTGCTCGACCGGTTTTTGTAACGATTGTTTCAATTTCTTCGTACTTAAGTAGCCTTTTTTCAATGAAGGTCCCTACTTCTTTCGCTCCCTCAAGCGAGGCGGTAGGGAAGCGCACTATATTTATAGCGATCGCGCCCTCATCTAGCTCGGGCAGAAACTCCATCCCCAGCCATGGAAGCATTGATACAGCTGACAGCAGCAAAACAACAGTTGCAGCTATAACCAGCCATCTGAACCTGAGTGCCAGTTTGAGCAGGGGGTGGTAGATGAGGTCAAGATACCTTACTATCGGATTCGCAACTCTTGGTCGCTTAAATGGCAAAAGTATCCAGCCTATTACAGGAGCTGCGACAAGAGACACAAAAAGGGAACCAAACATGGCGAAACAAAGAGTTAAAGCGAGCGGTTTGAACATCTTGCCCTCCATTTGCTCCAGGGAGAACAAGGGGAGGAATACGATAATAATGATTAAAATGGAGAAGATGACCGGTCGCGCCACCTGTGCAACTGCCTCTGTAAGAATTATCAGCTTATCCGATTCTGTAGGATCATTTTCTGAAAGATGGCGCACCATATTTTCGATAACGACTATAGAACCATCTACGATAATACCGATAGCTATGGCGATCCCCCCCAGAGACATTAGGTTTGCCGTAACCTCTGAATAATCCATAAAGATAAAAGCGATCAGAGCTGATATGGGCAATGAAATGGATACGATAAGCGCAGCCCTTAAATTCCAAAGGAAAAGAAACAAGATGATTATAACTAGTAATCCACCCTGCATCAGAGCGTTGGTTATTGTATTCACGCATCCCTGTATCAGTAAGGTGCGGTCGTAGAAGGTGTTTATCTTTACCCCTTCAGGAAGGCTTTTTTCGATCTGAGTTATCTTTTCCTTAACTCGATTTACCACTGACTTGGAGTTCTCCCCCTTGAGCATGATAACCATCCCGGCTACGGTCTCCCCCATGCCATCTCGCGTAACCGTGCCCCAACGAGTTACATGGCCTATCTGGACATCAGCCACATCCGAAAGAAAGACCGGTGTTCCATCCTCAGCCTTAAGCACAATTTTCTCGATATCCTCGATGGAGCCAATCAATCCGACACTGCGTATGTTGAACTGCTCCCAACCTTGAACGATAAAGCGACCTCCAGCATTGGCATTATTGGCTCGAATCGCCTCGAAGATTTCCTTTAATGTTATCCTATATTTTATTAGCATCTCCGGTTTTGCTAAGACATTAAACTGCTTGACCATTCCGCCGAAGCTGTTGACCTCATTAACTCCCGGTATTGCCCGTAACTGGGGGGCAATCACCCAGTCCTGAATGGTGCGCAGCTCTGTAGGAGAGTGGCGATCGCTGCTCAATGTATATTGATATATCTCACCAAGCCCTGTGCTTATAGGTCCCAACTTAGGCTCCACGCCTTCGGGGAGGTTTTCCTTGGCGAGCTGCAATCGCTCAAAGACCAACTGGCGTGTGAAGTAGGTATCATAATTATCCCCAAAGATTACCACCACCTGTGATAGACCAGTTTTGGACAGAGACCTCACCTGAACTACCCCAGGTAAGCCACTCATCTCCACCTCTATGGGGAAGGTAATCTGCTGCTCAACATCGACCGGCGTAAAGCCGGGAACCTCGGTTAGTATCATCACCTGAATGTTGGTCACATCCGGAAAGGCGTCTATTGGAAGCCTCGAATAAGACCTTATGCCCAGGATGATTATAGCGATAATGAAAAAAACGATCAGATTTCTTTGCCTGAAAATATTTCTAATCAATCCAGTCATGTTAACATTACCTTTACGCTATTATCATTCCGCACAACCAGCCCCCATCTTAGTCCGCAGAACATCCGATTTTAAGATAAAAGCTCCAGCGGTTACGACCTGTTCACCAATCGCAACCCCATCGAGAATCTCAACCCCAGAGTCAAATATCTGCCCGACGGTTACCCTTCTCCTTATGAACAGGTTATCTTTTAACTGCTTAAAGACAAAGGATGCGCCCTCATCGCTCAGTACCGCCTCGGTTGGCACCAATAACGACTTATCATGTGTAGGCAAAGGGATGGTTATATGACAGAACATCCCTGGGCGCAGCAGTCCTTCATGGTTCTTGACCGTTATCCTCACCCTTATAGTGCGAGTGCTCTCCTGCATAATATTGCCTATATAATCGACCTTCCCATCGAACCTATGCTCCGAATAGGCATCTACACTCAGCCAGGCGCGTATCGAACTGTTACTCGATGCTCTTAACAAACTCAATAGATAAGGCTCATAGACATCTGCCCATACCCACAACGAGTTTAGATCGGAGACAGATAAAAGCTCGTCTTGATTAGTTATATAGCTGCCAACCGCAACCTGAAGCTCAGTAACATAGCCGCTTATGGGAGCTTTGACTGAAGTCGATCCTATATCGAACGAGCCAGGATTGGATAGCTTCTCGATATCACCATTGCTCAGACCTAATAAACATAGCTTTCGTTTCATAGCTTCCAAAGTTATCACGTTGCTTTTGTATTCAGTCTTTGCCTGAAGCATTTCTTTCTCGGAGCTTATCTTCTGGTCATATAACACTTTCTCTCGTTCATAACTTTGCCGGCTTAGCTCCATTATAGCTTTTGCCTTCAGGTAGTCGGCTGTGGCTTCGCCGAGTTCTATGCTATCGATGGTTAAAAGCGGATCCCCTTTCTCTACCTTTGTTCCATAATCGACAATGACTTCTCTCACTACCCCGCTAATGCGGGATGATACTTGAACGGTCCTCGATCTGTTTAATTTGATCTCACCAGTTGTTTTCAGGTTTATGCTTGGCTTCTTAAGCCCTACTTTGGAGATCTTCACCAATCCGTCAGAGCCATCTGCACCTAGGAGGCTTGGATCAATGTTTACCGCTCCCACCTCGAATCGACAATGACCACAATCAATTGACTTGATATTATGCTCGCATTCGAGGTCTAAGATCTCGTCTATGCTCATATCCAGAGTGTTTAGGTCTCCATGATATTCGTGGTCATGACCATTCTCATCGTGTTCATGGACTGATTCTAATTCTGGCTCCCGCTTTTCTTGCTCATTTTGCGAATAATTAGCATTAATGAACAAGAAAACTGTTAGAA
Source organism: uncultured bacterium (assembly GCA_964448115.1). GTDB lineage: Bacteria > CAYUVA01 > CAYUVA01 > CAYUVA01 > CAYUVA01 > CAYUVA01. The sequence continues at coordinate 34,835 of CAYUVA010000033.1, forward strand.
AAACCATTATCAACAATATAAATTTACTGATAGCTTTTCTCATCATTTCCTCCTGGCAATTTGTTTTCCTTATTTTTGTTTTCACCAAGCGAATAAGCACCGGTTAGGCGATCAATGCTGCTCTTTATTAGATGATATTCTTTTAATGCTTGTAGATACTGGCTTCGTGTCTCAAAAAATGTTCTCTGTGCGTCGAGAACATCGAGATACTCGAACTTGCCCTCTTCATATCCCTCCTGAGCTGAAATGAAGGCTTTTTCAGCACTAGGCAGGATGCTCTCCTTTAAGGTAATAATCTCATCCAGAGCAGTCTGAAGCGATTGATATTGCTGGTTTAATTCGGTACTTATCCTGGTTTCAACCATCCGCTGTTCAGCATGAGCTTTTGACCAATCGTATCTAGCTGCTGCGATGTTGCCCTGATTTCTGTCCAAGATAGGAATGGGGAGAGAGACCCGGATGATAGAGGTTACCTCATCGCTTTCATTGAAATAGTTGCCCCCCACGCCGATAGCGAGGTTCGGGTACCGCTGTGCCTTCATCAGCTCCAGGTTTGCCTCTTTAAGCACCATGTTTGTAAAGGGTCGGATGGCATCCGGATTATTGGTAAGAGCTTTGGCTAACTCTTTCAATGGAGGTGCTAGGTTTATATCTTGCAGATCCCATAGCACCTTTTGGAAGTTCGGCTTTTCATTACCCCAATTTGATGACAGCTTGATCCTGCTCGCATTGAGCGAACCTTGAGCCTTTTTTAGCTCCAGCTTGCTTTGCTCAAATGCTGTCTCTGCTTTTATTTGCTCCAGATAGGATACAGCCCCAGCTTCCACCTTGTCTTTGACAGCCTGATACATCTGTTCGTTCAATTGAGCTAGCTCTTCAGTTAATACAACCATATCCTGCCAGAATGCCACCTGGATGAGTGCAGCAGTGGTCTCAGCGAGTATGTCTTGCTTCAACGATTCGAGCTCTAGGAGGGTGATTTTTTTCAAAGACTCTGCGATCTGGATACGCTTGTTTCGCTTTTTACCTAGTTGAATTTCTTGACTAAGCATGATGGTATTTTCAGCAGCCTTGTAACCACTAGCGAACTTTGCAATCTCCAACTCTAGCTCAGGATTTGGCAACAGACCTGCCTGCCGGACATTTTCGTTATCAATGCTTATTTGTTTTCTGTACGCGATGAGACTCGGACTGTGTTCCAGGGCTAGTTTCCATGCCGCTTCGATGGTCAAGAGATCGACCGGCTCGATATTTTCAGCATAAACAGCAGTGGTTACTAATGATAAGAACAATATCGCCCATAATTCGATGATAATAATCGCCTTGTTTATCAGATTCATTTTCATTACCTAAAAAGCTCCTACAGTTTTTCACTTTTTATTGTGTTTATTGGGGAATTTTATGATTGTATAGCCTTATTCAGAGTGTGGTGATGAAAAACGAGTGAAAAATATTATATCTGGGATTGCTCAGATCAGAAGAACGGTTGTGTAAATCAATTTCAGAGTAGATGAACCATTAAACTGCCCTGTAACATGAGATGCCCATTCCATACCTTGGATAGGATCCGATCTGCTGGTGAATCCCATACTTATGGCTTGGTTGAGTACAAGTTGAACCTGTTGGGTAGGTAAATAATGATCTTTGATAGGGATATTGATGCAATCTCCACATAAATCATCTTGCGAAGCATTGATTTCATCAATACACCCTAGATCCATATGTGTCGCCAGGCAATACTTGTGATTTACGCTGTATTCGACCTTGATCTGTCGGTCAGCATCTTGGCAGATAACCATAGCAACATCGCCCCTGAAGCAACTGTACAGCAACAATAATACAATGCCTGTAACTACTGGTTTTAATCTAATAACTGTTTTAGATAATTGTTTCATTACCTTTAGAATAATATCATCAATATGTTGAACATTCTTGTATCGTAATTTATTCCCTTACAAAAGGCGCTCATAATATGATCAATAAAAATTCAGGTCTTGAGCCATTGCTGTTCACTTAAGGCTCTTGCCGAAATCATCCCAAAAAAGCAATTTCAAACTGAAGGTTTGGGCTAATGTGTAGGAAAGTCTTTTGGTTGAACCAGATCTCACTGACTCAGCTCTGCCATGAAGCGGGTCTTGTCAATTGCTTTCTTTCGGGCTTCCTCGACGGTTACCTTTCCTTTTTCTACCAGGCGCCTTAGATACTGATCCATGCTGATCATGCCGGTGGTCTCATAGTCGGTCGATTGGATCAGTGAATTTATCTGATAGGACTTTGCCTCGCGAATGAGGTTAGCCAAGGCAAATGACCCCTTTAGTATCTCCACTGCCGCCACCCTTCCCTTGCCATCAGCAGTCTTGAGCAACTGCTGTGCCACCACCCCCTGAAGGCTCATCGAAAGCATGACCCGCATCTGCTCCTGGCGATCCGAGGGGAATACATCGATCAATCTGTCTATGGTCTTTGCTGCCGAGTTTGTATGTAAAGTGCCGAACACCAACGCCCCGGTCTCGGCGCAAGTTACTGCCAGGCTAATGGTCTCCAGGTCTCGCATCTCGCCGACCAGGATCACATCGGCAGCCTCTCTAAGTGCGCTCTTAAGCGCCGCGGCAAAGGTGTGCGTATGTGTCCCCAGCTCCCTCATGGAGATGAACGATTTCTTGGGATTATGTACGAATTCTATGGGATCCTCGATGGTAACTACATGCTTCGAGTAGTTGTTGTTGATTATGTCTATAATGGCAGCCAGGGTGGTTGATTTCCCGCTACCAGTCGGTCCTGTAACCAGCACCAATCCCCGCTCAAGGTGCGCAAAGTACTCCAGAGCAAGGGGAAGATCAAGCTCCTCAAGCGTATGGATGCGCTCCGGGATTAGTCGGAAGGCTCCAGCAACCCCGTTGCGATCATAGTAGAGATTGACCCTGAACCTGCCGACTCCAGGAATATGATAGGCGAAATCGACATCGTGGTGTTCAAGATAATACTGTCTCAGGCGATCCGAAGGGATGATCTCATCGAACAGCTTCCAGGCATCGGCATCGGAGATGGTGCGGAACTTGATCGGCACCAGGTCCCCGTTCACGCGCAAAATGGGAGAGGCGTTGGAGACCAGATGCAGGTCAGAGGCACCCTGCTCGACCACGATCTTCAGGAATGCATCAATCTTCGGCATCGGGCTGCGCCATCGCTTTTAGGAAGTCATCATCTATCAAGTGCTCGAACTTGGTCTTATCATGAGCCTTTTTGAACGCCTCATCGCCGGTAATGATACCTTCGTTGTGAAGACGAAGTAGCTCTTCATCCATGATCTGCATCCCCAATCCCTTGCTGGTGGACATGATGCTTTGGATCATGTAAATCTTGTTGTCCCTGATTAGCTTGGGTAACGATGTTGTTGATACCAGGATCTCCATCACCGCCTTGAGCTTCCCCTTGACCGTTTTGACCAACTGTTGCGAGATAACCCCCTTTAGCGACTCACTGAGCATGGTGCGGATCTGCGCCTGTTGAGAAGCGGGAAAGGCGTCTATGATGCGGGTGATCGTCTTGGCGGCATCGGTCGTGTGCAGGGTCCCCAGCACCAGGTGCCCGGTCTCGGCAGCGGTGATGGCCATCTGGATTGTCTCTAGGTCCCTAAGCTCGCCGACCAGGATGATATCAGGATCCTCGCGCAGTGCAAAACGAAGCGCCGCTGCGAAGGTATCGGTATGCAAGCCGACCTGCCTCTGGTTGATAAGGCATTTTTTGTTAGTGTGGATGAACTCGATCGGATCCTCGATGGTGATGATATGATCTCGCCGATTATTATTGCACTCGTCAATTATAGCAGCCAGGGTTGTCGTCTTGCCGCAACTGGCTGGCCCGGTTACCAATATCAATCCCTGGTTAAGGTAGGCGAACTTGCGAACTACCGGTGGCAACTCAAGCTCCTCAACGCTCGGTATCTTGGCTGGAATGCGCCGAAAAACCCCGCTTGCGCCATGTCTCTGCCGAAACAGGTTCACCCTGAAACGCGCAAGACCCTCCACCTCGTAAGCGAGATCGAGATCATTCTTTTTTTCCAGTATCTCTCGCTGCTTGTCGTTGAGCACCTCGGATATGAGCGCCCAGGCATCGGCATCGCTCAGGGTATGGTACTTTAAACGTATAAGCTCCTGCTGATGCCTGAAGATAGGGGGCGAGCCGGCGTGGATGTGCAGATCCGAAGCGCCCTGCTCAACCAATAATTTCAAGAATGTATCTATCTTAGCCATCTATTGTAATGATTAGATAGTCAAGCCTTCTTGCGCACAAAGTGCTCGAACTCCTTTTTATCAAAGGCTTTGCGGAAGGCTTCCTCGCCGGAGATGATCCCCTGCTTGACCAGGTCTCCGAGCGCTTGATCCATAGTTTGCATGCCGGCGCCTCGCCCCGTGGTCAGCACCGAGGCGACCTGATAGGTCTTGCCGTCCCGGATCAGCTTGGAGAGCGACGGCGTGGAGACTAGGATCTCGAATACGGCAGTTACACCACCATCGCGCTTGCGCACCAACTGCTGCGAGATCACCGCCTTCAGCGACTCGGAAAGCATGGTTCGTATCTGTGGCTGCTGGGTCGGCGGATAGGCATCGATGATACGGTCGATGGTCTTTGCCGTGCTGGTTGTATGCATGGTGCTGAAGACTAGATGCCCGGTCTCGGCGGCGGTGATTGCCATCTGGATCGTCTCCAGGTCGCGAAGCTCTCCCACCAGGATGATGTCGGGGTCTTCGCGTAACGCCGCTCGCAGCGCAACCGCGAACGAATCTGTGTTTCTTCCCACCTCGCGCTGATTGACCAGGCAGTTCTTGTTGCTATGGATATATTCGATGGGATCTTCAATGGTGATTATGTGGTCATTTCGTGTCTCGTTGGCATGGTTGATAAGGGCAGCAACCGTGGTGGTCTTGCCGCAGGTTGCCGGTCCGGTTACAAGTATCATGCCCTGGTGCAACTGGGTGAAGCGCTCGAAGATCTCCGGCATACCCAGTCCTCGAATGGTAGGCGCTTCTTCGGGGATGACCCTGAAGACGGCGGAGATGCCGAGACGCTGCTGATAAATATTGACCCGAAAGCGATCCCCCAGCGGAGTCTCGTAAGCCATATCGAGGTCCATGTTCCTCTCGAAGCGCTCCCACTGCGCAGGAGCCATTATCTCCTGTAGCATGTTGACCACCTCATCCTCGCTGAATTTCTTTTCTCGGATCTTGATCACCTCTCCGTAGTACTTCATCATCGGCTCAAAGTCTGATGATATGATAAGATCCGAGGCGTTCTTCTCCCTCACCTCGACCAGGAGCTGATCGAGAATGGATAGGAAACTCCTTTTCCACTCCACCTCCCCCATCTTCTTGATCTGTTCGATATCGATGTGCTGCTCGTGCATCTTGAGTAGCTCCCTGGCTTTCAGTCGCACTTCCTTGTCAGTATCTGTCGAGAGCTGCTTCAATATCTCGGTCACCCTAGGATCACCCTCATATCTGGACAGAGCGTTCAGGGCTTCCAGGCGAACATCCTTGGTCTGCTGTTCGGAAGTCATCTCCACAAGTGGCTCAACAGCAGCCGTATCACCGAGTTCTCCGAGAGCCTTTACGGCAGCGCCCTGTAAGGATTTGGTGGCGAGCAGCTTTTTAAGCAAGGGGAGCACCTTTGCCCCGCCGATACTGCCTAGTGCCTCTATGGCGCGCTCCCTTATCCACCAGTCATTATCCTTTACCAGGTTCAATAATGGCTTGAAAGCCTTTTGCGGCTTGATCTTGGCAACGATCTCGACCGCATAACGGCGCAGGTTCTCGTCCTTGTCATCCAATAGCGGCAAGATCATATCGGTTAGGGATTCATCACCTATCTCTCCGAGCGCTGCTGCCACCTGTTCTCGTACCCACCAGTCCTCATCTCTGAGGAAGGTGAATAGATCGTGCATCAGGGTGCGATCCTTTAGCTTGGACAGTATGTCAGCGGCGGCTCTTCTGATATTGACATCCGAGTCGCGCATCATATCGATCACCATCCTGCCCATGTTGATCGCCTTGCTCTTGCCCAGCTTGCTCATGGCGTTGACCGCCTCCTGGCGAACGAAGATATCCTTATCCTTAAGGCAGTTGATCAGCGTCGATATGGTGCCATGGTCGCCAGTTTTTGACAATATTTTAAGCAGGGTAACCTTCAGGCGTGGATCAGCCTTGGCGATGGTAGTGATCACCCTGGCGTTTACCTTGGAATCAGCGACCTTCAACAGGCTCTCTGCAGCAGCGTGTTGCACCCTTGGGACATCGTCGCCAAGAAGATTTGCCAGGGCCTGCTGGGCAATAGCATCTTTATATAATCCGAGAGTTTCAGCTACCCGCTGGCGGACATGGTGATCCTGGTGTGATGCTAGGGTAACTAAGAACTCGACAACAGCGCGATCCTTTGAGGTGGCGAGGATCTCCAGGATGCCGTCTATATCACGCTTCAAACTGCTTGAGATCGCCTCTTTTAAGACTCTTAGAGCCTCATTGGTGTCGAGATCGAAAAGCGCCTGGTAGGCAGTCAATTTACTATACCATCCAGGCTCAGCAAGCATGTCCTTGAGCTTATAGAAGGTGCTGCGGTTTCCTATCTTGCGCACGACCCTCAGTGCTCCTTCCCTGAGATCGGGATCTTTATTCTTGAGCAGCTTGAGTATTCGATGATCGTCATCGTTAGTGGCGGTCTGGTATAATACCTTGAAGATAACCTCTCTTGTCTGACCATCGATCACCGACTGTGCGCTATTGACCAGGTCTTCGACCAGCCTGGGATCATGCAACTTGATCAAGATCTCCTCGATGGCAAGCAGCTTCTCGCTTTTCAGCTTGGGATTGGTATCTAGGTATGTACGAAAGAGGATATCGACCACCGAGCGCGCTGGAACATGGGGAAGGTTAAGGATATCGCGAACCAGCTTGCGTCGAGCCTCATCGTCTTCCCAGTCCCCTTTATTCAACTGGGCGATCAGGTTCCTGGCTTCCTTGGAGAATATTATCTTTGCCATTGAAGGTTATTTCTCCCCATATCACGGTTTATCCGCTGCTATTGCCATTAAATATAACAAACAACTCGATCAGATTACAAGCTCGATAATTGCGCAATTGGAAAAGGATAAAATCAAGAAAGTTGTTTTTATTATCTCTCATGTTAATCAGTGGTGCTGTCATTTGATTAAATCGTTTTTTTAGGTTAATAAAAAAGGGCAATGTATTATTTTATACATGCAGTAACTGTTTGGATCTATTTCAATTAAGCCGGAGAAACTCCTATATGTATGTAGATGAAGGTCGGTGTAGAAACAAGTTCATTCTATCACCCGGCATTAAGGTCAAGATAATCGCCCAACTTTTCCTTGCCGCTATACTTGTTACCCTGGTCTCCTCGAACTCCCTTGCTATCGTTCCCCCAAAAGAAGGGGCTGTTTTACCCCCAAAGCTAAAGGAGATGATGGAAGTCGGGCTGGGAAGGGTCGAGAGTCCCGAGAAACCGCGCCTTACAACCACGACGGATGGAAAAAGCAGGCTAGCAGTTACTGGGACCAGGTACTTACCGGTTCTTTGCGGAGAATTCTCTAATACCGGCTCCCATGACTGGCCTATATCGAACCTTCAGACCGAGCTTTTCGATGGACCATGGCCAACAGGGACCATGAAGCAGTATTACCAGGAGATCTCCTACAATAACTTCCAGGTAGATGGCACGGTTTACGGCTGGTACAAGGTGAGCAATACGAATACCTATTACCAGGGACCCAACGGCTGCAACGGTTTGTGTAGCGAAGGGGCAAGCACATCGAATGCTGGTCGCTTTGTTTACGAGGTGATCCAGCTTGCCGATCCCTCTATCAACTTTGCTCAGTATGATAACGATGGACCGGACGGGATTCCGAATTCCGGGGATGATGATGGCTATGTTGACACGCTGGTAATAGTCCATGCAGGCATCGGCGGCGAGTGCGGTGCTGGCAACCAGATCTGGTCGCATAGCTGGACGCTGAGCGGATGGTATCCTTACACGCAGCCGCCAAGAGTCAATACATATACAACCAATGATGCCCGCAACGGTGGAGGATATATCAGGATCAACGACTATGTGATCCAGCCTGGGCTCGCCTGCAATGGCTCGACTATGATCCAGATCGGCGTCTTCTGCCACGAGTATGGTCATGCCCTCGGATTACCCGATCTGTATGATACAGATGGCAGCTCCGAGGGGGTCGGCAACTGGTGCTTGATGGCTGGAGGCAGTTGGGGAGGAGACGGAAGCCATCCTGAATACCCAGTCCACATGAGCGCCTGGTGCAAAACCAAGCTGGGTTGGCTAAATCCCATCGTGGTTACCTATGACCGCATAAACGAGGCTATCCCTCAGGTGGCTAATACCCCGGTTGCCTACAAGATGTGGACCAACGGCTCTCCAGCCAATGAGTATTTCCTGCTCGAAAACCGCACCTCGCAAAGCTCTGGCTTCGATCGCTATCTATACAACTCTGGGCTTTGTATTTGGCATATCGATGATGATACGACCACCAACCAGAAAGAGAACTGCGGTGGCTGTGTGGAAAGTGCCAGTCTTCATTATCTGGTGGCGCTCGAACAAGCCGATGGCGCCTGTCATCTGGAGTGCAATAGTAACCGAGGCGATGCAGGGGATGTATTTCCAGGAAGCAGCGGCAAGACCAACTTCAATAACACCACAAATCCGAGCAGCAAAAGATACAGCGGCACTAGCACCAATGTCCAGGTTAACAATATCAGTTACTCCGGCGGGATCGTTTATGCGAGCCTCTATACGGGACTAGGCTCCGGTGCAACTCCCACATATACTCCGACTAGAACGCCATCCAGAACACCGACCCGCACACCGACCTACACTCGCACTAATACCCCCAGCGATACGCCGACAAGGACACCAACCTTTACCAGGACAAATACACCAACCTACACTCCAACAAGGACGCCTACCTTTACAATTACGAACACACCCAGTAATACCCCAACTAGAACACCGACATGGACACCAACATCCACAAGCATCCCGACCGCTACTCCGAGCATAACGCCGACCTTTACCATGACAAATACACCAAGCAATACACCTACCAGAACACCGACCAATACGCCAACGAGGACTTCGACTGCGATCCCAAGCGGTACGCCAACCATGACCGCCACATTGACTCCCACTACCACCCCTAGTAACACGCCCACTATGACCGCTACGGCAGTGCCGACCAGCACGCCAACGATAACCCCGACCGCGGTCAGCTTCGATCCCGACCTCTGCTGGGTAAGCTACAGCCCTACCGGCATGGATGTGCAGTGGAACCCGGATCTGAACACGATCACGGCTGACCTTGCCACCCTTTATAATGTGGGGGTGCGCGGGGTGATCACCTACTCAGCGCGAGATAATCTTAGATTTATTCCACAGATAGCACGAGATCTCGACTACCAGGGCGTGATCATGGGGATCTGGGACCCCACGAATGCCAGCGAGCTAAACGATGCCAAGTCGCAATCATCTTATGTTGATGCTTACTGCATAGGAAACGAGGGGCTGTATGCTGACTACAATCTGCAACAGCTCGTGCAGGCTATGGAGGATGTGCGCACAAGCACCGGCAGGTCAGTGAGCACCTCGGAGCCTGCTTACGAATATATATACGATGATAACCTCGTCTATCTCGGCGATTTCTTGATGCCCAACAGCCATCCATACTGGGATCCGGCGGTGAGTAGCGTGAGTGATGCCATTGCCTGGATGCAGAACATGGATAGCCTGATCAAATCTAGGACCGATAGAATGGTCTTTCACAAGGAGACCGGTCTGCCGACTGACGGGGATGTCAACTGCAGCTTCTGCAACCAGGCGGGACAGCGCGATTTTTACATCGACTTGCAGGACACGAGTCTATTATTCTCTTACTTCGAGGCTTATGATCAGGCATGGAAGACCTCGCATCCAGTGGAACCGTACTGGGGAATCTTTGATAAAGATCGCTTTCCCAAGCTGGTGGTGCCTTATATCTGCGGTAATACTCCCACGCCGACACCGAGCGATACGCCGACCGCCATACCGAGCGCAACTCCGACTCTGACGCTCACCAACACGCCGACCGGGGCTCCAAGTGCTACGCCAACCAACACGCCAACGGTTACAGAGACAATGACGCCGACGCTAACGCCTAGCAATTCGCCCTCGATTACGCCGACCAGAACGCCAAGCAACACTCCGAGCCTGACACCGACCGGAACCCCGAGCGCTACGCCGACTGCTACAGCAACCCCAAGCGCGACCGCCTCATCAACTCCGACCACAACTGTAACCGATACAGCAACGGTTACTCCGAGCAGGACGCCGACCAATACCCCATCTGTAACGCCAACTCGTACTCCGAGCAACACACCCACCTCGACCCAGACCACTTTGCCGAGCACTACCCCGACAATGACACCAAGTTTAACCCCGAGCGCCACGCCGACATATACACCCTGTTATAACGATGATCCCTACGAGTACGGCGCTGGGAATGATACTTATGAAAATGCTGTCTTTATGGATACAAATGGAGCGCCGATCCAGGAGCTTTTCTGCCACGATGCAGACCCTGACTGGCACACCTTCATTGCGAGCACAGGGCGCGAATACACTATCTGGACATCGCAACTGGGCACCGATGTCCTAACCAGCATCTATCTTTATGGCAATCCGCCACAACCAACCCCACTAGCCTTCTGCGAATCGAGTCCACCTTATGGCGAGTGCTCCATCCAGTATTCCTTCAACTCCAGCGGGCAGTATTATTTCCTGGTATATCCATCTGATGGGAGCGCTTATGGCTTCGGCGCTGATTATAATGTCCAGCTTTTAGCCAACACCTTCACTCCAACCGGCGCCCCTACCCATACACCGAGTAACACTCCAAGCGGCACTCCCACCGAGCTTCCGTCGTTCACGCCGACCTTTACTCCAAGCGTAACGCCGAGTTTCACCCCGACCTTTACTCCTACCGATACAAGCACTACATCGCCGACCTCGACCCCGAGCCGCACACCTACCAGAACACCGACCGCGACCTATACGCTAAGCCCTTCAATTACACCTACATCAACGCCATCATCGACACCTACTTATACTCATACGCAGGTTCCGACCGCGACTTTCACCCCCACTGCGACCGGCACCGCTAGACCCTTGCCTTATGTGGAGGACTTCGAGGCTGATCCTGATGGATGGGGCTACTGGGGCGCATTATGGGAAAGAGGCTTCCCGACCATGGTCGGTCCCTCGACGCCCTATGAGGGGAGTGCCTGCATGGGGACAAACATCGATGGCTATTATATAAACAGCGGGCAGTACCACCTGATCAGCCCCAACCTGAGCCTTGCCGATGGGAACTTAACCATCCCGGTGCTCACCTTATATCACTGGTATCTCTGCGAGCAGAACTGGGATGGCGGGAATATCAAGATAAGCATAGATGGCGGAGAGAATTGGTCAATCATCACGCCGACGCCATATTATGACTTTGGTACTGTCAAAGGTTTGGGTTACAAGCCGGGCTACTCCAGCGAGAGCGCAGTCGGCTGGAGCATGGTCATGGCTGACCTGAGCGCATATATAGGTTATGATGTGCTCATTGATTTTCACTTCGGTACCGATGATGCTGGAGATCCCTTCCCCGGCTGGTATATCGATTATGTCGAGGTCTTCGATGGGATAATCTTGACCCCGACAGCGACCCCCAGCGATACGCCGACGGCGACCTATACTCCAACCACGACAGCGACCCCGACCGCAACTCCGAGTGGTGTGCCGACAATTACTCCGAGTGCAACCCCGACCAACACCTTCACCTCAGCACCAACTGCATTGCCTACCCTAACACCGACTAACACCCCCACGGTTACGGATATACCGACCAGCACCAATACTCCGACACTGACTCCATCGATTACCTCAACTCGTACTCCTACCTTGACGCCGAGCACAACCCCGACCGGTACCGCTACAAAGACCCCGACCCAAGCGCCGACTCATACCATTACGCAAACGCCGACCCTGACTGCCAGCAGCACGCCGACCATCCTTCCCTCCTCGACGCCGACCGCAACCCCAAGCCCGACCGATACCCCCACCCGCACTCCAAGCAGAACACCAAGCAACACCCCGAGCAGAACGCCGACTTTAACCCCATCTTCCACTGCTACCAACACGCCGAGTCGCACCCCCACCTACACGCAGACTACCTCGCCAACCGGGACCGCATCCATGACGCCGAGCGCTACGCCCACAACCACGAGCACCGGCTCGCCGACCGCAACCCCAAGCGAGACTGCTACGAAAACCCCAACCACTACGCATACCCCGACAATTACAGATACGCCAAGCACCACCCCCACGCATACTCCGACAGGGACGAGTACTATAAGCCCGACCACCACCTGCACGGAGACGAGCACCCCTACGGTAACCTCGACACCGACCATCACATTGACCTCAACGCCGAGCACTACCCCGACTCAGACGGCGAGTGCAACTCCGAGCGCCACGGTTACCATGACGCCAACCCAGACCTTTACCCGTACTCCTACATTGACCCCCAGCGGCACGCCGACCAGCACACCCTCGCCGACCCCGATACTTCTCCCCTACTTTGAGGACTTCGAGGATGCTGCTATCTTCGAGGTCAGGGGCACATCAACGGTATGGGAATGGGGGCAGCCGATGTGGGTAGGACCCGACTCGGCTTACAGTGGCGTTAATTGCTGGGGAACGAATATCGATGGCAACTACGAGGATGTAAGCTCATACAGCGACCTGGTCAGCCCGGTGATCGACCTTGGTTCCGTGTCTGGGACGCCGATGCTCAGCTTCTGGCACTGGTATCAGATCGATGGCTTCTCGGAGCATGCCTACGATGGTGGCAATATTCGAGTCAGCGTTGATGGTGGAACAAGCTGGCAGGTAGTATTCCCCGAAGGTGGCTATCCGTTCGACGAGGTCGATGGCTTGGGCGGCGAGCCTGGATATAGCTACAATCCGAATCCTGCCTGGGAAAAGGTTCAAGTCGATCTGAGCGATTATGCCGGGAGTATGGTGCTAATCGGGTGGCGCTTAGGTATGGACTGGTCGCGAGATCCGCTGCCTGGCTGGTACATCGATGATGTGAGGATCTATGAGTATTCCGCTGCCACAGCCACGCCGACAGTAACGCCTACAATAGAAGGTACTTTTACAGCCACAGCCACGGCAACCCCCGGCTCGCGGACATCAACTCCAACCCAAACAGCCACGCCATCTCGCACCCCAACAAGAACTCCACCCCCTGGCTATGCGCCTGAAATAATGATCATGGGCTATATGAGCAGTCGCCTAGGCACAGCCGGTGGCGGCGATCTCACCATCATAGCCCTGGTTGCCGACCTGGATGGCTTGGAAGATATCCAGTGGGTACAGCTTTACTACCAGGGCGTTGAGACCGGGATCACGCTTTGGGATGATGGTCGTCATGCTGACTTTGACCCCAATGACGGCGTCTATGGCTTTTATATAAGGATCGGCGCAGGTGCACCTTCAGGACTCTACTTGATCGAGATCCGCGCTTCAGACACCATTGGGTTGATCAGTCCCCTGGCACCATATCTCAATGTGAAGGAATGATAAGAATACCTTTTTATGCCTGGCAATACGAGTATCCAACCCTTGCCCCGAAGGGACGAAAGACAGCCCTCATCGTGAAACGCAACCGTATAGCAAAAACAGGTAAATGGAACAGATAATCATAAATAAAGGTCCCTACGACACCCGAATCGCCATCAAAGAAAATGACCAGCTAGTTGAGCTTATCATCGAGGGTCGCAAGCATAAACGGCTGGTTGGCTCGGTCATTAAAGGACGAGTAACCAAGGTACTCCCTGGCATGCAGGCTGCCTTTATCGATATCGGCTTGAGCAAGGATGCCTTCCTTTATGTGGAAGACTTCATTGAACCACTTGATGACCTAAGCGAGATGATAATCGATGGAGAAGAGGATGAATTGGAGCGGGGAAACGAGCACCGGGAACGCATCTACGCCAAGCCGGATGATCTGCACATAGAGGATCTCCTCCAACGGGGGCAGCAGGTGCTCGTGCAGATCTCCAAGGAGCCGCTGGGCAGCAAGGGGGCAAGGGTTACCTCTTATATTAACCTGCCGGGTCGTTTTTTGGTTTACATGCCGACGGTTAAGCATGTCGGTGTCTCGCGACGCATTATCGATGAAGGCGAAAGAGCAAGGCTAAAGTCTATCATAGAGGAACTCAGCAATGAATCGGAAGGCTTCATTGTAAGAACCGTCGGGGAAGGGAAGGGGAAAGAGGATTTCGAGGCGGATATGAGAATGCTCAAGAAGGTCTGGGCGAAGATCCAACAAAAGGCTGAGAATATAGAAGCACCTGCGTTTATCCATACTGACCTTGATCCTATTTATCGTGCGATCAGGGACTTTCTTACCTCGGAGACCGAGGCTATCCTGCTCGATTCCGAAGATGACTACGAGAAATGCCTTGAGATGGTGAACGAGTACATGCCGGATAAGACCTCGAAAGTGAAGCTATTTACAAAAAATATACCGATCTTCGAGGAGTATGGCATCGAGCAGCAGATCGAAAAGGCTTTGGGGAAGAAGGTTTGGCTCAAGTCCGGCGGTTACCTGGTCATCGAGCAGACGGAGGCGTTGACCTCGATCGATGTAAATACCGGTAAGTTTGTGGGCAAGGATGACCTGGAGGATACCATCACTAAGACCAACATGGACGCAGCCAGGGAGATAGCCAGGCAGATAAGGCTGCGAAACCTGGGCGGTATCATCGTAATCGATTTTATCGATATGCTTCTCAAGGAGAATCGTCAAAAGGTACTGGAGGTGCTCGAAGAAGAGATGTCCAAGGATCACGCAAGAAGTTATATCTACAACTTCACGGCGCTTGGTCTGGTTGAAATAACTCGAAAAAGGGTGCGAAAGAGCCTTGATAAGCTTCTTTGCACCCCTTGTCCCTACTGCGATGGGTGCGGGCAGATCAAGGATGTGAGCACCGTCTGTTACGAAATCTATCGCGAGCTTTACAAGATGCTCTACCGCAATCCTGTAAAGGAGGTTACCTTGCGAGTTCATCCAAAGGTCGCTTTAGCGCTAAGAAACGAAGAGCAGCGTGTGATTCTTGATATCCAGGATCTTTTTGCCACTAGGGTCAACATTTATTCTGATGATAACCTGCACCATCATACTTATAATATCTTGATTGGGTAGGATATTTGCAGGTAGGTTGTTTTACATTTTGATAAATAATTGAAATAAGATTATTGAGATCTGTTCTCAAGGTCGTAGTTGTATCTTGGAATAGGATTTGAAATGTGGTATGGTAATAGTGAAAAAATTGGTATATATATTCATGTTGGCTCGATTCGAGATCTTGACACAAGATAACGAAACAAAGGAATATAACCCGAAGTAGGTGGCATGAAATTTGTAGTTACTACCTGTGGTAGGGACACATAATGGAAAACCACAATACCAACAACGAGTATGACAGAAAGGCAGCCAGGATACTGGCTAAGATGAAGGCACTCGAAGGTCTTAAAAACAAGGTACCTCCCCATCATATCGCTAAATACGAGGAATACAAAACAAAGCTAGAGATTCAACTTATCGACCTAATGTACCAAGAAACCGAGGAGATCTGGGGGGCTGTCCAGAGCGATGAAAAAGCTAAGCTCAGAAAAAAGGAAATCGAGCAACAGAACTTCGGTCATATCCTTGATGATCCCAATCTTACAATCGATAGGTTAGTGAGTATCATCGGCCGCATCGCTAACAGCGCGCATTTGAATGCTATCGCATACCACGAGAAATGGCGCTTTGTAAAGCAAGCAAGGATGGAGCTTATTAGAAATCCAGACCTGCCGGTCATCACCGCCAACTCGATTATCAAACTCATGACCATCAAAGAGGTGCGCCATCTGCTCGATGATGGTAATGTAAAACCCTCCATGAAGAAACTGTTAAAAATCCAACTAAAGAAGCTTCAACTCAAGGAGCTTACTCCAGAACAGGTTACAGCCAAAACCGAACCCAACGGCGCTGAGTCGCGCAAGATATCGTTGCTTGCTGACCTGGTAAGGAGAGATGATACAAGTGAAAATATAATCTTGACCCTGGCTGAGAACGCCAATATTTCATCTAAGATACTTTTAATGATTGCACGAAATGAACGATGGATTAGCAACATAAAGGTCAAAAAAGCTCTGATAAGAAATCCCAACACCCCAGAAAGGGTCAAGAGCTATCTTTTGACCACGCTCGATCCTGATGAACGGGATATGCTATTTGATTGATTAACTCCGCCAGGCGATACTATATAAACAACCCTTTATATCAGGGAGTCTTGTTGATGAGATTATCCCATCAGTTCACCCTCTTAATTTTGCTCTCCATTGCTTTGGCTTTATGTAGCAACATGCCTAGCATGGCGCTGGAGCTAACCGATGAGCTGGGAAGGGAGATCGAACTTGAGGGCGTGCCTGAGCGCCTGGTTTCCCTTGCACCCAATATAACCGAGATCATCTTCGCTCTTGGAGTGGGAGACAGATTAGTAGGCGTTACCGAGTACTGCAATTATCCACCGCAGGCAAAGAAGATAAAAAGCATCGGCGGTTTCATCGATCCTAACCTGGAGCTTATCCTTACCCTCAAGCCTGACCTTATCATCGGAACGGCAGATGGAAATTACCGATGGATGATTCAACGCATGGAGAAGGTGGGACTGAAGGTATATATCATAAATCCATCCAACTTTTCACAGCTTTTTTCTACCATAAGGGACATGGGATCATTGCTTGGAGTAAAGGAGGCTGGTGCCAGGCTTGCTGATTCATTAAAAAGGCGGATGGACAGGATCGCTGCCTCGGTCAAGGAGAATATAGGCAGTTCAAAGCCGACCGTATTTCTTCAGATCAGCCATCAGCCACTCGTAACCGCTAGCGATGGGACAATGGTAAATACGCTTATAGAGAAAGCCGGTGGGATAAATATCGCAAAAGGCTTGGATGTGAGATATCCGCAGTTCTCAATTGAGGAGGTGCTAAGGAGAAACCCGGATATCATTCTGGTCATGGGGAATAACAATGAACAACAAAAGAACTTGGCTGTGAAAAAATGGGAAGAATACAAGGAGATCAATGCTGTAAAAAATGGACAGATTTTTATGATCGACCAAGATATTTATTCACGAACCAGCCCCCGATGCCTAGACGCCTTGCAGGAGCTACATTACATATTCTTGGAGTGCAAAAAGACAAATAATGGCACATACATGTTTCTTAATCTGAGTAAGGGCGATATTGCTGCACTTTCCTTGAGTGATAATCGAATTATTCGCCGAAGCGGGGATGGTCATCGGATAAAAGCACTTCCTTGAGTAGAGACTTGTCCTTGTCCCTGAAGGCGGCGATGATCTGCTTATACAAGCCGGCTGCGTTTCTTCCGCAGATATCGGTGCTCAGCCTCTTGGCACCCTCGGAGTACTTTATGCCAAACAGCCCGAAGCGAGGCTCGAAGCTGCCCCACTCGTAGTTGTCGGTCAGGGACCAGTAGTAATACCCGCCCAGCTTCACGCCCTGGTTCATGGTGCGCAGCAGCTCCAAGATGGTGCTCTTGAGAACCTGGTCCCGAAAAGCTCCATCATCTCTAGGCACTCCTACATCGTTCACCCCGCGATAGCACATCCCGTTCTCCAGGACATGGATGGGCAAGCCTGCCGTGTTCCTCGCATAAGCTACGCTGAAGGTAGTGAAGCCCTCCGGCGCTACTCGCCACTCCCATGGCTTCTCGCGGAAACGGATGATGCGCGGGAAATCAAGCTCCATCAAGCCACCAACATAGGGATCATAGTAATCGAAGGCGACAGTATCCACCCAGCGCTTGCGCTCGCTGCCATAGATGTGGTCGATACAGCAGGCGAAAGCCTTCTGCCCATAGCGAACCTTGTGCACCCACTGCAGCATCTTCTCCACCGAGCGCCTGAGCTTGGGGGCGTTGCGATTTAGCCTTGCCGCATCGAGACCTTTGGCAAAATCATAAGCCTGCCGATGCAAATAGCGATAGATGTCCCTTTTATCTATCCCATTCTCCTTTGCTAAGCAGATATCGAAGAGCATCTTGTCAACATAGTAGATCGCTGAACCCCAGGTGTTGAAGGTTATCATCGGCTCGTGCCAGTCATGCTGGCGGTAGATGCGCTTGATCTCTTCGTAGGCGAGCAGGTGCGTATAGAGCTGATTCTCCAGCGATGCGCGGTACTGCTTCAAGCCCCGCCCCTTCTCGCCGGCTGGGAAGTAGCTGAAAAGGTGCGCAGCCATGCTCAGCGTGAACGGCTCATTGAGCGATGTGAAATAAGGGATAGGCGCCACCTTGTGCTCATCGACCAGAAGCTGGTTGATCCTGGTTACAGCGAACCTTATGTAC